>NZ_JBEXYU010000002.1:0-665194 GCF_040631115.1 Nonomuraea sp. NPDC005692 | reverse complement strand
AACCAGTCGAACGACTCGGTCTGCAGAGCGAGAAGATCAGGAACTTCGAGGGGCTCCTGGATGCGCGCGAAAGAGACGCGACGGGGACCAGCGGGTACGGCGGAGGCGTTGCGCGAGGCTGCCAACAGATGTCCTTCCGAGGGCTCGCGGCGGACTGACTACACGCACGCCAGACAACCTCGCAACGTGAGCAAGCATCACGGGTCGTCAAAGGGCAGCGCAAAGGGGCAGTGTAGCCGAACGGCACACGCCTGTCCACTTCGCTCTCGCTGCATGCTCCACGTTGGTCGCAGCATCGCCCGTTCAGCCGCAAACGTCAAGCCCGCGAGCCCGACTTTTAGCCGCCTAGAGGCCCGGACGCTGGGTTTTCTCCCCAGTGTGATCGGGCGCCTACCGCCAGGCCCAAGACGATACCCGCGATCGTGGGCGGTTAACGCTCCGTCACCCCGGGGGTCGAACCCATGCCGACCACCGATGTAGCTGTGACTGGAGTACCCCTATCAAGGGCTTCGCCAAACCTGATTTTTGGTAACAATTGAAGGTAGCGGCACGCCCGGCGGCTCAGGCCGTTCCCAGCAGCGTGGACAGCCCCTCGACCAGCCATCGCCCGTCTTGCCTGACCATGACGAACCGGGCTCGGTTCTGGGTCACCTGTTGCTGGGGCCTGTCCTGGTTCGGCACTACTTTTACCGTAACCATGTTCACGAACAACAGGACCTCGACCCTGTCGGGCGTGGCGCGCTCGACGCCGGCGTCCACCACGGCCGCGGTGCGGACCGTCTTCTCGGCCTTGGCCTTGGACACCAGCGACGTGGTGAGCTCCTTGTAATGCCTGGTCAGCTCGCCCGTCGTGTACGCCCCGGCCCTGGCCAGGTCGGCCTCCACCGAGCGGTAGTCGTAGGAGAACATGTCGGGGGCGACCTGCCGGGCCGTCGCCATCGCCTCGGCCGCGGCCCCTTCGGCTCCCCGCAGGTCACGCAGGTCGAACCACATCCTGGGGACCAGCACGCCCGCGACGATCACCAGGACGCCGAGCAGCACCACAGTGACGGTTCTCACACCACCTGCACCACCTTCGACACCAGCCAGACGCCGCCGACCTTGGTCACGTCCATCGTCCAGCGGTAGAAGCGCTCCTGGGGCGGGCTCTTGGAACCGTCCCAGCGGATCTCGGCGTCGGCCACCACCAGCACCTTCGCCGTGCCGCCGGACATCGACACCAGGCCGGTCGCGCGCAGGACGCCGTGTTGGACGACCTTGTTGGCGACCGTGGTGCTCTTGAGCTTGCCCGCGATGGCCTGGTAGCCGGTCCTGGCCCCGCCCGTGCAGGTGTCGAGGATGCGCTGCACGTCGGCGTCGGCGGTCTTGTAGTCGAGCGAGACCAGGTTCTTGGCGTGGGTGCCGGCCGCCAGCAGCGCGGCCTGCCTGTCGTCGGCCAGGGCCTGCGCGTCACGCGCCTGGAGGGAGATCCACACGCCGGCGGCGACGAGCGCCGCCAGCGTCACGCTGAGGGCGGCCACGAGGATGCGTGCCGGGCGTGCGGGAAGCGCTCCCACCTGTGCTCACCCCTTCCGGCCGGTCGCCGGATCATAACCCGCGAGCCACTCCGCAAGCCCTGGAATCGACGGAGGCGGTTGGGGAGCCGGGGCGTTGCGGGCGCCGCGCACCCCGGTCGCGCTGCCACGCGGCTCCCTGCAGAACGCCTCGGGGTCGGGCGGCCGGGTGCTGACGTCGTGGGGCTGTCGCCTGCGTACGCCCTCGTAGCCCCGGGTGCAGGGCCTGGGCACGTTGAGGTCGAGGTCGAGGCCGAAGTGCAGGCCGTCGCGGTCGACCACGGAGAAGGCGCCCGCGACCGCGGCCGGGTAGCCGATCAGGAGCTGCCGGAGGGCGGTGACCCTGGCCGAGACCGTACGGCCGCCGATCACGAGGTGCGTCAGCAGCGGGCGCAGGTGGGGCGCGACGCCGTCGGTCAGGCGTTCGAGCGACTCGGCCGCGCGCGGGGTGCGGCCGATCACGTGGGCGAGGTCGCCGCGACCGTTCCGGAGCGAATCCGTCAAGCTCGCCAGATTCGCGGCGAATGCCTTCAGATGGCCCCCAGAAGCCCGCTGAGCGTCGAGCACGGTCTCCCCGTCGTGCAGGACCGCGACCGTCTCGGGAAGCACCCTCTCGGCCTGTCCGAGCAGTTTCTCGCCCGCGTCGGCCAGCCGTCGCAGGGCGGCCCCGTTGCCGCCGAGCCCCTTGTCCAGCTCGGTCACGACCGTCTCCAGGTCGTGCGGGTCGACCGAGGTCAGCAGGCGGTCGGTGTCGCCGAGCAGCTGGGCGGTGGGGACCGGCAGCCGCGTGTGCGCGCGGTCGATCACGTCCCCCTCCCGCAGGTACGGCCCCGCGCCCCCGGCGGGCCGCAGGTCCAGGTACTGCTCCCCCACACCCGACCGGTTGGCCACCACCGCCAGCAGGCCGCGGGCCGGGACGGGGTCGCCGACCCCTAGCCTGACCACGGCCCGCGCGCCGTCGCCCGCCACCGCCAGCGACTCCACCCGGCCGACCGGCACCCCTCGGTAGGTCACCTCCGAGCCGTCGAACAGCCCGCCCGCGTCGGCCAGCTCGACCGTGACCCGGTAGGCGGGGTCGAACAGGTCGGCGCCTACCCGGGCGTACCTGACCAGCGTGTACGCCACCGCCACCACCCCGATCAGCGCGAACGCCAGCAGCCTGACGGTCATCGCGCACCGCCGAGCAGGTTGCGCAGCGTGGTACCGGGCGAGGCGTCGACGGTCAGGTCGGCGTTGGCGTAGTCGCCGCGCAGCATGGACGAGGCCGATCCCGGGAACGGGAACGTGATCGCGGTCGCCAGCCCCGACGCGACGCTGTGGCGCGCCCGGTCGAGGTTGAGCAGGAGCTCGCGCAGGTGGCGGAGGTCGGCGAGGGTGTCGGCCTGGGAGCGCTCGACGACGCGGGTGGCGGTGCGGCCGAGCCGGTCGAGGGCGGCGAGCATGGCGGTCAGGCCGGCGCGCTGGCCCTTGAGCAGGGTGACGGCCGGGCCGATCTCGGTGGCGGTGGCCCTGATCGTGGCGCGCTGGGCGGCCAGGGTGCCGGTGAGGCCGTCGAGGGCGTCGATCAGCCGGACGATCTGCTTCTTGGAGCCGTCGAGCCCCGCGGCGAACGCGCCGAGCCTGCGCAGCAGGTCCTTCAGCCGGGCCGAGCGGCCGTCGAGCACGTCGGCCAGCTCGCGGTTGATGGTGGCGACCTGGTCGAGCCCGCCGCCGTCGACCAGCAGCGAGGCGGCCGACAACACCTCCTCGACCTCGGCCGTCGTGCTCGTACGGGCCACCGGGATCGGGCCGCTCAGCCGTCCGCGTCCGGCGGGCAGCAGCTTGACGAACTTCTCCCCCAGCAGGCTCGTCTGCGAGATCGCCGCCGACGTGCGGTCGGGCAGGGCGACGTCGCCGCGTACCTCGCAGACCACGTCGGCCCGCCAGTCGGCGCCCAGCTCCACGCCGGTGACCTCGCCCACGGTGACGTCGTCGACCTTGCACGGCGAGCGCGGCACCAGGTCGAGCGCGTCGGCGAACCGGATGGTCACCGCGTACGGCCGCTCGCCCAGGTCGGCGCCGCCGGGCAGCGGCAGCGAGGCCACCCCCTCGAAGCCGCAGCCGGCCACGGTCAGGAGCAGCAGCGCCAGGACGAGCGGGCCTCTCATCGCACGGGTCCTTCTGGCAGGGGGTCGGGCGGCCGGATCGAGGCGGGCAGCGGGACCAGGTTCTGGATGATCGTGTCGAACCAGCGCCCGTTGCCGGTCGCGTCGGCGAGCTGCCGGGCGAACGGCCCGAGCAGGGCCAGCGACCGGTCGAGGCTCTCCTCCTGGCGGCGCAGCACGGCGACGAACGAGCGCAGCCGTTCGAGGGCGGGTCTCAACGTGGTCCTGTTGTCGGCGACCAGCCCGTCGATCTGCCCGGCCAGCACCACCGTGTTGACCAGCAGCCCGTGGACGACGGCCCGCCGCGCGGAGACCTCGCGCAGCAGCAGGTCGCCGTCGGTGACCAGGCCATGGAGGTCGGCGTTCCGGCGGGCCAGCAGGCCGGTGACGGTACGGGCGTGGCCGACCAGGTCGTGCAGGCGGGCGTCGCGGGCGGCGACGGTACGCGAGAGCCTGCCGAGCCCCCGGAGGGAGGCCCGGATCTCCGCCGAGGAGCCTTCCATGGTCTGCGACAACACGGTCATGGCCGCGGCCAGGGCCCGCTCGTCGACGCGTCCCGCGGCTGCGCCCAGGTCGGCGACGGCGGGCGCGACCTCGTAGGGGACGCTCGTGCGCGACAGCGGGATCTGCCCCTGGAGCCGGCCGCCGCCCTCGGGCACGAGCATGACGAAATGGGCGCCGAGCAGGGTCTTGATCCGGATGTCCGCCCTGGTCAGCGAGCCGAGCCGGACGTCGTCGGCCACCCGCAGGTCGATGCGGACGTGGTCGCCTTCGAGATCGACCCCGGTGACCTCCCCGACCCTGACCCCGGCGATCATCACGTCGTCGTGCTCGCGCAGGCCCGCCGAGTCGGCGAACGCGGCCGAGTACGTGCTGCCGCGCGGCAGGCCGCCGACCACCAGGGCCGCCACGACCAGCGCGAGGGCCACGACGATGCCGCCGACGCCCAGCGGCACGGGGTCGCGTCTCCTGAAGGGGGTCAGTGGCATCGCGGGCTCCCGTTGACGATCTTCGGAGTGCGTACGCCGCCGCTCCTGACCGTGAGCGAGCAGAGGTAGAAGTTGAACCACGACCCGTAGGAGGAGGCCCGGACGAGCCGGCCGAGGCGGTCGGGTGCGCGGGCGAGGGTGTCCTCGACCAGGGCGCTCCTGGCGTTGAGCGCCTTGAGCAGCCCGTCCGCGTGCCGGACGCTCGCGCGCAGGTCGGGCCGGGCCCTGCGGACGAGGTCGCCGGTGACGGCGGTGAGGCGGTCGAGGGTGGCCAGCGAGTCGCCGATGGCCTCGCGGTCGCCGGCCAGGCCGCCGATCAGGGCGCGCAGGTCGATCAGCAGGCGGTCGTAGTCGTGCTCCCGGCCGGCGATCTCGCCGAGCACCGCGCCGAGGTTGGCGATCACGCGGCCGATCACGGCGTCGCGGTCGGCGAGCGTGCCGGTGAGGGAGGCGATGTGGCCGAGCAGGGCCTCGACCGTGCCGCCCTCGCCCTGGAGCACCTGGACGATCTGCCAGCTCAGCTTGTTGACGTCCTGGGGGCGGATGGCGTTGAGCAGCGGTCTGAAGCCGTTGAACAGGGCCGTGACGTCGAGGGCCGGGCGGGTGTCGGTGACGCGGGCGCCCGGCGGGAGCAGGCCGGGGCCGCCGGGGCCGGTGGAGAGCGTCAGGTAGCGGTCGCCGACGAGGTTGCGCCAGCGGACGGCGGCCACGACCGCGCGGGGCAGCGCGGTGGTGCGCCGCACGGAGAAGGCGACCTCGGCCTGGACGCCCGCCAGCGTGACGCTCTCCACCCGGCCCACCCGCACGCCGGCGATGCGGACCTCGTCGCCCTCGCGCAGCCCCGAGGCGTCGGTGAACAGGGCGTGGTAGACGACCGCGGCGGTGAAGCGGGCGCCCGAGATCGTGATCGCGAGGGTGGCCACGCACAGGGTGGTGACGAGGGCGAAGGCGGCCAGCTTGAGCGCCGGCCCGAGCGTGGTCATCGCAGCATCAGCCTCGCCAGGTCGGCCGTGCCGTCGTCGAAGCGCACCCCCGGGAAGGGCACGGGCGCGTGGTCGGGCAGGCCGTAGCAGGCCGGGGCCCTGCGGTCGGCGTAGCGCGGGGTGTCCTTGCCCGGTTCGTACGGGCGCGCCGGCCGGACGATCTCCAGCACCGCCTTCGCGCTGCCGTGCCCGAAGGCGTTGTCCAGCAGCGGCCGGAGGCGGTCGAGGCCGCGCAGGACGCACGGGATGACGGGCGCGTGATGGGCGGCCACGTCGAGGGCCGGGCGGACGACGTGCGGCAGGCCGACGATGCCCGGCTCGTTGGTGTTCAGCAGGCGGTCGGTGGCGGTGGCGGCCCGGGTGACGGCTGCGGTGGCCGGGGCGATGGGGGCGGCGGTGAGGGTGCGGCTGATCGCGGCACTGTTGGCGAGGGCGCGCAGCAGGTCGGGGGCGGCCTGGCCGTACCGGGCGGTGACGTCGGCGAGCTTGGCGATGTCCCGCCTCAGCGCCGGCAGGTGGGGCTGGAGGCGGCGCAGGTAGGCGTCGGTTCTGTCCAGGGTCGTGCCGAGCCGGGCGCTGCGGCCGTCCAGGGCGGTGGCCAGGGCGTTCAGGGCGGCGTTCAGGCGTTCGGGGTGGACGGCGCGCAGGTGGGCCAGCAGGCGGTCGAGGATCTCGGTGATCTCCACCGCGGCCGCCGAGGACCTGAGCACGTCGCCGTCGCGCAGCGGGCCGCGCGGCGAGCTGGGCGGGATCAGGGCGACGTACTTCTCGCCGAACAGGGTCTTGGCGCGTAGCTCGGCGGTGGAGGCGCGGTCGACGTCGTGGTCGAGGGCCAGGGTGATGCGGGCGCCGTGTTCGGCGGGCGCCAGGTCGGCCACCTCGCCGACCACGACCCCGTTGACCTTGACGTCGGCCCGGCGGTCGAGCTGGAGCCCGGCGGCCGGCAGCAGCAGCGTGACGTGCCGGGCGGTGGAGAACGCCTTCGTGTAGACGGCCAGCGTCAGGGCCGTGAAGGCGGCGACGATCGCCACGAGCGCGGCGCCGTGTCTCATCCGGCCAGCCTCACCGTCGTGGTCGTGCCCCAGATGGCCAGGCCGAGCAGGAGGTTGGCGACGTTCACCGTCACCAGCACCGCGCGTACGGCCCGCCCGACCGCCACCCCGACCCCGGCCGGCCCGCCGGTGGCGTGGAAGCCGTGGTAGCAGTGGATGAGGATCACCAGGACGGCGAAGACCATCGCCTTGCCGAAGGACCACAACACGTCGTAGGGCGACAGGAACAGCTCGAAGTAGTGGTCGTAGGTGCCCGTGGACTGGTCGTGCAGCACGGTGACGATCAGGCGGGTGGCGAGGTAGGAGGCGAGCAGGCCGAGCACGTACAGGGGCATGACGGCGGCGAAGCCGGCGATCAGCCGCGTGGTGACCAGGAACGGCACCGGCGGGATCGCCATGACCTCCAGCGCGTCGACCTCGTCGCCGACCCGCATTGCGCCGAGCTGGGCGGTGAACCCGCAGCCCACGGTGGCCGACAGGCCGATGGCGGCCACCAGCGGGGCGATCTCGCGGGTGTTGACGTAGCTGGACAGGAAGCCGGTGAAGGCCGAGCCGCCGATGCGGTCGAGGCCGGTGTAACCCTGCAGGCCGACCTCGGTGCCGGTGAAGAAGGTCATGAAGGCGACGATCGTCATCGTGCCGCCGATCACCGCCAGGCCGCCGCTGCCCAGCCCGACCTCGGCCAGCAGCCTGAGCACCTCCCGGCGGTAGCGCGCGCCGGCCGGAAGGGCCCTGATCGCCCTGGCGTAGAACTCGCCCTGCCGGTCGAGCGCCCTCATGACCGCACCAGCTCGTTGTAGACCGCGCTGATCAGGAAGTTCTCGGCGAACAGCAGCAGGGCGGCGAACACCACGGCCTGGTTGACCGCCTCCCCCACACCCTTGGGCCCGCCCGCCGCGCTCAGCCCCTTGTACGCGGCGACGAGCCCCGTCGTGACGCCGAAGACCAGCGCCTTGCCCTCCGAGACCCACAGGTCGGACACCTCGGCCAGGGCGTTGAACGACTGCAGGTACGCGCCGGGCGAGCCGCCCTGGACGACCACGTTGAACAGGTAGCCGGCGACCAGCCCGACCGTGACGACCAGGCCGTTGAGCAGCGGCGCGACCAGCGCGCAGGCGGCCACCCTGGGCACGACGAGCCGGTGGAGCGGGTCGACCGCGAGCACCTCCATGGCGTCGATCTCGTCCCTGATCCGGCGGGCGCCGAGGTCGGCGCAGATCGCGCTGCCGGCCGCGCCCGCGATCATCAGCGCGGTCACCACCGGGCCCGCCTCGCGGACGATGCCGAGCACGGCGGTGGCCCCGGTGAAGGACTGGGCGCCGAACTGGCGGATGAGGTTGCCGGTCTGCATGGCGAGCACGGCCCCGAAGGGGATGGCGACCAGGGCGGTGGGCAGGGCGCTCACGCTGACGATGAACCACGCCTGCCGGACGAGCTCGCGCACCTGGAAGGGCCGTCGCGCGGCGGCCCTGGCGGTGTCGAGCGACATGGCGACGAACCGCCCGACCTCTGCCGTCACCATATGCGGCCGATCGGACGCGGACAGTCACCGTCGAAGGCCGCGAGGAGGTACGTCTCGGTCGGATTCATGATCTAGGCGACGCCGTCCGCGTGGGCGTTGATCAGCCGGGGGTACTCCTCCAGCCAGTTGCGGCCGCGTTCGTCCACGAACGAGCCCTGCGGCGGGATCACGCCGTGGGCCGCCAGCCACCGGCCGGGCGGCTGCTGCGAACGGCGGAGCACATTGCCGCTCGGCATGAGCTGCGGCGGGATCGGCGGCAGCCCGCCGGGGTCGTGGCCCATCTGGGCCTCGGCCTCCAGCTCGGAGATGTCCTTCTCCTCCGACATGCCGATCGGGCCGTGCCTGCGGGCGTTGAGGAACTGCCGCACCACCGGCTCGTCGCTGGACAGCAGCATCTCGCGCGGCCCGAACATGACCAGCTCGCGGCGGAACAGCAGCCCGATGTTGTCGGGGACCGTGCGGGCGGTGTTGATGTCGTGGGTGACGATCAGGAACGTGGCCTCGATGTCGGCGTTGATGTCGACGATCGTCTGGTTGAGGAAGGCGGTGCGGACCGGGTCGAGGCCGGAGTCGGGCTCGTCGAACAGGATGATCTCGGGGTCGAGCACCAGCGCCCTGGCCAGGCCGGCGCGTTTGCGCATGCCGCCGGAGATCTCGCCGGGCAGCTTGCCCTCGGCGCCGACCAGGCCGACCAGGTCGATCTTCGCCATCACGATCCGGCGGATCTCGGCCTCGGTCTTCCTGGTGTGCTCGCGCAGCGGGAAGGCGATGTTGTCGTAGAGGTTGAGCGAGCCGAACAGGGCGCCGTCCTGGAACAGCACGCCGAACAGCCGGCGCAGCTCGTAGAGCTTGCGCTCGGGGCAGCTCGCCAGGTCGTGGCCGTCGATCCAGATGTGGCCGCGGTCGGGACGCAGCAGGCCGACCAGCGCCTTGAGGAACACGGACTTGCCGGTGCCCGACGGGCCGAGCAGCACCGAGATCTCACCCGCGGGCAGCGTGAGCGAGACATCTTCCCAGATGACCTGCCGACCGAACGACTTGGTCAACCCCTCGACCACGACCTCGACGCCCACTGGCCACCTTCCCGATCACAGGGAGCACTCAGGGGATAACGTGCCGCACACTTTACTTCCAGGATGGACTCACGGTAGCGGCGTTCCGAGGAATTGGAACCGGTTCCAATAACTTGTTACCCGGCGGTTATGAGACGTCAGGTCCAGTAAGGGCGCGCAGGCTCGGGCGCAGCAGCCGGGCGATGTGGTCCGGCGGGGCGTCGCGCAGCTCGGGCAGTTCGAGCAGCTGGTGGCCGACGGTCACGCCGAGCAGGATCGTGGTCGTCAGGGCCGCGCGCAGGCGGGCGTCCTCGCCGGGGATCGCCGCGGCGAGCCGGTCGATCTGCCGGGCGAGCGCCTCGCGGGCCGCCGTGCCCGCCTCGGGGTGGGTGAGCATCGAACGCATCATCGCCAGCGAGCCCTGGGGCAGCTCGCCCATCTTCACGTCGAGGGTGCGGAGCAGGTGCTCGACCAGCTCCTCGGGGGTGGTGGCGGCCTCGGGGGCGGGCGTGGCGCGCACGGCGGCCCTGAAGAGCTCCTGCTTGTTGCCGAAGTACTGCATGACCAGGGCCGGATCCACCTCGGCGGACTTCGCGACCGCCCTGATGGTGGCGCGCTCGTAGCCGACTTCGGCGAACAGCGCCCTGGCCGCGTCGAGGATCCTTCCCTCGGTCCTGCGCCGCCGTTCGGCACGGGGAAGCACTCGCTCGCTCACGGTCCGACTCTACCTGTGTTGACCGTTCGCTCGGATTCGCTCTACGCTCGTTGAGTCAACGACCGTTGAGCGAGATGTGAGGGGTTGTGGTCATGACCGTCGAGGAGATCGTCGGCGCCTTCCACGGCGCGATGCTGCGCAAGTCGGCCGACGAACTGGCCGACCTGTACGCGAAGGACGGGAGGCACGAGTTCCCGTTCGGCGGGCTGCCGCCGTACGAGGGGCGGGAGGCGGTGCGGGCGGGCTACCGGGCGGCCTGGGGCGTCTCCCCCGCCGTGCCGCAGGAGGTGGAGCGGGTCGCGTTGCACCGTACGGACGATCCCGAGGTGGTGGTCGTCGAGCAGAACGCGCACGTCAAGGTGGGCGAGCGGGCGATCACCGTCCCGGGGCTGCTGATGTTGCGGATCAGGGGCGGCCGGATCGTCCACTGCAAGGACTTCATGGACGCGAGCGCCATCGCCAAGGTCCGGGAGGCGGCCCACGAAGCCGGGATCACTTCCGGGTGAGATCGAAGACGGTGATGCCGCCGACGGTCGTGGCGGTGAAGGTGTCCTGTACCCAGGCCGCGATCCGGGCCGCCTCGCCGCTGCCGCCGGTGCCGGGGCTGCCGAAGCCGCCCATGCCGGTGCCGATGAAGTAGTGGATCCGCCTTTGGGCGACGTGCTGCTTGAACCGGTCGAGGGTGGGGGCGGGGTCGGTGCCGTTGAAGCCGCCGACGGCCATCACGGGCAGGCCGGTGGCGAGCTGGTAACCGGCGGCGTTGTTCGAGCCGACGGTCGCCGCGGTCCAGGTGTAGCCGTCCTGCCTGAGCAGGGCGGTCAGCTCGGCCGGCGGCGTCCCCGCGTCCAGCAGGCCGCCGGCCCGCTCCGAGCGCTGGAAGCCACCGGGCCTCCCTCCGCCGCCACCGCGCCACCCGGGGCCGGCGCCCGGCGAGCCGGCGCCGGGCCCGCCGGGAACCGTGCCGGGCAGCCCGGGGCCGGTGCCCGCCTGGTCGCGGAAGGCACCGCCGGTGGTCGGGCCAGGTCGCCCTCCGAAGGCAGTGGCGGGGCCGGCCGTCGGGATCGCGCCGGTGTGCGGGGTCGCGGCGGTGTCCACCGCGTACGCCGCCGGCCCCGCCAGGCACGCCACCACGGCCACCAACCCCACCACGGCCCGGCGTGCGAACAACAACACCAGCGCCGCGCCCAGCCCGACAACCACCACGACCGGCCCCAGCCACGCGTTCCACCCCTCGGTACGGGACAGCAGCACGTACGCCCACACCACCGTCCCCGCCGCCACCATGGCGAGCAGCCGGTGCGCCCCGCGCTCCCAGGCCACGGCCGTCCCCATCCCGACCAGCACCGCGACGGCCGGTGCCAGGGCGACGGTGTAGTACGCGTGGAAGATCCCCTGCATCAGGCTGAACACCAGCCCGGTCACGACCAGCCAGCTCCCCCACACCCACACCGCGGCCCGCACCGGATCGGTCCTGGGCGCCCGCCGGGTGAGCCAGGTGACCGCGACCAGCAGCGCCAGCGCCGCGGGCAGCAGCCACGAGATCTGCCCGCCCGCCTCGCTGTCGAACAGCCGCAGCCAGCCGGCCTGCTGGTCCAGGTTCCCGAGGCCGCCGTAGTCGTCGCCGTTCAGCCGTCCGATGCCGTTGTAGCCGAGCGCCAGCTCCAGCACGCTGTCGGTCTGCGAGCCGCCGATGTAGGGCCGCTCCGACGCCGGCACCAGCGCCACGGCCACCAGCCACCACCCGGCCGCCACCGCCATCGCCGCCCCGGCCGCCAGGAGCTGCCACACCCGCCGCCGAAGGGCACCCGGCGCGGTGACGAGAAAGACCAGCGCGAACCCCGGGGCCACGAGGAACGCCTGCAACATCTTGACCAGGAACGCGAACCCGATCACCGCCCCCGCTCCCACGAGCCACCGCGTCGAGCCGTGTTCCCTGGCCCGCGTCACGCAGTACCCGGCGACGGTCAGCGACAACACCAGCAGGGCGTCGGGGTTGTTGAACCGGAACATCAGCACGGCCACGGGCGTGACCGCCATCGCGGCCCCGGCCAGCAGCGCCGCCCGGACGGGGAACAGCCGCCGCACGGTCGCGTACACCATGGCCACCGCGCCGACGCCCATGAGCGCCTGGGGCACGAGGAGGGCCCAGGAGTTCAGGCCGAAGATCCGTACGCTCAGCTCCATCGGCCAGAGCGAGGCGGGGGTCTTGTCGACGGTGATCGCGTTGGCGGCGTCGGACGACCCGAAGAAGAACGCCTTCCAGCTCTGGCTCCCGGCCTGCACGGCCGCCGAGTAGTAGGAGTTGGCCCACCCCGACGCCCCGAGCCCCCACACGTAGAGGACTCCGGCGCCGAGGAGCAGCACGGCCGACGCCATCCGGGATCTCGCTTCGCTCAGCACACCTGCACGCTAGGCAGGCCCGTTGGCCGGGCGATGAGACGCGGATGAGAATCGCGTGAGCCGTCCCGTTACATGCGAAAAGAGGCGGCCACACCCGGCACCAGGGTGTGTCCGCCTCTTCCGAAGAGCTGTGTGAAGTGGGAAGTTACTTCACGGTCACGGTGGCGCCGGCGCCCTCGAGGGCAGCCTTGGCCTTCTCCGCCTGCTCCTTGTTGACCTTGCCGTCGAAGACCGGCTTGGGAGCGCCGTCCACCAGGTCCTTGGCCTCCTTGAGGCCCAGGGACGTGAGGGCGCGGATCTCCTTGATGACCTGGATCTTCTTGTCGCCGGCGGCCTCGAGGATGACGTCGAACTCGTCCTGCTCCTCAACGGCGGCGGCCTCGCCACCGCCACCGGCGGCGGGGGCGGCGGCAACCGCGACGGGGGCGGCGGCCTTGACGTCGAAGACCTCTTCGAAGTTCTTCACGAACTCGGACAGCTCGAGGAGGGTCATCTCCTTGAACGCGTCGAGCAGCTCGTCGTTGCTGAGCTTCGCCATGATGCTTTTCCTTACGTTTAGGACTTGCAGAAAACTAGGAACGGGACCGCGGAAGTTGCGGCAACCCCCGTGTTACTCGCCCGCTTCTTCGCGCTTGGCACGAAGGGCGTCGGCCAGCTGAGCCATCTGCGTGGGCAGCGCGGCGAAAACCGCGGCGGCAGCGCTCTGCTTCGCCTTGAGGGCACCGGCGAGCTTAGCGAGGAGGACCTCGCGGGACTCGAGGTCGGCGAGCTTGGTGATCTCGGTGGCGTCGAGCGTCTTACCGTCGAGCACACCACCCTTGATCACCAGAAGGGGATTGGCCTTGGCGAAGTCACGCAGACCCTTGGCCGCCTCGACAACGTCGCCGTTGACGAAGGCGATCGCGGTCGGGCCCGTGAGCAGGTCGTCGGGGAACGACAGACCGGCTTCGTTGGCCGCGATCTTGGTCAGGGTGTTCTTCGCCACGGCGAACTTCGCATTCTCACCAAGAGCAACGCGCAGCTGCTTGAGCTGAGCGACGGTGAGACCGCGGTACTCGGTCAGAACGGCGGCGCTGCTGCCTTCGAACTCGCTCTTGAGCTCGGCAACGGCTGTCGCCTTATCCGCCCTCGCCATGGGCCTCCTTCCAGGTGTGCCGCCGGCGAAGGGCCCTGGAAATGAGAACAGCCCCGGGCGCAGGGGCGCACGGGGCTCACATATGGAACTGCACCATATGGGAAACTCGCATCACACCTGCGCGGGCCGTCCACAGAACGTGGATCCTTCGGTCGCCAGGACTGATGCACCTGACGACGACCGGCGGTCTTCGGCAACGACCAGAGTACGTGCTGGTCGCCGAGTTTCCAAATCGGTTCTCAGTTGACGGTCGTCTTCGGCAGCTCACCGACCTGGTCCGCGGGCGGGGCCTCGACCTTCACGGGCTCGTTGAAGCCCTTGAAGAGCAGCGTGGCGTCCAGCGTCGCGCCCTCCTTGGAGCCGTTCAGGGTGAGCTTGCGGGGCAGGCCGTCGCCGGCCACCCAGATGTCGAACTTGACGTCCTTGAGCTCGGCGAGGTTCGTCCTGGCCTGCTGCTGCTTGTCGGCGGGCAGCTGGCCGACGGCGGCGTCCACGGGGAACGTGCCGCTGTAGTGGGTGGTGTCCGCGCCGTTGACGCTCTCGGTGCCGACCTGCTTCACGTCCTTGGAGACGGTGACCAGCTTGGTCACGTTGGCGAGGTCGAACTGCTGGATCTGGCTGAGGTACTGGTTGACCTGGTTCTGGTCGCCCACTTCGTTGAGCGCGACCTTGATCCACGGCTTGGTCGCGCCGACGAGCTGCTTGAGCGCCTCGACCTTCACGTAGACGGTGTCACCCTGGAGGACGGCGCGCACGCCGCCCGGCAGGTTCCGGCCGCCCATGTCGACGGTGTCGAGGGTCAGGTCGACGGCGAGCTGGGGCTTGCTCTGGTAGAGCATGCGTCCCTGCACCTTGCCGTTGCCTTCTTGGGGGTGCGTGACGTTCGCGACGGCGTCCACCGTGTAGCTGGTGACCTCTGCGGTCTTCTGCGCGGCCTGCGCGAGCACCTCTGAGGCGGCCAGGTTGACCTGGATGGGCTGCACGTTCGTACCGCACCCGGCGACCGTGGCCGCGATGAGAGCAGCTCCGGCCGCGGCGGTGGCGAGACTTATCCTGCGCTTCAGCATGTTTTGACCCTACGGTTGGCTTGTCCCGTCGTGGCGACTTCCCCGCATAATTCGGGGAAAACCCAGGGTTCTCCCCGACAAGCTGTGCACGATTTCTGCACAACCCCGCTCACCTGGAGAGATCATCCACGCCGGAAATCCCGGACGAAACGGTTCCGACCCGGCGCTCGAAGGCACCCGGACGAACCGAAAGGCCCCCGCCTGAGACAGGCGGGGGCCTTTCGAAGAACGTGCAGCCGTTACGCGTCGAGCTCGGCGGTCAGGCCACGGGTGAGGTTGGGGTCGACGGGGACGCCGGGGCCCATGGTGGTGGAGAAGGTGACCTTCTTCAGGTAACGCCCCTTGGCCGCCGACGGCTTGAGACGCAGCACCTCGTCAAGGGCGGCGGCGTAGTTCTCGATGAGCTGACGCTCGGGGAACGACGTCTTGCCGATGATGAAGTGCAGGTTCGCCTGCCGGTCGGTGCGGAACTCGATCTTGCCGCCCTTGATCTCCGTCACGGCCTTGGCGACGTCGGGCGTCACGGTGCCGGTCTTGGGGTTGGGCATGAGACCGCGCGGGCCGAGCA
The DNA here is from genome assembly GCF_040631115.1 of Nonomuraea sp. NPDC005692. NCBI lineage: Bacteria > Bacillati > Actinomycetota > Actinomycetes > Streptosporangiales > Streptosporangiaceae > Nonomuraea > Nonomuraea sp. NPDC005692. The sequence continues at coordinate 650,014 of NZ_JBEXYU010000002.1, read as the reverse complement.
CGCGGCCCAGACGGCCGACCTTGCCCATGAGGTCGGGGGTGGCGACCACGGCGTCGAACTCGTTGAGCCGGTTGCCCTTGGCGATCTCGTCGATCAGCTCGTCGGCGCCGACGATGTCGGCGCCCGCCTCGCGGGCTGCCTCGGCACGGTCACCGGTCGCGAAGACCAGGACCCGGGCGGTCTTACCGGTGCCGTGCGGGAGGTTGACCGTGCCGCGCACGATCTGGTCGGCCTTGCGAGGGTCGACACCCAGCCGCAGCGCCACTTCCACGGTGGCGTCGAACTTGGTGGTCGACGTCTCCTTGGCCAGCTTCGCGGCGTCGGCGGGCGTGTAGAGCTTGTCGCGGTCGACCTTGGCCGCCGCGTCCTTGTGCGCCTTGCTGCGCTTCATGTCTGTCTCCTTGTGGTACGCGGGCCGGGACCCGGCCCTCCCACGGATCTGGGAAAGGTCTTAGTCGGCGATCGTGATGCCCATCGACCGGGCGGTGCCGGCGATGATCTTCTCAGCAGCCTCGACGTCGTTGGCGTTGAGGTCGGGCATCTTGGTCTCGGCGATGCTGCGCAGCTGCTCGCGCGTCAGCCTGCCGACCTTCTCCTTGTGGGGGACGGCGCTGCCCTTGTCGAGACCCAGGGCCTTCTTGATCAGCTCAGGCGCCGGGGGCGTCTTCGTGATGAAGGTGAAGCTGCGGTCTTCGAAAATGGTGATCTCAACGGGGATGATGTTGCCCCGCTGGGCCTCCGTCGCAGCGTTGTACTGCTTGACGAAGTCCATGATGTTGACGCCGTGGGGACCGAGGGCGGTACCGACCGGCGGAGCGGGCGTGGCCTGGCCAGCGGGGAGCTGGACCTTGACGAGCGCCGCGATCTTCTTCTTCGGAGGCATGAGTCCTTCTCCGGGTCCTGATCGTGATGCTGTCCGGACGCGGATGCGCCCGGACATGTCGGAAGGCCACCCTTCGCGAAAGGCGGCCGACCGAACGTCTAAGTGTAGGTGATCGTCTTAGATCTTCGAGACCTGGTTGAACGAGAGCTCGACCGGGGTCTCACGACCGAAGATCGAGACGAGCACCTTGAGCTTCTGCGACTCGGGGCTGATCTCGCTGACCGAGGCGGGCAGGGTGGCGAAGGGGCCGTCCATGACCGTGACGGACTCGCCGATCTCGAACTCGACCGTGGGGCCGCTGGCCGCCTTGGTGGTGGCCTTCTTGCTCTCCTCGGTCGGCTCGGGCGCCAGCAGCTTGGCGACCTCGTCGAGGCTGAGCGGGGACGGCTTGTTGGACAGGCCGACGAAACCGGTCACGCCGGGCGTGTTGCGCACGGCGGCCCAGGACTCGTCGGTCAGCTCCATGCGCACCAGGACGTAGCCGGGCAGCACGCGCTCCTTGACCGGGACCTTCTTGCCGCTCTTGAACTCCTGGACGGTGTGCGTGGGCACCTCGACCTGGTAGATGTAGTCCTCCATGTTGAGCGACACGTTGCGGCTCTCGATGTTGGACTTCACGCGGTTCTCGTAGCCGGCGTAGGAGTGGATCACGTACCACTCGCCGGGGAGCCCGCGCAGGGAGCTCTTGAACTCCTCGACCGGGTCGACGTCGGGCAGGATCTCGGCCTCCGCGTCGGCGGGGGCCTCCTCCGACTCCTCGACCTCGTCGGTCTCGTCGGCCTCCTGGAGAGCCGCCTCGACGCCTTCGTCGCGAGCCTCACCCAGCTCGTCGCCCCATTCGTCGGTGGCCTCTCCCAGCTCGTCGTCGCCCCGCTCGTCGCGGGGTTCCTCGGCCGGAACAGAAGACTCGGACACGTGACCTTTCCTCATTTCCTCGAATCGAATGGTGTCGCCGTCAGCCGACACCACACGGTGTCGAGCTAGGCGGGATCACTCCCCGCCGAAGACGCGGAGGACGGCCCAGCCCAGAGCGGCGTCGAGCCCATAAACGATCGCCACCATGATCAGAACGAATACCAGAACGACCGTGGTGTAGGTGATGAGATCCTTGCGTGTCGGCCAGATGACCTTGCGGAGCTCGTTGACGACCTGCCGGTAGAAAAGGGCAGGTGAAGTGCGTGTCTTCTTTTCGCCACTGGGCTTGCCTGCGGTCTCGCCGCGCGTGTCGATCGCCACAGTCCTCACCTGAATCTGTCGTATCCAACGCAGTTTTGCGGCGCGCTTACACGCCATTATTGCGCGGACCGCACTCGCAGGGCACGAGGGACTCGAACCCCCAACCGCCGGTTTTGGAGACCGGTGCGCTACCAATTGCGCCAGTGCCCTATGTCGTCAACCACACTACCCTGATTGACTCACTGCCTGGACCGAACCGCTCGCCGACATGCGGCGGAAGGACCAGGCGAAAGCATACGGGGGATTGCCCGGTACGTCGAACCCAAACCTGATCGCCCAGGTCACGCCCGCGTGGGAGCATGGGAGGCATGTCCACGCGACCCCGTATCTCCGCAAGAATCTCCGCGATTTCCGAGTCCGCCACGCTCGCGGTGGACGCCAAGGCCAAGGCGATGAAGGCGGCCGGCCGCCCGGTCATCGGCTTCGGCGCCGGCGAGCCCGACTTCCCGACGCCCGGCTACATCGTCGAGGCGGCGGTCGAGGCGGCCCGCGACCCGCGCAACCACAAGTACACGCCGGCGGGCGGCCTTCCCGAGCTGAAGCAGGCCATCGCCGACAAGACGCGGCGCGACTCCGGCTACTCCGTCGAGCCGTCCCAGGTGCTCGTCACCAACGGCGGCAAGCAGGCCGTCTACGAGGCGTTCGCCACGCTGCTCGACCCGGGCGACGAGGTCGTCGTCGTCGCCCCCTACTGGACGACCTACCCCGAGGCGATCAAGCTGGCCGGGGGCGTGCAGGTCGACGTGGTGACCGACGAGTCCACGGGCTACCTGGCGAGCGTCGAGCAGCTCGAGGCGGCCCGTACCGAACGCACGAAGGTGCTGCTGTTCGTCTCGCCGTCCAACCCGACGGGCGCGGTCTACTCGCGTGAGGAGACCGTGGCGATCGGCCGGTGGGCGGCCGAGCACGGGCTGTGGGTGGTCACCGACGAGATCTACGAGCACCTGGTCTACGGCGGCGCCGAGTTCACCAGCATCGCCACGGCCGTGCCCGAGCTGGGCGACCGGGTCGTGATCCTCAACGGCGTGGCCAAGACGTACGCGATGACCGGCTGGCGGGTGGGCTGGCTGATCGGCCCGTCCGACGTGGTCAAGGCCGCCTCCAACCTGCAGTCGCACGCCACCTCCAACGTGGCCAACGTGTCCCAGCGGGCCGCGCTGGCCGCGGTGTCCGGCGACCTGTCGGCCGTGGCCGAGATGCGGTCGGCCTTCGACCGGCGGCGCCAGACCATGGTGCGGATGCTCAACGAGATCCCGGGCGTGTTCTGCCCGGAGCCGAAGGGGGCGTTCTACGCGTACCCGTCGGTCAAGGAGCTGCTGGGCAAGGAGCTGCGCGGCCGGCGGCCCGGGTCGTCGGCGGAGCTGGCCGAGCTGATCCTGGAGGAGGCCGAGGTGGCGGTCGTGCCGGGCGAGGCGTTCGGCACCCCCGGCTACTTCCGGCTGTCCTACGCCCTCGGTGACGACGATCTGGTCGAGGGCGTCAGCCGGATGGCCAAGCTGCTGTCCGAGGCTCACTGAGCGGTTCACGGGGCGCCCTGCCGGCCTTCCTGGGTCCGGCGGGGCGCCTTCGCCGGTTCAGGAGGCGGCGTGCCTGACGGCGGCGGCGGTCTGGCGTAGCTGGGCGGTCATGCCGGGCGTGGCGGCGAGGTAGACGGCCGTGCCGGGGCTCTCCAGCCACATGAAGTTGCGCAGGCCGTCGCGGCTCGTCCAGCGCAGCGCGGGCTTGCCGCGGTAGGCGGTCAGGGTCGACCGGGCCACCAGCGTGGCGAACTGCTCGGCCGTCCGCACGCCGCACACCACGCCCACCCGCAGTTGCTCGTCCTCGTCGTCGCGCCACATCACGCCCCTGACCGTGAGCCGCCTGGCGAGCGCGGCCAGGCGGCCGAAGGTGCCGGCGCGGGCCAGCGGCGGGGGCGCGCCGGGGATCTCCAGCCTGGTCGATCCGCAGGCCAGCGTGACGGGTTCCACGGTCGCCGGCTCGCTCGCCGACGGCGGCGGCGGGGTGGTGCTGGGCGGTCGCGGCGTGTCGCCGCCGCACCCGCCCGTGCCTGCGGCCAGCGCGAACGTGATGAACACCGCTGCCGGGCGCCGCATCGTCCCCCCATGACTCGTGGGATCAACCAGGGAAAAGGCTCCTAGTCTCCTACAGGAGCACGGGCCGAGGCGGCAATAGGCAGCAGTTCGCCGCCGAGGGAGTCGCTCACCCGGATCCAGGCGCCCGTGCCGGGGCGTTCCAGCCAGGCGATCACCCTGCCGCCGCCCGGATGCGCGCCGACGACCGCGGGCCGGCCCCGGATCGTGGTCTCGCGGGGGTCCAGCACGCCGGCGTGCGCGCGGTAGGTGTCCCAGTCGGCGGCCACGGTACCGTGCTCGACCTGGGCCTCCACGTAGCGCTTCGTGGTGCCGTACCGGGCCCGGGCGCCGTCGGGGGCGACCGGGCCGCCGCCGCTGCGGCGCAGGCCGCGTGGCAGGTAGGTGAGCCAGAGGTCGTCGGAGACGACCGCGAGCGGGGGCTCGGGCCGCGCCGCCGCCGCGCCGGGCCGGGGCGGCGCCTTCAGGGGCGGCGCGGGCACGTACGCCGAACCCGCCGAAGGCGGGTGCGGACGGCCGAAACCCGAGTGGAACAGGGCGTAGATGGCGAGAGCGGTCACCGCGAACGCCAGGCCGGCGAGCAGCGCGCGCCGGCCCTGCCCCGCGACGCCCGCACCCTCAGGGATCATGGACGGTTGATCCCCCGATCCGGGCGATCTCTACCGTGCCGATGCCGGTCCCGCAGCCTTCGGCGACATGCGAATCCGCACCTGGGGCCAGTGGCAAAATATGGAAATGCACCGGCCCCTGCACACGCTGCCCAAAGCCCATCTCCACCTGCACTTCACCGGCTCCATGCGGCACTCGACGCTGATCGAGCTGGCCAGGGAGCAGGGGCTGCACCTGCCCGACGCGCTGGAGCAGGACTGGCCGCCGCGGCTGCGGGCCACCGACGAGCGCGGCTGGTTCAGGTTCCAGCGGCTGTACGACATCGCCAGGTCCGTGCTGAGCCGTCCCGAGCACGTCTACCGGCTGCTGCGCGAGACGGCCGAGGACGAGGCGGCGGCCGGTTCCCGGTGGCTGGAGATCCAGGTGGACCCGTCCGGGTTCGCCGCGCGGTTCGGCGGGCTCACGGCCACGCTGGAGCTGATGCTCGACGCGGCGCGGCAGGCCGCCGAGCACGCCGGGGTGCACATGCCGGTGATCGTGGCGGCCAACAGGACCAGGCATCCGCTCGACGCGAACACCCTGGCCAGGCTCGCCACCCAGTACGCCGACCAGGGTGTGGTGGGCTTCGGCCTGTCCAACGACGAACGGCGCGGCGCGGCGCGCGACTTCGAGCGGGCCTTCCGCATCGCCAAGCGCGGCGGCCTGCTGGCCGTGCCCCACGGCGGCGAGCTGCTCGGGCCGCGCAGCGTGAGCCAGTGCATCGACGACCTGGGCGCCGACCGGGTCGGGCACGGCGTGCGGGCGGCCGAGGACCCGTGGCTGATGCAGCGGCTGGCCGACCGGCAGATCTGCTGCGAGGTGTGCCCGACGTCCAACGTGGGGCTGGGCGTGGCCGAGCGGGCGGCGGACGTGCCGCTGCGGCGGCTGTTCGACGCCGGGGTGCCGATCGCGCTGGGCGCCGACGACCCGTTGTTGTTCGGCACCCGGCTGCTGCGCCAGTACGAGCTGGCCAGGGAGGTCTACGAGTTCTCCGACGCCGAGATCGCCGAGCTGGCCCGGCAGTCGATCCGGTCCTCGACCGCGCCGGAGCCGGTGCGCAAGGAGCTGCTCAAGGGCGTGGACGACTGGCTGACCGGCTCAGCGGAGTGACTCGGCGATCCGCACCGCCCGTTCCTTGGCGCCGGCGCCCTCCAGGCGGTAGGTGAGCGCGTCCCGCTGCCAGACGAGGGTGGGGGCGGCCTGGCGCAGGGGGATCTCGGTGCCGTCCTGGCGGCGGATGTAGCCGAGCGGGTGCGCGCCGGGGATCCACCAGGCCGTGGTCCCGGCCATCTCGACGTAGTCGGGCCAGGGCGGGCCGAGCTTCTTGAAGAAGAACGGGTCCACGCCGCCCTGGAACTGGTCGAGCCGGACGCCGTCCGGCCAGAACATCGACACGAGCCGGCCCTGGTCGGCGATGGTGGCGCGGTCAGGGGGGCCGAGCTCGGACGGTGTTCTGACCTGGAACCTCACCAGGCCGGGCAGGTCGTCCGGGTCCACCGGGTGCTCGCCGGGGAGGTTCGCGGTGGTCCGTACCGGGGTGGGCGGTGTGTCGCCGAGCTGCAGTTCGACGCCGGCGAGGCGGAGGATCCGGGCCACGGCGGCGCGGCCCTGGGGGGTGGCGGCCGTCACGGCGACGACGGCCAGCACGACGGCCGCCACGATCCGCCACCGCGCCCGCCGCGCCCGCCGCCGCCCATGCTTCTGAGGCTGGGGCTCCAGGCGGGCGCGCACGGCGGCGGCGACGTCGTCCGGCGGCGGGGACGGGGTGTCGAGGAGGGGGCCGAGGGCGGTCAGCTCGGCTTCCAGGTCGTCGAAGGGGTCATGCGAGTTCACCGCCCACCTCCTCCCTCAGCCGGGCCAGCCCCCGATGGGTGCTGGACTTGACGGTACCGACCGGCCAGCCGAGCACCTGGGCCGTCTCCGCCTCCGACAGTTGCAGGAAGTACCGGCACACGACCGCCTGGCGTTCCCGCTCGGGCAGGCCGCGTACGGCCGCCAGCAGCCGGGCCCGCCGGTCGGTGGCGACGGCCGCGCCAGCCGGGTCGTCAGGGGCGACGGGGCCGGCGGGGTCGGCGGCGGTGAGCCGTACGGCGAGGTCGGAGCGGCGCCCGCGGGCCCGGGTCAGGTTGTGCGTCTCGTTGGCCACGATCCGCAACAACCAGGGACGGAAGGGCGCGTCCCGCCGGAACCCGGACAGATGTCGGAAAGCTTTGACGAACGCCTCCTGCACGACGTCCTCGGCCTCGTCGCCAGCTCCGAGCATGGCGGCGGTGCGATGGGCGAGCGCGCTGTACCTGGCGACCAGGACCTCGTAGGCCCCCAGGTCACCGTCCAGCGAGCGGGTGATCGCCTCGTCGTCGTCCATGGCGTGTCAGATTCCATCGCATCCGCCCGCGCCCGGGGAAGGGTGTTTCACGCATCAGGTCATCCTCAGGGGCATTAGACTCGTGCAATCCGTCTGCCCCTCAAAGGAACGGGACTATGTCTTCTGGGTATGACCGTGTAGTGCAACCGGCGGCCGGTGACGAGGCCCTGGAGAACCACCTGGGTGGGGACGAGGCCAAGAACTATCGGCAGTACGAGTTCGACATGGTCGCCCCGCACGTCGGCCGTTCGATGCTGGAGATCGGCTCCGGGCTGGGCCACTTCGCCGAGCAGTTCCTGCCGCGGCTCGACCGCCTGGTCGTCAGCGACTTCGACCCCTACTGCGTCGAGCAGCTGGAGAAGCGCTTCGAGGGCCGCGACGACATCGACGTCCTGCAGTTCGGCCTGCCGACCGAGATCCCGCTGAAGGACAAGGTCGACACCGTCGTCATGATGAACGTGCTGGAGCACATCGAGGACGACGCCGAGGCGCTGCGCTCGCTGGCCCGCGTCACGCTGCCCGGCGGCCGGATCATCATCTGGGTGCCCGGCTACATGCAGCTTTACGGAGACTTCGACCGCAAGGTCGGCCACGTCCAGCGCTACACGCCCAAGACCCTGCGCGCCACGGTGGCCAAGGCGGGGCTCGACGTCGACGTGCTCAAGCCGATCAACTTCCTGGGCGGCATCGCCTGGTGGGCGGCGGTCCGGCGGGGCGGCGTGGGCTACCCCGACCCGCGTCTGGTCAAGATCTACGACCGCACGGTGGTCCCGGCCACGCGGCTGATCGAGCGGTTCATCACCCCGCCGTTCGGCCAGACGGTGTTCTGCGTGGCCCGCGTCCCGCAGAAGTGAGCCCCCGGAAGTGAGCCCGGCCGCCACCCGGTGGGTTGGTGGCGGCCGGACGTTTTCTACTTGATCGAGCCGGCGGTCAGTCCGCCGACGACCTTCCGCTCGATCAGCGCGAACAGGATGATCACCGGGATGGTGGCGATCACCGAGCCCGCGAAGAGGTTCTGCCAGTCCACCTGGTACTGGCCGATGAACGAGTTGAGCGCGACCGTGAGCGGCTGGTTGGCCGGGGTCGTGGTCAGGGTCAGGGCGACCACGAACTCGTTCCACGCCGCGATGAACGTGAAGATCAGCGCGGTGATCACGCCCGGCATGGCCAGCGGCAGCGTGATCCGGAACAGCGCGCCGAAGCGGCCGTTGCCGTCGATGAAGGCGGCCTCCTCCAGCTCACGCGGGATCGAGGCGAAGTAGGCGTTCAGGATCCACACCGCGAACGCCAGGTTGAACCCGCCGTTGACCAGGATCAGCGACCAGATCGAGTCCACCAGGCCGAACTGGTAGAACTCGCGGTAGATGCCGACGAGCATGGCCGTGGGCTGGAACATCTGGGTGATCAGCACCAGGATCAGGAACGCCGTGCGCCCCCGGAACTTGTGCCGGGCCGAGTAGTACGCGGCCGGCAGCGCCACGAGCAGCACCAGGATCGTCGAGCCGCCGGCGACCTTGAGCGTCACCCACAGGTTCCCGGCCAGGCCGCTGGTCCAGAAGTTGGCGAGGTTCGACCACACCCACTCGTCGGGCCAGAACGTCACCTCGCGCAGCGAGTCCTGCGACCGCAGCGAGGTCAGCAGCATGACGAGGTACGGGAACAGGAAGACGAACGCGACGATGTAGGCCGCGGCCGCCACGATCACGGTCTTGAGCCGGGGCATGCGGCGCTGCGCCCGCCCGCGGTGGCCGGGGTGGTGGCGCGTACCGGTCTTGGACATGGTCTGCACGGCCATCACGCCACCTCCTTGTTCCAGCGCGACACCTTCAGGAAGAGCGCGGTCAGCACGATGACCATGCCGAAGTTCACGACGGACATCGCGGCCGACTCACCGATGTTCGAGTTCTTGAGGATGAACATGAGGATGGTCGAGGTGGCCGTCGAGTAGCCCGGCTGGCCGTGGGTCATCGCCCAGATGATCGGGAAGCTGTTGAAGACGTTCATGACGTTGATCAGCGCGGCGACGGTGAGCGCGGGGCGCAGCAGCGGCAGCGTGATCGACCAGTACGTCCGGAACTTGGTGGCGCCGTCCATCTTGGCCGCCTCGTAGACGTCGGCGGGGATGGTCGCGAGCCCGGCCAGCAACGCGTACGTCGTGAACGGCACCGAGACGAAGACCGCCACGAACACCAGCCACGGCATCGCGCTGGAGGCGTCACCGAGCTGGTCGGCGGAGGCGCCGCCCATCGCGTCGATGAGCCCCAGCTTCACCCTGATCTGGTTGATCACGCCGACCTCGGGGTCGAGCATCCACTTGAAGATGATCGCCGTCATCAGCACCGAGGCCGCCCAGGGCGCGATGAGCGCCCAGCGGGCGATCTTGCGGCCGGGGAAGCGCTGGTTGAACAGCTGGGCGAGGGCGAGCGAGATCAGCACGGTGAGCGCGACGACCGCGACCACCCAGATCACGCTGCGGATCATGATGTCGGCGAAGTCCTTCTCGCCGAACAGCTTCGTGTAGTTGGCCGGGAAGTTGTTTCCCTGGACCACTCCGAACCGGCTGATCTTGAGGAACGACGACCGGATCATCTCGATCACGGGCCAGAGCACGACCAGCGCGATCAGCACCACGGCCGGCCCGATCCAGGCCAGGGGTTCGAGGGCGCGCAACCTTCTCATGAGGAACCTTCCATGACGGTGGAGCCGGCGCGGGGACGCGACCCGCGCGCCGGCTCCACAGACCCCCGCTGGATCAGCTGGCTTCGGCGGTCTTCTGCAGCTCGCCGAGGACCTTGGCCGGGTCGTCCTTGACGGCGCCGCCGATGGTCTGCTTGATCGCCGGGTTCACCTCGGCCCACTTCGGGTCCTGGAACGGGTAGAAGCTGGCGTTGGGCAGCGCGTCGAGGAACGGCTTGAGCTTCTCGTCACCCGACAGCTTCTGGATGCCGCCGTTGGTGACGGGCAGCAGCTTGTAGGTGTCGGAGATCTTCTGCGCCGCGTTGCCGGTGTAGAAGAAGTCGAAGAACTTCTTGATCTCGGCGGCGTGGCCGTTCTTGTTGAACGCCATGATCCAGTCCATGACGCCGAGGGTGGTGTCGAGCGGGCCGGACTTGCCGGGGATCGCCGCGACGCCGTAGTTCTTCAGGCCGGCCGCGTCGAAGATCGGGATGGACATGGGTCCGCCGTTGACCATGCCGACCTTGCCCGCGCCGAAGTCCTCCCAGACCGTCTTGCGGTCCTTGGTGCCCGGGTTCGGGCTGGTGAGGCCGGCGTCGACCAGGCCCTTCATGTAGGTGAAGGTCTCGACGTTCTGCGGGGAGTTGATGGCCCACTTGCCGGAGGCGTCCTTGTAGCCGCCGCCGTTGCCCAGCATCCACAGGAACGACTCGCCCTGGGCCTCCTCCTGGCCCAGCGGGAGGCCGAACGGCTGGCTCACGCCGGCCTTCTTCAGCTTCTCGGCGGCGGCCTTGAGCTCGTCCCAGGTCTTGGGCGGCTCGGCGATGCCGGCCTTGGTGAACAGGTCCTTGTTGTAGAACAGCGCGCGGGCGGAGGAGACGAACGGGATGCCGTAGCCGGTGCCGTCCACCTTGCCGAAGTCGGCGAACTTCTGCAGCATGTCGCCGGAGACGTTCGGGGACAGGACCTCGTCGACCTTGTAGAGCAGGCCGTCCTTGACGAAGCCGGAGTAGTCGCCGGTCTGCAGGATGTCGGGCACCTGGCCGTTCTGGACCATGGTGGCGACCTGCTTGTCGATGTCGTTCCAGTTGATGACCTGGACGTCGACCTTGATATTGGGGTTGGCCGCCTGGAACTCGTCCACGACGCCCTTCCAGAACGTCTCGCCCGAGTTCGGCTTGCCGGGGCCGTCGCCGTAGTCGGCGGCGACCATCTTGAGGGTGACCTGGCCGCCGCCCGAGGCCTGGGTGTTGTTCCCGTCGCCACCCGAACCGCCGTCGGAGCCGCAGCTGGACAGGACCAGCATCGTGGCAAGGCCGAGAGCGGCGCCGCCCACAAGCTTCATGTTCACTGGTGATACCGCCTTCTCGTCGGACGGGTCGCTGGTCCGTACCAGCCACCTGACCCCGTCCAAAGGGATGAGGGGTGCGAGAGCCACAGCTCAACGCGTTTGCGCCAGAGTAAGCCCGTGTTCAGCAGCCGGTCTATACCGGCTGGTATCGGTTTGAAAACACTAAGGGCAGAAAAAGCTCACAACCGGTCTAGACCGGGCGTCACAGGATCTTTCTCCGCACGTTCTCGCCGCCGTCCGGCGTCCCGATCCACGGCCCCTCGATGGACGGGTCGAGGATGCCCTCCTCCAGGAACTCGTAGCGGCCGTCGAGCACGTACCGGGCCAGGCGCACGTCCTGCTCGTCGCTGTTGTCCCAGAGCTCGTCGAACAGCGTGCGGACGCGGCGCCGGGCCTGGTGGCAGAAGGTGTCGGCCAGCTCGTACGGCCGGCGTCCGAGGTCGTCGGCGTCCTCCTCGGCCTTCAGGCAGACGGCCGTCATGGCGAACAGCTCGGCCCCGATGTCGACGATCCGCCCGAGGAAGGACTGCTTGTGCTCCAGCCTCCCCTGCCACCGGGACATGCCGTAGAAGGTGGACCGGGCCAGCTTCCTACTGGTCCGCTCCACGAAGCGCAGGTGCTGGGCCAGCGGGCCGAAGGCGGTGTAACCCGTGGGCAGGCTGCCCGAGCCGGCCACCAGGGTCGGCAGCCACCCGGCGTAGAAGCGGCTCGCCCGGCCGAGCGCGCGGGCGCGTTCCTGGGGGGACGCCTCGGGGTTGATCAGCTCGCCGGCCGCGGTCAGGTGCGCGTCCACGGCTTCGCGGGTGATCATCAGGTGCATGATCTCGGAGGAGCCCTCGAAGATGCGGTTGATGCGGGCGTCGCGCAGCATCTGCTCGGCGGGCACGCCACGCTCGCCGCGGGCGGCCAGCGACTCGGCGGTCTCGTAACCGCGGCCGCCCCTGATCTGGACCAGTTCGTCCAGCGCCCGGTACGACAGCTCGGTGGCGTACAGCTTGGCGAGGGCGGCCTCGATCCTGATGTCGTTGCTCCGGTCGTCGGCCAGGCGGGCGGTGAGCTCGCTGACGGCCTCCAGCGCGTACGCGGTGGCCGCGATGAAGGCGATCTTGGTCGCCACGGCCTCGTGCCGGCCCACCTTGCGACCCCACTGCTCGCGGGCGTTGCCCCACTCGCGGGCGATCTTCACGGCCCACTTGACGCTGCCCGCGCAGGTCGCCGGGAGGGACAGGCGGCCGGTGTTCAGGGTGGTGAGCGCGATCCGCAGCCCTTGGCCCTCCTTCCCGATCAGGTTCCTGGCGGGCACCCTGACCTGGGAGAACTCGGTGACGCCGTTCTCGATGCCGCGCAGGCCCATGAAGCTGTTGCGGCGCCTGACCGTGATGCCCGGACTGTTCCCCTCGACCACGAACGCGCTGATCTTCTCGCCGGTCCTGGCCATGACCACGAGCAGGTCGGCGACGACGCCGTTCGTCGTCCAGAGCTTGACGCCGTTCAGCACGTAGTCGTCGCCGTCGCGCACGGCGGTCGTGGACAGCCGGGCGGGGTCGGAGCCCACGTCCGGCTCTGTGAGCAGGAAGGCCGAGATCTCGCCGGCCGCGCACCGGGGCAGGAACTCCCGCTTCTGCTCCTCGGTGCCGAACTGCTTGAGCGGCTGCGGCACGCCGATCGACTGGTGCGCCGACAGCAGCGTGGCCAGGGCGGGGCAGTAGGAGCCGACCAGCGTGAGGGCCCGGCAGTAGTACAGGTAGGGCAGGCCGAGGCCGCCGTACTCCGTGCCGATCGTGATGCCGAACGCCCCGAGGTCGGCCAGGCCCTTGACCACCTCGTCGGGCACCTGCGCGGTGCGCTCGATGAGGGCCGGGTCGACGTGGGTCTCCAGGTAGCGCCGTACCGCCCGGACGAACTCCTCGCCCCGCTCGGCGGCCTCGGCCGGCGGCCTGGGCGCCGGATGCACCAGGTCCAGCCGGAGATCGCCGAGGAACAGCTGCTTGGCGAAGCTGGGCCGCGTCCATTCGCGCTCCCTGGCCTGCTCGCCGACCTGCCTGCTCTCCGCGTACGTGGTCTGCTCACTCATGGCACCCTCCCGACGGTGCGCCGTCATGTGCTGGGAGTACTGCCCGCCTGACGGCTTTAAGCACGCCCAGCGCGACGACGGCCAGCACGGCCGGCACCGCCAGGAAGGCCCCGCAGCAGGCCAGCGCGACCGCCGACATCCCGGTCGCCACGACGGCGGTGATTCGCAGCCGCCCGGCGGGCAGCACCCGCACCGCCGACGCCACGCCCGCCGCCGTGACGGCCGCCAGGCACGCCGAGGTGGCCCGCATCAGCAGGTCCAGGTCCACCGCCCACACCACGACCGGCACCGTCAGCACGGCCAGCGCCCCGAGGCTCCGGTACGGCCCGCGTCCCCCGGTGAGCCAGGCGGGCATGGCCCCGTCCCTGGCCAGCGCCACCCCCAGCCGCGCCGCCCCCGCCAGGTACGTGTTGACCGCCCCGAACGTCAGCAGCACCGCCAGCACCCCGGTCACCGGCCGGGCCACTCCCCCGAGGCCGGCCTCCAGCAGCGCGCTCAGCGGCACGCCCGTCATGTCCGCGCCGAGCACGCCGATCGAGGTGATGCTGACGCCCAGGTACAACACGCCGACCACGACGAGGGTGACCACGGTGGCCCTGGTCAGCCCGCGCCTCCCGGCGACGAACTCGGCCGACAGGTGGCTGGCCGCCTCCCAGCCCACGAAGGCGAACATGAGCACCCCGGCCGCCCCGGCCACCCCGGCGAGCCCGTACGGGGCGAAGGGGGTGAAGCGGTCGAGGTCGGCCCGCGGGGCGGCGGTGACGACGGCGACCGCCAGCAGGGCGACGAGCAGCGCGACGGAGGCGAGCTGCAACCGCCCGGAGGTACGCAGCCCGGCGGCGTTGGCGGCGAACGCCGCGGCCAGGATCAGCACGCCGGCCAGGGTGCCGTCCACGCCCAGGCACGCCTCGACGTACCGGCCGCCCACCAGCGCGCCCGCCACGGTCCCGACCGGCACGGCCCCGTAGAACCACCAGCCGACCACGGCGGCGGCCCGCGGCCCGAAGGCCAGCCCCGCGAAGCTCGCCACCCCGCCCCCGTCGGGATGCCGGACGCCGAGCGCCGCGAACGTCAGCGCCACCGGCACGCTCAGCGCGAGCAGCCCCGCCCAGGCCAGCACGGAGGCCGGCCCCGCCGCCGCGGCGGCGAGCTGCGGCAGCACCAGCATCCCCGGCCCCAGCACCGCGCCCACCAGCAACGCCGCGCCCTGCCCCGCACCCATCCGGCCTTGTTCAGTCATGCCCGCGAAAGTAGCCCGATCGTTCGGACCTACCCCCGCTCCACCGAACGTTCGATCGGAGAAAGGTGCAGAATCGCGTCATGGACGAACTTGATTCGGCGATCATCCGCCTGCTCCAAACGGATGCGCGGCAGTCCAACCGGGAGCTGGCCCGCCGGCTCGGCATCGCCCCCTCGACCTGCCTGGAACGGGTCAGGGCGCTCACCCGGCGCGGCGTGATCCGCGGCTACCACGCCGACATCGACCCCGCCGCGCTCAACCGGAGCACGCAGGCGATGGTCTCGGTCCAGGTCCGCCCGCTGAGCCGGGCCGTGATCAACGCGTTCAAGCAGTCGGCCGCCGAGCTGCCCGAGGTGCTGAGCGTGTTCGTGCTGGCCGGCGGCGACGACTTCCTGCTGCACGTCGCGGTCCAGGACCTCGACCACCTCCACTCCTTCCTGCTCGACCGGCTCAGCAAGCGCAAGGAGATCGTCGGCTTCCGCACCTCGGTGATCTTCCAGCAGGTGCACGACGCGGTGCCCGAACGGCTGCCGTCCCCCACGGAGACCTGACTTTCGTCGGGGGTGCCACTAGACCGTCGGCAGATTCGGCGGTGGGGGCGTTCTCCGTACGTTTGCCTGCATGAGCTTGAAGATCGCCCTCGCCGGGCTGGCCGCGGCCCTGACCCTCGCCCCCGCTTCCGCCCCGGCCCTTGCCTCCGCTCCCGTCGAGCCGACCCCCGCCGCCGTGGACTCCTACCTGCGCGAGGCGCTGGAGGCCACCGGCGTGCCCGGTCTGTCCGTCGTGGTGACCCGTGGCGACAAGGTCGTGCACGCCGCCGGGTACGGCAAGGACTCCGAAGGGCGACCGATCACCGCGGCCACGCCGATGCGGGTGGCCTCGGTGAGCAAGTCGTTCACCGCGCTGGCCGTGATGACCCTGGTGGAGCAGGGGAAGATCGCGCTGGACGAGCCGGTGGCCGGGCAGCTTCCCGGTTTCCGGATGGCGGACCCACGCCACGCCAGGATCACCGTGCGCCAGTTGCTGAACCAGACCTCCGGGCTGTCCGACAGCTCGCTGGACATCGGCGATCTGGAGTCCGCAAGCTCGCTGGCCGACTACACCGCCCGCCTGGCCGGGGGCCGCCTGGCCGCCGACCCGGGCAGCCGGTACGCCTACTGCAACGTCAACTACGACCTGGCCGCCCGCCTGGTCGAGACAGCGAGCGGCCGCCCCTTCGACGCCTACATGAAGGACCGCGTCTTCGGCCCGCTCGGCATGACCGGCAGCGCCGTGAGCGCCCAGGTCGTCCGGCCGGCGGACGGTTCCGTCTCGGTCTACGGCATATGGCTGCCCCGGCCGGAGGCGTCCGGCTTCCTGGACGGCAGCGGCTCGGGCGCGGTCATCACCAATGCCGCGGACATGGGCAAGTGGCTGATCGCCCAGAACGGCGCCGGCCGCCCGCTGGTCAAGAAGCAGAGCCTGGAGACCATGCACAAGCCCGGCCTGCACGGCTACGGCATGGGCTGGAGCCTGGAGGAGGAGTCCGGCCTGCTCGTGCACTCCGGCAACCTGTTCACCTACAACGCCGTCGAGGCCGTCTCGCCGAAGACCGGCTACGGCTTCGCCGTCATGACCAACGGCGCCTCGCTCTACGACCCCACCTACGACATCATGCGGGGCCTGGCCGCGATGAGCGAGGGCCGTGCGCCGGCGGCCCTGGGCGGCGACCGGCAGCTCTACGACCTGGTGCTGGGCCTGCTCGCCGTCGTGGCGGCCGGCCTCGGGGTCATGGGCGTGCTGCGGGCGCGGCGGTGGGCGTCCCGGCGGTCGGGGAAGCCGTGGTGGCGGATCGCCCTTCGGCTGGTGCCGGTGCTGCTGCCGGTCCTGCTGTTCGCGTTCTACCCGAACTGGGTCTCCGTGCTGCTCAACGGCCGGTACGTGACCTGGGAGCAGCTCACCTACTTCCCGGCGTCGTTGTCGCTCACCCTGCTCGCCGCGGCTGTCGCCGGGCTCTTGACCGCCGTGGTCCGAATTTGTGTACTGTGTAAGCTTACCAAGTAAGCAAATTCGAGGAGAACCCGATGATCGCGGTCGCCGTCACCGTCCCGCTCGTGTGGCTCGCCTGGCTCGTCGTCACCGACTGGGTGCCCATGTTCCCGCTCAACGACCTCAGCGGCGCGAACGTCAGGGGGCGGGCCCTGGCCGCCGCGATCAACTACCCGTTCCCGCTGCTCATCGCGGCCGGCAACGGGCTGCACCGCACGTGGTCGCTCATCGGCGCGACCGTCCTGTGCGTCCTGGTCATGGCCGGGCACGTACGGAGCTGGTGGCTGCCCTACTTCGGGACGGCCACGGCCGAGCAGCGCGAGCTCTACCAGCGCGAGTACAGCCGCACCTGGAAGGTCCTGCCGACCGCGGGCCACGCCGTGGTCATCGACGTCCAGCACATGGTGGTGGGCGTGCTGTCCCTGCTCATGCTGGCGACCACGATCGTCGTTACGCTGACCGCATGACTCAGGCACCCAGGCGGGCGGGCCGGCCGGCCGTGCTCACCGTCGAGCGCATCGTGGCCGCGGCCGTCGGCATCCTCGACGCCGAGGGCCCCGACGCGCTGACCATGCGCCGCCTGGGCGCCGACCTCGGAGTGGCCGCCATGTCGCTCTACCGCCACGTGCCCAACCGGGACGCGCTCGTGTCCCTGGTCGTCGACCGGCTGTTCACCGAGGCCATGTCCGGCTACACGCCGGTCCCCGACTGGCCGCGGGCGCTGACCGGGTTCGCCGTGGCCTACCGCCGCTTCCTGCTCGCCCACCCGCGCGCCGTCCCGCTGCTGGCCACCCACCCGGTGGACCTACGGCGCGGCGCCGAGCTGATCTCCGGCCTGCTGGCCCGCTTCGAGGCGGCGGGGGTGCCCACCGGCGACACCGTCAACGCGGTGCAGTCGGTGGGCGTCTACGTGCTCGGCCACGCCCTGGCCCAGGTCGGCTCGACCGCCGAGACCCACGACGCGGACGCTCTGCGCTTCTACGACCAGTGGTTCGACGCGGGCCTGCGAGCCATGGTGTCGGGCTTCGAGCAGCAGCTCGCGGCGGCCGAATAATTCAGTTGCCCGGCGTTACGGACACGCCGTAGCTTGTCGGTCATGCGCCTTTACCTGTGACAGCAGCCACCTCAGTCCATCGTCCGACAGACGCGGCCACGCTGTGCTCGTCGACGCCCGGCCCGTACCGAGCCGCGTCCTGAGTTCGCGTAAAGGAGCTTCGCATGCGAGTTCGCTCAGCCAAGAAGAAGACCGCCACGCCCGTGCCGCCCCGGCAACTGCCCAAGATGCCGCAGCGCCCGGTCGTGCCGCCCCGGCGGATCATCCCGCCCAAGGGCCGCTAGACAACTACCGGGATGGTAGTTAGCGAGCGCCGCCTCCCCTCGTACGCCCGGGAGGCGGCGCTCACCCTTTCCAGGACCGGTTTCTCCTAGAGCCGCTCGATGATGGTGACGTTGGCCTGGCCGCCGCCCTCGCACATCGTCTGCAGGCCGTAGCGGCCGCCCGTGCGCTCCAGCTCGTGCAGCAGCTTGGTCATCAGGATCGCTCCCGTGCCGCCCAGCGGGTGGCCGAGCGCGATGGCGCCGCCGTTGGGGTTGACCTTCGAGGGGTCGGCGTCCAGCTCCTTGATCCAGGCCAGCGGCACAGGGGCGAACGCCTCGTTGATCTCCACGACGTCGATCTCGTCGATCGACATGCCCGCCTTCCGCAGCGCCCGCTGCGTGGCCGGGATCGGCGCGGTCAGCA
The DNA here is from genome assembly GCF_040631115.1 of Nonomuraea sp. NPDC005692. Classification (NCBI taxonomy): domain Bacteria; kingdom Bacillati; phylum Actinomycetota; class Actinomycetes; order Streptosporangiales; family Streptosporangiaceae; genus Nonomuraea; species Nonomuraea sp. NPDC005692. Next base: position 631,682 of record NZ_JBEXYU010000002.1, on the reverse strand, counting down.
TGTAGACCGGGTCGTCGCCCATGAGCGCGAGCTGGTGGATGCGGGCCCGCGGGGTCAGGTTGTGCTCGCGTACGGCCTGCTCGGAGGCGATCAGCACGGCCCCGGAGCCGTCGGAGATCTGCGAGGAGGTGGCCGCGGTGATCTGGCCGCCCTCCTTCAGGGTCTTGAGCCCGGCCATCTTCTCCAGCGTCGTGTCGGGACGCGGGCCCTCGTCGTCCTCGACGCCGTTGATCGGGGCGATCTGGTCCTTGAAGTAGCCGTTCGCGACGGCCTTGGCGGCACGCTGGTGGGACTCGTAGGCGAACTGCTCCAGCACGTCACGCTGGAGGCCCCACTTCTCGCACATCAGCTCGGCGCCGCGGAACTGCGAGATCTCCTGCTTGCCGTAGCGCTCGACCCACTTGTCGCCGAACGGGAACGGCATGCCCTTCTCCAGCGCGGCCGTGATCGACGCACCCATCGGCACGATGCTCATCGACTCCACGCCCGCGGCCACCACCAGGTCCTGGGTGCCCGACAGGACGCCCTGGGCGGCGAAGTGGATCGACTGCTGGGACGACCCGCACTGCCGGTCGATCGTGACGCCGGCCGTCGTCTCGGGCAGCCCCGCCGACAGCCAGGCGTTGCGCGCGATGTCCATGCTCTGGGGGCCGAACTGCATGACGCACCCCATGATGACGTCCTCGACCGCCGCCGGGTCGACGCCGGTGCGGTCGATGAGCGCCTTCAGCGTGTGGGCGGCGAGGTCGGTGGGATGGACGGTGGAAAGACCGCCCTTCTTCTTGCCGACCGGGGTACGGACCGCTCCGACGATGTACGCCTCTGCCACAGTGCCTCCTGGAAACCGAGCATTATTCGGTTATTAGGGAGAGACTACAACAGAACGACGTTCTGTGGCTCGTCACTCCGGAGGCAGAAGGTCCTCCGCGGCGTCGATCCTGAACCGCCACCGGTCCACGACCAGGCCGTTCAGCGATTCTGCCAGCTCCAGCGCCAGGCTTCCGAGCTTGACGGCCTCCTCGCCGCGCAGTTCGATCGCGGTCAGCTCGGTGGCGAACGGCAGCAGCTCCCGCACCGCCGGCGGCTGCCCCTTCTGCGGCACCAGCGCGGCCCGGATGTCGCCCGACGTGTAGGTGAACTCGTCCTCACCCTGCTCCAGCAGGGGCGCCAGGTCGTCGGCGGACGGGCGTACCGGCAGGATGACGGCGGGACCGCCCTCCTCGCCGTCGGCCGGATCGCTCACCTCGCCCCGGCACACCGCGAGCCCCTTGAGCCGGAAGGCCAGCCCCTCGGCCAGGTAACGGTCGAAGAAGTCGAACGGCAGCGGCCCCTCCGCGGTGACCCGGCAGGCCCACGCCTTCTCCAGCACCCCGCCGGTCAGCTCGGCGTCGGCCTCGACCGGCGCGAACACCCGCACGTCCGCCGCCACGATGTCGTCGCCCTCGCGCCGCGCGTCGGGATCGGCCAGCCGGACGATCCGTAACAATTCGGCGAGGTCCGGTCTGGCGGGCAGGGCCGCCGTCGGGCCAGTACGCAGTTTCCGCTTCGCCAACCAGCCCATGCCCGCCTCCGCGAATCAGCTTCGATAGGAGCTCGTCATCGTCGCGTAGACGATGATGTTGTCGTTGTAGTGGCCGATGGTGCGATCGTAGGCACCACCGCAGGTGATGAGGTGGAGCTGGGCGTTCTCCCGGCTCCCGTAGACGCGCTCGGTCGGGAACGTCTTCTTGCTCGCCTGCTCCACGCCGCCGACCGTGAACACGGCGGTCGTCTTGTCCTGGCGCTTGACCTCGATGGTGTCGCCGTGCCTGAGCTCGCCGAGGCGGCTGAACACGGCGCTGCGCGTCCTGGTGTCCTTGTGCCCGAGCAGCACCGCCGGGCCCTCCTGGCCCGGCGTGGACATGTTCCGGTACCACCCGACCAGATTGGGATTGTCGGACGGCGGCACCTCGATCGTCCCGTCCTTGGCCAGCCCCACGGACTTGATCGGCGCGTTGATGCCGAGCCGCTTGATCACGATCCGGATCGGCGTCGAGGGCAGCATCGGCGGCGCCGGCGTGATCTCCGGCAGCGGCGGCGGCTGGTCCGGCGGCGCCTGGAACAACGCCTGCTGCGGCTGCCCCGACGCCTGCGTCTGCACGGCCACGGGCAGGGCGTCCCTGTCCATGCCGTACTCCTCGGGCGACTGCAGCACGATCAGCATGCCCGCCACGACCGTGACGACCCCGGCGATGGCCGCGCCGATCAGCACGGTCCTGAGCGCGGTGCTCCCCCGGTCCCGCGGCGGCGGGCCGCCGTACGGATACTGCCCGGCCACGCCGCTCAGCCCCTGCCCGCGGTACGCCGGCGCAGCACCAGCCCACCGGCCGCCGCGGCCGCGATCAGGACGGTGCCGGTGAGGACGAACAGCCGCCCGTCGGGCCCCGCCTCACCACCGGCTCCCGTGTCGGCCCCCGCCTTGGGCGTCTTGGACTTGTTGGGCGGGGTGACGGTCACGGTCGCGGTGCTGGTCTTGGTCGGCTTGGGGGTGGGGGTCGGCGTGGGAGTGGGCGTGGGGGTCGGCGTGGGCGACGGGCTCGTCCCCGTGCCGACCACCACCTGGAAGGTGAAGTTCTTGAGGCCGGTCGTGGGGGCCGTGCACTTGATCGTGCTGCCGGTGGTCGCCGTGGCCGAGGTGCCGAGGACCAGGTCGCCGGGGACGAGCGTCACCTGGCCGGTCGTGGTGGGCTTGACCTTGACGGTGACGCTGGGCAGCGTGATGTCCTGTCCGACGACGACCCCGGTCAGCGGGGCCTCGGCCGCCGCGGGCTGGGTGACGCCCGCGCCGGTCGCCTTCACGTTGAGGAAGTACTTGCCGCCGGTCGTGGGGAAGCCGGTGGGGGCCTTCAGCTTGTCGAGGCTGCTGCTCTCGACGGTGCTGGTCCACGTGATGCTGGCTTCCTCGTTCGTCTTGGCGTTGGTGGGCAGGGTGGGGGTGAGCTTGATGTCCACGTCGGCCGGGTAGGCCGGGTCGTTGATCGTCGTGTCCACCAGATCACACTTGTACGCGACCACCTCAGTCCCGGTCCCACCGCCGCCGCCGGTCTGGACCGGGATCGAGATGCTGGCCGGAGAGGTCGACCCATAGGTGCAGGTCGTCGTGTCCTGGCCGATCTTGATGCTCAGCAGCGGCGTCGTCCCGGTCGCCGTCGCGAGCGGCGTGAGGACGAGGTTTCCGCCCGTCGTCGCGGTCACGCTGACCGACGCCGACATCTTCGGAGGTGTGTAGGACCCGCCCATGGCGACCGCCGTGGTCGTGCCCGTGCTGGTGCCCTTGAGCGCGGCGGGCGTCCCTCCGGTCACCGTGAGGTCGCCGCCGCCGGCGGTGACGGTCTCCCCGGCGGTCAGGGCCTTCGACACCGGGATCGCCGGGAACGTCCAGTCGATCGTCGTCGACTTGGCCGGTTCCACCGACGCCGGAGGCGTGATCGTCACGATCACGGGGCCGGTCTGGAGGGCGCCACCGGAGCAGTTGTAGGTGATCTTCAGGGGTTCTACCACCGCGGCCTGAGCCGGTGAGGACAGACCGGCCACCGAACCGGCGACGACGGTGACCGTGCCCATCAATCCCAAGGCGGAGGTCTTGTGGGCGAGGCGGCGCCACGCCTGGGACGTAAGCACGGGTCCATCTCCGTTTCAGCGCAGTGTCAACAGTCGTGCCAGAATTCCAGCCGATGGTCACGGTTCGGTTGAGATCCTACGAACTGTCCCTGTCAACTTCCCGTAAAACCCAAAATTCGCCCCAAAAACCCCATCAGCCCTTCTTCTTCGACAACGTCGCGTACACCACGATGTTGTCCGTGTAGCTGTGCGCTTGCTTGTTGAAGACGCCGCCACACGTGATCAGCCGGAGCTGCGAATCCTTGGTGTTCCCGTACACCCGGGACGTCGGGAACGCCGACTTGCTGACCTGCTCGATCCCGCTCACGGTGAACCGGGTGACCTTACCGTCCGACCGGTACACGTAGATCTGGTCGCCCTTGGCCAGCTCGCGCAGGCGGTCAAAGACGGCGGGGCCCTTGCGGGTGCTGACGTGGCCGTTGATGATCGCGGGCCCGAGCTCGCCCGGCACCGGCGAGAAGCGGTACCAGCCGGTCTGGTTCGGCTTGGTCAGCGGAGGCGTGCCCAGGTTGCCCTTGATGTCCACGGTGACGCCGCCGATGGGCGCGTTCACCTTGATCTTGGGGATCTTGATCCGGCTGGGCTTCGCCTTGGCCTTGGCGGCCTTCGTCCTGGCCTTGGGGATCGGCGGCACGGTCGGGGCCGCGGCCAGCGGCGGCGGCGCGTCCGGCCGGGCCGGGGTCAGCGTCGCGCCCTTGCCGCCCGGTCCCACGGTCGCGGGCAGCACGAACGCGCCCGCGTTCTCGATCTGCACGGCGGTCGGCCGGTCGGCGGCGGCCAGCGTGCCGGAGCCGTCGTCCACCTTGGGCGCCACGGAGAGCAGGCCCACCATGATCGCACCGACGCCGGCCAGCGAACCGGCGATCAGCAACCCGGGCATCGCCCGCTGCATCGGAGTCTTCTGCTCGGCCATCACTTCGTTCCTCCCGCGTGCGCGGCCCGGCGGCGGCGCAGGGCGAGCCCGCCGCCCGCGCTGCCCATGAGCAACATCGCCCCACTGGCCATCAGCCCGTACGGCCGGTCCGGCTCGTCGGGCGCCTCACCGGTGTCCACCCCGCCCTTGGGGACCTTGGCCACCTGCGCCCTGACGTACGTGGTCGCCGTCGGGCCGGTCGCGGTGGGCGTGGCCGTGCTCGTGCTCGTCCCCGTGACCGCCGGCACCACGACCACGTGCCCGAGCCCGTTGGTCGGGGTGGGCTGGGAGTGGTGGCGCGTGGGGGTGCTGGTGGCGGTGGACGTGCCGGTGCCGGTCGGGGTGAGCGTCGGCGTGGGGCTCGTGGTGGGGGTCTTCGACGGGTCGGGGGTCTGGCTGTTGGTCGGTCCTGACTTGTCCCGTACGGTCACCGTCACCGAGACCGGGCCACCGACGAGCTTGCACTTCGCGCCGTGGTAGCCCGTCGGGATCTTGGCGGTGTTGGTGGACACCTTGAACGCGTCGAGCCAGGCAGGCTTGCTGGAGGCGTTCACGATCCTGATGGTGTGCTTGCCGTACTTCAGCTCCGGCGACTTCCAGATCGTGAAGCCACCGTCGAGGTCGTCGTTGACGGGTAGGTCGTCGTCGGAGCGCGAGGGGTCCTCCGTGGCCACCTTGCCGCCGTCGATGTAGATGTCCACCGGGCCGGCGTCCTTGTCATGCGGCCCGATGTACTCCACGCCGGTGCCCGTGAAGCTCAGCTCGGCCCAGGCGCCGAGGTCGTTGGTCTCGTGCAGGTCGTTGTGCACGTGGTTCTCGGAGCCCGGACGGTCGTCGATCGAGCTCCAGCCGGGGCCGTAGTTGATCTTCATGTCGGTCGGGTTGTCGGTCTCGTTGCCGTCGTTGGCGACGACCGTGCCGTCCGGCGGGGTGAAGTCGAGCTCGATGTCCTTCGGCGTGACCTTGATGGTCCCGACCTTGTCGATCAGGCCGGGGTCGTTCAGGGACTCGGGCAGCGACAGCTCGCCGTCGGGGCGCAGCTTGCCCTTCTGCTCGACCGAGCCCTTCGGCTGCAGGATGCCCTGCCAGCTGCTGGTCAACTCGACGTTGCCGGTGGCGTGCACATTGGCGCCCGGAGCGAAGTAGCCGGGCGACTGGAGCCGTCCATGGTCGGCGTAGTCGAGCTTCCAGGTGAAGTTGAGCGGGTCGCCGACCACCAGGTCGGTGGCGAAGGTGAGATGGGTGTTCAGGCGTACCGGCCCGTGCCGCACGATGCTGTCGGCCCCGGAGGGAACGCATTCGTACTGCACGTCCAGGTCGGCCGGTGCGGCCGAGGCCGGGACGCCGGGCAACGCGACGACCCCGACGGCCGCCAACGATGCGATCGACGCGGCGAGCAACGACTTGCGCCACCGACTCACGGGACACTCCGATCATCACAAATAGACCGAGGGTAGATCTTAGAGTCGAAAACACCCGCAACGCAGGCGGTTTCCCCCAAGTTCCAGCACTTGTGATGAAGCCGTGTCCCCTGTCGTGTCCCCCGCCGCCTCCCCCGGCGCGAAAGCGGGTATACCTCCGGGTAACAGAATCGTATTCTGTCGTGCACGACACCTGCTTGGAGGCGAATCGATGCAGCGAGACCTCTTCGACGAGGAGCACCTGCTCTTCAGGGAAACCGTGCGCGAGTTCATGGCCCGCGAGGTCGTGCCGCACCACGGCCAGTGGGAGAAGGACGGCATCGTGCCCCGCGAGGTCTGGAAGAAGGCCGGCGAGATCGGCATGTTCGGCTTCGGCGTCCCCGAGGAGTACGGCGGATCCGGCATCACCGACTTCCGCTACAACGCCGTGATCGTCGAGGAGATCATCAGGAGCGGCGCCTCCGGCCTCGGCTTCTCGCTGCACAACGACGTCATGGCCCCGTACGTCGTCGAGCTCACCGACGACGAGCAGAAGCAGCGCTGGCTGCCCGGCTTCGCCTCCGGCGAGCTCATCACCGCGATCGCGATGACCGAGCCGGGCGCCGGCAGCGACCTGCAGGGCATCAGGACCACCGCCGTCCGCGAGGGCGACCATTACGTGGTCAACGGCCAGAAGACGTTCATCACGAACGGCGTCAACGCCGACCTCGTGGTCGTGGTCGCCAAGACCGACCCGGAGGCGGGGGCCAGGGGCACGACGCTGATCGTGGTCGAGCGCGGCATGGAGGGCTTCAACCGCGGCCGGAACCTGGACAAGGTCGGCATGAAGGCCCAGGACACCGCCGAGCTGTTCTTCGAGAACGTACGCGTGCCCGTCACCAACCGCCTCGGCCCGAACGAGGGCGAGGGCTTCTTCCACCTGATGAACAACCTGCCCCAGGAACGCCTGTCGATCGCCGTGGCGGCCGTGGCCGCGGCGGAGGCGGTGCTGGAGCAGACGATCGAGTACTGCAAGACCCGCCAGGCGTTCGGCCGCAACCTCGGTTCGTTCCAGAACACCCGCTTCGTCCTGGCCGAGCTGGCGACCGAGACGGAGATCGCCCGCCACTACGTGGACAAGTGCATCCTGGCGCTCAACGCCCGGCAGCTCACCGTCGTGGACGCGGCCAAGGCCAAGTGGTGGACGACCGAGCTGCAGAACAAGGTCATCGACCGCTGCCTCCAGCTCCACGGCGGCTACGGCTACATGATGGAGTACCCGGTCGCCAAGGCGTGGCTGGACAGCCGCGTCCAGACCATCTACGGCGGCACCACCGAGATCATGAAGGAGATCATCGGCCGGTCCTTCGGATTCTGACGGCAGGCGCGCGCCCGGCCGGGCCGCGCCGCATACTGTCAGCATGGACGGCGGCCTGATCCTCCTCGTTTTCCTGGCATTACTGTTCGCCTGGGGGCTCAACCGCGTGCGCCGGGCGTTCCGGCTCGGCCCCGTCGGCTACGCGGGCGTGATGATCGTGTTCATCATCGCCATGCTGCTCGTCTGGGGCCAGACCATGCGCTGAGGCCGGGAAAGCTCACCCCGGCATCCCCTGCACGAACCGGGTCAGCAGCCGGGCGAACTCGGCCCGTTCGGCCGCCGACCAGTCGGCCGTGGCCGACGCGAAGGCCGCCTGCCGGGCCTGCCGGGCCTGTGCGAGCGCGGCGGCGCCCGCCTCGGTCAGCACCAGCCACGCCCGCCGCCCGTCGGCCTGGTCGGCCTCCCGCCGGACCAGCCCCGCCGTCACGGCGGCCGTCACGAGCCGGCTCGCCCGCGGCTGGTCGACGTTGAGCGCCTCGGCGACCGCCGACACGGTGAGCCGCCCACCGGCGCCCTCGATCACGTCGAGCACCTCGAACTCGGGGCCCGCCGCGCCGTGCTGCCGGGCCAGCGCCCGCCTGCTCTGCCTGCGCCTGATCGCGACCATCGCCCGTTCGATCTCGGCGATTTCCTTGTCTTCATACATATAGTTGCTATCGTACATGCATGGACAGACCTATCGGATATTGGGTGAAGCACCTCGACAACCTGCTGGAGAACGCGATGGGTCAGGCCCTGGCCGCGTACGGCGCCTCGCGCAGGGAGTGGCAGCTTCTCCACGCCACCGCCCAAGGGGAGAACGCCGTCGCGCTCGCGCCGTTCGAGGGGGTGGAGGAGGCCGTACAGAGCCTGACGTCGAGGGGATGGCTCGCGGACGGGCGGCTGACCGACGAGGGCAGGGCCGTGCACACGGCCGTCTCCGAGCGCGTCACCCGCTTCCGGCAGCAGGTCACGCAGGGCGTGAGCCCGCAGGAGTACCAGACCGCCGTCGAGGTGCTGCGCCGCATGGCGGCCAACGCCGAACGCTAGGAGGCCGCCCGGTCGGCCGCAAGGACGACCCGGGCCACCAGCTCCGGATCATCGCTCATCGGCACGTGCCCGCAGCCCCTGAGCAGCTTGACCCGCTGCCCCGACCAGCGCGCCGCGCGCACGGCCTGGCGGCGCGGCAGCAACCGGTCGCGCTCGCCCCAGGCGATCGTGATGGGCGTCTTCGGCGGGGCGGGCGGCATCAGCCCGCCGAACGACTCCAGCGTCTCGTCGAAGCCGGCCGCCCCCGCCAGCGCCTGCGTGGCCGCGACCAGCCCGGCGGGGTCGAGGCGGCTCGGACGGGCCACCAGCACCCCGCTGGACACGGCCCGCATGAACGGGTTGCCGGCCGCCCTGACCGCCTGCTCCGACGACATCGCCCGCGCCGAGTTCCGCAGGGCCTTCAGCGTCGTCTGGCAGTAGAGCAGCTCGGAGCGCGACCAGAAGCCGGCCGGCGACAGCGCGGTCGCCTCGCGCACGACGCCGCGCGAGGCCAGTTCGAGCGCGATGTAGCCGCCGAGCGAGTTGCCCACCACGTGCGGCTCCCGGATGCCGAGCAGCGCGCAGAACGACTCGACCGCGTCGGCCAGCGACTCCGCGGTGTACGGGATGCCCGCGGGCAGCCGCGGCGACACCCCGAAACCGGGCAGGTCGACGGCGATCACCGTGTGGTCGGCGGCCAGCCGGTCCATCACCGGCAACCATGCCTGCCAGTGGTGTCCGATGCCGTGGACGAGGATCAGCGGCTCGCCGGTGCCCCGGCGTTCGAAGGCCAGCTCCATGCGGCCCAGTGAACCACTCACCTGCTCCGGGTGGGAATCTCGAACCAGACCGCTTTGCCTTCCCTGGTGGGACGGGATCCCCAGCGCTTGGCGAGCTGGTCGACCAGGTAGAGGCCGCGGCCGCCTTCGTCGTTCTCCCCGGCGCTGCGGATGCGGGGCAGGCGGAGGTCCTGGTCGAACACCTCGACCCAGACCGACTCCTCGCCCCTGCGCAGCCTCAGCGTGAACTCCTTGTCGCCGACCGGCTCCTCCTCGAAGCCCGGCATGTCCCAGGACTCCTCGAACGGCAGCGGCGGCCCCTCGACGACCAGCTCCCGGCGCGGGGAGTTGGCGGTGGAGGCGTGCAGCACCACGTTGGTGACGACCTCGGAGACCAGCAGGCAGGCCAGCTCGGCGCGTTCCTCGGGCACGTTCCAGCCGGAGAAGGCCTCGGAGGCCATGCGGCGCGCCTCGCCGACCATGATCGGCTGGGCCGGGAAGGTGCGCTCCTCGACGTCGAGGTCGACGTCGCTGGAGCGGACGACCAGGATCGCCATGTCGTCGTCGATCTCGCCGGGCACCGCGATCGTGGCGGCGTCGGCGATGCGCTCGACGTCGGCGTCGGCCATCTTGGCGAGCTTCTCGCACAGCACGCCGAGCGTCTCCTCCTCGCTCGGCATCCGCCCGTCGCGGCCCGGACGCCGGTCGACCAGGCCGTCGGTGTAGAGCAGCAGCGCCGCGCCCGGCGGGAGGGTGCGGGTCTCCTCCTTGTAGACCAGGTCGGCGTGCAGGCCCTTGGCCCGGACGCCGAGCGGCTGGCCGACCTCCTCGATGTCCATCTCCAGGCACTGGCCGTCGACCACCAGCAGCGGCGGCGCGTGCCCGGCGTTGGCGAAGGAGAGCTGGCGGGACCAGGCGTCGTAGACGAGGTACTGGCAGGTGACGATGGGCGGGATGCTGACGTCGGCGCCGTTGTCGTCCTGCTCGGGGGTGGCGATGATGCGGGTCCACTCGTCGAGCCTGGCCAGGATGTCGGCGGGTGACTTGTCGTCCTGCGCGAAGGCCCGCAGCGCCGCCCGCAGCTGGCCCATGATGGCCGCGGCCTTGGCGCCCCTGCCCTCGACGTCGCCGATCACGATGCCGACGCGGCCGGCCGAGAGCGGGATCACGTCGTACCAGTCGCCGCCGACCTGGGTCTGGATGCCCTGGCCGTGGGAGGCGAGCGGGGCCGCCGGGTAGTAGCGCACCGCGATGTCGAGGCCGTCGAGCTGGGGCAGCGCCCTGGGCAGCAGGTGTTTCTGGAACGACTCTGCGGTGTGGCGCTCCTCCTCGAACAGCAGCGCGTTGTCGATCGCGAGGGCCACGCGGGTGGCGATGGCGCCCACGAAGTCGCGGTCGAAGGCGTCGTAGTGGGGGCTGCGCCGGTCGGTCAGGTTGGACAGGCCGAGGTACATCAGGCCCAGCGTCTCGCCGCGCACCAGCAGGGGGGCGACGATGGCCGAGGTCATGCCGATCTCGCTGGCCAGCCGCGCGCTGCCCTCGTGGGGCGACGGGTAGCTGGTGGTGGAGAAGTCTTCGACCAGGATGGTCTCCTGGCGGCGCAGCGCGGTGTCGGCGTAGTGGCCGGAGGGGTAGCGGATCTCCGCGCCCACCGGCTTCCACGTGCCCGCGGGCGGGGTCCAGCCCTGGACGTGCTCCGAGACCCGGCGGACCAGCCGGTCGCCCTCCATGAGCTCGATGAAGCAGTGGTCGGCGAACTGCGGCACGAGCATCTCGGCCACCCGCTTGAGCGTCTCCTCGACGTAGAGGGAGCCGGCCAGCCGCTCGCCGATGCGTTCGAGGAGCCCGAAACGGTCTTTCTCGCGTTCGTTGCTGCGCAGGGCCTCGCGGGCCAGGATGACGATGCCGGTGACCGAGCCGGACGGGTGGCGCAGCGGCACGGCCTGGGCGCGGACGTAGACGATCGTGCCGTCGCCGCGCCTGACGTCGAACGTGCCCTCCCACACGCCGCCCTTGAGCACGTGCTTGGCCAGCTCGACGGCCATCGGGTGGTCCTTCTCCATGATCCCGAGGGACAGGACGGACGCGTCACGCGCCGGCGCGTTGCCGGGCCGGCCGAACAGCTGCTCGGCGAAGGGATTCCAGTAGAGGAGATTGCTGAAGCGGTCTGTCACGACCACTGCCATCTCGGCATGGTCCAGAACGGACCCGGCACCAAGGTGATCAGCCGTTTCTTGTGACAGATCCCCCCATCGCTTCATCCGGAGACCACTCCTTGGGGTGGCTTGTGCGCACAGCGGACCACGGGTGCTCCTGCAACTGTCTTGGCCAGGGGAGAGTGGAGGGCCTCCCAAGAGGGATTCAACCAAGTGGCTGCGCGCGCGTCAGCGCTTGGAGACAAAAACGTGCGCGGCAACGTCACGCGGAAGCTCCGCGGGAGTGTCGTTCGCGTCACCGTCACCTGTCACCCGCACACCGTCGTCGCTCGCCGCGAGCGTCACCTCGCGTCCGGGTTGTATCCCAACTTGCTTGAGTTTAAGCATCACAGCAGGATCGCTTTGCACTTGTTCGCTGATCCGGCGCACCACGACCGGAATGTCACGCGGCCCGGCGGCCTCGGACATCGAGGTCAGGACGTTGGCCGCGCCGTCGGGCACCTCCTGCGCCCCCAGCTCGGCCAGCCCCGGGATGGGGTTTCCGTGCGGGCAGACCGTGGGGTTGTCGAGCAGCGTCACCAGCCGCGCCTCGACCGACTCGGACATGACGTGCTCCCACCGGCACGCCTCGATGTGCACCTCTTCCCAAGGAAGGCCGATGACCTGGGTGAGCAGGCATTCGGCCAGGCGGTGCTTGCGCATCACGCGCGTTGCCAGCGTGCGGCCCAGGTCGGTCATCGACAGGTGCCGGTCGCCCTCGACGCGGACGAGGCCGTCGCGCTCCATGCGGGCGACGGTCTGGCTCACGGTGGGGCCGCTCTGCTGGAGGCGCTCCGCGATGCGGGCGCGAAGGGGGACGATGCCCTCCTCTTCGAGCTCGTAAATCGTGCGGAGATACATCTCCGTCGTGTCGATCAGGCCGTGTGCGGTCAAGGCTCCTCCCAACTGAAATGCTACGCCGGTCGTGGCGGGGACTGAGCCCGTCCGCTACGGGCACAGAAGTCATCAGGAACCCTATTGGGAGAACGACCGACGATGGTTAAGGACGGCAACAACGGAGCGGCCGAGTTCCTTCCCGACCGGCGCGACCTCGGCTCCCTGCGGACGGCGGCCGCCCGCTGCGAAGGCTGCGACCTGTACGCCAAGGCCACCCAGACGGTGTTCGGCGAGGGGCCGGAACAGGCCCGTTTCATGCTGGTGGGCGAGCAGCCAGGGGATCGCGAGGACATCGAGGGACATCCGTTCGTGGGCCCCTCCGGACGTGTGCTGGATCGGGGGCTGGAAGAAGCGGGAATCGACCGGGACGCGGTTTATTTGACAAACGCTGTCAAACATTTCTCCTTCACTCCCAGGGGGAAGAGAAGGATTCATCAGAAACCGACGGTCGCCGAGATCGAGGCGTGCCGGCCGTGGCTCGGCGCGGAGCTGGAGCTGGTGCGTCCCGACGTGGTCGTGGTGCTCGGCGCGACGGCGGCCAGGTCTCTGCTGGGCAGGGCGTTCCGGCTGACCGAGCACAGAGGCGAGCCGGTGCCGCTCGGCGACGCGCTCGCGGTGGCCACGATCCACCCCTCGGCGGTGCTGCGCGCGCCCGACAGGGACGCGGCCTACGCGGGCTTCGTCTCCGACCTCAAGGCGGCGGCGCGGGTGTCGGAGCGGTAATTGCGGAACCCGGCCACCGACAGGCCGACGACGAGCACGGTGACCGCGCACGCCAGCCCCCCGCCCACCCAGGCGCCGGTGAGCCCGAAGGCGGTCGCGGTCGCACCGGCGCGCAGGTCGCCGAGGCGCGGGCCGCCCGCCACGACCACCATGAACACGCCCTGCATCCGCCCGCGCATCTCGTCGGGGGCGTAGAGCTGCAGGATCGACTGCCGCCACACCGACGAGATCACGTCGGCCACGCCGCCGACCGCCATGAACGCCACGACGAGCCACAGCTCGCGCACCAGCCCCGCGGCCGCGACGGCGAGCCCCCACATGGCGATGGCCAGCACGAGCGCGACGCCCTGCCGCGAGATCCGGCCCACCCAGCCGGAGAACAGCGCGCCGGCGACCGAGCCGATCGCCATGGCGGAGGTCACCCAGCCGAGCGCGGTCATCGAGCCGCCGAACCGATCGGCGGCCAGCTCGGGGTAGAGGGCGCGCGGCATGGCGAACACCATCGCGATGATGTCCACGACGAACGACATCAGCAGCACCGGGCTCCTGGCGATGAAGCTGAGGCCCTCCCAGACCGCCCGGGCTCCCGGACGTGTCACCTCGCCCAGCGGGGGCAGGGCGGGCAGCCTGAGGGCCGCGTAGAGGCCGCCGCTGAACAGCAGGGCGTCCACCGTGTAGGCGGCGGCGTAGTTGGGGTGGTCGCCGCCGGTGGCCAGCAGCACGCCGCCGAGCATCGGGCCGACGACCGCGCCGAGGCTGTAGACCAGCGAGTTGAGCGCGTTGGCGGCCGGCACCAGCTCGGGGTCGAGGATGCGCGGGATCACCGAGCCCCTGGTCGGGCCGGTGATCGCGAACCCGGTGGCGTTGACCGCCGTCGCCGCGAAGATCAGATACACGTTGCCCAGCCCGAGCAGGGCCTGCGCCAGGATGACCAGGGTGGCCGCCCAGGTGATGAGCGAGCCGATGACGAGCAGCCTGCGCCGGTCGAAGGCGTCGGCGACGGCCCCGCCCCACAGCCCGAAGACCAGCAGCGGGACGAGGTTGGCCATGCCGAGCAGCCCCACCCAGAGCGAGGAATGGGTCAGGTCGTAGACCTGCTGGCCGACCGCCACGACGGTGACGGCGACGCCCACGTTCGAGACGGCCTGGCCGGACCAGATCCGCCGGTACGCGGGCACGGCCAGCGGCCTTGTGTCCACAAGATGACGTTTGACCAGTTCCCCGAATGCCACCTAAGGCAATTTATGGTGCAAGTCTCTCCAAAGCCCAACCGGGTCGGGTGCGCCGGTAGCGCAGCCTGTCGTGCATCCGGTCGAGCTGTCCCTGCCAGAACTCCACCTCGGTCGGCGTCACCCGGAAGCCGCCCCAGAAGTCGGGCACCGGCGGATCCTCCGGCCAGCGGGCGGACAGCTCCTCGTAGCGCTCGTCGAGCTCCTCGCGCGAGCGCACGACCGCCGACTGGCGCGAGGCCCAGGCCCCGATGCGGGAGCCGTACGGGCGGGAGTTGTAGTAGTCGGCCGACTCCTGGTGGGAGATGCGGGCGACGGTGCCCTCGATGCGGATCTGGCGGCGGATAGCGTGCCAGGGGAACAGCAGCGAGGCGCGTCCGTTCTCGGCCAGGTCGCGGCCTTTGCGGGACTCGTAGTTGGTGTAGAAGACGAAGCCGTTCTCGTCGTAGCCCTTGAGCAGGACCGTCCTGGCGCTCGGCCGGCCGCCCGCGGAGGCGGTGGCGAGGACCATGGCGTTCGGTTCGGGCAGGCCGGCTTCGAGCGCGTCCTGGAACCAGACGGTGAACTGCGCGACGGGGTCGGACGCGAGGTCGGTCTCGAGCAACGGCTCGCCCTCGTACGTTCGGCGTAGCGCCGCCAGCAGGGGCGGGCGCGGGGTGGCATCCACGAGACGGTATTCTTGCGCGCTCATGTGGCAGATCCCACGCTAGGGCGCGGTTCGGCGGCCTGACGCAGGTCGCGGGACACGTGCCCACAGCAGGCTCCCTACCAGCGGGTTTGACGTTTCGGCGGGTCCCGAGACCGACCATGACCTGGGAGGGGGTTAAATTGACCCGCCGGTATCTCGACATCAAGGCATTGCCGTTACATGGCAAGAAAGGGAGGCGGCCGAGCATGTCCGACTTCAAACCCGGCCTCGAAGGCGTCGTAGCTTTCGAGACCGAGATCGCGGAACCGGACAAAGAAGGGGGCGCCCTTCGATACCGGGGCGTCGACATCGAGGAGCTGGTCGGCCGTGTCCCGTTCGGGCACGTTTGGGGCCTGCTGGTCGACAACAAGTTCCAGCCGGGCCTGCCCCCGGCGGAGCCGTACCCCATCCCTGTCCACTCCGGTGACATCCGTGTAGACGTGCAGAGCGCGCTGGCCATGCTGGCTCCGGCCTATGGCTTCAAGCCCCTGCTCGACATCAGTGACGAGGAGGCCCGCGACCAGCTGGCGCGCGCCTCCGTGATGGCACTCTCCTTCGTCGCGCAGTCCGCGCGCGGCCTCGGCCTGCCGATGGTGCCGCAGAGCCGGGTCGACGAGGCGAAGACCATCGTCGAACGCTTCATGATCCGCTGGCGCGGTGAGCCTGATCCCAAGCACGTCAAGGCCATCGACGCCTACTGGACCTCGGCCGCCGAGCACGGCATGAACGCGTCCACCTTCACCGCCCGCGTCATCGCCTCCACCGGCGCCGACGTGGCCGCGGCGCTCTCTGGCGCCGTGGGCGCGATGTCGGGCCCGCTGCACGGCGGCGCCCCCGCCCGCGTGCTCCACATGATCGAAGGCGTGGAGCAGCTCGGCGACGCCAAGAAGTACGTCCAGAGCGAGCTCGACAAGGGCAACAGGCTCATGGGCTTCGGCCACCGCGTCTACCGCGCGGAGGACCCGCGCGCCCGCGTGCTGCGCCGCACCGCCAAGGAGCTCGACGCGCCCCGCTACGAGGTCGCGGCGGCGCTGGAGCAGGCCGCCCTGGAGGAGCTGCACGCCCGCAAGCCCGACCGGGTGCTCGCCACGAACGTCGAGTACTGGGCGGCCGTGGTGCTGGACTTCGCCGAGGTGCCCTCGCACATGTTCACCTCGATGTTCACCTGCGCCCGCACGGCCGGCTGGGCCGCGCACATCCTGGAGCAGAAGCTCACGGGCCGGCTGGTGCGTCCGAGCGCCAACTACATCGGCCCGGCCTCGCGCCCGCTCAGCGACGTCCCCGGCGCCTCCGAGGTCGCCGGCACGATCTGACACGTTTTCGCCCGTGTCATGAACGGCCCGCCCGCTCAAGGGCGGGCCGTTTCGCGTCTCATTCGGCGGACCCGTGCGACGTCACCCGGACGGCCTCAGTACGCTTGGCACGTGGCTGACATCGTGATTCCCGCTGACATCAAGCCCGCCGACGGCCGCTTCGGCTGCGGGCCCTCGAAGGTGCGCACCGAGCAACTGGCCGCGCTCGCCGCGTCCGGCGCGAGCCTCATGGGCACCTCGCACCGCCAGAAGCCGGTCAAGAACCTGGTCGGCCGCGTGCGCTCCGGGCTCGCCGACCTGTTCTCGCTGCCCGAGGGCTACCAGGTCGTGCTGGGCAACGGCGGCACCACCGCGTTCTGGGACATCGCGGCCTTCGGGCTGATCAGGGAGAAGTCCCAGCACCTGGCGTTCGGCGAGTTCTCCTCGAAGTTCGCCGCCGTCGCCAAGAAGGCGCCGTGGCTGGCCGACCCGAGCGTGATCAAGTCCGACGTCGGCACCTACCCCACCGCGGCCGCCGAGGACGGCGTCGACGTCTACGCCCTCACCCACAACGAGACCTCGACCGGTGTCGCCATGCCGATCTCCCGCGTGGGCGGCGACGACTCGCTGGTGCTGGTCGACGCCACCTCCGGCGCGGGCGGCCTGCCGGTCGACATCGCCGAGACCGACGTCTACTACTTCGCCCCGCAGAAGAGCTTCGCCTCCGACGGCGGCCTGTGGATCGCCATCATGTCGCCGCGCGCCCTGGCCAGGGTCGAGGAGATCGCCGCCTCGGGCCGGTACGTCCCCGAGTTCTTCAGCCTGCCGATCGCGATCGACAACTCCGGCAAGGACCAGACCTACAACACGCCCGCCGTGGCCACGCTGTTCCTGCTGGCCGACCAGCTCGACTGGATGAACGGCAACGGCGGCCTGGCCTGGACCACCGCCCGCACCGCCGAGTCCAGCCAGCGCCTGTACACCTGGGCCGAGAAGTCGTCCTACGCCACGCCGTTCGCCGCCCCGCAGTTCCGCTCGCAGGTGGTCGGCACGATCGACTTCACCGACGACGTCGACGCCGCCGAGGTGGCCAAGGTGCTGCGCGCCAACGGCATCGTCGACACCGAGCCCTACCGCAAGCTGGGCCGCAACCAGCTCCGCATCGCGATGTTCCCGGCCATCGAGCCGTCCGACGTCGAGGCGCTGACGGTCTGCGTCGACCACGTGGTCGAGCGCCTCTAGCCCGTCGCGCGCCGGCCCGTCCGGCGGGCCAGCTCGTCCAGGAGCGCCAGGGCGTCCTCCTCCTCGACGCTCTGCGCGAACCTCGTCAGCACCGGCAGCCTGTCGGTGCTGACCGCGAGGGCCTCCAGCATCAGGCGGCTGACGTGCTCGGCCCTCGAGCAGGCGGCCGCGTAGCGGAAGGCGTTGCGCGCGGGCGTGCGCACCAGCAGGCCCTTGCGCACCAGCCGCTCGGCGACGGTCTGCACGGTCGTGTACGCGAGGTCGCGGTCCTCGTTGAGCCTGTCCAGGAGCTCCCGCACGCGCATGGCCTTGCCGGCATCCCACAGCACGTTCATGATCGCGCGTTCCAGGGATCCCAGGTTCGCCAACTCACCAGTCCTCCGGCTCGATCAGTAGGAAACATTCTTGCCCGAACAGCCCCCGATCGGCCAGGGGCGAGCGCTGCCCCGCAGCCTCGGCTACCTCATGTTCGCCAGCCGCTGGCTGCAGGTCCCGCTCTACCTGGGCCTCATCGTGGCCCAGGCGGTGTACGTCTGGCAGTTCATGACCGAGCTGTGGCACCTGCTCAGCAGCGTCTTCCTGCACCCGGCGGCCGGCGACGGCACGTCGGCCGAGGTCGTCGTCATGCTCACGGTCCTGGCGCTGATCGACGTCGTGATGATCTCCAACCTGCTGATCATGGTGATCATCGGCGGTTACGAGACGTTCGTCTCGCGCATCAACCTCAACGACCATCCCGACGAGCCCGAATGGCTCTCCCACGTCAACGCCAACGTGCTGAAGGTCAAGCTGGCCACGGCCATCGTGGGCATCTCGTCGGTGCACCTGCTGCAGACGTTCATCCGGGCGCGTGACGTGCCCAACGACAAGATCATGTGGCAGACGATCATCCACCTGGCGTTCGTGGCCTCGGCGATCGGCCTGGCGCTCATCGACCGCATGCTCTCCAGCTCGCCGGCCGAGCACACCAAGCCGCACCTGTAGGGCTCAGAAGCGGGCCGGCAGCGTTCGCCTGCGCGGCAGCACCCCGGCGGCCACCACGCCGCCCACGAGCCCGAACAGGTGGCCCTGCCACGAGATGCCCTGCTGGTTGGGGAGCAGGCCCCACAGGATCGAGTAGTAGGCCACGCCCACGCCGATGCCGATCAGGATGTCCACCAGGCGGCGGTCGAACAGGCCCCGGGCCAGCACGAAGCCGAAGTAGCCGAAGACCAGGCCGCTCGCGCCGATCGTGATCACGCCAGGGCTGGACACCCACGTGCCCAGGCCGCCGATCAGCACGATCACCAATGTGGCCCACAGGAACCTGCGGATGTCGCGCACCGCCGCCAGGAAGCCCAGCACCAGCAGCGGCAGCGAGTTGGCCATGAGATGGCCGAAGCCGCCGTGCAGGAACGGCGCGAAGAAGATGCCCACCAGGCCGTCGGCGTCCCAGCCCGCGATGCCGTAGGAGTCGAGCGCGCCGCCCATCACGTAGTCGACGCCCTCCAGGACCCACATCACGGCGAGCATGGACCCGAGAATGACGATCGCCTTGATCGCGTTCGACAGGAAGGTGCCGGCGCCGCGCTTGGCCGACTCGAACCTGGAACCCGAATAGTCGCTCATGCGCTCTCCTGGTGGTCGTCTTCTCCCTTTACCGTACGCAGGAAAGCTCACGCACGCGCGTTGACGCGGCCCCTTCCGGTCGTGCGGAAGGGGCCGGCGTACGGGTGAGGGTTACTCGCCCTTCCACTGGGGGGCGCGCTTCTCGGCGAAGGCCGCCGCGCCCTCCATGGCGTCCTTGGAGCCGAACACCGGGTTGATGATCGCGCCCTGCTTCTTGAACATCTCCTCCAGGGGCCAGTCCTGGGACTCGATGATCACCTTCTTGGTCGCCGCGAGCGCCAGGGGGGCGTTGGCGGCGATCTTGCGGGCCAGCTCCAGCGCGCCCTCCAGGGCGGCCCCCGGCTCGGTGATCCGGTTGACCAGGCCCAGCTCGTACAGGCGGGAGGCGGGGTAGTGGTCGCCGGTCAGGGCGATCTCCATGGCCACGTGGTACGGGATCCGCCGCGGCAGCCGCATGATCCCGCCCGCGCCCGCCACCAGCCCGCGCTTCGGCTCGGGCAGCCCGAACGTGGACTCCGACGAGGCCACGATGACGTCGCACGACAGGGCCAGCTCGAAGCCGCCCGCCAGCGCGTACCCCTCGACCGCGGCCACCAGCGGCTTCTTGGGCGGCGCCTCGGCGATGCCGCCGAAGCCGCGGCCCTCGACCACCGGGAAGTCCCCGGACAGGAACCCCTTGAGGTCCATGCCCGCGCAGAACGTGCCCCCTGCGCCGGTCAGCACGTACGCCGAGATCTCGGCGCGAGCGTCGAAGGTGTCCAGCGCCTCGGCGATCCCCCGGGCCACCGCACCGTTGATCGCGTTACGCGCCTTCGGCCGGTTGATGGTGATGACCGCGACGTTGCCGGACTCCTCGACGAGCACTTCGTCAGACACGGGACCTCACTTGGGCTGGAAGCGGATGCCGCCGTCGAAGCGCACGACCTCGGCGTTCATGTAGTCGTTCTGGACGAGCGAGTGCACCAGGTGGGCGAACTCGTCGGCCCGGCCCATGCGCTTGGGGAAGACCACGGGGGCCACGAGCTTGGCCTTGAACTCCTCGGCGTTGCCGGAGAAGCCGTAGATGGGGGTGTCGATGATGCCGGGGCAGACCGTGTTCACGCGTACGCCGATGGCCGCCAGGTCGCGTGCGGCGGGGACCGTCATGCCCACGATGCCGCCCTTGGAGGCCGAGTAGGCGAGCTGGCCCGTCTGGCCCTCCAGGGCGGCGACGGAGGCCGTGTTGATGACCACGCCGCGCTGGCCGTCGGCGTCGACCGGCTCGGTGGCGGCGATGGCCGCCGCGGCGATGCGCATGAGGTTGAAGGTGCCGATCAGGTTGACCTCGATCACCTTGCGGTACGTGGCCGGGTTGTGCGGCTTGCCCTCGCGGTTGACCGTGCGCTCGGCCCAGCCGATGCCCGCGCTGTTGACCACGACGCGCAGCGGCTTGCCCGTGGCCACGGCCGCGTCGACGGCCGCCTGCACCTGCTCGTCGTCCGACACGTCCGTCCTGACGAAGACGCCGCCGAGCTCGTCGGCGACGGCCTTGCCGCGCTCCTCGTTGAGGTCGGCGATGACCACGGTGGCGCCCGCGCGGGCGAGCTCGCGGGCCGTCGCCTCACCGAGGCCGCTGGCACCGCCGGAGATGATTGCTGCAGATCCGTTGACGTCCATATCCCGGACCTTAACGCGCCAACCGAATGAAGTTCTACTCGGGGCGGGTTAAATCTCCCCCACGGCGCTGTCGACGTCGGAGTACACCTTGATCCGCCGGTCGAGCCCCGTGGTCCGCAGGATGCGCGCCACGGGCGCCTGGGGTGCGGCGAGGGACACCCCGCCTCCCTCTCCCGTGGCCAGCCGCCAGGCCTCGATCAGCACCGACAGACCGCTGGAGTCCATGAACGACAGCTGCTGCAGGTCGAGCACGAGCCTGGCGCTGTCCTGCTTGATGGCGTCGCGGACCTCGTCGCGGAGGAACGGTGCGGTGAACAGATCGAGCTCTCCCTCAACAGCCACCACCACGGCGTCACCCAGGGCGTGTCGCGCAAGCCGCAGCTTCATTTGGCCCCTCCTCGATGAGCCACTGTACTTCGACATCCCCGGATAGCGGGCATGCACAAACTACGAAGAGCCGGATACAGAAGGACTAGAGCGGACGAATCATGCGCTAGACGCGGCGCTGAGGGTTCCTACCCAGCCGGCCGCCCGGCCCGCGACCTGGGCACCAGGTTGCTCACCCGGCCGGGACGGCGAAGCCGTAGGGGAGCTCCAGGCGGTGCCCGGCCAGCAGTTCGGCGTCGGCCAGCAGCTCGCGTGTGGGCCCGTCGGCGGCGATCACGCCTCCCGAGAGGATCAGCGAGCGCTCGCACAACTCCAGCGCGTACGGCAGGTCGTGGGTGACCATGAGCACGGTCACGTCCAGCGAACGCAGGATCTCGGCCAGCTCCCTGCGCGCGGCCGGGTCGAGGTTGGAGGAGGGCTCGTCGAGCACCAGGATCTCCGGCCGCATCGCCAGCACCGTGGCCACCGCCACCCGGCGCCGCTGCCCGAACGACAGGTGGTGCGGCGGCCGGTCGGCGGCCTCCAGCATGCCGACCCGGTCGAGCGCGTCGCGGACCACCCGGTCGAGCTCCGCGCCCTTGAGACCGGCGTTGGCCGGGCCGAAGGCGACGTCGTCCCTGACCGTGGGCATGAAGAGCTGGTCGTCGGGGTCCTGGAAGACCAGGCCGACGCGCTGCCTGATCTCCTTGAGCGTGTCCTTGCGCACCGGGACGCCGCCCACGGCCACGCTGCCGTGCCCGGCGGCGAGGATGCCGTTGAGATGCATGACGAGGGTCGTCTTGCCGGCGCCGTTGGGGCCGAGCAGCGCCACCCGCTCACCGCGGCCGATCGCCAGGTTCACGCCGAACAGCGCCTGAGTGCCGTCGGGGTAGGCGTAGGCCAGGTCACTGACCTCCAGAGAGTTCACCATGAGAGCCCCAGAACCGCGAGTGCCACGACGGGCAGGACGAGCGCCGCCGCCCACTGCCCGATGGATGCCGAAATATCTTGAATTATCGGCATCCGTCCAGCGTAGCCGCGACTCAGCATCGCCAGATGCACCCGCTCGCCCCGCTCGTACGAACGGATGAACAGCGCCCCGGCCGAACGCGCGATCACCGGGATCTGGCGGAAGTTGCGCGCCTCGAACCCGCGCGACTCGCGCGCCACCCGCATCCGCCGCATCTCCTCCACGATCACGTCCATGTACCTGAGCATGAACATGGCGATCTGCACCAGCAGGCTCGGCAGCCGCAGCCGCTGCGCCCCGACGAGGATGACCCGCGGCTCGGTGGTGGCCGCGAGCAGGATCGAGGCGATCACCCCGAGCGTGGCCTTGACCAGGATGTTCCAGGCCGCCCACAACCCCTGCACGCTCAGCGAGACCCCGAGCACCGTCGTGCGCTCGCCCATCCCGATCACCGGGATCAGGAACGCGAACAACACGAACGGCAGCTCGATCACCATCCGCCGCAGCACGTGGCCGACCGGCACCCGCGCGGCCAGCGCGACGCCCCCGAGCAGCGCCGCGTAGACCGCGAACGCCCAGAAGCGCTCCCGCGGTGTGGCCACCACGACGACGGCGAAGGCGAAGACGGCGAGCAGCTTGCACTGCGGCGGCAGCCGGTGGACGGGGGAGTCACCCGGCAGGTAGAGATCGTGCCGATGCCCCGCGCCCACCGTCACTCACCGTCTCTCACAGATCAGACCCCCACGTTCGTACGGCTGCGCGCGGCGAACGCCACGGCACCGGCGATGAGCAGCACGAGCCCGACGCCGACGATCCCGGCCACGCCGACCGGGATGCCGCCCACGTCACCGTAGTCGGCCAGCGCCCACGACCCGAACGCATGGTCGGCCGCCTGGCCGCTGAAGCCCTTGTTCTCGGCCACGGCCTCCAGCCCGTCGGGGTCGGAGGCGGCGAAGAAGGACACCACGCCGGCCAGCACCAGGGTCAGCCCGATCCCGCCCAGCAGGAACGGCTTGAGCGCGCCCGGCCGGGCCGCCGGCGCCGGCTCGCCCACGGTCGTGGTGGCGCCTTCGGCCCCCTTGAGCACCAGCGGCTTGGCCAGCCCGCGGGCGCCGTACACCAGATCGGGCCGTACGGCCAGCACGGCGGCGACGGTGGTGGCGGTGATCAGCGCCTCGCCGATGCCGATCAGCACGTGCACGCCGCCCATGGCCGCGGCCACGGCCGACACCTCGATGGGCGCGGTGCCGCCGATCCAGAACAGCACGGAGAACACCAGCGCCGAGGCCGGTACGGAGACCAGCGCCCCGAGGAACGCCCCGAGCGTCACCCCGCCCCGGCCCCTGGCCATCGCGGTGACCAGCCGGAAGACGCCCCAGCCGACCAGCACGGTGACGATGCCCATGATGGTGATGTTGATGCCCAGCGCGGTCAGCCCGCCGTCGGCGAAGAACACGGCCTGCACCAGCAGCACCACAGCCATGCAGAGCACGCCTGTGTAGGGCCCCACGAGTATCGCCGCCAGCGCGCCGCCCAGCAGGTGGCCGCTGGTGCCCGCCGCGACGGGGAAGTTCAGCATCTGGACCGCGAAGATGAAGGCCGCCACGAGCCCCGCCATGGGCGCGGTGCGGTCGTCCAGCTCCCGGCGGGCGCCCCGCAGGCAGACCGCTACCCCGGCGGCCGCCACCGCTCCGGCGGAGACGGATGTAGCTGCGTTGAAGAAGCCATCGGGTACGTGCACGGCAACGCCTCCAGAAGGACGAACAAATCCTCCTCACTTTAGAGCATTGCCTTGCACCTGCACATAGGTGGCAATTACTGAAGGATCCTCCTGAGGATCGTTCGCGGCGTCAGCCGGTGCACGACCGTGCTCAGCCGCCCCTTCCCCGAGGTCGCGTACGGCCGCACGCTGCGCAGCAACGCCGCGCCCCGCCACCTGCGCGGACCGGCGACCGTGTCGGCGTCGGTCTCGATCCTGAACAGCGCGGGCGGCCCGCCCAGGTCGAGCTCCAGGTAGGCGTCCCAGGTGCCGGGCGGGAGCCGGCCCACCGCCGGCCTGGCCGCGAACCCGCCCCCGGGCAGCGCCGTCACGCGCTCGGCGCGCTCGCGGCCGGTGCGCCGTTCGCGCCAGACGATCTGCCTGATCGCCGCGCACTCGGGGACCTCTCCGGCCACGCTGACCTCGCCCTGCACGACGAGCCGGTGGCCCAGCCCCCACCTGGTCCGCTCCAGCCGGACGGTGCCGGGCACGGCGACGACATGGCCGCCGACGTCGATGCTCAGGTTGCCGTTGTCCCTGGTGAAGTACGGCAGGGTCACCACGCCGCCGATCAGGCGGGGCTGCGGCCGGGTGACGCCGTTGTCGCGGTCGGCGCCCAGCCTGCCGTGGCGCACCACCCCCTCCAGCTCGACCGCCACCCGCAGGTCCCAGACGCCGGAGGCGAGCGCGGCGGCCTCCACCCGGGCGGTGAACTCCGCGCCCTGCCGCTCGGCCGGGACGACGAACTCGCCGTGCGGGTCGTTGCGGGCGCGCAGCACCAGGGCCACGCCGTCGTCCTGGCTGATGCCCTCCAGCCCGGCCGTGCCGCTCACCACCAGGTGATCGTCCTCCCAGCGCAGCCCGGTCAGCCGCCGCCGCACGGTGGCGCTCTCGATGCGGGCCAGCCGGACCAGGCGGTCGACGTCGCCGAGCGCGGCCACGCGCTGCTTGTCGATGGTGTTCAGCCGGGCGTGCACGCCCGGGGTGAACCACTCGTCGCACAGCGCGGCGACCTCCTGGGCGATCTCCTTGCGGCGCACGTCGTCGCTCTCCAGGAACACCGCGCCGAGCTGGGCGAAGGCGTCGAGCCTGAAGTGCCGGCGCAGCAGGTGGTCGCGCAGCGGGCCGGGCTCGACGTGCCGGGCCATGAGCCGGATGGGCCGCCGGATCATGGTCAGCCAGGCGATCGGGTCCCGGCTGCCGGCCTGCTGCATGATGCTGCTGCCGTCGGACCTGGAGACCAGGTGGTAGCAGTCGTGGTCGGCGACCACCGAGATCACGCCGGCGTGGCAGTAGGCGTGCACGGTGAACATGATGTCCTCGCCGACCAGCATGTCCTCGGCGAAGCGGATGCCGTGCCGCTCGACCATCTCCCGTCTGAACAGCTTGAAGCAGCTCAGGCTGTTGTAGACGTTGCTGTCGGCGAGGGTCAGGCGCTCGGCGTTCTGCTGGAACATCGAGGCGGGGGCCCGCCTGCCGTGGCCCACGATCTTGCCGAGCACGATGTCGGAGCCGTTCCTGTCGGCCATGGCGACCATGCGTTCCAGCGCCTCGGGGCCGAGGTGGTCGTCGGCGTCGCAGAAGAAGACGTACCGGCCGGTGGCGTGGGCGAGGCCGACGTTGCGCGGCCGGCCGGCGCCGCCCGACCCCTCGATGTGCACGACCTTGACGCTGGACTGGTGGTAGGCGGCGTAGAGGTCGAGGAGCTCGGCGCCGCCGTCGGTGGAGCCGTCGTCGACGACGATGATCTCCTTCTTCACCCGCTGCACGAGCGCCGAGGTGAGACACCTGTCCAGATAGGGACGGCAGTTGTGCACCGGGATGACGACGCTGACGTCGACCGTCTCGTCGTTGTTACCCGCCGCCGACATCGCCACCACTGCCGTCACCTCGGAGTCACGTTGCGCCGCCATGTCGTTTCAGTATGTGACGAACGCCCGTCGCCGCGGGGCCCGATCGACCGTCTTCGAGTCACCTATTTGCCGACCCCGGCGATTCGTTGCATTCCTCGGATAGACCCCACAGATGGCTCTAATCAGCACATTCACCAGGGACCGAATGAGTTTCAGGGGAAAATCCTCGACCTGCCAGAGGAAGAAAACTCTCCGCCGGGATCAGGGACCTACTCCGTGGACGTCTCAGGTCATCCTCCGGCGGGGTACACACGTCTACAGTTAGGCAACCTTGACCGGGGAGGTGGCGGTAATGGCATCGAATCTTCGCTGGCATCGGGCGGGCGGCACGGGCATGGGCAAGGCCGAGTTCGCTCGTTCGTCGGCGCGCCTGACGGAGCTCTTCGAGTGCTCGGCGATGCTGCGACGTACGCGGATGCGGGCCGAGGAGATCGTCGACGAGGCCCGCGCGCTGCTGGCCGAGGCCGAGGCCGAGGAGTTCGCCGACCCCGACCGCATCGAACGTCTGCGCGGCCAGCTGGAGGAGGCACGGGCTTCCTACGCCAAGGTGCTGACCGCATATGTCACGCTCTGCCGCAGGATCAACCAGGAGCGGCAGGAGATTCTGGCGATGCAGATGGACATCGAGTTGAACCGCGATTCCGGTTTGTCGGGAGTGGCTTGATGATTTGTCCGGGACAATTCCCGGAACCCTCGACGGAATGACTCCCCCTCCATCCGACCCACGCCTCCCCTGAGAACGTTTCAGATAGATGTGAACCTATGTGACACCTGAGACGTCTTTTGTTCAGGGAGGCCCACCATGCGCGTCCTTGACGGTCTGGCGTCGCCGGACCTGGAGGAGCTCAACCTGGAGCTGATCCTGGTCGCGGCGCTGCACGACGAGGCGGAAAGGCTAGCCGCCGATTGAACGGGCTCCAGCTCCCCGGCCCCGCCGGGGAGCTGGAGCAGGGGGCCGCGGCGTAGGATCACGGATCATGCTGCGCTGCGCCGTCCTCGACGACTACCAGGGCGTGGCCCTCGGGCTGGCCGACTGGTCGCGGGTCCGGGCCACGAGCTTCCTGGCCCACTTCACCAGCCAGGACGAGCTGGTGGCGGCCCTGGCGGACTTCGAGATCGTGGTCGTCATGCGGGAGCGCACGCCGTTCGGCGCGGAGCTGTTCGAGCGGCTGCCCCGGCTGCGCCTGCTGATCACCACGGGCATGCGCAACGCCTCCGTCGACCTCGACGCCGCCCGCGCCCGCGGGGTCACGGTGTGCGGCACGGGCAGCGCCTCCACCCCGCCGGCCGAGCTGACCTGGGCGCTCATCCTCGGCCTCGCCCGCCACCTGGTGCCCGAGGCCACGGCGATGCGCTCCGACGGCCCGTGGCAGAGCACCGTCGGCATGGACCTGCACGGCGGCACGCTCGGGCTGCTCGGCCTCGGCAAGATCGGGGCGCAGATGGCCCGCATCGGGCAGGCGTTCGGCATGGACGTCATCGCCTGGAGCCAGAACCTGACCGCGGCGCGCGCCGGCGAGCTCGGCGTGCGGGCGGTCGCCAAGGAGGAGCTGTTCGCCGAGTCCGACGTCGTCTCCGTCCATCTCGTGCTGAGCGAGCGCACCCGCGGGCTGGTCGGCGCGCGCGAGCTGGCGTTGATGCGGCCCAGCGCCTACCTGGTCAACACCTCGCGGGCGGCCATCGTCGACCAGGCCGCCCTGGCGTCGGCGCTGCGCGAGGGGCTGATCGCGGGGGCCGGGCTCGACGTGTTCGAGACCGAGCCGCTGCCCGCCGGGCACGAGCTACGCAAACTGCCCAACGTGCTGGCCACCCCCCATCTCGGGTACGTCACCGGCGGCAACTACGAGACCTACTTCCGCGACGCCGTGCAGGACATCGACGCGTTCCTGGCCGGCGCGCCGATCCGCGTCCTGGCCTGACCCCGGCTCACTCCGCCCGCGTCCTGGCCCGGAAGGCGGCGGTCTTGACGCGGTTCTGGCACGCCGTGGAGCAGAACCGGCGGGTGCCGTTGCGGGAGACGTCCACGTAGACGCGGTCGCAGTGGGGGGCGGTGCAGACCCCGAGCCGGTCGCCGAACTCGCTGCCGAGCACGATCGCGAGCCCGGTCGAGCAGCTCGCCGCCCAGTCGCCCGCCACTGAGCCGCCGGGGCCGTGGAAGTGCAGGTGCCACGGCTCGCCGTCGTGGCGTTCGAGCATCGGCCTGGCCCTGCTCTCCTCCAGCAGCGCGTTCGTGGCCATGGCGGCGGTGTCGACGTCGCCGTCCGCCACCGCGCGGAACACCACGCGCAGCCGGGCCGCGACCTCGGCCAGCTCGGCGGCGTCGGCCGCGCCGATCCCGCGGTGGCCGGAATAGACGCTGCCCAGCGCGCCGGAGGCGGCCGCGGCGAGGTCGTCGGGGACGGGGAACTCGCGCCCTCGCTGCTCGCCCGGGGTCAGCGCGTTGACCAGCGCCACCGCGACCCGGACGATCGCATCTGTGTGACTGTTGTAATCCACTTGACCAGTTACGCCTTCGCATTCTAAGTTGTGACTGCTCAAATCTTAGACGACAGTTACAGGGAGATCTGATGCTCACTCAGGAAGCCGCGCTGGCATGGATCGAGCGTTGGGACCGTCAGCAGGAGGGGTATCTGCCCGACCGGGAGGCCCGCTTCACCGCGCTGATCGACGCGGTCGAGGCGCTGGGCCGGCCGGATCCCGTGGTCATCGACCTGGGGTGCGGGCCGGGGTCGTTGTCCGCCCGGCTGCTCGAACGCCTGCCCTCGGCCACCGTGATCGCCGTCGACGCCGACCCGCTGCTGCTGGGGCTCGGCCGGGCCGCCTACCCCGGGCTGCGGTTCGTCTCGGCCGACCTGCGCACCGGCGGGTGGACCGAGGCGCTCGGCCTCGACCGTCCCGCCGACGCCGCGGTCAGCACCACCGCGCTCCACTGGATCTCGCCCGAGGAGCTTCAGGAGACGTACGCCGAGCTGGCCGGCGTCCTGCGCCCCGGCGGGATCCTGCTCAACGGCGACCACATGGACTCCTCCTCCCCCACCCTGGCCCGGCTGGAGCACGCGGTGCACCAGCGTGAGACCGACCGCGTCTTCGGCGACCGCCGCCCCGAGGACTGGCGTGCCTGGTGGGACGCCATCGCCGCCGACCCCGCCTTCGCCGACCTCAACCAGGAGCGCAGCACGGCCGGCGCGTCCCATCACGGCTCGGAGTCCCATCTGGTCGAGCAGCACGTCGGCGCGCTGGCCAAGGCCGGGTTCGGCGAGATCGGCACGTTGTGGCAGCGCGGGAACAACCGCCTGCTGTGCGCCGTGCGAAGCTGACCCGCGACGCCATCCGGCGGGCGCAGGCAGGCGAGACGTGGTTTCCTGTAGGTCATGGACGAGTCGCAAGTCACCCGCTACCTGGACAGATTCGGAGCGTCCCGGCCGGTGCCGCCGGACGTCCACGGCCTGCGGGCCCTGCAGCTCGCGCACCTGAGGGCGGTGCCGTTCGAGAACCTGAGCATCCACCTCGGCGAGCCGATCTCCCTCGCTCCCGACGCCCTGTTCGACAAGCTCATCACCCGCCGCCGCGGCGGCTTCTGTTACGAGCAGAACGGCCTGTTCGCCGCGCTGCTCACCGCGCTCGGCTACCGGGTGACCCTGCTCGCGGCGCGGGTGTTCGGCGGCGGCCGGCCGGGGCCGCTGTTCGACCACCTCGCGCTCCGCGTCGACCTCGACGAGCCCTGGCTGGTGGACGTCGGCTTCGGCGACTTCGCCGACGAGCCGCTGCGGATCGACGAGCGCGGCGAGCAGAAGGACGGGGCGGGGGTCTTCCAGATCGTCCCGGCTCCCGGTGAGCACGGCGATCTCGACGTGTCGCACAACGGCGAGCCCGCCTACCGGCTCACCGCGCGGCCGTACGAGCTGGCCGACTTCGTGCCGACCTGCTGGTGGCAGGCGACCTCACCGGACTCGCACTTCACCCGGTCGCCGGTGTGCTCGATACGGACGGCGGAGGGGCGTACCACGATCAGCGGGCGCAAGCTGATCGTCACCCGGCAGGGCGAACGCGCCGAACGCATCCTGAACGAGAACGAGCTGCTTCCGGCGTACCGGGAGCACTTCGGCGTGACGCTCGACCGGGCGCCGGCGGCGGGAGCCTGACCCCGGGAACGTCGCACCGGCTGGACTACGGTGGCCGACCATGGCCGACTACATCTCTCCCGTCTTCTACGATCTGCTCGCCGTGCACAGCCACATACCGGGCGTACGCGAGAAGCTGCCGTCTCTCCTGACCGGAGTACGCCGCAGCATCGTGGAGATAGGCGCCGG
Organism: Nonomuraea sp. NPDC005692; assembly: GCF_040631115.1. Taxonomy (NCBI): domain Bacteria; kingdom Bacillati; phylum Actinomycetota; class Actinomycetes; order Streptosporangiales; family Streptosporangiaceae; genus Nonomuraea; species Nonomuraea sp. NPDC005692. Next base: position 601,696 of record NZ_JBEXYU010000002.1, on the reverse strand, counting down.
AACCGGCCTGATCACCACGTCCCTGGCCGAATGGACGCCCGCCGAGATCTTCGCCCTGGAACCCTCGGACACGATGCGGGCAGTACTGCTCTCCCGCCTGGCCGAACGGCCCGACCTGCTCGAACGGGTCACCGTGCTGCCCTGCGACGCCCTGGGCCTCGACCTCGACGAGCCGGCCGAGGCCATGGTGATGATCAATGTGCTGTACGCCCTGGAGCCCGGCTACCGCAGGCGGCTCTGGCCCGTCCTGGCCGACCGGTTGGAGCCCGGCGGTCTTCTCCTGCTGACCTGGCGCGACGGCGGCCCGCCGAAGCCGCGTCCCATGCGGCAACTGGACTCCCGCCGGGTGGGCCGCCACACGTACACGGTCTCGTCCGAGATCATCGAGTCGGACGACGAACGCGCCACCTGCCGCTACCTCTACCGGATCACCCGGGGCGACGAAGTGCTCAGCGAGGAAGAACTCGTCGGCCATGCCCATCGTCCCGCCTGGGAGACACTTCGGGACGAACTCGTGAGCGCAGGTTACGTCCGGACCGCCGCCCCCGACGGCCTCCTCGCCTGGCGACGCACCTGATCGACGTCAATGCCCGGCATATATGAAAATGACGGACACAAAACCAGCGGCCTCGTCGACATCAGTCGGCACACGATCGTTACGGAATATCACTCATCCGGCCAACAGCGCTCTCTTACTCTTTTCCCTGCTATATCCATCTAAATGAAGGACACTAATGAAGCTCTTCTTCGCGGGCCTCGCGACCACGGCGGCGATCGTGGGCGCGGCAGCCGTACCCGCTCAGGCCGCATCCCCGGCGACCACGCAGGCCGCCCCGGCGGACGCGGTGAAAGCCCTGAAAGCCCAGCTACTACCGGGCAAGAGCGTGAAGATCGACCAATTAAGCAGCATCACCGTCGATTTCTCCGTCGACGACCAGGCCATGCAGGTGCAGGTGAACACCCGCACCAACGGCACGCTGGCGTTCGGCAAGGGCAAGGTGGCGGCCGCCGACCTCCGCATCCGCATGTCGTCCCGCCAGGGGACCGAGCCTCCCTACCGGGTCGTCGCCGAAGGCAGAAACGCCTACGTGACCAACCCCGGAATCGTCAAGGCGTTGCCCGCCGGCCGTTCCTGGATCGGATCGAGGACCGGTGAGCGCGAGAACGCCATCCTCCACATGGGCGTCACCCCGGCGGACCTGAAGTTCATGCTGGACAACTCCTCCGAGGTGGCGACCGGCGAATACCAGGGCACCGCCACCCTCGCCGCCTACCGGCACGACAAGTCGGCCGGTGAAGGCAACGTCGAGTTCCACCTGTACTTCGACAAGAACAACCTGCTCAGCCGCGCAGTCGTCGACTCGACCTCCTCCTCCGACGGCGACGCCTACCGCCAGATGGCCTTCCACACCGACACCAAGTACTCCGGCTGGGGCGCCAAGGCGAAGATCACCGCACCGGCGTCCGGCAAGGTCGTCAACGAGAAGAAGCTCACCCCGAAGACCCGCAGGGCCGTCATCAAGGCCGGCTACCCGGAGACCGGCCCCTTCTGACCACCTCAGCAGGCCCGGCATCACCGACCTGCCGCCCGCCGAGGCGGGACTGCCACCGCAGCCCCGCCCTCAGCCGGCGTGGTCGCTCAGCCACTCGGCCACCCTTCCGGACGAAGCTCGGCGACGAAGAACCAGCGCCTATCATTTTTCATCGCCCGGCTCCCTGAGGACCGACATACATTTTCATTAGGTCACCGGCAGTTACTCAGCGGTCCCTTGGTGACATCCCCAGCGTTCAATGGCACACCTTCGAGAACGGGAACCTGCTTATCGGGACCGGCGTCTGAGAGGAGGTGAGACGTTCGGCTTATTCAGGCTTGCTGATTACCGCATTGGTGCTCACCGTCGGTGCAGGCGGCTGCGCGACACGTATCTCGCAATCGGCGTCGCGACCGACCGCCCCACCTCAGGTGCCGACCTTGCCTGCGGCCGAGGACGTCTGGCCCGAGGCGTTCTTCCCGGCGCCACGCTGGTTCAGCGACACCCGTGACGTTCAGCCGCTGGCGATGCTCAGCAAGCACGAGGTGCTGATGGCCGACCCCGACGAGCACCGTCCGATCCTGGTGAACTACGACCGGCGGACCGGCAGGCACGAACTCTTGGGCACCGTCCCCGAGAGCACGGCGCGTTACCACCGGATCGAGAACGTGACCGTCAGCGATTCGCAGATCGCATGGATCGCCGCAGTCCGCCATCCGGACCGCACGAGCCCCGAGTTGCAGCTGTGGACGATGCCGATCACAGGCGGCCAGATTCGCTTCGTGGCCCTTGTCTCGCCCGACCCCAACCGGCCCGGGGGCCGGGACGGCCGTATGTACCGCCTGGAGATCGTGGGAGACCAGATCGTCTGGTGGGAGGACAGCGGAGGCTCCGTCTACCGCGTCCCTCTCACCGGCGGAACTCCGGCCCTGATGGGATCCGGCTACATCTCCACCTGGCCTTGGGTGCACGACGGCGAGGACACCGTCACCGACCTCGTCACCGGCGAGAAACGCTCCGCCGAAAGGGTCGACGGCACGGACCGGCGCTGCGGACCCGAATGGTGTGTCAGCGGCGTCGCCCGCGCCGCCAACCAGCTGACGCAGGTGATCGTGCAACGCCGGGACGGCTCACGACGCGGCATCGTCCCCGGCGGGTTCCGCAGGACCCCTCTCTTCCACGAGAGGTTCGGGTTCTTCGATCCGCCGGAGGTCATCGGCGAGGGTTCCTCCATATCCACCGCCCGTGTCGGAACGCTGGAGAACGGCAGCGTGATCTACGACCGCTGCGCCGACAGATCCGCAGCGCTGAAACCGAAAGAAGGCGAGTTGCCCATACACGTCGGCGGTTCCCTCCCCGGCGGTCCGTTGTTGTTCTGGCGGGACGACGCCCGCAAGCGGTACATGGTCATGGACCTGGCCGCCATCCCCGAGCAGGGATGCTGACCGACGTTCGGCTCATCACTGGACACTTCGGCGCAACGCACAGAGCCGGTCGCCTCCCGACGACGCGAGCTGTTCCTGTCGGTGCCGACTGGCAGCATGACGGCATGTCCTTGCAGCCCCCCGATGTCTCCTGGCTCTGCGGCGAATACGCCGAGGAGTGCTACAGCTTCATCTACGTGCGTGCCACGCCCGAACAGGTGGTCGCGCGCCTCGGCGGCCGATGGGAGGACTTCACGCCGGGCCCCTTCCCCGAAGACCCGGACGACTACCCGGACCCCGGGGCCGCTGTCGGCGTCACCTCCATCGGCGACTGGACGTTCGTCTTCGACCCCGACTGGCTCGGCACCTGCGAAGACCTGATCACCGAGCTGTCGAAGGGCACCCGCCTCGTCTCCCAGGCCGCACTCGGCGTCAAGGACCTCGACTACTTCTACTGGTGCGAGGACGGCGAGATCAGATTGGGCTGGGGCGGCGACGAAGGCTTCCTGACGGAAACGCCCGCCGAGCTCGTGGACACGATGGCGGAGATCGACAGGCTCTACCCATCGCGTCCCCGGCTCTACAGAGGGCCGGCCTTCCTGCTCGTCGAGCACCTGACCGGCATCAGGGCGACGGAGCACCTGCTGAAGAGTTCCGCGTTCAGATGGGGCGTCATCCCGCCTGTGAGCAAGCCCTGACGCCGGCAAGCCCGATACGCGTCGAAGCCGGGTGCCAGATCATCGATGTGCTGGAGGAGTCCCATGACCGCTACCGACGACCTCGGATGGTGGATCGTCGGCTGGGACGAATGGACAGACCTCGGCCTGATCCGCGCTCGGCTCGCCGCGGGCGCCGATCCCGACTCCGGCGTGCGTCTCTTCGACAAGCCGCTGCACGTCGCGGCTGAGCGAGGCTCGCCGGAGGTGGTCGCCGAACTGGCCGCACGGGTCGACGACGTCGACGCCGAACACCGCGGCCGTACCGCCCTCTGGACGGCCGTCTTCGAGGGCCGCACCGACAACGCCCGAGCCCTCGTCGCCGCCGGAGCGGACCCGTGGCGCCACATGATGAACGGCTGGTCCCCCGGCCGCCTCAGCCTGGCCGGCCCCAATCCCGACCTCTTCCCGGTCCCCCCGTCAGAGATCAGCCTCTCCACGGCCGAGGCCACCGCCGCCGCGGAGGCCAAGCGGCTGATCCCCGCGCTGGGAGACTTCCACTACGAAGGCCTGAGCCTGGCCTGCGTGGCCGGCGTCAGCGCAGCCGAGGCGACAGCGCGCCTGGAAGCCACCCCTGCCGACGACGTGGACGTCGACGCCCTGTACGAGGCCTGGTACAACGTCCCGGACGCCGAATGGATCGTCGGCATCACCGACGTACCCGGCGGCTGCGCCATCACCCAGCCCTGGGGATACGTCGCCTACACTCCCGGCCTCGGCAGGCTCGTTTCGACGGGCACGGTCTGCTACAGCATGCACTCCAACGCCAAAGGCGGCATCTTCGGGCACATCGCCCGAGACGGCGAGGTCATGGCCTGGGAGCCGGACAGCGCCTTCATGGTCCCCACTGACGCCCCCGCCGAGGAGATCCTCGCCGCCTACCTCTACCGCGACCGCTGTCCGGCGTATTGCTGCGCCGGCGCGGGCCTGCGCCTGGCCGACGCCCGGCCGATCACCGGCCCACCCGGCGCCTGGCTACGACTGCCCGAAAGGGACTTCTGGGCCTGACGTACGGCCCAAGGACGATGCAAAGCCTGTACCGACACCCGATGCCTGGATACTGCCGGCCATGGTCATCATCGAAGTCGTCCTGGAGACCCACGACGCGGTGGACTTCACGGCCTGGCCGATCACCGAGCCGTCGAACGACCGCCTTCTCGCCCTCTCCGGCCGGATGTCTCCCGCCGACGTCGGGACGGCCATGGCCGTGATCTTCAGCTACAACGGCCTCCCGACCACGCACGCCGCCGACCTGACCGAGGCGCATCTGCACCAACACCTCGCCGAAACGGGCGGCCTGATCGCTCCGGGCGGTCTGCGGCTCCGCGACACCACCACCGACGTCGACGTCCCGCCCGGTTGCTGTTTCGGCCTGGAGAACTGGCGGGACTGGTGGGACGTGGCACGCGGGCACGAACCCTGGCTGGGGCACGACCCCACGCCGCACATCACCCATGTGGGTCACGTCATCCAGCTCCGGCAGCACGTCGAGGATTCTCCGCCCATCGAGATCACTCGCGACGAGCTCTCCAGCCTGCTCACCACAGCCCAACAGCACTTCTCCGGGTTCCTCGACCTCGCCCGGCAGTGGGCGACGATCACTACCCCGGGGCCGGCCGACCAGCTCATCGCAGCCCTCGACCAGCACTTCGCGATCACTTGAGCCTTCTCGTCCTCGGCCGGCTCCGGCGACGCGGTGATTCTGCGCGTTTCCCCGCCAGGCGGGATGTTGTGCCACCATGATCGCCTCGTAAACGGCAAAGGAGGCTGTTTGGTCGTCTTCTCCTGTACGTCGTGCGGCGCCGTGCTGACCGCGCGGGTCGCACGGGTGGCGCTCCCCGACCACTCCGGCCAGAAGTACGGCCATGACCTGCTCCCGGGTCTCCTGGAGCCGGGAACATACGCCGTGGACCCTGGACATGGCCGACCAAGAGCCCCCTTGATGCCCGAACCGGAATATCACCGCGTCCGGCAACTGACGTACTGCATCACGGGCCCCCCGAACAGGATCGGGATCGCGCCGGGCGACGTCCGCGGAACCGTCTTCATCCCGGACCGGCTGGGCGGCTGCTGTTGCGGCTGGGACGGCCAGTACGGCCCCAATTTGGCCTGCGCCAGGTGCGACCGCCCGGTGGCGACCCGCGTCGACGACTGCGGGTTCTGGCAGGTGGTGTGGCTGGAGCCGGACGCCGTGCGTCCCGTCGCCGTCGCCGGCCCCGTCCAGCGGGTGATGGACTGGACGGAGCTGCCGAGCACGCCACCCGTTGATCCGCTTGGTTTCTGGAGCCCACAGTGGGAGGCCTCAATCGCGGTGACCCTGGCACACCTGGTGGTGGCTTCGGGGGGCAAGCGGGTGTCCGTCCCTGACATGCCGGTCGCAGAGACGTTTCGCCGGACGATCGAGAGCCTGCTCCCTCCCGGGCCGCCGGAACGACACCTCGCCCTGGCCGGCCCCGGCCTGTCCACCCCGATCACGGACCTCGCCCTGGTGCCGAAGCACCCGCAGACCGGTGAGGTCTGGCCGTGTGACGCGGGCACAGTGGTGCCGCTCGCTGCGGACGTGTGGACGTACCTGGCCTTCAACGACGATCGACGGCTCATGCCCGTGGCGCACGGGATGCCTGCCGCCGCCCGCCACGACGATCCGCTCCCGCTGCTGCCGCACCGCCTGTTCCATCCCGATGGGCAGGTATTCGTCAGCACACTGGAGCGACTGCCGAAGTTCCGGCAGCCATGGCTGCGCCGCATCCACGACTCGGTGAAAGGCCGCCCGTACCCGGCCCCGTTCGCGTAGCCCTCCCCACGTCAGATTCGATCCCGTCGGCGGAACCTGACCAGAGCTCCCGCAATCGCGTCGCCCCCGAACGCACGGTCGTCCAGTCTGTCGCAGGCGGATGCCACGGCAACGATGTCGGCTTCGCTTGACGTGCGCATATGCGGCGCTCATGCGTGATCGGGCCGGCAACCATCGGGCTTCGGGGAAGCAGCTCCTGACGCTGTGGACATCTCGGGCCCGTGGGCCACCATGCCCGGCCCTTCGTGAGCAGCAACGGTCGCGGACTTCTTCGCACCGTCCCTGGACGGGCAGAGCACCAGGGGTACGACGAGAGACGGACGCCCCCGATTGGGGCGACGTGACGATCACGCGGAAAGAGTTCGATCGCCAGGGCCACGATCCTGCCAACTGTCAATGATCACCCGTCCACCTGGAGTGCAGCATCGCCTCGCGGTTCATGGCTCTGTACCGGAGATCTTGATCGCGGCGTACTCGCGGGTCTGCCGAGTCGTCCCCTCAGGAGTTGGCGGCGCGGCGCGCCGCACTACGACAGATTCACAGCCCTTCTCAAACACGTGCGGTTCACGACGTCCGTTAGAGATAGGCGGTGGATGTCGACTGCGACCATCCCTTCGTCAGCCGCTGCGTTGAATTCGCCTCTTCGAGCGTGACGACAGTGTGCGTCGGCCAGGCGCATGGGGACGTTGGAGCTGCCGTCGGGACGGGTGTGCATCTGGTTGGTTCCGTGGGCGTGTTCTTTCGGCGCCGTCGTCGGCCAGGAAAACGGGTCTCGGCCACTCGCATCCCCACGAGCACGTCGGCACCGATCCCCTGAAGACTCCGTACCAACTCGGCCGACGGTTTGTCGGACGTGACTGCCAGACTCCACACATGCATGACCTGGTTCTCTCAGCGAACACCATCGCGGCCAGTCCTCCCGGCGCGGAGAGACTCTCCGCGGACACGTGTTCCGGCCGCAGCCGTGGCAGGTGGCACACATGAGCGCGTTCGAGCAGTACAGCCTTGAGCCGAGCCCAGAAGGATGGGATCCGGCGTGGATCGCGCGTGGTGAGCTTCGCGGCCAGCGGTTCGAGTTGCCCGCCGATGTGTCGAGCGTGACCTTCGACCGGTCCCGGCTGGTGGACGTGGACTTTTCCGGAATGCGGTTCGCCGAGTTCACCGTTCACGGCAGCGAGTTCGAAGGATGCGACTTCACGGGCGTGGTCTTCGAGCGCCTGTCGATGTCCACGACCTGCAGGCGGGGGCCCTGGGACGGCGTCGGCTGGCCGCAGTCGGTCTTCCGCGACTGCGTGTTCCGGCGCACCTGCTTCGCGTCCTCCACGTTCTTCGGCAACGTCCGCTTCGAGAGGTGCACCTTCGACCGGTCCCGATTAAGAGACCAGACGAGCACTGCCGAGGCACAGTTCGTCGACTGTGTCTTCCTCGGTCGCGTGCGAAACGTCAACTTCTGGGGTCGCCCAACCGAGCACCAAGATGCGCTGGGCAGGGACCACAACGACTTCACCGGCAACGACTTCACCGGCGCGGAGCTGGACTACGTCGCCTTCCACCACATCGACCTGCACGCCCAGCGCTGGCCCGGCCTGCCCGGCTACGCGCTCCTCGACCGGATCAGCGCGCGCGTGGCGGCGGTGCTGCCCTTGGTGGAGCAGTGGCCGGACGCACACCACCGGAAGGCGGCGCGCTTCAGCCTGGAGTACCTCGCGGACACGGCCTTGGCACAAAACGACGATCAGGCGCTGGTGAGCCCGTCGGACATGGGCCGCAAGCTGCCTCCCTCGCTGCGCGAGGAGCTGTTCGAGGCGTTCAGCCGCACATCCAGCGATACAGGCCCTGGTTGAGCCGTACCGCCTCGCGAGCCAGATGCCGCAAGGCCGTGATGCGTTGGACCTCGAACTCGTCGAGCAGTTCCTCCTCGGCGTACTCACGCAGCCGCACGTCGTCCACGGCGGCGAGTGCGGCAACGGTCTCGGGCGCTGCCCGGTCCACGCCCGCCGACTCGCCGTCGTCCACGATGGTCTCGCTGTCCCCGAACTCGCTCAGATCGCGTCCGCTGAGCTCCGCGACCAGCGTGTCGAGCTCGTCGAGCCATCCCTTGCAATCGACGTACGGCAGGTTGATGCCCTCCGGCCCGCCGTCCAGGGCCAGCCGGGCGGACTCATCAGAGTCCGCCGCGAAGTAGTCGACGAAAACGCCCATGGCCGGCCACTCTACCGATCAAGCCCACAGGAAACGCAGCAGACGGGATCAACAGTCCCACCAGCGGACCAACGCCCTCGAAGAGGGCGAGATACATGGCTCTAGCCCGAAGAACACGAAGTCCTGTCCGCACCGGACGATCCGGTGGGACTGCACCAGAGATTCAGGCCGTCCCACCGCCCGACCTGGGCGTCCAGACTGCAGAAATCCACGAACCTCCGTAGCGGCACACCTCGATCATCACCCAACTGGTCAGGACGAGAAACGCGAGATGGCACTCGGGGAGTGATGCCACTCCCAAAGCACTCGATCACCGGTAAATGGCAGATGCCTCATTGAGGACATCCCGAGCTGGTCAGACGATCGTTGCGGTGCGATGGCGGGCGATTGCGTAAGGCAGTGCTGCCGTATCGGCCGCTGTACAGCACGAGCCACAGCACCGCACTCCACATGTAGGGGGTCCGCTTTTCAGGCGGAGCAATCGCCCTGCTCGGCTGATCGAAACCGTGGTCAGGAACGTGTGGATGGGGCGAGCCCGTGTGCGGTGAGAGCGCTACTGCCACGAGCCAGCAGGAAGCTTCCGAGATCGTTCAAGTGTGCGGGACCATGTCCTCATGTCAGTGACTGAATTCGCCGGCGTGACCAAGGACAAGGATCGTGGCGTCACCTCCACGGGAGGACTGTATGAGTTCTGGACCGAGGACTCCGCCCACGTCTACCTGCACGACACCAAATTCATACATCTGACCTACCGGCCCGGCAGGCCACCAGTGCTGGAGCTGGAGTTTGTCTACGATCCGCAGTGGACTCCACCCGAGCTGTCGAAGACGCCCGTTGTGGTCTTCCGGTTCGAGGATGTCCGCCTCGTCGAGTGGCAGGAGGACCAGGAGGGCCATGACTGCGTGACCGCTCACCCCGATGCTCCACCTGGTCAGGTCGAACTCTTTGACTGGGACGGCGTCGACCTGTTCACCCTGCACACCTTCACGCTGTACCTGGCCTTCCACGCACCACGAGCAGAAGTGACCGTACGCGCGGAGTAGGGCAGCGAACCCACGGCCTACCTGTACAGACTCCAGCCCCCTCCACCTTCAAAGGGCAACCGTGATGGTGATCAGTCCAGACTGAACCGGTCGTACATCGCCTCAAGTTGAGCTTGACGTTGCGAGTCGCCAAGCACGATCCGGATTTGCACAAGTTGTCCATCGGCGTCGTGGTCGGCAGAGACAGGAAAGAACCCATCCCCCCAACTGGTCATGACGCACATCGTCCGAGTGCCACCGACCTCGATCGTTCCGGCCTCGTGCTTCGCAGCTCTGACCTGGGCCATGATCTGCCAGTGGTGGGAGTGCGGCCGGAAATCAACCGCGATCATCCGTTCGGCACCAGCTTGTTTCCACTCCTGCAAGGCGATGGCGCGGTCGACTGCCTCGCTGACAGGCAGGTCCGCCCATCCATACACCCCATCCTCTCCGGGATGCGGTAGGAGTGAGGCGCCGAAGCCGGCGGCGGCCTCCCGCACCGATCGCCCCCAGAACGCAACGTCGGCCATTCCGTCGATCGGCTCCTCATGGCGCCACGATGCCAACCCATCGGCATCGATGAGGCTGAGCCGAGCCGCGTCCACCCCGACATGGCCCAAGAGTCTGGTCGATGTGGGCTGCGTGGAGCGCATCCTGAGGGTGACCGACTCCCATCGCACACCGATGTTCCCGTAATCCCGGGAGGTTGCTGTCACGGCGATCTCCTGATCGGCGGGTATGCCACCGATCGCCACGACGGGAACGCCGTTCATGATGAACTCTGAACCGCCGGCCCGCACTGCGTGTTCGACACGTTCACGATGCGCGACCCGAGGTTCTTGACGTTCCAGCCAGGCATCGAACCCATGCGCCTGGCAGAGCTCGGCGAAAGCGCCGACCACCTGCTCGACCCCATGTCCGGGAATGTCATAGAGCCACATACCCGGCTGGCGATTGAAGGACCGAGCGGCAGTCTCGGCGTCAGGGCCCACCACAGCCAGGTCAACCGACGCGCGGATACTCTCACGCAACGCGGGATCCTCTATCGCGGAGAGCATGACCTCGTCCACCGCCGGAGGCGCGTCCCCCGACCACAAGTTCAGGTAGCCGGTATCGGCGACCACCAGTCGCCCGGACGGGCACGTGATGGACCCCAGCGATGTCGGGGCATCGATCCTCATCGAGGAAGTATGCCCCAATCTTCCCCGAGTTTGATCAATAACGCTGCATGTCGACCGTCCACATACACAGCGGCTGATGGTCTAGGGCGGATGGCAGGGCCTCCTGCGCCGTCAGCTCCCCACGACGGCAACCGCCGAGATGGCCGGCACTACACCACCTGGATTCTGGAGCCGTTCCCTCGAACAGGGCTGACGGCTCCTTCGATGCGAAGCCACTCAACCATGATCGATCGGAGTAGACGGCCTGCTCCGATGCCTTGTGCTCAGGCAACGGGAATTGTCAGCCCTGCAGGCCATGATCACCGCACGCCCATTCGCCCTGACCCCAAGGACCACCATGGCGCAGATCATCAAGGCGTTCCTCGATCCGCAAAAGATCTCCCGTTACTTCAACGGGATCGTAGACGTCGAAGACATCTCTGCGGAGTGGCGCGTCGTCGAGCTCTCCGCCAGTGGCGAGATCTGGTCCGAGAGCGCCCCCAACCTCATCGCGCTCGACCCAACCCGTTGCGACCAAGCTCTCATCAAGTACGAACTCTGGGACGGCGAGCCACCCACCTCGAACTGGGATGAAAGCCGCTTGGGAACCGTCCATCTGACTTCCGGGAAGGTCGCTGCGATCAGTTCCTGGTCCGGAGACACCACGTACAACGACGAGTTCGACCTCGGTCGGCGCGATCAAGACTGGCGGTTCGAAGTCCACCGCAAATTCCTCAGCCACGAGGACTTCACCACGGACATCATCAGCCTGGTCCTCTACAAGGTGCAGTTCTGGTCACCCGCAGAGATCGAACACCAGTCCGCCGAGACAAATCCCCATGCCCGCTGAGCAACCGGGGCCAGGGCCCAGGCGGCATCTACGGCCTGCACGCACCGGGTCCTGATCACCTCGTACGCCTTCGACTCACCACGTAGCGTCAGCGGGCCGGGGACGGAGTGTCAGGCCCGGCTTCGCATGTACGTTCGCCGGTCGCGGCCCTGAAGCTGCGCTTCGAGCGGCAAGACCAGGCCCGCGAAAAGGCCGGCGACAAGTGGAAGGACTCAGACCAGGTGTTCACCACGAGATACGGCACGCCCATCGAACCACGAAACCTCAACCGCGCCTCCGAGGCCCACTGCAAGAACGCCGGTGTCCCGCGCATCCGCTTCCATGACACCCGGCACACCTGCGCCTCGCTCCTGGCCGCCCTCGACGTCCACCCGCGCGTGGCGATGCGCATCCTCAGGCACTCACAGATCAGCGTGACCATGAACGTCTACACCCAGATCCCAAGCCCGGAAACCCGCAATGCCCTTGCTTGCCTCAATGCCAGCCTGGAGAACGTCCCATAATCGACGTAGATGCGAAGAGGCCCGCGGAATCGCCCACAGGGCCTTTTCGCGTCACGTGCCATGCTGAGATAGCGGGATGAATGAAGCAGATCGCGCTGCGGTGCTCGCCTTGCAGAACCTCTTCGCGACGCTGGGCGCCGATGCCCCTCAAGAGTGGGCTGCCTCAGAGATCTCAGAGGACATACCTCAGCTGGCTGGCTTCTTGGCGCTGCGGCGCATATGGCCAGACTTGATCAATGGCTGGGCCTCGCCGGGAGCGCTGGAAGGCATTCCCGCGGCTGCTCGACTGCTCGCCGACGGCGCGAACCCCACCGACCTCGCACGGGTCGCCCAGGTGGCCGCCTACGAAACAGCGTTCAGTCTCCTCTACAGCCTCACCGCCCACGGCCGCGACGACGACGCCCCCACGGACAGCCCTGGCTGGCGTCTCATGGAAACCACACCGTCAGGCGAACTCACCGGCAGGGCCGTACAAAGTCTTCATGAGAGCCTGCTCGCCATGGACCCCTCAGGCCGCGACGGGCAGGACATCTTCGGCTAGTGCCGGTTGCTGTACAACCCTGCTGTACGAGACCGAAAAGGCCCTCTCCCGATCACGGGAAAGGGCCTTCTACGTGCAGAGCCGACGAGGGGAATCGAACCCCTGACCTTCTGTTTACAAGACAGATGCTCTGCCGATTGAGCTACGTCGGCACGGCCTACCAGTGTAGACGCTAGCGGCGCCTGTGACGAGCGACCTCGTACAGTGCCACACCGGCAGCGACTCCCGCGTTGAGGGATTCCGCGGCGGCCTGCATGGGGATGCGGACGACCACGTCGCACTGCTCTCGCACCAACCGGCCGAGGCCCTTCCCCTCGGAGCCCACCACGACCACGAGCGGCTCGGCGAGGAGGTCGGCGTCGCCGATGTCGATCTTTCCGGCGCCGTCGAGGCCGACGATGAAGAGGCCGGCTTCGCGGTATTCGCGGAGGGCGGCCGTCAGGTTGGAGGCGCGGGCGACGCGCAGGGTGGCGAGCGTGCCGGCCGACGTCTTCCATGCGCCACCCGTCACCCCGGCCGAGCGGCGGGACGGGATGAGCAGGCCGTGCGCCCCGAACGCGGTGGCGGAACGGGCGATGGCGCCCAGGTTGCGCGGGTCGGTGACCGAGTCGAGCGCCACGATCAGCGGGACCTCGGCCGCGTCCTGAGCCAGTTCGACCAGCTCGGACGGGTGCGCATAGTCGTAGGCGGGGATCTGGAGCGCGATGCCCTGGTGGACGACGCCCTCCGTCATCCGGTCGAGCTTGTCGCGGGTGACTTCGAGCAGCGCGATCCCACGCTCCGCCGCGATCTTGATGGAGTCGCGTACGCGGTCGTCGTTCTCGACGCGCTGAGCTACGTAGAGGGCATTCGCGGGCACCCCGGCCTGCAGCGCCTCCAGCACCGGGTTACGGCCGCCGATGTATTCGGGGGCGTCCTCGGAACGCTTCTGCCGGGCCGGGCCACTGCCCGGACGACGCGTCTCGCCGCGGTCCTCCCTGGCGATGCGCTCGGTCCTGGCCTTGTCCTTGTACCAGTGGCGCATCTCGGCAGGCGGCGTCGCGCCCCTGCCCTCGAGCGACCGGCGCTTCTGGCCCCCGGTGCCCTTGGAGGGGCCCTTCTTCTTCGCGGGCCTGCCCGATGCCCTACCGCCTGCTGCCATGCCATCAAGGGTATCGGCCCGCCGACCCACCCGATCCCGCCGGGCAAGCCCCCACCCGATCCCGGCAAAAGAGCGAATCCAGCCACGCAGCAGAGGTCCGCCCTGTAGGAGCGACGAATCTGGTCACGCGACAGAGCACGCGGCCCCAAGAACAGGGGGTCCCTGGAAGAGCGGCCCCCGGAACAGGGCTCTCTGGAAGAGCGGCCCCCGGAAGAACGGTCGCTAAAAGATGCGGTAGAGCGCGGTCTCAGGAAGACCCGCATGCTCGGAGACGCTTCGGGAGCACAGGATGTTCGCCCTACACGACCGACCGCGGCACGCCCGGCGAGCCGCCTGCCCTCCCCCGGAGCGCACGTAGCGCCCCGCCCACAACCTCACCGAGGCGTCCTGCGCGAGCACATCACCACAAAACCTCACCAAGCCGCACGCGAAGCCGCGGCCCGGTGCATCGCGTCGACCGCACGCCCGCCCGCACTCTCCCGGCACAGCACAGCGCAAAAGCCGTCCACCTCCATACGCCCCAGACAAATCCACAAGCTCCCACCACCCACCCCTAAGGCCGGTTATGGTCCTTGGCCATGACTGAGTCCGCCTACCTCCACGCCACCCGAACGGCCTACGACACCGTCGCCCCCGAGTACGCCGAACTACTCAGAAACGAACTCGACACCAAGCCCCTGGACCGGGCCATGCTGGCGGCCTTCGCAGAACTCGTACAGGGACCGGATGGCGGAGAGGGGGCCGATCTGGGCTGCGGACCGGGCCGTGTCACCGCCCACCTCCACTCCCTCGGGGTGAACGCCTTCGGCATCGACCTGTCCCCGAGGATGATCGACGTCGCCCGCCAGAGCCACCCCGGCCTGCGCTTCGAAGTGGGCTCGATGACCGCGCTAGACCTGGCGGACGCGTCCCTGGCCGGCGCCGTCGCGTGGTACTCCACCGTCCACACCCCGCCGGAGCTCCTGCCGACGGTGTTCGCCGAGATCCACCGGGTGCTGGCGCCGGGCGGCCACATGTTGCTCGCGTTCAAGGTCGGCGACGAACGCCGCCACCTCAGCCAGGGCTACGGTCACAAGCTCTCGCTGGACGTCTACTGGACTCCCCCGGAACACATCGCCGAGCTCCTCGCCAAGGCCGGACTGTCCCTGGACGCCCAGCTCATCCGCGAGCCCGACGAGACCGAGAGACCCCGCTCAGGCCGCCAGGCCTTCTTCCTGGCCCACAAACCGACCCACAAACCGACCGGCGGACCAACCGGCACACCGACCCACAAAGCAGCCGAGAAGCCGAAAGCCCCCGAATCCGACTCCTAGGGCCCTCATACAGGGCCCCGAAAACGGAACCCCCTCACTGACGAAGGATGTCAGCGACCACCGGATAACGTGCCAGCCGCCCAGCACTTCCCCGAAGGAGCAGCCGCATGATCCTGGAGATCCGCACCTACCGCCTCAAACCCGGCACCCGCGAAGACTTCCTCCGGATCATGCGCGAAGAAGCCCTCCCCCTCCTGGCGAAGGCCGGCATCGACGTGGTGAGCAGCGGCGCCTCCCTCGTGGACGAGGACGGCCACGAGGAGGCGTACCTGATCCGCGCGTTCCCCTCGAAAGAGACCCGCGACGAGCAGGAGGACGCCTTCTACACCAGCCCGGCACCGGGGCCCGCGTGAGGGCATCGTCTCGCGCATCGACGGCTACCACACGATCGTGATCGAGGCCCCCGACACCGCCGTCGCGGCCCTCCGCGGCTGACGGCGGGCGCACAAGGAGCCCGCCGTCGCTCAGGAGCGGCGAAAGGTCAGAAGTGGCGGAAGGTCAGCGGGCCAGCTCCCAGCGGGCCCCGTGCGGCGTGTCCTCGACCGTGATGCCCGCCGCGGCGAGCTGGTCGCGGATCGCGTCGGCCGCCGCGTAGTCCTTACGGGCCCGCGCGGCCTTGCGCTGCTCCAGAGCCACCGCCACCAACGCGTCGACCACCGGCGACAGGTCGGAGCCGCCACCGCGCCACTGCGGCGAGCGAGGGTCGAGGCCGAGCACGTCGAGCATGTTCTGGGTCTCGGCGAGCAGCCGCGCGATGGCCTCCTTGTCGCCCCGCGACAGCGCCACGTTGCCCTCGCGCACCACCTCATGCACCACGGCGAGCGCCTGCGGCGTGCCGAGGTCGTCGTCGAGCGCGTCGGCGAACGCCTGCGGAAGGGGCGCGTCGGCGTCGACGTCGTGGATCACCTCGGCGGCGCGGGTGACGAAGCCCTCGATCCGCTGGTAGGCCGCCGCCGCCTCCAGCAGCGCCTCCTCGGAGTACTCGATCGAGGAACGGTAGTGCGGCGCGGCCAGGTAGTAGCGCAGCTCCACCGGGCGCACCTTCTGCACCATCTCGGGGATCAGCAGCGAGTTGCCGAGCGACTTGCTCATCTTCTCGGCGCCGATCTTGAGCATGCCGTTGTGCATCCAGTAGCGGGCGAAGCCGTCGCCGGCGGCCTGCGACTGGGCGATCTCGTTCTCGTGGTGGGGGAAGATCAGGTCGATGCCGCCGCCGTGGATGTCGAACGTCGGCCCCAGGTATTTGGTGGCCATCGCCGAGCACTCCAGGTGCCAGCCGGGACGCCCGAGCCCCCACGGCGTGGGCCAGGTCGGCTCGCCCGGCTTGGCGCCCTTCCACAGGGCGAAGTCGCGCGGGTCTCGCTTGAGCGACTCGTCGTCGGTGTCGGCCGCGGCCCGCATGTTCTCCAGCTTCTGGTTGGAGAGCTTGCCATAGTGGTCGACGTAGGACTGGACGCTGAAGTAGACGTCGCCGCCCGAGGCGTAGGCGTGGCCGCGCTCGATCAGCCGCTCCATCAGCGTGATCATCTCGGGCACGTGGCCGGTCGCCCGCGGCTCGACGGTGGGCGGCAGGCAGCCGAGCGTGTCGTAGGCCCAGGTGAAGGCACGCTGGTTGCGCTCGGCGATCACGAACCACGGCACGTCCTCCGCGGCCGACACCCTGATGATCTTGTCATCGATGTCGGTGACGTTGCGGCAGAACGTCACGTCGTAGCCGGAACGCGTGAGCCAGCGCCTGAGCACGTCGAAGTTCACGCCTGAGCGGATGTGCCCGATGTGCGGAGGAGCCTGCACGGTCGCCCCACACAGGTAAATCGACGCCCGGCCGGCTTCGACCGGAACGAATTCACGGGTGGCGCGCGTGCTGGTGTCGTAGATGTGCAGGCTCACAAAGGCAAGGCTAACGCCTCGGAGGCTCTCGTAGGCCGATTACTCAGCCTCGCACCGTGACCTTGTCGGGACGGATCCGGATGATCAGACGCTCGGTGCCCGGCTTGTCCTCCCAAGGCTCGCCTGTGTACTTCTGGGCCAGCTCCTGGATCAACGCGCCCTCGGGGTCCTCCTCGATCGTCACCCGGCCGCGCACCTCGACGTAGCGGTCCGGGCTCTTCGGGTCGATGACCAGCAGACTCGTCCGCGGGTCGCGCTCGAAGTTACGCGGCTTCACCCGCCCCCGGACGGTCGAGAACAGCACGTCGTCGCCGTCCGTGTGCACCCACACCACGGTCGACTGGGGTCCGCCGTCGGGGTTGATGCTGGTCACCGTCGCATGATTCGGGGCATCCAGGAGTTCGCGGGCTTCTTCCGGCAGCTCGGGCATGTGTCTCCCTCGATCGGTCGTGATCCCCATTCTTCTGTAGTCTCGAAGGCGCCATGGACGTGACTCCCCCCTCTACGCTCCGTCGCCTGGGCATCGCCCTGGCCGGGCTCGCGGTGGCCGCTCTGACCGGAGCCGCCTGCGCGCTGTCCTTCGACGATCTGCGCGCGCTGGCCGTCACCGGCGAGGCGCGGCAGGACCTCGCCTTCCTCTATCCGGCCGCCTTCGACGCGCTGCTCGTGGTCGCGCTGCTCGGCGTGCTGCTGCTGCGCCCCGCCCGGCCGCTGGTGCGGGCACAGGCCGCCACCGTGCTGGTCCTGCTCATCGTGGCCGCCGCGGCGGCCAACGTGGCGACCGCGCTGCGGTTCACCTTCGACGCGCGCCAGGTGGCCGTGGGCGTGGCTCTGGCGCCCTGGGTCATGCTGGCCCTGGCCCTGTGGCTCTGGCTGCTGCTGATCAAGCACGTCCAGGCCCACCGGGGCGCGGCGCGCGAGGAGGACGACGACGAGCTCGTGCCCTTCCATCCGGGCCGCGCGGCCGACACGCCGCCGCCGCTCGTGACCGAGGCGCCCCCGCCGGTGCTGGAGTCCACGCCGCTGGTGGGGCCCACCGCCGCGCCGGAGACGCCGCCGGTCCCGGCCCAGGTGTCCGAGTGGCAGGCCGTACCGCAAGAGCAGGAACCCGAGCCGGAACCGGCCCCAGAGCCCGAACCGGAGCCGGAACCGGAACCCGAGCCAAAACCGGAGCCCGAGCCGGAACCCGAGCCCGAGCCCGAGCCGGAACCCGAGCCGTTGAGGCGGCCGGTGCGGTGGGGCGACCGGGTCAAGCCGACCGACGTCCTGGTCCACCCCCGGACCGACACCCGGGCCACCGACACCCGTGACGTCGACACCCAGCCCGTCCCCGTCATCGAGGACGACCGCAGGAGCCACCCCACCGCCGACGAGCCCCGGACGCGCCAGAGCGACTCTGAGGACACCGCGCCCCACCCGGTGATCCACGAGGACACCCAGGCCCCGTCCGGCCGCCTGCGCAGCACTCCGCGCCCGCCGGACCCCGAGGAATAGCGGCCACCCCGCGAACAAACGAGAGGCCCGTCCGGGATGATCCCGGACGGGCCGTTTCGTGTGCGTCTATCTCGTCTACACCCCTGGCGCCGCTAGACCCTGGAGCCGCGGCGTAGGCCGGCGACCAGGCCGACACCGACGATCGCCAGGACGACCTGCATCACGAGCTCGATCCAGTCGATGCCGGGGGTCGTCTCGACGCCGAGCACCTGGGCGATGAGCGTGCCCAGCAGGGCGGCGACGATGCCGACGACGATGGTGAGGATCCACCCGATGGCCTGCCTGCCGGGCAGCAGCAGGCGACCGATTGCGCCAATGACGGCGCCAATCACGATGGCGCCAAGGATGGACTGAATGGTCATGACACGAAACCTCCCCGTGAGGGTGAGCCGTTCACTCTCACGGGGAGCTTCGCTACCCGATCGCCGGCGATTATGCGCCGACTTTACGAACGAGCAGGTCAGGTCGTGGTTCGGCCGGTTCGTCCACCGCGTCCGGAGCCCATCCGCGTCACAAGGAGCACGCCGACCACGGCCAGCACGAGCTGGAGTATGTGTTCGAGCCAGTCGATGCCCTTGGTGTCGGCCCAGCCGAACGCCTGTGCGATCAGGGTGCCGATCAGGGCGGCCACGATGCCCACGATGAGCGTCAGGCCGATGGACATGTTCTGCCTGCCAGGCACTATCAGCCGGGCCAGCGCACCGACGATGGCGCCGATGACTACTGCGGAAACGATCGCGCCGATCATGTGTAGCTCCCCCCGAGACGTTCACATGTCTTAGATGGGGACATACCCGACACCTGGGGAAACTACCCCCTGAGGAAGGCGGCGGTCCGTACCGCGCCAGTGACGAACCGCCGCCCCCACAGTTGGCGGGTTCGGCGACGACCCGCCGGGACACCCTCACGCATCCCATACATAAGACGCTGAACGCCTACGAAAGGTTGACCACGACGGCCGTGGCGATGGCGGCGATCCCCTCGCCGCGCCCGGTGAGCCCGAGCCCGTCCGTGGTGGTCGCCGAGACGCTCACAGGCGCCCCCACGGCGCCGCTGAGCGCCAGCTCGGCCTCGGTACGCCGAGGAGCCATCTTGGGACGGTTGCCGATCACCTGGACGGCCACGTTGCCGATCTCGAAGCCCGCCGCGCGCACCTGGCGGGCGGTCTCCTCCAGCAGGGTGACCCCGGCAGCCCCCGCCCAGCGCGGGTCCGACGTGCCGAACAGGCCGCCCAGGTCGCCCAGGCCGGCCGCGGACAGCAGCGCGTCGCAGGCGGCATGCGCGGCGACGTCGCCGTCGGAATGGCCGTCGAGCCCGAGCTCGGCCGGCCAGTGGAGGCCGGCGAGGCTGAGCTCACGCCCTGAGTCCATCGAAGCGAACGGGTGGACGTCGACTCCGACGCCCACCCGTGGAAGATTCGTGTTCAGGAGTTGAGAACCTCGTCGAGCAGGGCCTCAGCCTTGTCCTCATTGGTCTTCTCGGCGAGCGCGAGCTCGCTGACGAGGATCTGACGAGCCTTCGCGAGCATACGCTTCTCGCCCGCTGACAGGCCGCGCTCGCGGTCGCGACGCCACAGGTCGCGAACCACCTCCGCAACCTTGTTCACATCACCGGAGGCGAGCTTCTCCAGATTGGCCTTGTAACGGCGCGACCAGTTGGTCGGCTCTTCCGTGTGGGGCATCCGAAGAACATCGAAAACCCGCTCAAGGCCTTCCTGGCCGACAACGTCGCGCACACCGACGAGTTCCGCGTTTTCTGCTGGCACCTGGACGGTAAGGTCGCCCTTGTCGACCTTGAGCACCAGGTAGGTCTTTTCCTCACCCTTGATGGATCGCTTCGTGATTGCTTCGATCCGAGCAGCCCCATGGTGGGGGTAGACGACAGTGTCGCCGACCTGGAAAGTCATGTGACAAGTACCCCTTCCGCTGTACTCCAGGGTACCACGCATCCACAGGCTCCCGGAACAGTGAAAACCTCATAACTGCAGGTCAAAGCCGCATATTGGGGCTTGACAAGTCCTCGACCGTATGAATCGCATTTCCGGACATAGCGAATGACCTGCAGGGGTGCGGATATGACCATGGATTCAGGTGGATATGGTAGGCGCTGCCCAACACCCCATGCGCCATACCGCGCAAGAGCAAGGAGAACCCGCACGTGACCAGCCGTCGCTGGATTGTCGTAGCCGCCGCGTTCTTGGCAGCCCCCGTGCTCGCGGGCTGCGGGGCAGGATTCGACGCCAACACCAACAAGCCGTACGCCCCGAACGAGGCGGTCGCACTCATCGACCAGGGTGCTTATGGCACGCGCGGCATTCACATCCCACAGGCGTTCATCCTCGGCCCCGACTCCGGCGCCCAGCTCCCGTGGCGCGGTTCAGCCCCGATCTACCTGAACATCCTCAACACCGCGGGCGCCGCCGACACGCTCCAGGCCGTCTCGGCGGGCTCGGTCGGGTCCGTGAAGGTCGCCACGCCGATCCAGCTTCCCCCCAACCAGCTCGTCAACACCGGCAAGCCGCAGCCCCAGCTGATGCTGGAGAGCATCTCCACGAGCCTCAGAGGCGGCGAGAGCGTGCGTCTGGACCTCCAGTTCGCCAACGCCGGGACAGTGACCCTGACCGTCCCTGTGGTCACGCGCAGCCGTGAGTTCAAGGACTATCCCCCCGCCCCCAACGCCACCCCGGTCGCCACGCCCTCGGCGTCGGCCACCCCCACGGCCACCGAAGAGGCCCACTGACGGCATGAGAGAACCCTTGTTCTGGTACGAACCCACGTACCAGAACAAGGGTCGTTCACTCCTCGACGGCGTCGAACTTGTAGCCCAGGCCGCGCACGGTGAGGATGCAGCGCGGGTTGGACGGATCCGCCTCGATCTTGGCCCGCAGGCGCTTGACGTGGACGTCGAGCGTCTTGGTGTCGCCCACGTAGTCGGCGCCCCAGACGCGGTCGATGAGCTGGCCGCGGGTGAGCACCCGGCCGGCGTTGCGCAGCAGCACCTCCAGCAGCTCGAACTCCTTCAGCGGCAGCTGCACCTGCTCGCCGCGCACCGCGACGACGTGGCGGTCGACGTCCATTCGCACCGGACCGACGGCCAGGACGGCCGTCTCCAGCTCCTCCACCACGTCGCCCTGACGGCGCAGCACCGCGCGGATGCGGGCCACCAGCTCCCGTGAGGAGAACGGCTTCGTCACATAGTCGTCGGCGCCCAGCTCCAGGCCCACGACCTTGTCGATCTCGCTGTCCTTGGCGGTCAGCATGATGACCGGCACCTTCGAGCGCTGCCGCAGCGAGCGGCACACCTCGGTGCCCGGCAGGCCGGGCAGCATCAGGTCGAGCAGCACGAGGTCGGCGCCGTTGCGGTCGAACGTGTCGAGCGCCTCGGGCCCGGTCGCCGCGACCGACACCTCGAAGCCCTCCTTGCGCAGCATGTAGGACAAGGCGTCGGAGAAGGACTCCTCATCCTCAACCACTAGAACTCTGGTCATTTTGCGGTCTCCAGGGGAATCGAGGGTGGTACTGCCACCGCCGTGCCGCCGAAGGCGGGCAGACGGAGGGTGAAGGTGGAGCCGGAGCCTTCCTTGCTCCAGACGGACACCTCGCCCGCGTGGGCCGCGGCGACGTGCTTGACGATGGCCAGACCGAGCCCGGTGCCGCCGGTCGCCCGTGACCTGGCCGCGTCGACGCGGAAGAAGCGCTCGAAGATGCGCTCCAGAGACTCCTCGGGGATGCCGATGCCCTGGTCGCTGACGCTGATCTCGACGGAGTCGCCGGCCGGACGGACGCTGACCACGACCCGCGTGTGCTCGGGGCTGTAGGCGACGGCGTTGTCGATGAGGTTGCGCAGGGCGGTGACGAGCAGCTCGTCGTCGCCCCAGATGCGCAGCCCCTCCGTGCCGCCGGTGACCAGCGTGATGTCCTTGGCCACCGCCTTGGTGTTGCAGTGGTCGATGGCGTCGTGGACGGCCTCGTCGATGGCGACCTGGCCCGGGGTGGGGATGGGCTCGGCCCCCTGGATCCTGCTCAGCGTGATCAGGTCCTGGACCAGGTAGGTGAGCCGGGCGGCCTCGTGCTGCATGCGCCCGGCGAAGCGGGTGACCGCCTCGGGGTCGTCGGCGGCGTCCTGGATGGTCTCGGCCAACAGGCTCAGCGCGCCCACGGGGGTCTTCAGCTCGTGGCTGACGTTGGCGACGAAGTCGCGGCGCACGGCCTCGACCCTGCGCCGCTCGGTCTGGTCCTCGGCCAGCACCAGCACCTGGCCGTAGGAGCCGAGGGGGGCGACCCGGACGGCGAAGTTCGTCGTCTCCTGACCGAACTTGTGGCCGGCGACGTCGATCTCGCTCTCGCGGATCTCGCCGTCGCGGCGTACCTGTCTTGCCAGTGCGAGCAGCTCCGCGGCCATCAGCCTGTCGCCCTTGACCAGCCCGAACGCGCGCGCGGCCGAGCTGGCGCGCAGCACGCGGTCGTGCGCGTCGAGCACGACGGCGGACGAGGGGAGCACGGCGAGCACGGAGGCCACGCCCTGCGGCAGCGCCGCTCCGGTCTCGACGCCGTCGGCTGAATCGGTCCTCTTCGGAGCCTCGATCTGGTTCCTGTAGAACAGGACCGCCAGGGCTCCCACGACGAACCCGGCCAGGGCCGCGAAGCTCATGGCCATCTCACTCATGCCTCCGATGGTAGGTGGCGAAGTCCAAGGGACAGACCTCTCACCTGCGGATGAACGGCCCTTTCCTGGAAAGTTCATCTCGCAGTAGAGGTTCGTTCATCGAGTGGCACGTACGGTGACGACATGCGCGATGCGTACCATGAAGAACTTGATCTCCTGACGAGCAAGCTGGTCGAGATGACGAGGCTCGTCCGCTCGGCCATCTCCCGTGCCACCACGGCCCTCCTCGACGCCGACCTCCAGCTCGCCGAGAGCGTCATCTCCCGTGACCAGGAGGTGAACGCCATCTTCGCCGACATCGAGTCGTCGATCTTCGAGCTGATGGCCAGGCAGCAGCCGGTCGCGGTGGACCTGCGAATGGTCATCACGGCGCTGCGCATGGGCACCGACCTCGAACGTATGGGCGACCTCGCCGTCCATGTGGCCAAGGTGGCCCGGCTGCGGCACCCCGAGTCGGCGATTCCGCCCGAGACGCGCTCGACCATTGTGGAAATGGGGCAGATCGCCGAGAACCTGGTCACCAAGGCCGGGAGCTGCGTGGCCTCCAGGGACGTGGAGTCGGCGCTTGAGCTGGAAGAGGACGACGACGCGATGGACCGGCTGCACCGGCGGCTGTTCCGCAACATCCTGGCCAAGGACTGGGCGCACGGCGTGGAGCCGGCGATCGACATCACGCTGATCGGCCGGTACTACGAGCGGTACGCCGACCACGCGGTGCGGGTGGCGCGGGACGTCGTCTACCTGGTCACCGGCTCCCGTCCCAGCTGACGGCCTCCCGGGGGGCAGGCTCTTCACCCGGACGCATCGGGCGGCACCTGTCGGGGGGCCGCCCGCTTCGCATGTCCGCGGCCGGGCATCGAGACAATCCGGCGGGACAAACAGTGGCAAACAGCGACAGACGCCCGCCAAGCGCCCTGTCTCCTGGCCAAAAGCGGATGCGGCGACGTCTCCGCATGTGGCAGGCTCCGCCGGTGAATCGTGAACAGATCTCCCGACTCGCCCATGCGGACCATCCGATCGCGGCTCCGCTCGACGACGACTCGGTGCGCCGCCTGCTGGACCGCGCCCTCCCCCAGGGCGACTCGCGCGTGCTCGACCTCGGCTGCGGCGGCGGCGAGTGGCTGCTGCGCGCGCTGGACACGCATCCCAAGCTGCAGGCGGAGGGCGTGGACATCGCCGAGAGCTCGCTGGCGCACGCCCGCGAGCGCGCGGAGGCGCTCGGCGTCCACGACCGGCTCGTCCTCCATCGTGCGGACGCCGCCGAGTTCACCTCCCCGCACGCGTTCGACCTGGTGATCAGCGTCGGGGCGACCCATGCGTTCGGCGGCCTGCTCCCCACGCTCGCCGCGGCGCGCGAGCACCTGGCTCCCGGCGGGCGCGTCCTGGTCGGGGACGGTTTCTGGGCCCGGGAGCCCTCTGCCGAGGCGGTGGAGATGCTGGGCGAGCTCACCGGCCTGCCGGCCCTGATGGACCGCGTCACCGCCGACGGCTGGACGCCGGTGCACGGCCACATCAGCACGCGCCAGGAGCTCGACGACTACGAATGGGCCTGGACGGGCTCGCTGGCTTCCTGGGCTCTGGACAACCCCGACCATCCGGACAGGTGTGAGGCCATCACGACGGCCGACACCCACCGCGCCGAGTGGCTGCGCGTCTACCGGGACGTCTTCGGGTTCGTCACCCTCGTCCTGCGCCCGACGTCCGACTGACGGGCCGTGCCGCCGCGCCACGCCCGGTCACGTCAGGAGGCCGCCTGACGGCTCCTGCACACATGACGCCGCGCCAGCTCGGCCCAGACCGCGGCGGCACGGGCGTACGGGCCCCTGGCGGTCTCCTCGTGGTCCCCTCGCTCGGTGACCCGCCGTACGAAGAACTGCGCCGCCTCGAAACACAGGACGTACTCCTCGCAACAGGACGCTTCGACCACGCGTACGAGCCCGTGCGACACGTGGGGCTCCCACGTCGGCACGTCAGACCGTCCCGCCCGGAACGCGGGCTTCCCTGGCGGACGGAAGGGGGCAGGAGCGCTCAGCTCTGGCAGAGGTGCTCACATCCCCGAAAGCATAGGCACCTCGCCCCAGAACGGCCCACACATTTCGGTGTCCGGCATCAGTGACATGGCTTCCCCACCAACGGCCCCCGTGGATCAGGCGGTTCCCTGGGGTGTGGCCGGACAAGTGCTGTCCTGTGTCCCGCAGGCTTCCACGTGGCGCTGGTCTGCAAGAGGGACGCTGCGCCGCCGGGGAGCGCGAGGAGACGGCAGTCCCCTCGCACACCCGGCGCCGCGCGGAATGCGCCCGAGGGCCTGTGGGGGTCAGCGGCCCTGGTTGGCCACTGCTTCGATGGCGGCCTTGGCGGCCTCCGGGTCGAGGTAGCGCCCGCCCCGCACCTGCGGCCTGAAGTCGGCGTCCAGCTCGTACGCCAGCGGGATCCCCGTAGGGATGTTGAGCCCGGCGATGGCGTCGTCGCTGATGCCGTCGAGGTGCTTGACCAGGGCCCTCAGCGAGTTGCCGTGCGCGGTCACCAGGACCGTGCGCCCCGCGGCCAGGTCGGGGACGATCTCGTCGTACCAGTAGGGGAGCATGCGGTCGACGACGTCCTTCAGGCACTCCGTGCGCGGCATGAGCTCCGGCGGCAGGAGGGCGTAACGGGGGTCGCCGGCCTGGGAGTATTCGTCGTCGTCGGCGATGGGCGGCGGCGGCACGTCGTACGAGCGGCGCCAGAGCATGAACTGCTCGTCGCCGAACTCCTCACGCGTCTGGGCCTTGTTCTTGCCCTGCAGGGCCCCGTAGTGGCGTTCGTTCAGCCGCCAGCTGCGCTTGACCGGGAGCCAGAGCAGGTCGGCCTCGCCCAGGGCGAGCTGGGCCGTCTGGATGGCCCGGGTCAGCAGGCTGGTGTGCAGGACGTCGGGCCGCAGACCGGCCTCCTGCAGGAGCCGGCCGCCGCGCCGGGCCTCGTCCTCGCCCTTGGCCGACAGGCTGACGTCCACCCAACCGGTGAACAGGCCCTTCGCGTTCCAGTCGCTCTCACCGTGCCGTAGCAGCACCAAAGTCGCCATGCGGCCAATCCTATGGCCGCCGCCCGGAGCGCCGGCAGGTCACTGCCCCGGGTCGGCGAAGCGGGCGAAGGCCTGCAGGTTGGCCAGGGATTCGCCGCGCTTGGCACGCCACTCCCACTCCCGCCTGATGGAGGAGGCGAAGCCCAGCTCCAGCGCCCGGTCGAACCAGTCGTCGGCGTACGTGAGCACGCAACCGAGCAGCCGGTCGACCTCCTCCTCGCTGACGGCGGCCAGCGGCACCCGGCCGACGAGGTAGACGTCGCCGACGGGGTCGAGGGAGAAGTGCACGCCGTACATGGCACCGTTCTTGCCGAGGAGCCAGCGGTAGAACTCCTCGTGGTTCTCGTCCGGCTGGCGGCAGAAGAACGCCTCGACGTGCAGCACCCGCTCGCCGACGATCAGCCAGGTCATGGTGGCGAGCTTGTGCTGTCCGGGCAGCTTGACCAGGAACGCCCCGGGCCGCGGCTCGTCGTAGGAGACGTCCGCGGCCTTGAGCGCGGCTTCGACGACATCGCGCATGGGATACAGCTTAGGAGTGCGCGACGTAGGGCTCTGAAGCCGCTAGAAGTTGAGCGCCACGGGCACCTTGTGCAGATTCGCGACGGCGCCCGCGTACACCTCCATGAGCCGGCCCGCCGTCGCCTGCCAGCCGAAGGCGGCCGCGTGCGTACGCGCTCCCCGCGACAACTGCTCACGCCACTCCGGCAGGGTGACCAGGCGGTGCAGGACGCGGGCCCATTCGTCGGGCTCGTGCCCGTCCACCAGCACACCGGAGACCCCGTCGGCGACGGCGGTGCGCAAGCCGCCCACGGCGGCCGCGGCGACCGGCGTCCCGCAGGCCTGCGACTCCAGGGCCACGAGCCCGAACGACTCGCTGTACGACGGCACGACGGTCACGTCCGCCGCCCGGTACCAGTCGGCCAGTTCCTCCTGCGGAGCCGGCGGCACGAGCCGGACGACGTCGGAGATGCCCAGCTCACCGGCCAGTTCGGTGAGGATGGACGGCCGGGCGAGCCCGTTGCCCGACGGCCCGCCGACGCAGGCGACGACCAGCCGGCCGCGCAGCGAGGGGTCGTCGATGAGCATGCGCGAGGCCGCGCGCAGCAGCACGTCCGGCGCCTTGAGCGGCTGGATGCGGCCCACGAACAGCAGCACGCGGGCGTCCTGCGGCAGGCCGAGCCGCTGCCGGGCGGCGCCCTGCGAGGCGGGCTGGAAGACGGTGAGGTTGACGCCGGGGTTCACGACGGCCACCCGCTGCCGGGCGGCGCCGTACAGGTCGATGAGCTCGCGGGCCTCGTCGGCGGTGTTGGCCACGAGGCGGTCGGCGATCTCCACGACCTGTTCCTCGCCCACCACGCGGGCCTGCGGCTCCGGCTTGTCGTCCTGGGCGAGCAGCAGGTTCTTGACCTTGGCCATGGTGTGCATGGTGTGCACGAGCGGCACGCCCCAGCGCTCCTTGGCCAGCCAGCCGACCTGCCCGGACAGCCAGTAGTGGGAGTGGATGACGTCGTAGCGGCCGGGGTCGTACATGGCCTCGGTGCGCAGCACCTCCGACAGGAAGGCGCAGAGCTGCCCGGGCAGGTCCGCGCGGTCCATCTCCTCGTACGGCCCTGCCGTCAGGTGACGTACCAGGACGCCTGGGGCGAGTTCGGCCACGGGCGGCTGGTCGCGGGCGGTGGCCCTGGTGAAGATCTCCACCTCCACGCCGAGTTGTGCCAGTCTCCTGGCCGACTCGACGATGTACACGTTCATCCCACCGGCGTCGCCCGTGCCGGGCTGGTCCAATGGCGATGTGTGCATGCTGATGGTCGCGACCCGGCTGACCCGTCGTCGCCTCACTCGACATCACCTCCAAGCGGAATACAACTATCCAGATTTTTTCGACATTCCCTGCCGCGGTTCGCACCGCGTCCGCCCTGGCAGGATGAGGGGCATGCAGAGAACGGCAGTGGTGACCGGTGCGAGCGGCGGGATCGGCGAGGCGACCGCGCGGCGGCTCGCCGCTGAAGGTTACGCGGTGGTGGCGGGCGCACGGCGCCGCGACCGGCTGGACAAGCTGGCCGCGGAGGTGCCCTCGATCAGGCCGGTGACGCTCGACGTGACCTCTCAGGAGTCGGTCGACGCGCTGGTGGGCTCGCTCGACCGCTGCGACGTGCTGGTCAACAACGCCGGTGGCGCGCTCGGCGTGGAATCGGTCACGGACGGCCTTCTGGACGACTGGCAGCAGATGTACGACACGAACGTACTCGGCTCCCTACGCATGACCCAGGCGCTGATCCCCAAACTCGTGGCGTCGGGCGACGGCGTCCTGGTGATGCTGACCTCGACCGCCGCCCTGGTCTCCTACGAGGGCGGCGGCGGCTACTGCGCGGCCAAGCACGCCCAGTCCTCGATGGCCGAGACCCTCCGCCTTGAGCTGGTCGGGCAGCCGGTCCGGGTGGTCGAGATCGCGCCGGGCATGGTCAGGAGCGAGGGCTTCGCGGTCACCCGTTTCCGCGGCGACGAGACGGCCGCCGCCCGCGTGTACGAGGGCGTCCCCGACCCGCTGTCCTCCGACGACGTGGCCGACGCCATCGCCTGGTGCGTGACGCGCCCGTCCCACGTCAACATCGACCGCCTGGTGATCAGGCCGCGCGCCCAGGCCGCCCAGCACAAGGTGCACCGCGTCAGCGGTGGCTGAGCCGGATGGCCAGACCGGTCGGCGCGATCACGCGCGGCACGACGTGGCACAACCGGCTGCGCCGGGTCGACCGCTGGACGGCCGCCGTGCACGGCCCGGCCCTGCGCGCCGCCGTCCGCCCGCTCGTCGTCGACCTCGGCTACGGCGCCTCGCACACCACCACGCTCGAGCTGTTCACCCGGCTGCGCGCGGTCGCGCCCGACGTCGAGGTGGTCGGCGTCGAGATCGACCCGGCCAGGGTGGCCCTGGCCAAGCCGTACGAGCGGGAGGGGCTGAGCTTCGCGCTCGGCGGCTTCGAGCTGCCCGTCCCGCGCCCGCCGACGCTGGTCCGCGCCTTCAACGTGCTGCGCCAGTACGGCGAGGCGGAGGCGTGGCACTACTGGGACGTGCTGTGCGGCAAGCTGGCCCCCGGCGGCGTGCTGGTCGAGGGCACCTGCTCCGAGACCGGACGGCGGGCGGTCTGGGTGGGCCTGTCCCCCGACGGCCCGCGCACGCTGACGTTCTCCGCCCGTTTCGACGCCTTCGAGCGGCCTTCCGACCTGGCCGACCGGCTGCCGAAGACCCTCATCCACCGGAACGTGCCGGGTGAGCGCATCCATGCGTTCCTGCGCGACTTCGACCACGCGTGGGCGGTCAGCGCCCCTTACGGGGTGCACGGGCTGCGGCAGCGCTGGCTGGCGTCCGTGCGGCTGCTGGCCGGGCAGTGGCCGGTGGCGGCGCGCCCGCCGCTCGGCGGCCCGGCCAGATGGCGGCTCGGCGAGCTGACCCTGCCCTGGTCGGCGGTGGACCCGCGCTGACAGGCGTCCTAACGGGAGATCTGCGCGAGGAACACCTCGTAGGCGGCGGTGTCGAACAGCACGAACCTGACCTCGTCCACCGATGTCCGGGCCGCGCGCACGGCGGCGACGGCGATGCGGGCGGCGTCGTCGAGCGGCCAGCCGTAGACGCCCGTGGAGATCGCGGGGAAGGCCACCGTCCGCGCGCCCAGCTCGTCGGCCACCCGCAGCGACTCCTGGTGGCAGGCGGCAAGCAGCTCGGAGCGGTCCTGCGACCTGGAGTAGACCGGACCGACCGTGTGGATCACCCAGCGGGCCGGCAGCAGCCCGGCGGTGGTGGCGACGGCCCGGCCGGTCGGCAGGCCCTTGCCGTAATGCCCGGCGCGCAGCCGCCTGCACTCCTCCAGGATCTCCGGCCCGCCGCGGCGGTGGATGGCTCCGTCGACGCCCCCGCCGCCGAGCAGCGAGGAGTTGGCCGCGTTCACGATCGCGTCGGCCCGCTGCTCGGTGATGTCGCCCTGCACCAACGTGACATTCATCTCACCGAGCCTGCCAGGCGGGCTCCCGCGCCGCCACTTGCCGCTCCCGGATGCCAGCTCGACGCCTTGTAGAGCTACCCTGAAGGGCGTGAAGGGTCTTGGCGAGCTTGAGCGCAGCATCATGGACATCCTCTGGGCGGAGCACAACCCGCTGACCGCCCGCGAGGTCGGCAGGCTCATTGCCGATCGCGACCTCGCCCCCACGACGGTGATGACCGTACTCGACCGCCTCACGCGCAAGGGCTTCCTGGAGCGCACCAGGGACGGCCGCGCGTGGCGTTACGAACCGGCCGCGAGCCGTGACGCCTACATCGCCGAGCTTATGCTTGAGGCGTTGGACCTGACGGGCGACCGATCGGCCGCCCTGACCCGCTTCGCCCAGGCCGTGTCGGGCCCGGAGGCGGAGATCCTGCGGAGAGCCCTCACGGAGCTGGAGGAAGAGTGATCACGGCAGCGGTGCTAGCGGCGCTCGCCACGGCGTGCGCGCTCGGCTCCTGGCGTTTCACGACGGCCCGGTGGACCTCCCGTGCCCCGAGGCTCGCCATCATCGTCTGGCAGTCCCTGGGCGTGGCCTGGGGTCTGGCCACCACCGGCGCCATGCTCGCCTACGCGGTCATGCCCTACGACGTGGGCGTGCTGCCGGGGCTGATCGCCTTCGCGCGCGGGGAGACGCCGGTCGAGGCGTGGGACCCGCTGCACGTCCTGGCCATGATCGCCGGTCTCACGTCGCTGGCGGTGCTGGTCGTGGTGCTGCTGACGGCCGGCGTGCAGGCGTTGCGCGCGCGGCGGCGGCATCGCGTGCTGCTCGCGCTGATCTCCCGCGACGATCCCGGCGTGCCGGGGGTTCGGGTGCTCGACCATCCCAGCGCGGCGGCGTACTGCGTGCCGGGGTTGCGTTCGCAGGTCGTGGTCAGCGCGGGCGCGCTCGAGCTGCTGTCGCACGACGAGATGGCGGCCGTGCTGGCGCACGAGGCCGCCCATGTGCGCGAGCGGCACGATCTGGTGCTGCTGCCGTTCGCCGCGCTGCGCCGGGCGCTGCCCTGGTCGAAGGTGGTGGCCGACGCGCAGGCGCAGGTGGAGCTGCTGATCGAGATGGCCGCCGACGACCGCGCCCGCCGCTACTGCTCACCGCGCAGGCTGGCGACGGCGCTGCTCAGGTTCGGTACGGCCGGCGCCATGCCGACCCCGCACGGCATGCTCGGCGTGCACGCGCACAACGTGATGGCCAGGGTGGACCGCCTGATCAAGCCAGGGCCGGAATTGTCAGCATTTGTCCGGTACGGCTACCTCGCCCTCTCTGTGAGCTTGCTCACCACCACTCCCTTCCTGTGGGTCTACCAGCTCTGACTGCTTGCAGGTGTTAGCCGTTCCGTTTGCAATTGCAAGCACGGGACGGCAGACTATGGGTATGGCACTACCCAAGGTCGGCTCGATCGGCGAATACATCCGCGAGCAACGGCAACAGGCGAAGATCTCGCTGCGCCAGCTCGCGCAGGCGGCAGGGGTCTCCAACCCCTACCTGAGCCAGATCGAGCGCGGGCTGCGCAAGCCGAGCGCGGAGATCCTGAACCAGATCGCCAAGGGTCTGCGCATCTCCTCGCAGGCGCTCTACGTGCAGGCCGGCCTCATCGAGGACCGGGAGCCGCCGAGCGACGTGATCACCGCGGTCAACGCCGACACGCTGCTCACCGAGCGGCAGCGCCAGGTGCTGATCGACATCTACGAATCGTTCCGCAAGGAGAACCGCACCGAGGGCGAGCAGACCTCCCAGAACGCCCGCCCTCAGCACGACTCCACCGCGGACGACGAGCCGCCGCTGCCCGAGGAGTATCTCGCCGCGCTTGAGCCCTACGCGGCCTCCCCCGGCAACGGGACCGTCACCCAGGAAACCAAGGAAGGTTAACCCATGACGCTTGCCACCGAGGTCAAGAAGCTCACCGACTCCAAGCCCTTCTACGCCTTCGCCGGCGCCGGCGACTTCGCCGTCGAGAAGCTGCGCGAGCTGCCCGAGCAGCTGCGTCAGCTCCAGTCCCGCCGCTCGGAGCTGGCCAGGGACCTGCCGGAGAAGACCCGCGCGTACGCCGACAAGGCCGAGGGCTTCGTCCGCGAGTTCCCGGACAAGGCCCGCGAGTACGCCGACCAGCTGAGCAACAAGGCCACCGAGGTCTACGAGGACTTCGCCACCCGCGGCCGCAAGGTCGTCAGCAAGACGACCGGCGAGGCCGCCCTTGAGCTGGAGGAGGTGTCGGAGGCCGCCGAGCCGCCCGTCGCCGAGCCCGTCAAGAAGACCACGCGTACCCCTCGGGCCAAGGCCTGAGTGAGCGAACGGGCCCGCCTCTCCGGAGGCGGGCCCGTTTCTCTTCCGGTGCCCGCTTGTCGGGGACGCCTATTAGGCTGGGGCCGATTTCATCGCGGCGTTGGGTGGAGCCAGCAACATGAATATGATCAACGGCGTTTTCAACTTCCTTTTCCTGGTGCTCGCCGCCGTCATCTTCGGCATGTCGATCTACGCGCTGGTGCACGCGGCGCGCGTGCCGACCAACGCGTTCGTCTCGGCGGGCAAGCTGCAGAAGAAGATCTGGGTGCTCATCCTCGCGCTGGCCACCCTGCTCTCCGGCGGCGGCGCGCTGGGCTACTTCAACGACTTCATGCTGATCGGCGGCTTCCGCTTCATCGGCCTCAACGGGCTCGGCCTGTTCTCCATCCTGGCCGTCATCGCCGCCACGATCTACATCGTCGACGTCAAGCCCGCCGTCAAGGGCATGGGCCGCGGCAACAGCGGCCCCTACGGCCCCTGGTAGGCCAGCTCAGGCCGGCTCAGGCCAGCTGCGCCGCCAGCCACGCGGCGATGCGCTCGTGCCCGGCGAACGTGGGATGCACGCCGTCGGGCAGCACCGTCTCCGACGGCCTGCCGGTCACCCATTTCCGGCGCATCGGGTCGAGGAACGGCACGCCCGCGGCGTCCGCCACCTCCGCCAGGGCGTCGCGCACCCGATAGGCCTTGGCCGGGGTGTCCTCCAGCCAGATCGGGCCGACCATCACGACCTTGGTGACCGGCCAGCGGCGGCGCACCTCGGCGAGCAGGGCGGCGGCGGCCTCGCGCACCTGCCCGGTGCTCCAGCGCTGGTCGTTGTGGCCGCCGGAGATGACCAGCACGTCGGGGGCCGGCCGCCAGGCCAGCTCCTCCTCGAACGACCGCCGGAACGTGCGGCCCACCTTGCCCTCGTTGAGATAGCCGGTGCCACCGGCGCCGGCGATCACCGGCTGCCAGCCGAGCAGCCGAGCCGACTCCGAGGCGTAGGTCCGCCAGGGCGGCACCGGGCCGGATCCGACCGTGAAGCTGTCGCCCACGAACATCATCACGGGGACCGCCGGACGGGCCGGCGGGACGGCCTGAGGCGCCCGCTGCGGCGGCGTCCGGGCCACCGCACTAGTACATGCCGAAATCCCAGCAAAAATCCCCATTATTGCGACGACCGGGGCGATTCTTCCTCGAAGCATCAGGCCACGCATAATCACCCCGGGGCACTAGGCTGCCGATATGACCGCCGACCTCCACGGACGCACGCAGCGGCTCGAACTGTCCGACCAGAGCCTGCGCGACTTCGAAGCCGTCGTGCTGGACGCGGCGCCTGAGGGGATCGTGCTGAGCAGGTCGGCATTCTATCCAGGCGGGGGCGGCCAGCCTGCCGATCACGGAGTTCTGATCTGGCAGGGCGTGGAGACGCGCATCGTCGGGGTGCGCAAAGGCGACGATCTCTACCTGATCCCCGCCGAGGGCGACCCGATCCCGCCCGTCGGCACGGTGGTGGAGGCGGCCGTGGCCGACGCCCGGCGTTCGGCGCTCATGCGTACGCACTCGGGGCTCCACGTGTTGTGCGGCGTGGTGTTCAGGGACTACGGCTGCCTGGTCACCGGCGGCAACATGGACGAGCTGAGCGCCCGCATGGACTTCGACCTGCCCGAGGTGCCGCCCGGCTTCAAGGAGGCCGTCGAGGACGCGTGCAACGCCGAGATCGCCGCCGACCGCCGCATCGACGTGCGCGTGTTGCCGCGGCGGGAGGCGTTCGAGATCCCCGACATCATCCGCACGGCCGGCAACCTGGTGCCCGAGGCCGTCCAGGACGTGCGCATCGTCGACATCGTGGGCCTCGACACGCAGGCCGACGGCGGCACCCACGTGGCCTCGACCAGGCAGATCGGCCGCATCAAGGTGGCCAAGATCGAGAGCAAGGGCCGCGGCTTCCGCCGGCTGCGCATCGCTATCTCCGACTAGCGCCCCTCGACCAGCCCGGCGAGCCCGTCGAGCAGCGCGTCGAGGCCGAAGGCGAAGAGCCGGTCGAGGTCGAGGTCGAACTCGCCGCCCAGTTCCTCGATGACGCCGGTGAAGGCGGTCAGCCGCCCCGACTCCGCCAGCGCCTGGAGCTCCCCCTCCCGGCTGGTCATCCACTCGTCGGCGGTCAGCCCGGTCGCGGCCTGGGCCTGCTGCTCCATCTCGATGTTGGCGGCCAGGCCCTGGACGAAGCTGAACAGCAGGGTGTGCACGTGCATCTTGCTGACCGGATCGAGAGGCGAGCCCTCCAGCGTGCGCATGACCCACTCGGTGTGGGCGATCAGGCTGGCAGAGGGCAACGGCCTGGTCAGTGACGTGACCCTGGCCATCCATGGGTGGGTGCGGTAGCCCGCCCACTGCACCCGCGCGGCGGTCTCCAGCCTGGCCCGCCATCCGTCGGGCGGCGGGTCGGGCAGCGGGAACTCCCTGATCACGTGGTCGATCATGAGCATGACCAGGTCGTCCTTGCCGCCGACGTGCCGGTAGAGGGACATGGTGGCCACGCCGAGCCGGCCCGCGACGCCGCGCATGGTCAGCTCGGCGAGCCCGTCGGCGTCGGCGATCTCGACGGCCGCGGCCACGATGCGGTCGCGGGTCAGGTCGTCGCCGGACGGGACGGGGGCCCGCCGCGCCCTGCCGCCGCGGGTCTCGGCCACGATCGTGCCGACGCGCGGCTCGGCGACCACCGCCCCCTCCTGGGCCAGCACCATGAGCGCCTTGGCGGCCGTGGCGAGCGCGACCTCCCAGTCGCGGGCGAGCTGCCTGGTGGAGGGCACCCGGTCGCCGGGGCGGAGCCGGCCGTCGGCGATGCGCCGCCTGATGTCCTCGACGATGCGCGCGTAGGGCGGAGCGGTCATCACAACCCTTTCTCTGTACTAGTACAGATCGTACCAGTGAACCCTTGTGAACTGCTGTATGTACGACGTACATTCAGTTCCGCGTACAACGTCAACAGCAGGGAGCGCATCATGAAGGTTCTGGTCTCGGGAGCGAGCGTCGGTGGTCCCGTCCTGGCTCACTGGCTGCGGCGGCGCGGCTTCGAGGTGGCGCTCGTCGAGCGCGCGCCGCGCCCGCGCAAGGGCGGCCAGGCCGTCGACCTCCGCGGCGCCGCGCTGGTCGTGGCCGATCGTATGGGCATCCTGGAGCAGGTCAGGGCCGCACGGACGACCATGCGCGGCATGTCCATGGTCGACGGCGACGGCAACGAGATCATGCGCAGCACCGAGGAGACGATCAGCGGCGGCCGGCTCGACAGCCCGGACGTCGAGATCGCCCGCGACGACCTCACCGCGATCGTCGGCGCCGTCACCGACGCCCCCTGCCGCTACGGCGACTCCATCGCCACCCTCACCCAGGACGGCGACGGCGTCGACGTGACCTTCGACAGCGGCGTGCGCGAACGCTACGACTACGTGATCGGCGCCGACGGCCTGCACTCCAACGTCAGGAGGCTGGCGTTCGGCCCGGAGGAGCGCTTCCTGCGGCACCTCGGCATGTACGTCTCCATCTACACCGCCGACAACTTCCTCGGCCTGGACCACTGGCAGCTCTGGCACCGCGAGGGAGAGGCCGGGTTCGGCCTTTTCAGCGACCGCGAGCCGGCGGTGATGAAGGTGAACATGGGCTTCGCCGCGGGCCCGATCGACTACGACCACCGCGACGTCGAGCAGCAGAAGCGCCTGGTCCAGGAGCACTGCTCGGGGTTGCGCTGGGAGGCGCCCAAGCTGCTGGAGGCCATGTGGCGGGCCGGCGACTTCTACTTCGACGCCATGGCCCAGGTCGAGATGGACCGCTGGTCGCAGGGCCGGGTCGCGTTGATCGGCGATGCCGCCCACTGCCCCTCGCCGCTGTCGGGGCAGGGCACCAGCCTGGCCCTGGTGGGGGCGTACGTGCTGGCCGAGGAGCTGGGCCGGCTCCCGGAGGGGGCGTTCGACCGGTACGAGCGGCGCATGCGGCCCTACGTCGCCCTGAACCAGGCTCTGGCCCTGGAGAATCCGGGCATGGCCGCCTCGCCCGAGAGCGTACGCCGGGCGGCCGACGGCATCACCCTGGATTGACACCCGCAACCGCTACGATGTCCCGCCATGACGGGTTTCAGACTCACATTGGCCGCCCTGGGAGCCACCGCTCTGACGTTGCCGGCCACCCCCGCCCTGGCGGAGGCCGGGATCACGGACCAGGTGACGATGACGCTCGCCAAGGACGGCACACTCCACGTGGTCGAGAAGATCACCGGGGCGTCCGGCGGCCTCAAGCGCACCCTGCTCACCAAGACCCGCTACGACGACGACAACGACCGCCTCTACCGGGTCACCAACGTCAAGGGCGGCAAGCTCGACGGCGACGTCCTGACCGTGACCGGCCAGACCGTCGAGTACGACGTCAAGGGCGCCGTGACCACCTCCGGCGGGGTCGAGGAGCTGCGCTGGTTCGCCGTCAGCGGCTGGAACGTCCCCGTGACCAAGGCGACCGTCCAGGTCAGCGGGCCGGGCCAGGTGCAGAACCTGTCGTGCTTCGCCGGCGACCTGACCTCGGCGATCGGCTGCACCTCGGCCTCGATGGACCACACCGGCACCCGGGCCGACTTCGAGCAGGACAACCTCGCGGCGGGCCAGGCCCTGACGGTGGTCGTCGGCTACCCCAAGGGTTCCAGCTCCGGGGCGCCCATCCTGGAGCGGCGCTTCTCGCTGGCCTCGGCGTTCACCCTCGACCTGGTCACCGGCGGCGCGCTGGCCGGCCTGCTCGTGCTGCTGCTCGGCGGCGTCGGCCTGCTCTACTGGACGCGCGGCCGGGACGCCCGGATCGCGGGCCACGAGAAGGGCGGGGTCGATCCCGTCCAGAACGGGCACTTCACCCCGCCGGACGGCGTGCGCCCCGGCCAGATCGGCACGCTGGTGGACGAGCAGGCCGACGTGATCGACGTGACCGCCACCATCGTCGACCTGGCCGTCCGCGGCTACCTGCGGATCGACGAGCAGCCCCGCCAGACCTACGACGCCCCCGACTGGCTGCTGGTCAGGCTGCAGAACGCGCCGGTCAACTCGCTGCTGCCGTACGAGCGCGCCCTCTACGACGCGGTCTTCGACGGCCGCGACGCGGTACTGCTGTCACAGCTGTCGGGCTCGTTCGCCAGCCATCTGGGCAAGGTGCGCGACGCGCTCTACACCGACGTGGTCGCGCAGGGCTGGTTCGCCCGCCGTCCCGACACCGAGCGCACCCGGTGGACGACGATCGGCGTCGTGCTGATCGGCCTCGGCCTGCTGGCCACGGTCGGGCTGGCCTGGTTCACCACGTACGGGCTGCTGGGGCTGGCCCTGGTCATCGCGGGCGGCGCGCTGGCCGTCGGGGGCCAGTACATGCCGGCCAAGACCGCCAAGGGCTCGGCCGCGCTCGCGCACACCATGGGCTTCCGCGAGTACCTGTTCTCCGGCGACCTCGGCGAGGTGCCCGAGCAGCACCGGGTGGAGCTGTTCTCGCGCTACCTGCCGTACGCGGTGATCTTCGACGGGGTCGAGCACTGGTCGCGGGTGGTGGCCTCGGTGACCGGCAACGGCCACCAGGCCGACAACCTCTACTGGTACCACGGGCCGGCGGAGTGGGACCTGTCCAAGTTCGCCGGGTCGATGCGCACGTTCACCACGACGACCTCGGGGGCCATCTCCGCCAGCCGCCAGTTCCGCACCCTCTAGCGGATCCGCAGCTCGCCGACCGGCCGGCCGCCGCCCAGCAGCGCCGGCCTGGCCAGCTCGGCCAGCTCGGGCGCGTCCAGGCCGAGCGAGCGCAGGGCCGCCACGGTGACGGGCACGCGGGCCCGCGAGGAGCCGTCCTCGATCTTGATCGTGCCGGCTCGGCCGTCCTCGAACGCGAACGCGTCGAACGCCTCCGCGCCCGCCTTCAGCATCAGCCCGGGGATCGCCCGCATGAGCTTGGCCTCGGGCCGGTCGGTGCCGGAGGTCCACTCGGGGTGAGTGCGCATGGCGTCGAAGATGCGCCGCTCGAACGAGCCCTCCGCGGCCAGCGGGAACGCCCTGAACGCCTTGGTCACCCCGAGCATCGAGACGAAGAACAGCGGCGCGCCGCAGCCGTCCACTCCGGAGGCGGCCACCCGCTCGCCGGTCAGGTCCTCGACCGTCGCGCGGATCGCGCGCTGGAGCGGGTGCGCGGGCTCCAGGTACGTCGTGAGCGGCCAGTCGTTGAGCACGCAGGTGGCCAGCATGGCGGCGTGCTTGCCGGAGCAGTTCATGTAGACCCGGCCGAACTCGGTCGAGGTGCGCTCGAACGGGTGGTCCTCCGGACACAGCAGGGCGGACTCGTCCAGGCCCGCTCCGGCCAGGATCTTCCGTACGCCGTCCACGTGGAACGCCTCACCGGAGTGCGAGGCGCAGGCCAGGGCCAGCAGCTCACCCTCCAGCTGGAGGCCGTTGCGCATCATGCCGAGCGCCTGCAGCGGCTTCATCGACGATCGCGGCGAGGCCGGCACGTGCACCGCTCCCCGCGTCTCCACCGGGACGCCCTGCGCGTCCACGGTCAGCATGCGGGCCTGATGGGTGGACTCCACGAACCCCGACCGGACAACCTCGACAACAAGCGACATTACGCGCCCCCTTTCGGCACGAGTCTACGAACAGTTCTTTCTGCGCCAGAATGGGATGCCATGCGAGCAGTCGTACAACGAGTGAGCTCGGCCTCCGTCGAGGTCGAGGGGCAGACGGTCGGCGCGGTCGACGAGCCGGGGCTGCTCGTCCTGGTCGGCGTGACGCACACCGACACCCGCGCCGAGGCCGCCAAGCTCGCCGCCAAGCTGTGGGGCCTGCGCGTGCTGCACGGCGAGAAGTCCTGCTCCGACGTCTCGGCCCCACTCCTGGTGATCAGCCAGTTCACCCTCTACGGCGACGCGCGCAAGGGCCGGCGCCCCACCTGGCAGGCCGCGGCCCCTGGGCCGGTCGCCGAGCCGCTGGTGGAGGCCGTGGTCGAGGAGCTGAGGGCGCTCGGCGCCCATGTGGAGACCGGCCGCTTCGGCGCCGACATGAAGGTCTCGCTGGTCAACGACGGGCCGATCACGCTCGTCCTCGACATCGACGCCTAGCGGGGTCAGCGGATCCGGCGGCGCAGCGAGGGGTCGATGGTGACGTTGCGACCGGCGTCGGGCGGCACGACGACCTCCTGGGCGGCGGCCACGCCACCGGCCAGCAGCGGCGCGTCGACCGGAACCGTGCGCTTGACCACGGCCAGCGCGATCGGGCCCAGCTCGTGGTGGCGGGCGGCCGAGCCGACGACGCCGATCTCCTGGCTCTCGAAGATCACCGGGTCGCCGTGCGCGGGCAGGGTGTCGACGCTGCCGTCGAGGTGCAGGAACACCAGGCGGCGGGGCGGGTGGCCCAGGTTGTGGACGCGGGCGACCGTCTCCTGGCCGCGGTAGCAGCCCTTGCTCAGGTGGACCGCCGAGCCGACCCAGCCCACCTCGTGGGGGATGGTCTTGTGGTCGGTCTCGAAGCCGAGCCGCGGCCGGTGGGCCTCGATGCGCAGCGCCTCGTACGCCCACAACCCCGCCAGGGGCCGGCCCAGGTGATCGGCCAGCTCCGCCCGCGGCACCAGGAAGTCTTCGGTCGCCGTGGAGAGCACCGCCAGGTCGTCGGCCCGCGACACCTCCACGCGCAGCATGAACCGCATGCGGTCGAGATAGTCGATCAGGCTCTGCGCCGTGCCGGGCTCGACGTGCGCCAGCACGCTCTCGCCGTCGTCGACCAGCGTGAGGTGATGCAGGACGCGGCCCTGGAGGTCGAGGTCGAGCGTCTGGGTCCACTGGCCGGGCGTCAGCGTGTCGAGCTTCTGCGAGGTCAGGTCGTTGAGCCATTTCAGCCGGTCGGCGCCGGAGATGCGGACCACCTCGCGGTTGCTGCGGTCGACGACCGCCTCACCCTTGGCCAGTGCGCGCTGCTCGGCGAACAGGTCGCCATAGTGCGCGGCTACGTCGGCGTCCGGCCCGTCGGCCGCGACGGCGCCGGGGAGATCGAGCAGAGGGCTACGCATGCATCCAAGGCTATCCGCCCGCGCGACGGCGCCCGACGCCGGTGCCGGAGGTCAGCGGCAGTTGCGGCAGCGGCCGAACACCGTGAGGTGATGGACGTCGGCGGCGAACCCCAGCTCCTCGTCGAGCCCCTTCACCAACCCCTCGGCCAGCTCGGGACGCACCTCGAAGACCTCGTCGCAGCCCCGGCACACCAGGTGGACGTGGTCGGCCTCGGCCGCCAGGTGGTAGGTCGGCGCGCCGTGACCGAGGTGGGTGTGGGTGACCATGCCGAGCTCTTCGAGCAGTTCGAGGGTGCGGTAGACGGTGGAGATGTTGACCCCGCGCGCCGTCTCGCGCACTTTGGTGCAGATCTCCTCGGGCGTCGCGTGCTCCAGATCCTTGACCGCTTCGAGCACGAGCTGCCGCTGCGGGGTGACCCGGTAGCCCTTGGCGCGGAGTTCCTCGTGCCACTGCGTCTCGGTCATGCCCCCGAGTGTAAAGCGCACGATCGCCTGTTCGCGGCCGTCTGATAATTACTTGCCCCCGGCGCTCGCGACCGCATAGCTTCGTGAGTACGCGGAAAGGAGGTGGTCCGAATAATGGATAGTCATAGTCGGGCTAGCGAGGTGGTTGTCCGCTAGCGCTGCGGACTGTTGTCTCGTGTCGCAAGCGAATCCGAGGCAACCACCGGGGCCCCTGGCAGCCGGAGGGCGGGATGTCGTATCCCGTCCATTGGTCCATCCGGCCCGTCTGCTCGGCAGGCGGAGTGTTGCCCGGGGCCCTTCTTGTTTCTTCCCTCAGTGTTCCCCGTGGGGTTCGATGCCCAGCTCGGCGCAGGCCGCCCGGTAGAGGCGCACGACCGCCTTGCGCACCTGGGCGCGCTCGGTCAGCGTCTCGCCCCACGGCACGCGCACCCGCTCGCCGCCGTCGACCGTGAACTCCATGGCCTCGGCGTCGACGTCGCTGGTCACCGCCGAGGTGGCCTGCGGCCGGCCGCCGAGCCCGCGCACGATGACCAGGGCGTCGCCGGTGTGGTCGTCGTTCATGTGGCGCTTGATCGCCTCGACGGCGTCGGGGGTGAAGGGCGAGGTCATGCTCAGGACACCTTCTTCAGCTCGGCCGACATGTGGTCGGTGAGCGGGTGGCCCACGGCGGCCATCTCGTAGGCCCACATCAGGTTGCCGTTGACCAGGCCGTAGAGGCGGTGGCCTGCGGTGTACTCCTTGGCCGTGGAGGTGCGGGCCACGACGTCGGTGCGCAGCTCGATCTTGTGGAAGACGACCTCGCCGATGTAGATCTCGACGATGCCGGTCGGGTGCGCGAGCACCACCTCGATCTGCCGGTCGGGCTGCGGACGCCAGTAGCCGGACTCGGTGGCCAGCGGCCTGACCCGGTTGCCGTCGTTGTCGAGCAGCCACGTGCGGCTGACGTAGGTCAGGAACGGCTTGCCGTTGTGGCCGAACTCGATCTCCTGGCCGAAGTTGAAGCTCTCGATCGTCGGATAGCCGCCCACGCCGGCCCCCTCCCAGCGGCCGAGCAGGAACGCGATCTGCTCCAGAGCGGGGTGCACCTCAGGTTCTTCCATGCTCACCAAGCCTAGTCCCGGTCGCTAACCTTCTGGATCGGGGAGAGGTTTCGCCGGGGGGAGCCGCGATGCTGGATGCCTGGGCCGTGCCGCCGCACGTCGACGTGCTGTTCGTGGGCGCCCATCCGGACGACGAGTACCAGTCGTTGTCCACGTTCGGGCAGTGGCGCGAGCGCTGGGGGCTGACCACCGGCATCGTGACGGTCACCCGCGGCGAGGGCGGCGGCAACGCCGCCGGGCCGGAGAAGGGCGCGGCGCTCGGCCGGATCAGGGAGGCCGAGGAGCGCGAGGCGGTCGCGCACGCGGGCATCCGCGACGTCTTCTACCTCGACAGACCGGACTTCTGGTACACGCTGTCGGCGCCCCTGACCGCCCGCGCGTGGGGGCCGGGCACCCTCGGGCGGCTGGTCGAGACGATCAGGGCCACCAGGCCCTCGACCGTGGTGACGATGGACCCGCGGCCCTTCAACCAGCACGGCGGGCACCAGCTCGCCGCCCGGCTGGCCGTCGAGGCGTTCCGGCTGGCCGCCGACCCCGCCGCGTTCCCCGGGAC
Source organism: Nonomuraea sp. NPDC005692 (assembly GCF_040631115.1). Taxonomy (NCBI): domain Bacteria; kingdom Bacillati; phylum Actinomycetota; class Actinomycetes; order Streptosporangiales; family Streptosporangiaceae; genus Nonomuraea; species Nonomuraea sp. NPDC005692. The sequence continues at coordinate 558,915 of NZ_JBEXYU010000002.1, read as the reverse complement.
GGGCGCGCCCTGGCGGGCCACCCGGCTGCTGACCCAGAACTGGGGGCTGCGCGGCCCCGTGGGCCCCGGCTGCGCGACGGCCGGCCTGCGCGACCCGGCCACCGGGCTGCCGCAGCTCGGCGTCTGGGCGGGCGCCTGGTCGCCGCGCCACCGCGCCACGTGGGCCCAGCGGGAGCGCGACGCCGAGCGCGCGTACCGCACGCAGGGGTTCGCCGCGCGGCCGGCGAAGGTGGCCGGGCCGTTCGGGTGCGACTGGTTCTCGGTCGTCTTCGACGGCGGGCGGCCGGTGCCCGCCCCCGTCGTCGAGCAGGCGGGCCTGCGCCCTCTGTACGCCGAGTTCCGCGACTGGGCGCGCGCGACCGGCCTGCCGTGGCTGGCCAACCGGGCGCAGCCCGACTACCCCGAGCCGCCTGCCACCACGCTCCCGGTCGCCGGGCGCGCCCCCGTGCTCGACGGCCTCGCCTCCCCCGGCGAGTACGCGGGCCCCGCGCTGCCCCTCGCCCACTGGGAGGGCGAGCGTTGCGCGGCGGCCGACTGCGCCGCGACCGCCCGGCTGACCCGCCACGGCGCCGACCTCTACGTCCAGGTCGAGGTCACCGACGAGGCGCGCGGCGCCGCCCTCGACGAGTGCGAGCGCCACTGGCGCACCGACGCGGTCGAGATCGCCCTCGACCCGCGCGGCGACTCCGACGACACCTCGACCACGTTCAAGCTCGGCGTCCTGCCCTACACCGCCGAGGGCGGCCCGTGCGCGGCCCGCGACGCCGACGCCCGCCAGGGCCCCGCCCCGCGGGTGGGCGTGGCGTCCGCGGCCCACGACGGCGGGTACGGCGTCGAGGTGCGCATCCCGTTCGCGCTGCTGCCCGCCCTTCCCACCGCGCTGAGAGCGAACGTGCTCGTCTACGACTCCGACACCGAGGACAGGACCGGGCAGACGCGCCTGGCCTGGTCGCCGTTCGGCAGCGCCCAGGCCGATCCGTACGTGTGGGGCCGCGTCGGTCAGGGTTAGGGTGACGCCATGGCACGATCATTGGTGATCAAGGTGACCGCGGGGGCGGACGCCCCTGAGCGGTGCAACCAGGCATTCACGGTGGCGGCGGCCGCGCTCGCGAGCGGTGTGCCGGTCTCCCTCTGGCTGACCGGCGAGTCGTCCTGGTTCGCCCTGCCGGGGCGGGCCAAGGAGTTCTCCCTGCCCCACGCGGCGCCGCTGGCGGACCTGCTCGAAGCCGTCCTGGCGGCCGGCCGGGTGACCCTGTGCACGCAGTGCGCCGCCCGCCGCGACATCACGGTCGACGACGTGATCGAGGGCGTGCGCATCGCCGGCGCCCCCGCCTTCGTGGAGGAGGCGGTCAGCGAAGGCGCCCAGGCCCTGGTCTACTAGGCCCGTCAGCCGGACAGGACGGTGCTCAGCCGCTCCTGGCGCAGGGCCTCGTAGCGGGAGTCGTCGAGGGGCGTCAGCTCGCCCACGCGCCACGACAGCAGCAGGTCGGCCAGGGCCGGGTTGCGCGCCAGTGCCGGGCCGTGCAGGTACGTGCCCACCACGTGGCCCGCGTAGCAGCCCTCGAAGCCGTCGCCGTTGCCCACCCCGGCGACCGTCTTGGACAGCGGCCGGACGCCCGGGCCGAGGTGCGTGACGCCCATGTGGTTCTCGAAGCCGGTCAGCGTGGGCAGGTTGAGCGCGGCGTCGACCTCGGCGACCAGCTCGCCCACGGCCCGCGCGGGGCCGCGCGAGCTGGCGATGTCGAGCAGGCCGATGCCGTCGACCGGCTGGCCCTCCTCGCCGCCGAACGTGCTGCCCATGATCTGGTAGCCGGCGCACACGGCCAGCATCGCCGCGCCCCGCGCGATGGCCCGCTGGAGCCCGCCGTCGCGGCGCAGGCGCTGGGCGGCCAGGATCTGGGGACGGTCTTCGCCGCCGCCGATCAGGTAGATGTCGCCGGTCTCCGGCACGGGGTCGGCCGAGCGGACGTAGACGGTCTCGACCTCGATGCCCCGGCGCTGCGCACGCTGCTCCAGGACGAGCACGTTGCCCTGGTCGCCGTAGGTGCTCAGCAGGTCGGGGTAGATCCAGACGATGCTGAGGGCGCTGTCAGACGGCACGTCCGAACTCCGATCGGATCTGCTGGAAGGCGGTGTAGTTGGCGATCACGTCGACCCGGCCGGGCGGCTGCATGGCCAGCGCCTCGGAGAACGAGCTGCACAACGTGAACGGCACGTCGGCCACGTCGAGCCGGAGCGCCAGGTCGAGCCGCCGCTCACCGGTGACGAAGACCGGACGGCCGCGCAGGATGCGGTAGTCGACGTCCCACAACCACGAGGTGTCGCGGCCGTCGGGGCCCTGCGCGTTGACCGAGAGGATGATCGGCAGTTGCGGGTCGGCGACGTCGAAGGCCTCCAGCCAGCCCGCCGGGTTCTTGCTCAGCAGCAGCCGCGCGTGGCGGCCGTCGCGCTCGACCGTGGTGTAGCGGCCGGCCACCGAGGTGACCTCGCGCAGCCGGGGCAGCGCCCGGTCGACGGGCATCCCGAACGCCTCGGCCACGGCCAGCGCCATCACCGCGTTGGAGCGGTTGGCCAGGCCGGGGAGCTGGATGTCGAGCATCCAGCGCTGCCCGCGCGGGTCGATGGCGACGTCGTCGTCGAGCACCCACTGCGGCTCTGGACGGTGGAAGGTGCACTCACGGCAGGACCAGTCGGCGTCTTTGCGGTCGAGGGGGCCGCCGCACTCGGGGCAGCACCAGGAGTCCTCCTTCCAGCGCTGGCCGCCGGCGACCCAGGTGACCTTGGCGGCCGTGGAGGCCCCCCAGGTGACGAGGGGGTCGTCGCAGTTGGCGATGACGTGGGTGGGCCTGCCCGACAGCGCCCTGCGCCACTTCTGCGCGAGCAGCCAGATCTCGGCCGCGCGGTCCATCTGGTCGCGGCTGAGGTTCATCAGGCAGACGACGCCGGCGCCGGTGGTGTCGAGCACCTCCGGCAGGTACTTCTCGTCGACCTCCAGCACGCCGTAGGGGGCGCCCTTGTGCTGGGAGAGCGCCGAGACGTGCCCGGCCGGCATGTTGGCGCCGAAGGCGTTGGTGGCGACCTCGCCCATGTCGAGCAGCGCGGAGGTGATCAACCTGGTCGTGGTGGTCTTGCCGTTGGTGGCGCTGACCAGGGCCAGCTTGCGGTCGCGGGCCAGCTTGCGCAGGAGGTCGGGCTCAAGCAGCAGGCCGACCCTGCCGCCGATCACCGAGCCGTCACCGCGCCCGGTCATCCGCGAGAGCGTGGCGGCGCTGCGTCCCAGGGCGCTGGCGAGCTGAGCCCGCAGAGGAAGCTGGGTCATGCACATGGATCCTAGTCGCCGTTGAGTCCTACTCTGGAGTTGCACACGAAAACGCGGCCCGGTTGGTAGCCCGGGCGAAGCATCACGTATCCGCCCTTCCAGGGATGTCCGGTGTGCCGGAGGCGGCCTGTCCAGGTCGCTTTCCCGGCATGTCTGGTGAAGGGCGGAGAAGATGGTCACGTTGTCGGTCTATTTGGACGGCCCGTTCTGGGTCGGGGTGCTGGAGGTCGCCGAGGGCGGGCGGCTGCGGGCGACCCGGTTCACCCTCGGGTCCGAGCCCACCGATCCCGAGCTGCACGCGTACCTGATGCGCCATGGCGTTTCGCTGCTGGAGCAGGCCCATGCCGCGCCCGCCGTGGCCGGCGGGGAGCGCGCGCGGCGGGTCAACCCCAAGCGGGCGGCCAAGCTGGCGGCGCGGGCCGCCGCCCAGGTGTCCGTACGGAGCACGGCCGCGCAGGAGGCGATGCGGCTGGAGCTGGAGAGCCGCAAGCGGGAGGCCGCCCAGGGGCGGCGGGAACGGCGGCGCGAGCTGGCCGAGCACAAGCGCGAGGTGGCCCGCCGCAAACGCCTCGAACGCCGCCGCGACCGCTGACCCGCCCCAGGCGAGGCCAGGGCGAAAGGGACGTCAGGCCGAGGGGGCGTCGACGAAGGCGATCTCCGGGGCGCCTCCGTGGTCGAACGGCAGGACGAACCGCTGCGGCCACGACAACACCCCCTCCAGCCAGCCCGCGCCCATCGTCTGGCCGACGTGCCTGAGCCTGGCCGACGCCTCGATGCCGATCGCCACGTTCGTGATGTCGCGCTGCACGCCCTCGTTCTCGTCGTCGCCCAGGATGACCCGCCAGGCCAGGGCCCGGTTGTGGTCCACCTCCATGGACAGCGGGTGGTGGCGCAGGGCCTTGGCGCGGTGGCCGAGCAGCTCGGCGTGCACCAGGTCGGCCGCGCCGTTGCCGTTGGACTGGCGGAACAGGGCGTACTCCATGGGCGGGGCCGGGCTGCGCAGGTTGGGGGCGGGCTGGCCGTACGGGAAGAGCCGGTCGACCTCGTGCAGCCAGCGCACCTGCGGGATCACCCACGACGCGCCCGGCCGGTCGCCGCCCGGCTCGGCCCCCGACAGCAGCCGCGCGGCGACCTCGGCGGCCTTGTCGGTGAGCAGCGCCGGGTCGAACCAGCTCCGCAACGACCAGGCCCGCCGCTGGACGGCGCGTTCGACCAGCGTGGCGAGCAGGCACTCGCGGCGGCGGGCGGGCAGCTCGGCCCAGGCGGCCGACAGGGTGCGCGGCACGCCGGGCAGCGGCCGGTTGCTGACGAAGGCGAGCACGACCGTGTCGCACCAGATGCGCAGCCACGCCCAGTCGGGCCCGTCGGCGAGCACGTCGGCCTCTCTGAGCTCCACCAGGGTGCACGCCTGGCCGGTACGGCACTGCGCCCCGCACGCGGCCGACCTGCGCCCGCGGATGGGCGGCTGGGGGCCCGGCAGCGGCTTCTCCCGCGACTCGCCCAGCGGGACGCGCACCCGCAGCGGCCGGTCCATGCCGTCGGCGAAGACCGCGGCCGAGCCCGGCTGGAGCGAGACGACGTGCCTGGACTGCTCGTCGCTGAGGTTCATGGCCGCGCCGACGAGCTTCCTGTCGTCCTCGGCGGGCAGCCGGTGGACGACCTTCAGCGCGGTGTTCTTCACGACGTCGGAGACGAGCTTGGTCGGGATCTGCTCGGCCACCACGATGCCCTCGCCGTACGCCCTGATCTCGGCGAGCAGGCCGGCCAGCAGCTCCACGGCGTGCGTGGAGGCCCGGCCGTGGCCGCGGTCGCGCAGCAGCCGGTGGGCCTCCTCGATCACGATGACGTGCCGCAGCCCGGCCGACTTCTCCTTCCTGGCCCGCATGCGCAGGTGCTCGACGATCCGGATGATCAGCGTGCCCATGAGGAACGCCTTGTCCTCGTCGTTGGCGACGTCCTCGATGGCGAGGACGACGTTGCGCTCCAGCAGGCCGCCGATGTCGGCCGGGTGACCGCCCTCGAAGAAGCGCCCGGCCGAGCCGACCCGCAGCGACCGCAGCCTGAGCGAGATGAAGCCCTCGACGTCGGCCTGGACCTCGCGGCCGTAGCCGATCTCCTTGATGACGTCCATGGCGTGCTGCTGGAGCTGTTCGAGCGTCGGCACGCTGGGCGGGACGTTCGAGCCGGGCACGGCGCCGCCGGTCACGACGTCCCAGCCGGTGGCCTCGTAGACGCGTTGCAGGGACAGCGACATGATCTGCGGGAACGGCTCCTCGGCGTCGAAGGCGGCCATGAACAGCGCCCTGATCATGTCGATGTGCGCCTGGACGGGGTAGCCGGGCTCGGGTTCGAGCGGGTTGACGCTGAGCGGCACGCCCTCGGGGGCCGACGGGTTGATCACCGTCACCGGGTCGGCGATGCGGCCGGCCATGGCCGCGTACTCGGACTTGGCCGGTTCGATGGCCAGCCAGGGGATGCGCGCCTCGCTGAGCTGCTCCAGCAGGTGCCGGACGGTCTGGGACTTGCCCGAGCCGGTCGCGCCGGTGACGAACGCGTGCCTGTTGAGCGTGGCGAGGGGCACCCGGAAGCTGCCCACGCCCCTGTCCTGGCCGTCGAGGATCTCGCCCAGCTCCAGCTCGCCGCCGTCGGCCTCGGACGTCACGTCGAAGAAGCCGGAGTCGAGCACCCGTACGCCGGGCACCTCGCGCCTGGGCAGCCCGGCCAGCGCGGCCAGCGCCCCGGCGGTGGCCGCGAAGGGCGCGGCGGCACCGTCGGCCGGGTCCTGCATGGTGATGGCCAGGGCCTCCGACAGCGCGTAGACGGCGCCGTGCGCGCTGCGCAGCCGGTACGGGTGGTGGCTCATCTCGACCGACCCGACGAGCACGGGCGCGATCTGCCGCAGCTCCTCGGCGGCGGCCCCGCCGGCCAGCACGCGCACGTTCCACAGGCCGGCCTCGCGGAAGGCGTCGAGCTCCTGCATGCGGCGCTCGGCCCGCTCGGCGTCGAACCGGGATCGCTCGGAGGCGTCGCCGTACTGCCGCAGGACGTTGAGCTGGGTGCGCAGGTGCGCCACCTCGGCGTCGAGCAGGTCGGTCGGCTCGGCCACGACCAGCCAGGCGAACGGCCGCGACATGAGCGTGACCAGCGTCGACTCGAACAACGTGGGCCGCTTCAGCTCGTCGGGGTCGGACCCGGCGAACTCGCGCCCCCGCCCGCCCAGCGGCGGCGCCTGGCGGCCGGGGCAAGGCGTCCAGACCAGGTCGGCCAGGTCGGCCAGGTACTCCTCGTCCAGCTCGATCCCCCGCGCGCCGCCCGGGAACAGCAGCGGCTGGGGCCCGGTCGGCAGGCCGGGCACGTCGGTCGCCCTGCGCGGCTGGCGCGGCGGCGAGAGCGGGCCGGCATTGGTGATCAGTTCGAGCGGCGCGCCGGAACCCCGCGACAGCCACCCGATGACGAACGGCCGGTCACGCTGCGCCGCCGACAGCACGGCGGGCAGCACGGTGACGAAATCCCACTCCGCCGACGAGCTTCGCGAGGGTGCGGCGATCGACTGGATCCGATACCAGGGCCCGCTCAGCGAGACACTCGGCTGCATCTTCAATTCCCCCACAGTCGGTTCTCAGTAAACTCCCGCTGATCGTCAGCTCCTCACCACGCCCTTGACCAGGTCATTGCCTGCCCTTGCGCCAGTCAAGGCGTGGCGGTGGTGGACCGAGGTTGGGTGGCGGCTCCTCGCCCTCGTCCTTCGCCTCCAGAGCCAGCACGGCCTCGCGCACCTCCTCCAGGTCGCCCAGCGTGGTCTTGGGGAAGGTGAGGATGGCCGGGTTGGCGTCGGCCAGCCGCACCCGCCGGCCCTCGGCGGTCGCGTCGGTGACGATCACGGACGTCGTGGGGAGTTGCTGGAGCTGGTGCGGCTCGACCAGGAACTCACGCGAACGGTGGAGCACGCGCTCGGTCTCGGAGATCTTGTCGGCGGTCCTGCCCCACTCGGTGGACTCGGTGATGTCCTCGGCCAGGTCGGCGCGGCCGTCGTCGTCGCGGTCGTGCCGGGCGTCGTCCACCTGGGAGATGGTGGAGGTGTAGCCGCCGTCGAGGCCCGGCAGGGCGTCGCTGATCGTCTCGGTGAGCTGGGCCAGCTCCAGCCGGTGCTCGGTGCCGACGTGCTCGCTGGCGACCCGGGCGTCCTCGGCGTTGCCGAGGCGCATGAACGCCACGGCCGCGTGGCCGCGCCCCAGGCGCTCCTTCACGGTGGGGGTCAGGCTCCGGTACGTCAGCACCAGCCCGGTACGGGAGGTCTCGCACGCGTCCATGAGCCGGTCGAGCACGTCGCCGCGGAGCTTGTCGGCGCCCGCCACGATGATCGTGTGGTACCAGGGCCGGTCGGAGGCGGGCGACTGGCGCAGGATGTGGGTGAGCGCGGTGGCCACGTACGTGCCGAGCACCCGGTTGCCGAACACGCCGGCCTGCCGGTCCATGCTCACCACGCGCAGCCGGGCGGGCGGCAGCCGCACCGCCTGGGTGCCGAGCGTCTCCAGCTTGCGCAGCTGCGACTCGAGGGCCCAGGCGCGCTCGATCACCACCCGGTCGCTCACGCCGCGGCCGAACAGCGTGCCGATGCGTTCGAGCTGGGTCGCGGTGATCAGGCCGAAGCGCAGGTCGTCCCGCGGGTCGCCGACCTGCGCCAGGGCCCGCAGGGCGGCGGTGACCTGGCTGATGGTGGCGTTCTCGCCGAGCACTTCGAGCACCCGTTCCAGGATGGCGTTGTCGAAGCTGAGGTCGCGGGTGGTGCGGTGCTCCTCGCTCACGCTCACCACGTGGGCCAGCACGTCGGCGAACGCCTCCGGCTTGAGCGTGGCCCCGAGGTCGAGCTTCGGCAGGTCGACCGGCAGCACCCAGACCAGCGGGTCGTCGCCGCCCTTGCGGGCCAGCTCGATCAGGTCTTTGGCGATCGCGCCCTCCGACAGGTCGAGCACGGTCAGGTGGCCGCCGCTGTAGAGCCGGGTGGCGCCGAGCAGCGTGATCAGCGCGGACCAGCCGGGCAGCGTGCCGCCGGCCACGTCGATGCGGTCGATCTCGTCGGGGACGGCGACGGCGTACCAGGTGAGCTGGCGTTCGTGGCGCTCCTTCGACTCCTGCCAGTCGCGGTAGCGCCGGGCGTGCTCCTCCTGGGCGCGGAACAGCTCTTTGTCACGTTCCTGACGTTGCCGGTCGTCCCTGGCCTGCTGTTCGAGCACCCGGTAGCGGACCGCCCGGTCGCCCTGGAGCAGGGCGTAGGTGCAGATGCCCGCCACGCCGCCGGCCGCGACCAGCCCGAGCAGCGCGAACGACCACCCCAGGTAGCCGCTGAACGCGGCCACGAGGATCAGCGCGGACATGGTCAGGCTGATGGCCCGGATGACGCGTACGGGCCGGTTGAGCATGTCCTCCTGGAGCCGCTCGCGGCGCAGCGCCTCGGCCGCCGCCCGGCCGGTCGACTCCGCGTCCGGCGCCGGCTCCTGGACGGGCGAGGGACGCTTGGGCGGCGGCCCCGGGTCGGGATGCAGCAGGATGTACTGCCACCCCAGGTAGATGCGGTCCGCCTGGAGCTGGGCATGCTCGGGATGCACGTCCGCCACGTGACCCTCCGGCCGCGATATGTCGTTAGTTGCAGGGGCCAGCCCTTTTCCGCTCCGTGACAGCGTATGAGCTTCCACCCCCGTAGCGGCAGGGTTCGCGGCAATTCCACCCGCCAGAAGGGAGCATTGCGGCAGATGGGGCAACCGTGACCTATTACCATCCATACCCATGACCGAACCCTCCGGCGGCAGCACGAGGCCGACACGCCCGGTGGCGGTGCCCATCGTGGCCCTCGTGGCGGTCACGGCCGTCGGCATCACGGCCCTGCTGGGCGGGCTGAACGAGGCCCCCGACAAGGGCCCGGACCTGCTCGGCCAGGGTGCGACGCTCGACCAGGGCCGTTACTCCACGCGCTTCGTCGAGTCGCGGGTGAAGGTCGAGCGGGCCAAGACGCAGTTCGACGAGGACAAGCGGTTCGTGGAGCTGGTCTTCGAGGTCACCAACAAGGGGGACGAGACCTCCAGCGTCGGCGTGCCCCCCGACCCCGCCAAGCCGGACAAGGCGTGGCTCGGCATGTCCTTCGCCGACTCGCTCGTCTCCATCAGCCCCAAGTTCCCCAAGGAGTCGGGGCCCTTCGTCTATGCCCTGAACAAGGGCGACGAGACCCGGCAGCTCCACCCCGGCGTGACCAGCCAGGTCCTCGTCCGGTACCGGCTCGGCGCGACCGAACGGCCACCGGACAAGATCACGCTCGACGTGGCCACCTTCGAGTACGCCCCCGGCTTCGAGGACGAGCGGCTGCGCTGGCAGATGGTCGCCGAGGAGAAGGAGGACAAGTTCTACCCCGAGGTGAAGGCCCGCGTGACGCTGCCGGTCAAGGCGGGTGAGGGGGCATGACCGCCACCCAGCCGCGTTCCTCCGCCGTCCCCGGGCGTCCCGACCGGCCCGGCCGCCGCGCCGGACGCGGGCCGGGCGGCGGCTCCAGAGTGCTCAACGCCTGCGCCGGGCTGCTGCTGGCGGCCGCCGCCGTCGGGCTGCAGACGTTCCACCTGTCCGCCAACGAGGCGGGCGCCAGGGTGACCTACACGGGCGCCAAGGGCGAGGACGTGGACGCCCGGCGGTTCACCGTCCGGCTCGACTCGTTCCTGGCCACCAAGACGATACAGAACAGCGACCGGACCATCACGACGGACAACCTGTTCCTCGTGGTCAACGCCTCGGCCAGGTCGAGCCTCAAGCCGTACCACCTGGGGCAGCCGCAGCTGCTGACCGCGGACGGCAAGAAGTTCGCGGCCACCGACCGCGTGGCGAGCCCCCTGACGCTGGCCAACACGTGGGTGCAGCCCGACATCTGGGTCAGCGGGCGGTTCTTCTTCGAGGTTCCTCCATCAGCGTTGCCGGGGGCGCGGGTGGTCTTCGGGCTGCCGGCCGAGGCGGTGGTGGAGCCGTTCCAGCCGGAGGTCGAGGTCGACCTCGGGCTCGACGAGGAGGCCGCGCGCAAGCTCGCGGCCTCGCCGCAGGCCGTCTACTCCACCGTCAAGAAGTGATCGCACTGTGAGCACGAACGAGCGCGACTGGTTCGCCCCCAGGAACGACCACCAGCCCGAGGACCCTGCCCCGGCCCCCTCGGCCTTCCCGCCTCCCCCGGCGCCCGCGGACCCCGCGGCCCCGCCGGGGTCCCCCGTGTTCCCCGCGCCGGAGCCGCCGCCGTCCCAGCCGCCCGCGGCGGGGCCGATGCCGCCGTCGCCGCAGACGCCACCGCCCGGGACCGGGCCGATGCCGCCGTCGCCGCTGCCCAGCAGGCCCCGGCGTCGCCGTACGGGCTCCCCGCGCGACCGCGCCACCCCGCCGCCGACCCGTCCCACGCCGCCGCCCGGCTACGGCCCCGCGCCCTCCGGCCCCGCTCCTTCCAGCCCCGCTCCTTCCGGTCACGTGACTCCCCCGACCGGCCCGGCCGGGGCGCCTCCCGGCCGTGGCGGCGCGCAGCAGCCCGGCCCTGGCATGCCCGGCGCGGGCACACCCGGCGGGCCTGGGATGCCCGGTGGGCCAGGACGGGGCCGGTTCGTGCATCCGGACCAGCAGGTGTGGCCGCCCGCCCCGCGGGAGTCCTCAGGAGGCAGCACCCAGCCGTTGCCCGCCATCCGGCCCGGCATGACCATGCCGTCCCCGCAGCGGCCTCCGGCCGCGGCCGCCGTGCCGCCACCGGAGCAGCCGCCGGCGGCCCCGCAGGACGCCCCACCGCCCAGGCGCCGCCGGCTGGTCCTGGTCGCCGTGGGCGCCGCCGTGGCGTCCGTCGTCGCCATGGGCCTCAACACCTACGACGGCTACCGCTTCTACGACACGACCATCACCGACGGCATCAAGGTCAAGGAGATCGCCGTCGCCCCCGGCCAGTCGGGGAAGGTCCACGACATCGAGTGGAAGGCCGCCCTGAAGCCCGTCCAGGCCCCGCAGGGCAGCAAGCACGGCCCCGAGGTCACCTGGCTGAAGGTGGACATCACCCAGAAGCTCCTCGACGAGTCCAGCGCCACCATGACCGCCCCGCCGGACAAGGTCAAGCTGGCGGACCGCGCCGGCCGGACCTGGACGGTGGAGTTCACGCCGGGCGACCGCCCGACGGACCGGCTGGAGCTGGGCAAGGAGTACACGTTCGAGGGCATGGCCATCGTGCCGACGCCGGTCGCGAACGAGGTCGAGCTCTCCTTCAGGGTCAGCGACTACCGCTCCGACACCCCGACCGCGGACTTCTTCAAGCGGGAGAAGGCCGGCAAGCCGGAGGCGGACGTACTGCGGTTCATACGTCGCTGAGCGGCTCGCCCTTGAGCCGGGCCCGCGTGGCGGCCAGGTCGTACGTGGCCGCCAGCAGCGCCATGGTGAGCACGGTCACGACCAGCCCGCGCACGAAGGTCACGGGCCCCTGCTTGTACGCCCAGGCCCACTCGGCCTGCGAGCCGACGAGCGTCACCACGGCGCGCTCGGCGTACTCGGCGCCCACGGTGAGGGCGACGTAGCTCAGGCACATCATGCCGAACAGCGGCGCGCCGCCCTTGGCGATCATCCGCAGGGAGTTGGCCAGCGGCAGCCAGCGGTCCTGGAAGCCGCCGGTGAGCTGGTCGAACGACCTCTTGGTGAGGTCGTGGCTGCCCTCCAGCCGGTCCACGCCCCGTTCGAACCGGGTGCCCTTGACCAGGCTGCGGGTCTCGTCGGAGTAGGCGCCGAAGACCAGCATCGCCACGGTCAGCCAGGCCAGCGGGACGGCGACGCCGCCGATGAAGTACGGCCAGAAGTCGCCCACCGCGCCCGTGACCGTCTTCCACAGCGGCACGCTCTTCTCCGCCTGCTCCAGCAGGTCCGCGCCGCCGGCGACCACGCTGCGGTGCTGCACCCAGTCCGAGCGCAGCCCGGCGATGGCGACGGTGGCGTTCAGTCCGTAGAAGACGAAGGCGAACTCGGAGAAGGCGGCGCCGAAGCCGTACAGCTTGCCCTTGCCCTGCTCCACGAGCTTGGCGAACAGCCACTTCAGGCCGAACAGCACGACCATCGCGCCCAGCGAGACGCGCCAGTCGAGGTCGGTGAGACCCTTGCCGACCTGGGTCTCCTCGCCGAACCAGGCCGCCGACGTCATGTCGTAGAAGTGGTGGTTCAGGTCCATCCGCTGCAGGGCGCGGGCGTCCTCCACGTGCCAGCCCCACGACAGGTAGAGCACCGCGAAGGCGGGGGCCACCCGGTCCAGCACCCGGAAGAAGCGCTCGTCCTCGACGCCCTCCGCCCGCCGCGCGCGCATCTCCCACAGCGCGCCGCGCAGGGTGTAGAGCATGCCCGTGGTGACCGTCATCACCGCGAGGACGATCAGGGTCAGGAAGGTGACCGTGCCCACCAGCCGGAGCTGGCGCAGGTCGCCGTAGGCGAGCTCGGTGGCGGCGTACAGCAGGGCGAAGCGCACGACCTGGCCCGCCGCGTACCAGAGGATCAGGGGCAGCGCGCATTTCCCCGCGAGGCGCAGCGCGTGCAGGGGCAGCGAATACGGCGACGGCATCCGCTGAGCCGGCGTAGGCCCAGGTCGGGGCGGCGCCATCACACCTGTCGATCCGGACATCTGCTGAATCGTAGCGGTCTGTCCCTTACGCCGCAGCCGCAACCCGTGGACACCCTGTGGCCAGCGTGTTTCCAGGCCACTCCTGAGCAGTGACAAATGCGGGAAACGACGATTCGGCCCACAGGAGGCGGTCACACCGGACGAGCCTTGCGGCACGATGGCGTCATGGAGCCGTTGCCCGCGTTCGACCAGGACCCCGCCGTCGTCGGTGACCGGCTGCGACGGCTGCGCCAGGCGCGCGGGGTCTCGCTGTCCGAGCTCGCCAAGCGGGCGGGCATCGGGAAGGCCACGCTGTCCGGCGTCGAGACCGGCACCCGCAACCCCACGCTGGAGACGCTCTGGGCGATCACCGCGCAGCTCGGCGTGCCCATCGGGGCGATACTCGACTCGCCGCCCGAGCCGCAGACCATGCGCGGCGCCGCCATCGAGGCCGACCTGCTGGAGGTCTTCGAGGACGACAGCGTCACCTACGAGCTCTACCGCGTCCGCGTGCCCCCGGGGATCACCCAGACCTCGCCCGCCCACCACAAGGGGGTGAGCGAGCACGTCACGGTCTTCACCGGCACGCTCAGCGCCGGCCCGATCCACGAGCCGCTCACGGCCGGGCCCGGCGACCACATCTCCTGGCTCTCCGACGTCCCCCACGGCTACCGCGCGCACGGCCCCGACGTCGTGCGCGCCACCCTGCTGATGCGTTACCCGACCAAGCCCTCCGCCTGAGCGGGCCGGCAGGTGCGGCACGGCCGGTAGCCGGCCGCCCTGGCCTGGGCGACGCTGCGGAAGCCGTGCCGGTGGGCGGGGGTGATCCGGCGGGCGTTGTGGCAGGTCGGGAAGCACACCACGCCGGTGGTGTCGCTGGCCAGGTAGAACACCCGCTCCCCGGCCAGCGCGCGCACCCGGTCCAGGTCGACGCCCTCGGCCAGCAGCAGCCGCTCCTTGGCCGCCGGGCCGAACACGTAGTCGCCGGTCACGCCGTCGGACCTGACGACCCGGTGGCACGGCACGAGCAGCGGCACCGGGTTGGCGCCGAGCGCCGTCCCCACCGCGCGTACCGCCCGGGGACGCCCGATCTGCGCGGCCACCCACGAGTACGGCCTGACCTCGCCCCTCGGGATCGTCCTGACCGCGTCGAGCACGTCACGCTGGAAGCCGCTGACGCCGCGCAGGTCCAGCGCCACCTTGCCGAGGCGGCCGGTGCGCAGCGCGGGCACCAGCCCCGCGGGCGGCCGGTCGGCGGCCAGCAGCGGCCGGCCGAAGCGTTTCCTGAACGAGGCGGTGAAGTCGTCGCCGGCGTGCACGTACGCCACGCCCTGGTCGGTGAAGGCCACCCGCAGCTCGCCGATCGGCGCGGGCACGCTCACCCAGCGGGCGGCGATCCGGTCGAGCAGCCCGGCGGGCGCGTCGGTGGCCAGCGCGGCCAGCCCGGCCAGGAGTGAATCGTTGTTCATCGGGCACCTCCCAGTTCGCGCAGCCGCCGCAGCCCTCGCGACACGTGCGACTTGACCGTGCCCTGCGGAATCCTGAGCACGGTGGCGATCTCGCTGACCGGCAGGTCGACGACGTGCCGGAGCACCACGGCGGCCCGCTGTTCCTCGGGCAGCAGGCCGAGCAGGGCCGACAGCTCGTCGCCGGTCTCCCTGCGGACCGCCGCCTCCTCGACGTCCTGGGCCGGGTCGGGCTCGTCCACGGGCTCGTCACGCAGGTCGGGTGGCGGTTTGCGGGATTTGGCCCTGGCGCAGTTGCGCCAGATGTTCATGAGGATCGTCATCAGCCAGGCCCGCGGCTGCAGCGCGGCCACGCGGTCGGGCTCGTAGCCCGCCAGTGCCCGGTACGCCCGCAGGAACGCCTCGGCGGTGAGGTCCTCGGCGTCGGCCCAGCGCCCGCTCAGCCGCAGCGCGGTCGAGAAGACCAGGCCGCGGTGGGCGGCGTACAGCTCGGCGAAGCCCTCGTCGAGGTCGTCGAGGAGCGCCTTGCGCACCGGGTCGAGACAGTCGGTTCCACTCACGCCCTCTACAACACCGCCGCCCCGGGTTTCGTTGCGCTCGCCCGGAACGGGAACGGGGCCCGTGTCCGGTGTGGACACGGGCCCCGTCTCGTCGCTGTCTGGGCTCAGACGGCGACCGCGAGCTGGGAGACCTCACCCAGCTTGGCCTCCACCTGAACGTCGCGGGTGACGCCGCCGCCCGCGATGATGCGGACGGTCCAGTCGCCGGGCGCGGCGAAGAAGCGGAAGACGCCGTCGTCGGAGACGACGACCTCACCGGTGAACTCGCCGGAGTCGTCGAGCAGCCGCGCGTAGGCGGTGGTGGCGCCCGTCACCACGCCCTGGATGACGGCCTGGTTGGACAGATCGATCCCGGCCGGCAGCGCGATGGTCTGCTCCGGCGCTCCGCAACCCTGTGCAGTGGTCATCAGCGGGCCTCCCCCAGCTCGATCGGCACGCCCACGAGCGAGCCGTATTCCGTCCACGAACCGTCGTAGTTCTTCACGTTGCCCTGGTCGAGGAGCTCGTGCAGCACGAACCACGTGTGCGCCGAGCGCTCGCCGATGCGGCAGTAGGCGATGGTGTCCTTGCCGAAGTCGACGCCGGCCTCGCCGTAGAGGGCGCGCAGCGCGTCGTCGGACTTGAAGGTGCCGTCGTCGTTCGCGGCCTTGGACCACGGGATGTTGCGGGCGGTGGGCACGTGGCCGCCGCGCTGGGCCTGCTCCTGCGGGAGGTGGGCCGGGGCGAGCAGCTTGCCGGTGAACTCGTCGGGCGAGCGCACGTCGACCAGGTTGAGCTTGCCGATCGCGGCGACCACGTCGTCGCGGAAGGCGCGGATCGCGGTGTCCTGCTCCTGGGCGACGTACTGGGTCTTGGCGCGCTCGGGCACGTCGCGGACCAGCTCGCGGGAGTCGAGCTCCCACTTCTTGCGCCCGCCGTCGAGCAGCTTGACGTCCTGGTGGCCGTAGAGCTTGAAGTACCAGTACGCGTAGGACGCGAACCAGTTGTTGTTGCCACCGTAGAGCACGACGGTGTCATCGTTGGAAATGCCGCGGTCCGACAGCAGGGCCTCGAAACCGGTCTTGTCCACGAAGTCGCGGCGGACCGGGTCCTGCAGGTCCTGCCGCCAGTCGACCTTCACGGCGCCACGGATGTGGCCCTTGTCATAGGCGCTGACGTCTTCGTCGACCTCGACGAGTACGACGTTGGGGGTGTCGAGGTTGGCCTCGACCCAGTCGGCGTCCACCAGGGCGGCGGAGCGGCTCATTGGGAAACCTCCATTTTGGCGGCGGGCAGTAGACGGCGGGTGAGCAGGTACGTTTCGCAGCCGAGGCAGAATCCGAAGGCTGCGTTGAGGAAGGCGGCGAGGAGAGCCGCGGCCGTGGCCCCGAGGGCCAGCGGTGTGATCCCGGCGGCGAACCCGGCCAGCCCCGCGACCGCGAAGAGCAGCCCCACCCCCTGCGCGAACCGCGGCGGGCGGGCGTCTTCGGTCTCCTTCGGCGCGCTCCTGACGAGCGCCTTGAAGAGCATCGTGTACGGCGAGCGGCGTGCGACTCCCAGCGCGAAGACCACCGCCTGGACGGCGAGCAGCCACGCGTTCCCCGTCACGAGGACGAGAGCGAGGACCAAGGTGGTGACGGCCGCACCGAAGCGCAGCGCTCTGGGATCAGCACGCATCGCAGGATGCTCCTGAAGGGGTCGAATGGGGCGGACCAGATGTCCGCGGTGACCGTCCTCAGGCAGCGCGACAGAGCGCGGTGGCCACGCGGCAGAAATCAACCGCGCGCCGCTTCGTGAGCAGCTCTGTCGACGGGTTCATAGCGACGACCCTACTCGTCGTCTCGCCATCTGTCACATCTCGTCCGAGTTCTGAGACAGTTCGTGAGACGGCCGTGACTCCCCGGAGGGGATCGCGACCGCCAGCGCGGCCAGCACGTCGGCCTTCCGCGGCTGGCCAGAGGCCTTTTTGACCACGTTACCTGACGGATCCAGCACAAATACGGTCGGCGTACGCATGACGTCGAACCGCCGCACCAGATCGAGCCGGGACTCCGCGTCGATCTCCACGTGCGCCACCCCGGGCACGAGCGCGCTCACGTCGGCCAGCACCCGCCTGGTCGCCCGGCAGGGCTGGCAGAAGGCGGTCGAGAACTGCACCAGCGTGGCCCGCTCGCCCATGGCGGCGCCCAGCATGTCCGCGGTCAGCCGTTCACCGGCCGCCGCGCGCACCCGTCCGTCGCGGCGCAGACGAACCACCCCGATCACCGTGCCGAGCGCCAGCGTCGCCAGCGCGATCCACAGACCCGTCACCTCAGGTGCCAACCACGGGCGGCCGCGATTACTTCCTGGCCGGGCCGGCGACGTTCACCAGGACGCGTCCCCGCCGGTCGACGACCTCGAAGCGGTCGATGCGCCGCATGAGCACCGGCGTCGCCATCTGGAAGACGGTCTCCTTGCGGTAGGTCTCGCGGCTGACGGTCCAGCTCCCGACGACCTCGCGCCGCCCCCTGTCGTCGTAGACGGCCAGGCTGCAGGCGGTGCCGACGGGCACGTTCCGCACGGTCACCAGCAGCTCGGTGCGCCCGTCGCCGGGCAGGGCGTAGACCGTGGCGTAGTAGTCCTTGGCCGCGTTCTCGCCCTTGAACGCCCGGCCGTCGCCGGTGGTGCTCAGGGGCGTCGTGGGCATCGCGCTCGGCGTCGGGAGGGCCTTCCTCAGCTGGGCCTCGGGCGCGGCGTCGCTGGCGACGAAGCCCTCGGTCTCCGGCGACTTCCCGGCCGCCGAGGACTGGGGGGCGGCCGCGGGGGCGGCCGCGGTCTGCTGCCCGACGTCCTGCCGGGTGACGGTCCAGACCGTGCCGCCGACGGCGATCACCGCGACGGAGGCGGCCACGGCCAGCATGAGCCGGCCGCGCCGGTGGCGCCGGGCGCGGGCGTTGAGCAGCCGGTCGAGCACCTGGCGCGGCGGGCTGGCCACCAGCTCGACGTCGCGCTCGGACACCTTGCCGAGGAAGGCGGCGACGCCTTCGAGCTCGAGCAGCTCGGCGCCGCAGGTCTCGCAGGTGGCCAGGTGGTTGTCGATCTCCAGCGCCTCGTCGGGTTCGAGCGCGCCCAAGGCGTGCGCGCCCATGGCGATGCGCACTTCTTCGCAGGTCATCACGGCGCCAGCCCCCGCTCTTCGAGCGCCAGCTTGAGCGCGCGCAGCGCGTAGTAGGTGCGCGACTTGACCGTGCCCGGCGGAATGCCCAGCGTCGCCGACGCCTCCTTCACCGATCGCCCCCGGTAGTAGACCTCCAGCAGCACCTCGCGGTGCTCGGGCCGCAGCGCGGCCAGCGCCTCGGCCACGGCCCACGACTCGACCGCCCGTTCCAGCTCGTCGTCGGCCGGCAGGACCGCGAGGGCCTCGTCGCCGGTCTCCTGCGGCCTGGCCTTCTTGGCGCGGTGCTGGTCGACCACGAGGTTACGCGCCACCGTGAACAGCCAGGCCCGGATGGGACGGCCGGAGAGCGCGTCGGGGTGCCGCCAGGCCCGCAGCAGCGTCTCCTGCACCACGTCCTCCGCACGTCCGGAATCACCGGTGAGTCGCAGCACGTACCCGTAGAGTGGCCCGGCGTGCTCGTCGAAGAGGGTGCGTACGAGCTCCTCGTCCGCGGTGCCTGCTGCGCTCACGCCCTCATCACGTACGGGGGGCCGCAGCGGTTCAGGCTCATCCACGGATCGGCACGTCAGACGCTTCGGCCGAGAACTCCAATCCGTCGGCCACGCTCTTGACCCCGGTGATCCTCACGTCGAAGGGCAGCCCGCCCTTGAACGGGATCGTGTAGGTGACGAAGCGGGCGAGCTGGTCGGGCACGCCCTGGATCTTCTCCGCCTGGAGCCTGATGGCGCCGTCGGCCACGTCGACCCGCATCTCCGCGGTGAACTGCACCTTCTGCATCCCCACCGTCACCTCTCCCGACGCCACGAGCCGCCGCCCGTTGCCGCTGATCTTGATGCCCCGGGGCGCGTACTTGTCGATCGTGGCCCGGGTGAGCACGCCGCTCACGGTGACGCGCCCGGCCCGGACGTCGGCACGGTTCTGCAGCACGTCGGACAGCGGGGCGGTCACGTCGTAGGCGACGCCGCGCAGGTTCTTCACCGGCACGCCTCCGTAGGTGAGGGTGCCGAGATCGAACCGTACCTCGGGATAGTGCCCCGAGACGGCCTGAGTGAGAAACGGGATGCCCTCGATCGTCACCTTGGGGGTGCCGCTGAGGTCGGTGGCGGCGGCGATCCGGTTGGACAGGTCACGCTCCACCCCGGCCACGGCGACGCGGTCGACGACGACGAAGAGGACGACCAGCACGATCAGAAAGATGATCAGCTTGCGCATGGGGCTCCCTGTCGTCGGCGGGGGTGTCGAGCCTATCGATCCGGCGGTCTCCTTCCCCGCCGGAGCCGTCGATCACCCGCCGGCGAAGGGCGGCAGCACCTCCACCGTGACGCCCTCGCCGAGCACCACCGTGTCGTGGGCGCGCCGGCCCACGGGGGCGCCGTCGACGAGGAACGACGAACGGCCGACCACCCGGGCGAGCTCGGCCCGGTTCGCTGTGATTTTGGTCATGAGTTCGCCAAGAGTCGCCGCCTCGAACGACTCCTCCGCGACTCCGGCGGCCTCCTTGGCCGCCGCCCAATAACGTACTTTTCCTGTGGCCATGCGTTGCCTCACAATCGCCTTCGCTCTATTGTGCGACGCCCTTTACGTGGTTGTTTCAAAGGGCCCGCTGTTCACCTGGTGGACGCGCAATGGACGCGACCAAGCCGTGGGATATCCTCGCGTACAGGACCTGGGCGACGTCGCCTCCGGGTCCTTGTGTGTTAGAGGAGGCCGTGATGAGCAACCTGCTGCTGCTGACCAACGCCCTCGAGCCGTCCTCCGAGGTGCTGCCGGCGCTGGGGTTGCTGCTCCACTCCGTCCGGGTCTCGCCGGCCGAGGCGTCTGCGCTCATCGACACGCCGCCCGCCGACGCCGTCGTCGTCGACGCGCGCAAGGAGCTCGTCCAGGCCAAGAGCCTGTGCCGGTTGATCCGCACCACGGGCATCGACTGCCCGCTGCTGGTGGTGGTGACCGAGGGCGGCCTGGCCGCGATGACCGCCGAGTGGGGGGTCGACGACGTGCTGCTGGAGACCGCCGGGCCCGCCGAGGTGGAGGCGCGGCTGCGCATGGCGACCGGGCGCAGGTCGCAGGTCGCCGCCGAGGACGTCCCCGACGAGATCCGCAGCGGCGACCTGTCGATCGACGAGGCCACCTACACCGCGCGGCTGCGCGGGAACGTGCTCGACCTGACGTTCAAGGAGTTCGAGCTGCTGAAGTACCTGGCCCAGCATCCCGGCCGGGTCTTCACCCGCGCCCAGCTCCTTCAGGAGGTCTGGGGCTACGACTACTTCGGCGGCACCAGGACGGTCGACGTGCACGTCCGGCGGCTGCGCGCCAAGCTCGGCACCGAGAACGAGTCGCTGATCGGGACCGTCCGCAACGTCGGCTACCGGTTCGTGCCCGATCGCAGCGATTCGGCGCACGTGTGATCCGTTGACCCGTGTTCGCCTGATGTGACACTTTGTCGTTGGGTCTGTTTCCAACGTGTCATGTCGAGGACACCGCCGTCCCCGGATTGGTGGTGGTGGCGGCGTGGGTCTGTTCAGGTCACTCGTGGACGAGGGCGCGAGCCCCCGCCTCTTCCGCCGCGGCGAGCTGATCTGCTCACCGGTCCGGCCGGTCAACCGCGTCCACCTGATCGACCACGGGTACGCCCGCGAGCACGTCCCCGGCGGCGACCGGGAGGTCGTGCACGACCTGCGCGGCCCCGGCGACCTGGTGGGCGAGCTGGCCTTCTGGAGCCCGGGAGAGTGCGTCAAGGTGGACGCCCTGACCGAGGTCCGGGCCTGGCCCATCGACCTGCGGCGGTTACGCGAGCACGCCTCGGCGGGCCCGGCCGTGGCGACCGCGCTCGTCCAGGAGCTGTTCGCCAGGAACCTGGCGGCCCGCAGGCACGAGGCGCTGGCCCGGGCCCCGGTCGCCGCCCGCCTGGCCGTGTGGCTGCTGCACCTGGACGAGCGGTACGAGCTGGCCTCCCCCGCCGCCCCGCCGCTGTCCATGGAGACGCTGGCCGACCTCGTGGGCAGCGCGCCCGACGTCGTGCAGCGGCAGCTCACGCAGTGGGTCAGGCGCGGCTGGCTGGTGCGGCCGGGGTACCGGCGGCTGCGGATCGCCGACCCGGTGGCGCTGCGCGAGGCCGCGGGGGCCTGGGAGCACCTGTCCGAGCCGTGGCGCGGCCGGGTGACGCCGTTCCTCACGCGGCCGGGCGCGCAGGCCGGGCCGCTGCCGGTCGGCGAGCTGCCGAAGCCGCGCCAGCTGCCCGCCGGCGTGTCCGACTTCACCGGCCGCCAGCAGAGCCTCGACCTGCTCACGGCCTGGCTGGACCGGCCGCGGCGGACGAACACCATGGTCGTGCAGGGCCTGACCGGCGTGGGCAAGACCGCGCTGGTGACGCATTGGGGCCACCTGCACGCCGACCGGTTCCCCGACGGCCAGATCATGATCGACCTGCGCGGCCAGTCGCCGACCCAGCCGCCGATGAGCTCGGCCGAGGCGCTCGGGCAGATCCTGCGTTCGCTCGGCGTCGGCGAGCACATGCCGGCCTCCGACGAGGCCGAGCTGATGCTGCTCTACCGCAGCAGGATCGCCGGGCGCAGGCTGCTGCTCGTCCTGGACAACGCGGCCGACCCGGCCCAGGTGCGGGCGCTGCTGCCCGGCGGCAAGGACTGCGTGGTGCTGGTGACCAGCAGGACGCGGATGGCGCCGCTGCGCGCCACCGGGCACGCCGACCTCATGGACCTGTCGGTGCTCGACCCGGGCAACGCGGTGGCGCTGCTGGTGTCGGTGCTCGGCGAGGGCTCGCCGCGGGCCGCCGACCGGGACGCGCTGGCCGAGCTGGCCCGGGTGTGCTCGTACCATCCGTACGCGTTGCGGATCTCGGCGGCCAAGCTGGCCGAGGATCCGGGGCTGAGCGTGCGGTCGCGGGCGGCGGAGCTGCGTACGCCGGACCGGCCGCTGGCCGGGGACCCGGAGGAGGCGTTCCGGTCGGCGCTGGACCTGGCGTACGAGTCGCTGAGCCACGCGCAGCGGCGGGCCTTCCGGCACGTCGGGCTGCTTCCCGGGCGGGACTTCGCGCCGGAGGTGCTGGCGGCGGCGCTGGGCGTGCCGGTGGGCGAGGCGGTGGCGGCGGTGGAGGGGCTGCACCGGGCGTACCTGGTCGAGCCGCTGCCCGGGTCGCGGTACCGGGTGCACGACCTGGTCAAGTGGCAGGCCAGGGAGCTGGGCCGGCACGCCGAGGCGGGGGTGCGCGAGGCCAGGGTGCGGCTGCTCGACCACTATCTGGCGGTCGCGACCGGCCCCGACACGCCGCGCGAGTGGTTCGAGGCCGAGCGGCGGTCGCTGGTCTCGGCGGTGCGGCTGGCCGAGGAGAGCGGGGCGTACGGGATGGCCTGGCAGCTCGCCGAGGCGGTGTTCGAGCCGTTCAGGAGGCTGCGGTACTACGAGAACAACCTGGAGGTGCAGCAGGCCGGGCTGACCTCGGCCATCCAGGTGGGCAACCGGCGGGCCGTCGCGCTCATGCGCAGCCACCTCGGCTCGATCCACCGCGACATCGGGCCCTCCACGCTGGCGGCCAGGTTCATCGGCGAGGCGCTGGCCGACTTCACCTCGCTGGGCGACCGCGCGGGGCTGGCCCGCGCGCTCAACGACCTGGCCGAGGTGCACGGCATCGCGGGCAACAGGGACGCGGCGCTGCGCCGCGCGGGCGAGGCGCTGGAGGTGTACCAGGAGATCGGCGACCTGGCCGGCGTGGCCACCTGCCTGCACACGCTCGCCCTGCTGCACCTGTCCCGGGAACGGCACGACCTGGCGCTGCGGTACGCCGGCCAGGCGCTGCGCGTACGGGAGGAGCTGGGCGACCGCAGGGGCACCGCCCAGAGCCTGATCGTCTCGGCCCGGGTGCGGCAGAGCCTGGGCGAGCCGGACGCGGCGTTGTCGGAGGGCCTGGAGGCGTTGTCGATCTGCCACGAGCTGGGCGACGAGCACGCCGAGGCCGAGACGCTGCTCTGCCTGGCCGAGATCTACGACCGGCTCCGGCTGCAGCAGGACGCCCGCCGCGACGCCGAACGCGCCCTGGCCGGGTACACGGCCACCGGCGACCAGCACGGCTGCGGCCGGGCGCTGTGCGCACTGGGCCGCATCGCGCGCAACGGCTCGCGCTACGACGAGGCGCTGGCCTGCTACGAGCAGGCGCTGGCGGTGCAGGTCGAGCTCCACCACGAGCAGGGCAAGGCCGAGACGCTCGGCGACATCGGGCTGGTGCACTGGCGGCTGTCGGACTACCTGCGCGCCGACGACTACCTGAACCAGGCGCTCGGCATCAGCCGGGTGATCCGCGACGAGCCCGTCGAGGCCCGCATGCTCAACCGGCTGGCCCGGGTGCGCCGCCGCCAGGGTCTGCCCCAGGTGGCCTTCGTGTACGCGCTGGAGGCGCTGGACCTGGTCCAGGGGCTGGGCAACCGGCGGGCCGAGGCCGACGTGCAGGAGACGCTGGCGTACACGTACCTGTCGCTGGGGTGGCACGAGCAGGCGCTGCGGGCGGCGCGGGCCTCGCTGGCGCTCAGGGAGGAGACGGGCGACAACCGGGCCAGCGCGCTGCTGTCGATCGCGCAGGCGCTGCACACGGGCGGTGAACCCGCGGCGGCCCTGGCGTACGCCAGGCAGACCGCCGAGCTGCAGAACGAGACCGGCACCAGGGACCGGTGGGGGGCGGCGCTCACGACGCTGGCCATGGTGCTGCTCGACCTGGACCGGGCCGAGGAGGCGCTGGTCCACGCCAAGCAGGCCAGGGACGTGCACCTGGAGTGCGGGACGCGGCGCGACCTGGGATGCGCGCTGAGGGCGCTCGGCCTGATCACCGCCAGGCTCGGGGACCGCGAGGCGGCGGTGGCCCATCTTGCCGAGGCGGTGCGCACGCTGGACGAGGTGGGGGACGTCTTCGAGGGCCGGCGGGCGGCGCAGGAGCTGCGGGAGCTCTCCTGAAACACCGCTAAAAGTCGGGAAATCTCGGAAGTGAGGTCGCAGATCTTCTCCGCGCCTTCTCGTTGGCTGGTGTCACCAGCCAACGACACGGAGGTGATCCGGATGCTCAAGAACCATATGCGTCGAGACCTGCAGTCACTCAAGCGACAGGCGCGCAGGGACCGGCGGGTCACGCTCGGCCTGCTGGCCGGGGTGCTGGCCGCCTGGAGCCGTCAGCTCTCGCCGGGTGACCCGCCGGCGGGGCCGGGGGTGCTGCTCGCCCTGTCCGTCGGGCTGCTCACCGCGTCGGGGGCGGCCTGGCTGATGGCGGCCTACTTCGCGGTACGGGCGGTCAGGCCGCGGTCCGAACCGGTGGAGGTGCTGGTCTGGGTGGCGCGGGTGAGCAGGAGCAAGGAGTGGGCGTTCTGCTCGCTGGCCGCGTACGTGGCCTGGCACCTGCTCCAGTTCGTCACCGCGCTGCTCCTGGCCTGAACGGGGGCGCGGCGGGCCGTCACCTTCGCGGTGGCGTCCCGCCGTCTTCGCGCCACGCGCCGACGGCCGCCCTGATCAGCGGCGCGTAGCCGGCCTCGACGTCGAGGCCGCTCTCCTCCAGGACCTCGCGGCGGACGACCTCGGCGGGGGTGTCGTCGGCCCGGTCGGGCCGGCCGCCGGGGAGGGCCCGCGGGCGGGGTCAGGGGAAGGCGGACCGATGGGGGCCGGTGTCGGGGTCGAACTCGTGGCGGATCCTGGCGCAGTCGTCGAGCAGGGCGCCGTACAGGGGCCACAGGGGGCCCTTGGGCGGGGACCCGGCCAGCTCGGCGGCCAGGTGGCGCTGCTGGTGCTCGCCCTCGCGCAGGGCCGCGCACAGGTCCGCCATGTCCCTGGACGCGGCCTTGCCCACCTGGATCAGGCCGAAGTCACGGAAGATGCGCGACAGCGCGCGCAGCTCGCCGGCCAGGGGTTCAGGCAGGTCGGCGGCCTTCTCGCCGGGCAGGCCGCGGGCGCCGGCGACCAGGTCCACCAGCCCGCGCGCGATGCTCCTGAGCTGGTGCCCGGCATGGTCGAGGCAGGTCGCGGCCTCGGCCGACTGGCGCAGGCGCCGGTCGTAGCGGCGGCGCCGGCGGAAGGTCAGGCGCAGGGACTCGGCCGCCTGGTCGGCGGTGTCCTTGGTCTCCTCCAGGCGCTGGGACAACTCGCGGGCGCGGTCGAGCCAGTCGCGGGCCATGTCCTCGGTCCAGTGGCCGCTCAGCCCGTCGGCCATGTCCTGGGCCAGGTCGGCCAGCTCGGACGACATGTCGCACAACTCCCTGGCGGCGTGCTCGACGAAGCGCGGCGGCAGGATGAGCAGGTTCGCCGCGATGCCGATGGCCGCGCCGAGCAGGACGTCGGCCAGGCGCGCGAAGCCGTACGTGCGGCCGAGCGAGAGCACCAGCAGGGCGGTGATCGGGATCTGCACGTTCTGGGCCGGCAGGTTGAGCAGCCGGGTCAGCACGAGCCCGGCCGCCACCAGCACGCCCAGCGTCAGCGCGTTGACGCCCATCAGCCAGATCAGCCCCGACGCCGCCGCCACCCCGACCACGACCGCCCCGACCTGCTGGAACCCGCGGACGACCGTGCTGTAGGCGGTCGCCGAGACCGTGAGCAGCACCCCGATCGGCACCAGCACCGGCAGCGGCACCTTCAGCGCGAACGTGGCGAGCCACCACCCGAACACGCAGGCCAGCGTCACCTTGACGGTCTGGGCGAACGCCTCCCGCTCGGCCCCCAGCCACCCCCGGAACCCCTGGGCGCGCAGGCGCGAGAGCCCGGCCGCCGCGCCCGAGACGATCCGCCCGAGCGGCGCGCCGGCGCTCTGCTGCTTGCGCCCCGGCTCTTTGTCCATACTCCCAGGTCAATGCCCATTCGAGTGGTGGATAGAGGTCGCCGTGCCTGGGTAGCGGCAAGGTTGTGGCGCAGCGGGGCAGCGCGCCCGTCGGAGGTGAAGCATGACCGGCGACCTGGTCGTCCCTGACGCCGCCCGGGGGGTGGTGGTGTTCGCGCACGGCAGCGGCAGCGGCCGGCACAGCCCGCGCAACCGGTACGTGGCCGAGGTGCTGAACAAGGCCGGCCTGGGGACGCTGCTGTTCGACCTGCTCACGCCCGAGGAGGAGGCCGACCGGGCCAACGTGTTCGACATCGGGCTGCTGGCCGGGCGACTGCTGGAGCGTACGGAGGAGCTGCGCGGGCACGAGGAGGCGGCGGGGCTGCCGATCGGCTACTTCGGCGCGAGCACGGGCGCGGCGGCGGCGCTGTGGGCGGCGGCCGAGCCGGACAACCGGATCGCGGCGATCGTCTCCCGCGGCGGACGGCCCGACCTGGCCGGGAAACGGCTGGCCGCGGTACGCGCGCCCACCCTGCTCATCGTCGGCGGCCGGGACCCGATCGTGATCGACCTGAACGAGGAGGCGCAGCGGCACCTGAGCGCCGAGCACCGCCTGACCGTCGTGCCCGGCGCCACCCACCTGTTCGAGGAGCCGGGCGCGCTGGAGAGCGTCGCCGAACACGCCCGCGACTGGTTCACCACCTACTTCAACGCGCCATGACCTGTTCCGCCGGCCTGCTTCAACGGGCCGTGACCGGTGCGGCGCCCTTCGCCTCGGCGAGCAGGTGCGCGTAGACCTCGGGGTCGGTGGTCTCGCAGCCCAGGCGGTGGCCGGTCAGCTCGCCGTGGTCGTCGCTCGACCCGGTCACCTCCAGGCCGAGCCCGGCGGCGAGACGGCGCAGGTGGGCGCGGGCCTCGTCGTCGTGGTCGAGGTGGTCGGCCTCCACACCGAACAGCCCGGCCGCGGCCAGCTCGGCGATCCACTCGTCGGGCACCGCCTCGCCGCGCCTGACCGCCTTCGGATGGGCCAGCACGGGCACCCCGCCGGCCGACCGCACCAGGCGGACCGCGCGTACGGGGTCGAGGGCGTAGCGGGTGACGTGCGCGCGGCCGCCCGTGCCGATCCACTCGGGCGTGAACGCCTCCTCGGGCGCGGCCACGGCCCCCGCGGCGACCATGGCACGGGCGATGTGCGGCCGTCCGACCGGGCTGTCGCCGGCCACCGCGGACACCTGCTCCCAGGTGATCGGCACGCCCAGCTCGACCAGCCGTTCGACGGTCAGCCTGCCGCGTTCCTCGCGGGCCCGGCGGATGCGTTCGCACTCGGCCAGCAGCTCGGGGTCGGCGGGGTCGAAGAGGTAGGCGAGCAGGTGGATGCTCTGCCCGGCCCGCCGGCACGACAGCTCCATGCCCGGCACCAGCGTCAGGCCCTCGGGCAGCGCCTCGACGGCCGCGCGGTGCCCGGCGACGGTGTCGTGGTCGGTCAGCGCGAGCACGTCGAGGCCGCGCTCGCGGGCGCGGCGCACCACGTCGGCCGGCGGCTGCGTGCCGTCGGAGGCGGTGCTGTGGCTGTGCAGGTCGATGCGCATCGCTCGATGGTAGGCGGTCACACCTGCACGGTCGCGAGGATGCGGCCGTCCAGGGTCTCGACGGTGAAGTGGTTGAGGTCGTCCTGGGTCAGGCTGGTGCCGCCGTGCAGCAGCAGGGGGTCGGGGGCGCCCGGGACGCCGTACCCCTTGTCGGGCACGCCCCAGCTCGCCACGGTCTCCGAGCGGCCGTCGTCGCCGAAGGCCACCAGCCGGCACTTCAGCGGCCCCTTGACGCCCTTGAGCTCCAGCGCCACATGGGTGCCCCAGCCCTTGTCCTCGACGCCCACCACGCCGGACACGCCGGTCGCGGGGTCGTTGACCGGGTAGGTGCGGCCGGTCATGAGCAGGGCTCGGGCGGGGCTGTGCACGCTGTCGGGGTTGGGGCCCGAGGTCGCCGCGTTGACGGCGAGGAAGACGCCGGTCGCGACGAGGAAGCACGCGGCGGCCGACATGAGCCCCCGGTGCAGGGTGCGGCGGCGGCGCTCCACGGCGGCCCGGCGCACCAGCAGCGACTCGACCGGGGAGTCCAGCGTGGACTCCGGCGGCCCGGCGCGCAGGTCGTCGGGATCGACGTCGCGCATCAGCTCCCCCATGGCCGCGAACGCGCCGACCTCGCCGGCGCAGCTCGGGCAGCCGTGCAGGTGGCGTTCGAAGGCGTTGCGCTCGTCGTCGTCCAGCAGGCCCAGCGCGTACGCAGCCACGTCCTCGTGGTGCACTTCGTTCACGGGAGCCCCACCCCCCTTTCCTCCAATGCGATGCGTAACGCCCGCATCGCGTAGTACACGCGGGACTTCACCGTGCCCACGGGCACGCCGATCGTCTCCGCGGCCTCCTGCAGTGTGCGATCGCGCAGGAAGGTCTCCGTGAGCACCTGGCGGTGCGCCGGCGACAACGACAGCATGGCGTCGGTCACCACGATCTCGCGCAGCAGGCGGTCGTCCTCGGCGGCCACGGCGTTCGCGCGTTCCGGGACCTCCTCCACGGTGTCGAGGGGGCGCGTGCCGGCCCGGCGCCGGTCGTCGATCACGACCCGGCGGGCCACGGTGGCCAGCCAGGGCATCAACGAGCCGTTGTCGGTCCGCAGGTCCCCGAGGTTGCGCCAGGCGCGTACCAGCGTCTCCTGGACGACGTCCTCCGCCCAGCGCCGGTCGCCGCCCGTCAGCCGCACGGCGAAGGCCATCAGCGGGGACCCGTATTCGCGGTACAGGGCCCGCACCATGGCCTCGTCGGTCACACGATGATTCACGCGGCGACTCCTCGCGCTGCGTACATCATGAAATGTCGCCCGGATAACTACTGATATTGAATTATTGCCCTAGTCACGGGCGAGGAACAAGATACGGGATTTGCATCAATCACCCCACCTGTTGTTTCAGCGATAAACAGCTGATCATTCACCCGATGACGCACGCCCGTGCCGGCCCGCCGCTCGCGGCCGTGCCTCCAGCCGTGCCTCAAGACGCGCCGGCTCGTGCGGACCGGCCCATGCCTCGGCCTCGCGCAGCAGGTCGCGCACCGAGGCGTGCCGGGCGGAGGCCGCGTGCCCGAGCAGGACGCGCACCAGCTCGATCGCCGTCGGCCGGGCTGCCGGGTCCGCCCGGCGGCACCGGTCGACCAGGCCGCGCAGCACGGGCGGCAACCGGTCGAGGTCCGCGCCGCCCCCGGTGTGCCCGGCGGCGGCGAAGACGATCACGTCGGCCCACTCGCGCACGTCGGCCGGCGGGAGGTCGCTGCTCCTCGGGCCGGGCGCGAACGACGCCTCGCCGAGCGGCCCGACCAGCACGTTGTGCGGCCCGAGCCGCAGCCCCGCGATCCCGGTCAGATGCAGCCTGGCCATGGTGGCGGCCGTGCCCAGCGCGAGCCGGTGCAGCGCCTCCCCCTCGTACGGCCCCGCCGCCGCGACCACGTCGGCCAGCGGCTCACCCATCCCCAGGTAGTCGCGCGGCCGAAGGGCCAGCCCGCCACCCCATCCCTGACTGTCCATCGCCGTCCTCCGGCTCGGTGGTCGTCGTCAGGGTGTACGCCGGTCCGCGCGGGCCGGGTTCAACGACTCCCATGCGGAAAACTCATGGAACGTCCGTGCGGAACTCGTGGCAGTGGCCGTTCGTGGACGCCCCTGCCGCCGGCCGCCTGGCCGACGACGTGGGCGTCTGACATTTCGGTCGCGGATTTAGATGAGATCAGCTCATGTTCGGTCTTGCCGGGACCCCTCCGGCGGTGGATGCTTGCGGCGACCCCGGTACCGCAGCCTGGGAGGTGGTCCCGTGTTCCACCGTCTCATCCGCCGGGCGGCCGCAGCCGTCCTTCTCCTGACCGGCGCGCTGGTCGCGCCGTCCGTCCCGACCGCCGCCGCGCACGCCGCCGCCGCCGTGAGCGGCTTCGTGGACGGCCACAGCCACCTGTTCTCGTACGAGACGTTCGGCGGCATGCTCATGTGCGGCAAGCCGTTCGACCCCGACGGCATCGAGGAGGCGCTGACCGACTGCCCCGACCACTACCCGAACGGCGAGCTGGCCTGGTACGAGAACTTCACCAGGACCGGCAAGGCCACCGGCACCCACGACCCGGTGGGCTGGCCCACCTTCCGCGACTGGCCGGCCCACGACTCGCTGACCCACCAGCAGGCGTACTACACCTGGGTCGAGCGCGCCTGGCGCGGCGGGCTCCGGGTGCTGGTGAACGACCTGGTGGCCAACCGGCAGCTGTGCGCGATCTACCCGCTGAAGAAGTACTCCTGCGACGAGATGACGTCCATCCGCCTGCAGGCACAGCGGGCCCGCGAGCTGCAGGACCACATCGACGCCGAGTCGGGCGGCCCCGGACGCGGCTGGTTCCGCATCGTCGACGACCCCGCCGAGGCCAGGAGCGTGGCCGCGGCCGGCAAGCTGGCCGTCGTCCTCGGGATCGAGACGTCGGAGCCGTTCGGCTGCCGGCAGATCTTCGGCATCCCGCAGTGCACGAAGTCCCAGATCGACCGGGGCCTGGACGAGATGTACGCGCTCGGCGTGCGCAGCATGTTCGTCTGCCACAAGTACGACAACGCGCTGTGCGGCGTGCGCTTCGACTCCGGCACCCAGGGCGCGATCGTCAACGTCGGCAACCTGCTGTCCACCGGCTCGTTCTGGCAGGCCCGCACCTGCACCGGCCCCGAGCACGACAACACCATCGACCCGGCCGGCGTGCTGCCCGACCAGATCGCGCGGCTGCTGCCGCCGGGCGTCTCGCTGCCGCTGTACCCGCCGGCGCCCCACTGCAACACCCGGGGGCTGACCTCGCTCGGCACGTACATGGTCCAGGGCCTGATCCGGCGCGGCATGATGGTGGAGATCGACCACATGAGCGTGAAGGCCGCGGCCCAGACGCTCGGCCTGCTGGAGGCGGCCCGCTACCCCGGCGTGATCTCCTCCCACAGCTGGGCCGACCCCGGCTTCTTCAGCCGGATCTACGCTCTCGGCGGCATGATCACCCAGTACGGCCACAACTCCACCGACTTCGTCGCGGAGTGGCGGCGCACCGCGCCGCTGCGGCAGCAGTACAACGTGGGATACGGCTACGGCCTGGACGTCAACGGCATGGGCCGCCTGCCCGCCCCGCGCGCGGGCAACGCCGCGAACCCGGTGACGTACCCGTTCACGTCCTTCGACGGGAGCGTGCGCCTCGACCGCCAGCGCACCGGGCAGCGGGTCTGGGACGTCAACGTCGACGGCGTGGCCAACTACGGCCTGGTCCCCGACTGGATCGAGGACATGCGCCTGCTCGCCGGTCAGGACATCGTCCGTGACCTGGCGAGCGGCGCGGAATCGTACCTGCGGACGTGGGAGGCGACCGCCGCGCGGCGACTGCCCTGAGGCGGGCGTCCCCGTCCTTCACGCGACCGGCTGGACGGACCGCGAGGTCCGCCGGCCGGCGGCGAGGTTGAGCAGCAGCGAGCCCGCGGTCAGCGCCACGCCGAACCACACGACGCTGGTCACCCCGACGTTGTCGGCGAACAGCCCGCCGAAGAGCGCGCCGAACGCGATCGAGGTGTTGTACGCCATCGTGTTGAGCGACATGGCCGCCTCGAAGGTCTCCGGCGCGGCGGCGAGCGTCATGTTGACCTGGGCGAGCTGCACCACCCCGAACGACAGCCCCCAGACGACCAGCGCCACGATCGCCCCCGTGGCGCTGTCGCCGATCGCGAGCAGCAGCAGCATGGCGGTCACGAGCCCAGCGGCGCCGACGACGAAGCTGCCCCGCAGGCTCCGGCTCACGGTGTGCCCGGCGACGAAGTTGCCGATCGCGCCGGCGACCCCGAACACCATCAGCACCCCAGTCACCAGCAGCGGCGAGGCGCCCGCGTTGGCCTCCATGAAGGGCCGGACGAAGGTGTAGGCCCCGAAGTGGCCGAGCACGAACAGCACCACCGTGAACAGCACCAGGCGCAGCGGCACGTTCCGCAGCGGGAGCCCGAACACCTCGCGGACCGAGACGGCGTTCGCCGACGGCAGCGACGGGATCGTGCCGGCGACCGCCAGGAACACCAGCGCGCTCAGCCCGCTCCAGATGAGGAACGTGGTGCGCCAGTCGGTGAGGCTCTCCAGGAAGGTGCCGAGCGGGATGCCGACCACGGTGGCGATCGAGATGCCGGACATCACGATGGCCGCGGCCCGGTTGGCGTGCCGCTCCTCGACCAGCCGCATCGCCATGCTCACGCCGATGGCCCAGAACACGCCGCTGGCGAAGCCCAGCAGGAGCCGCGTCGTCAGGATCACCGTGTAGCTCGGCGCGATGCCGGTCACCAGGTTGCCCACGGCCAGCACCGCCAGGAGGACCGACAACAGCACCCGCCGGTTGACCCGCCTCGACCACGCCACGATGAACGGCACGCCCAGCCCGGCCGACACGCCCTGCAACGTCACCATCAATCCGGCCGCGCCCACGGAGATGCCCAGGTCCTCGCTGAGCGGGGTCAGCAGCCCCACCGGCATCAACTCGGTCGTGAGGAAGACGAAAAGGCTGGCCGTGATCGCGGCGACCCCGGCCCACGCCCGGAAGGCGGAGCGTGTCGCCTGCGGAGAAAGAGTTTGCGTCATGGGCCAAGCCTGCCGAGACTCCATCGATGAGTCCAACACATAGTTTTCATCGCGATCGATCGTGCGGCACGATGGATCCATGGAGCTTCAACAGCTGCGGTACGTCCTCGCCGTCGCCGAGACCAGCAACTTCACCCGGGCCGCCGAGCGCTGCCGGGTCGTGCAGTCGGCGCTCAGCCACCAGATCGCCGCCCTGGAACGGGAGCTGGGCGCCCGGCTGTTCGAGCGCACCAGCCGCCGCGTACGGCTGACCACGGCCGGGGAGGCGTTCCTGCCCGCGGCCCGCGACTGCCTGGAGGCCGCCGACCGGGCGCGGACCGAGGTCGCCGCGGCCAGCGGGGAGATCCGCGGTCGGCTCGCCGTGGGCTCGATCCCCACGGTCTCCGCCGTGGACCTGCCGGTCGTGCTGAAGGAGTTCCGCCGCCGGCACCCGCGGGTGCGCATCACGCTGGTCTCCGCCGGCAGCGAAGACCTGATCGAACGCGTCCGGCGGGGCGAGACGGACGTCGCCTTCCTCGGCCTGCCGACCCGCGCGGAGCCGAAGGCCGTCCAGAGCCGCCCGCTGGCCAGGGGCGAGCTGGTCGCCGTCGTCGCGCCGGACCACCCTCTCGCGGGTGGCGAGAGCGACCTGCGCGGCCTCGCCGACGAGCCGTTCATCGACTTCCGCGCCGGTCACGCCGGGCGCATCCAGTCGGACGTGGCGTTCGCGGCGGCCGGCGTCCACCGCGAGGTCGCCTTCGAGGTCACCTCCGCCGAGTTCATGGTCGACCTGGTCCGGCACGGCCTCGGCGTGGGCCTGCTGCCCGCCGCGTACGCCCCCCGCTTCCCGAACCTCGGCCTCGTCCGCCTCCGCGACGCCCCGGCCCGGGTGGAGCACCTGATCTGGGGCGCCCACCCGTCCGCGGCGGCCGCGGCGTTCCTCGGCCTGATCGGCCCGCCGGCCGCGGGCGGCGAGAGCGGGGTCAGCCGCGCAGCAGCGGCTGGCCCGGGAGCTTGACCTTGGTCTTCATCAGGCTGGGCGCGCCGTTGCCGCCGATGTTGACGAAGTAGAGCGCCTTGCCGTCGAAGGCCAGGCTGGCCGGGCTGTCCAGCTTGTCGGTCAGCACCTCCACGCCGCCGCCGGTGCGGACGATGCTGAGGGTGTTGCCCGTGTAGCTCGGCACGTAGAGCTGTCCGCGCACGTCGAAGGCCACGCCGTCGGCGCCGGCCAGCTTGGCGTCCTTGACGTACACGGTCGGCACGCCCGCCTTGCCGCCCTTGCCGTACGGGATGCGGACGATCTGCCCTTCGTCCGACACGGCCACGTAGAACGCGCCCGAACGCCAGGCGATGCCGTTCGCGCCGGTGCCGTCCGAGCCGACCAGCAGGGACGACTTGGCCCAGACCGCCGCCTTGCCGTCGGCCACGCGGTAGACGACGCTGTTCGTGGTGTCGGTGACGTAGAGCGCGTGGTCGGGGCCGAAGGCGAGGCCGTTGGCGAAGCCGATCGGCAGCGCGGCGTAGAGCTTGGCCTCGCCGTAGGAGGTGATCCGCCAGATGCCGTTGGTGGCGGCCTCACCGGAGTTGAGCGCGGCGTAGACGTTGCCGCGGCGGTCGGTGGCCAGGCCGTTCAGCTTGCCTTCGCCGATGGGCAGGGCGGCCAGCAGGCTGTCGGTGCCGGTGCTGTCGACCTTCCTGATCTCGCCCTTGGTCAGCAGGCCGACGTAGATCGTGCCGTCCGGCGCGACGGTGACGCCCTCGGTGAGGTCGCCGTACGGCTGCACGACGATCGGGCGCAGTGCGGCGGCCTGGGCCGGCGTGGCGACCAGCGTCAGCAGCGCGACGGTGGAGAGGAAGAGGGGGATGCGCTTCATGGCTGTGATCCTGTCGCCGCAAGATCGCCATGACGTCACCGCCACTTCCGCGAATCATCATGCGATCGGGACACCATGCGAGCCGGGGGTCTCCTCGCTCCCCTGATGGTCGGTGAGGTCGCGCAGGCGCCGGATCGGTGAGGCCAGCAGGACCAGCGGCACGCAGACGGCCGCGACGACGAAGATCAACAGGGTCGCCCGGGCGCCGAGCAGCCCGGCGATCACCCCGGCCAGCAACCCGCCGACCGGGATCGCGCCCCAGGAGACGAAGCGGACCGTGGCCATCACCCGGGACAGCAGCTCGGGCGGGCTGGCGAGCTGCCGGTACGTTCGGGTCACCACGCTGAGCACCACGACGCCGGCGGCGAACACCACGTTGCCGACGGCGAACGCGGCGAAGCCCTGCCAGCCGTGGCCGAGAGGGATGACGAGCGCCCCGGCCACCGCGACGAAGCCCGCGCCGACCAGCGTACGGGCGGTGCCGAACCTGGCCGTGAGCCGGCTCGTCGACGCCGCGCCGATCAGCGTGCCGACGCCCTCCACCGCCAGCAGCAGGCCGACGAGGCCAGGCTCGGCGTGCAGCTCGCGTACCAGGTAGAGCGCGTATAGCGCGTGCTGCGCCCCGCAGACCGTGTTCACCGCGGTGGCGGCCCACATGCACGGACCCATGACCGGGTGACGCGCGACGAACCGCCAGCCTTCGCGGATCATGTCGCGCATCGGCGGCCAGCGGTCGGGGGTCTCGGGGCGGCGTTCGGGCAGGGTCCGCAGCAGCAGGGCCGAGACGAGGTAGCTGACCGCGTCCACGAGGAGAGTGGGCACCGCCCCGAGCACCTGGACGACGAGACCGCCGACCGACGGCCCGCCGAGCTGGGTGGTGGCGTGGGTGCCGGAGGTCAGGCTGTTGCGGGACTGCAGCTGCTCCTTGCTCACGATCGACGGCAGGAAGGTCGAGTTGGCGACGTCGAAGAGCACGTTCGCGAAGCTGATCACGAGGGCCACGATCACCAGCTGGGCGATGGTCAGCTCGTCCAGCCACCAGGCCAGCGGGATGGAGACGACCGCCGCCGCGCGCGCCAGGTCGGCGACGACCTGCACCCTTCGCATCGGGAGCCGCTGCACGATCACCCCGGCGGGCAGGCCGATCACGATCCAGGCGACGTAACCGGCGGCGGCGATCAGGCCCATCTCGAACGCGGAGGCGTCGAGCACCGTCAGGGCCGTCAGCGGTAACGCCACCGCGCCGACCGCCGAGCCGACCGCGCTGGTCGTGCCGGCCGTCCACCACCGCCAGAAGACCGCCGCCCCACCTCCGCTGTCGAACCCCATCCCCGCGCTCCTCACCTAGTAAGTTCCAATCTGGAACGCACTATACTGGAGTACGTGAAGCGCGCCGATCTCCCCGACTCCGACTGCGGCATCGCGCAAGCGCTCGGCGTGATCGGCGACTGGTGGACGTTCCTGGTGGTGCGCGACATCGCGGGCGGCACCACCCGCTTCGACGGCCTGCAGCGCGAGCTCGGCGTCAGCCGCCGGGCCCTGGCCGAACGCCTGGCCAACCTGGTCGAACACGGCGTGCTCGAACGGCGGCCCTACTCCACCCGCCCCCCGCGCCACGACTACGTGCTGACGGCGAAGGGCGAAGGTCTGCTGCCGGCGCTCATCGCCCTCCAGGACTGGGGCGTAAGGCACGTGATGGGCGACGGCGCCCTGACCGCGACCAGCGAGAACGGCTCCGCCGAGAGCCGCCGCGTGCACGAGCTGGTCGGCCGGAAGCTCCCCGACGTCGTGCTGGAACGACATGACGGCGAGCTGGTCGCGCCCAACGCGCCGGGCGTCTGGACGGTGCTCTACTTCTTCCCCGGCGCGTTCGCCCCGGGCGCCCAGGACTACCCGCCCGGCTGGGGCGACATCCCGGGGACGAGAGGTTGCACCCTGGAGGCTCTCACCTACGCGTCACGGTTCGCCGACTTCGAGGCGGCGGGCGCCACGATCCGAGGCGTGAGCACCCAGCGCCCCGACCAGCTGGCCGCGTTCGTCACGCACGCGAAACTGCCCTTTCCCCTGTTGTCCGACCAGAACGACAGACTCGCCGCCGGGCTGCTGCTGCCGACCTTCCGCACGGCCGGCGTCGACCGCTTCAAGCGGCTCACCCTGCTGGTCGACCCCGGCGCGGTCGTCCGGGCCGTGCAGTTCCCGATCACCGATCCGGCCGGCTCGGTGGACGAGATGCTCGCCCTCGTCCGCGACCGCTGACCGTCGGCCTACGGCAGGATGGCGCCATGCTGGAGATCAACTTACTGACCGAACCCGACCGCGCCCGCTGGGAAGTGCTGGCCCGCGGTCAGGACGCCTACTTCGGCACCGAACGCGACGACGACGCCTACGAACGGACCTGGCGGCGCCTGATCGACGACGAGCAGACCCGCGGGATCACCGCCCGCCTGGACGGCGAGATGGTGGGCATCGCGCACTACCTGTTCCACGCCAGCGTCTGGTACGCCGGGAGGTGCTACATGGCGGACCTGTTCGTGGACGCCGAGTACCGGCGGCGGGGCATCGCGACGGCGATGATCGAGTGGGTGGCCCGCGACGCCAAGGACCACGGCTACCCGAGCCTCTACTGGAACACCCTGGAAGACGCCCAGGCCCGCGCACTGTACGACAAGCTGGGCAGATTCCACGAAGGACTCATCCTCTACACCTACCGCCGCGACACGTCCCAGAAGTAGCCGGCAACGCCCTCACCGCTTCCGGGCCGAGCAGAACCTGTCTCCGGTGACGATCGGCGGGGGCGGTCACCGGATCGCGTCCAGGTTGGCCCGCACCACCCGCGTCGTAGGGTGGTCGGGGCCCAGCACCCGCTCACAGTCGGCCAGCGTCCTCTCGTACAGCACGATGGCCCGGTCCGGATCTCCCGCCGACCTGTAGGCGTAGGCGAGGTTGTTGCGGGAGGTCAGGGTGTCGGGGTGGTCCGCGCTCAGCACCCGCTCCCGGTCGGCCAGCGTCGCCTCGTACAGCAGGATGGCCCGGTCCGGATCCCCCGCCGACTCATAGGCACCGGCCAGATTGTTGCGGGAGGTCAGGGTGTCGGGGTGGTCGGCGCCCAGCACCCGCCCGCGGTCGGCCAGCGTGCGCTCGTACAGGGGGATGGCCCGATCCAGATCCCCTGCCGACTCATAGGCGTAGGCGAGATTGTTGCGGGAGGTCAGGGTGGAGGGGTGATCGACGCCCAGCACCCGCTCGGAGTCGGCCAGCGTCGCCTCGTACAAGGCGATGGCCCGGCCCAGATCCCCCGCCGACTCATGAGCGGTGGCCAGGTTGTTGCGGGAGGACAACGTCTGTGGATGGTCCGTGCCCAGCACCCGCTCCCGATCGGCCAGCGTCGCCTCGTACAAGGGGACGGCCCGGCCGAGATCCCCCGCCGACTTGTAGGCGTAGGCCAGGTTGTTGCGGGAGGTCAGGGTGGAGGGGTGATCGACGCCCAGCACCCGCTCGGAGTCGGCCAGCGTCGCCTCGTACAAGGCGATGGCCCGGCCCAGATCCCCCGCCGACCGGTAGGCGCCGGCCAGGTTGTTGCGCGAGGCCAGGGTGAAGGGGTGATCGACGCCCAGCACCCGCCCGCGGTCGGCCAGCGTCGCCTCGTACAGGGCGATGGCCCGATCCAGATCCCCCGCCGACTCATAGGCGTAGGCGAGGTTGTTACGGGAGGTCAGGGTGGAGGGATGATCGACGCCCAGCACCCGCTCCCGGTCGGCCAGCGTGCGCTCGTACAGGGGGACGGCCCGATCCAGATTCCCCGCCGACTCATAAGCGCTGGCCAGGTTGTTACGGATGATCAGGGTGGAGGGGTGATCGGCGCCCAGCACCCGCTCGGAGTCGGCCAGCGTCGCCTCGTACAGGGGGACGGCCCGATCCAGATCGCCCACCGACTCATAAGCGGTGGCCAGGTTGTTACGGAAAATCAGGGTGGAAGGGTGGTCGGCACCCCGCTCCCGCTCATACGTCGTACCTGCCCGGGTGTAGAAGCCGATCGCGCTCCTGATGCCGCCCTGGTCCTTCAGGAAGAGACCGGTCTCGTTGAGCAGGTGGGCGGTGACGGTGGAATCGGTGTGCGGAGGGGCGTGGCCGGCCAACGCGGTGATGTGCGGCAGCAGCGCCCGCCAGAGCGGCCAGCCTTCTGGATCCCACGGCGGTTCGGGAACGGCGTCGTCGAGCAGGTAGGTGGCCTGCTCCCGGGCGGCGTCGACGGCGGCCGGCCGACGATGCGGATCGCCCGGCCGCGGGGCGTCACCATGGTCAGCGGTGCGAGCAACGGCCTGGACCAGCCGGTGCACGGTGACCGCCACGGCGTCGAGGACGATCATGTTGTAGGCGGCCAGCTCGCCCAGCGCGTGCTGCACCTGCGACGGTTCGGTGTCCAGACCGCCGAGCAGGGTGCGGGGGATGGGTTCGGCGCCGTACCAGGCCAGGATGCGCAGCAGATCCCCGGCGAGCGGGGTGTCGGCCAGCTGGTCGAGGGTGAGCCGCCAGACGCGTGCGATGGTGCGCTCGGCGTCCGCCCCGCGGGCGGACCGGTCGTACATCACCGCCGGCTGATCTCGGAGCAGGCTCAGGTAGGCGCGCGGACTCAGCCGGGTCTGGTGCAGATACGCGCCCGCCTGTTCGATCGCCAGCGGCAGGTACCCGAGCTCGCGCACCAGCTCGGCCGCCCCGTCCAGCCCCTCGGGCAGGTTCTCCTCGTCAAGGGCGACCTGTACGACCTCTCGCGGAATGTCAGGGGCGGCGAGCCGGGCCAGCAGCTCGATCGCCTCGCGCTCGCCCAGTACGTCCAGGCGCAGCACGTGCGCGTCCAGGTGGTGCCAGCCCTCGCCCAGCCTGCTGGTCACCAGCACCTGGCCGGCCGGCGTCCGCTCCAGCAGCGGCCGCACATCGGCGGGGTCGACGACGTTGTCCAGCACCAGCAGCCACCCGTCATGGGCGGCCAGCCACGCTGTGGCCCGCTCGGCCAACGCTTCCAGCCGTAAGGTCGTGGCGGCCAGTTCCGGCTGCAACGCCGTTGCCAGGGCCGCCAGGCCCGTCTCCACCGCGGGGCCCGAATCGGCGGTGATCCACCACACCGGATTCAGCCCTCCACCGGCCTGGGGCTCCTGCCCGGCCTCGGGGCGCCGGGTGGCCTGCGCGAGCGCGTAGTGGGCGGCCAGCGTGGACTTGCCGACCCCGCCCAGCCCGTGCACCGCGGCCACCACCACCTCACCTCCGCCGCGCAACGCCGCCTCCAGCCGTGCCAGCTCATCGCCGCGCCCGACGAAGGTGCGCGTGTGCCGGGGCAGGTTCACCAGCCGGGGCGGCGCGGCCACCTCGGCGACCGGCCGCAGCACCGCCTCGGGCAGCACCGTCTCGTTGATGAACTGGTCACGCGCGGCCTGGTACGCGTGGCCGTGCCCGGACGCGGTGGCCTCCAGCCGAAGGTGCGGCTGCGCGGGCTCTTCCGGCCGGGCCGGGGACGAGGTCACCGCTCGTTGATGGTCTGGTCGCGGCCGGCCTGGTAGACGCGCCCGTGACCGCCGGCCTTCGCCTTCATCACCAGCGAGCCGATCCGCTCCGAACCGGCGGGCTCCGCCGCCGGGGTCAGCACCTCGTCCAGCACCCGCCGCAACTCGCCCGCCAGCGACGGGTCGGCGCGCAGCAGCTGCTGCAACCGGATCTGCCAGGCGCCGGCCAGCGCCCGCTCGGTGTCGGCATCGCCTTCCCCGCGTGCCTGGAGAACCTGCTCGCGCACCTCGACCAGCTCCGCCTCGACGACTTCGGCCTGCTCGGGGCGAACCTTCCGCCACAACGCCACCGCGCCGTCGCGAGCCGACTGCCAGGCGTCGGTGGCCAGGGCCGTCACCAGAGCCGTGCCGGCGGCCAGAACGATCGGGTCCACGCGGATCCCCTCCCAAGGTCGACGTACCGGATCCTCACCGTAGGACCAGCCGCAGCCGGTCGCCAGCCGCACGCCGATCCCGAGCCGGCAGAGGGGCTCTTCCCCTGGGCAGGGAGGGGAGGAACCGGGTTCCGGCCGCCGTCGTCCAGGGGGCCGTACAGTGCTGTGACCTGGGTGGCCAGCTTCGTCAGCTCCTTCTGGACGGACTCCGGGCCCTCCACGACGACGAGGTCGCCCCAACCAGCGAGCTGGCGGGCGATGTCCAGCGCGGTCGGCGCGGTGAGCGTGACGCGCACCCGCTCCCCGTGGGAGATCACCTCGCAGTGCCGGCCGAAGCGGTCGCGCAGGACGCGCAGGTAGCGGGCCTCGATGGTCGCGGTGGCCGTGGTCGTCGCGCGCCTGGCCTCCATCGCGGTGACGACCTCGTCCCAGGCCGTCGCGAGGTCGAAGTCGGGCGGACGCTCGGCCGGCTCCTCGGTGACCTCGGCGTCGGTGACCCGGTCGACGCGGAAGGTCCGCTGCCCGTCGGGGGTGCCGGCGATCAGGTACCAGGTGTCGTCCTTGTCGACGAGGCCGTACGGTGCGACGACGCGCTCCCGTCCGGAGTAGGTGAGGCGGACCTTCCGGCGCCGGACCACCGCGTCCTCCAGCAGGTTGACGAGCGCGGGCCGGGTACGGCGGTGCTCGCCCCAGCGGGCCGGATCGACCACGACGGCGTCCGCCGCCGCCTCGGCCTCCTGCCGGAACGTCGAGGGCAGGGCGCGTACGAGCTTGCGCAGCGCGGCCTTGGCCTCCGGCGCGATCGCCGCGGCCGGGCCGAGCAGCAGGAACAGCGCCCTGGCCTCGGAGGCCTTGAGCCCGGACAGGTCGGTGCGGGCGCCGCCGAGCAGGGCCCACCCGCCACCGCGCCCGGCCTGCGGGTAGACGGGGATGCCCGCCGCCGACAGGGCCTCCAGGTCCCGGCGTGCCGTGGCGACCGAGACCTCCATCTCGGCGGCGATGTCCGCCGCCGTCACCCGTCCGCGCGACTGCATCAGCAGCAGGACGGCCACCAGTCGATCCGCTCTCATGCCTTCGACGATGCCAGAAAAAGTGCTCATTCGATGAGCACTTTGCCTGGAAGTATCGATCTCACAAGCCACCGCACGAAAGGCCCCAGGACATGCTCCGCGGACTCACCACCATCAGCTTCTACGCCCACGACGTCGCAGCCGCCCGCGACTGGTACGCCGACCTGCTCGCCATCCCCGCCTACTTCCAGCGCCCCGAACAGGGCGACCCCGTCTACGTGGAGTTCCGCGTCGGCGACTACCAGCACGAACTCGGCATCATCGACGCCCGGTTCGCCCCCGACGGCTGGAGCGCCGAGGACCGCGGGGCGATCGCCTACTGGGCCGTCGACGACCTGGAGGCGACCTGGGAACGACTGCTGAAGATGGGCGCCACCCCGTTCGACGAGCCCACCGAACGCGGCCCCGGCTTCACCACCGCCTCGGTCCGCGACCCCTTCGGCAACATCCTCGGCATCATGATCAACCACCACTACATGAACGTGCTCGCGAGCCGGAAGGGCTGACCACGATGACCGACGACGCCCTGATCCTGCACGACGCCGCGGCCTGGAAGTCCTGGCTCACCGAGCACCACGCGACCGCCACCGACGTCTGGCTGCTGATCGCCAAGAAGAACAGCGCCGCGACCACCGTCACCCTCGACCAGGCCCTGGACGAAGCGCTGTGCCACGGCTGGATCGACAGCCACCGCAGGGCCTTCGACCGCGACTACTACCTCCAGCGCTACTCGCCGCGCACCCGCCGGAGCCCCTGGTCCGGCATCAACGTCGCCAAGGCCGAGGCGCTGACGGCCGCCGGCCGGATGCGCCCGGCGGGCCACGCCGCGATCGAGACCGCCAAGAGCACCGGCCGCTGGCCCGCGAGCCTGTCCGCCTGAACGATGTGAACCACCTTCGGTCACAACGAATCCCACAACGTATGGAGAAGCGGTCACGAACCCAGACACGAGACAGGGAGAGCAAAGTGCGGCGGTTGGCCCCATTAGCCGGTGTCCTCTTGCTCGCGGCATGCGCGACGGGCAGGCCCGCGCCACCGGCGTCCACGGCCGCCCCGGCGACCACCGCGTCCTCCAAGCTGGACGTGCTGACCGACCGGCTGGGACCGCCGCTGACGACCAACACCGGCACCTGCCCGTCCCCCGGCAGGAACGTCGACCAGCTGCGCCCCGCCACGCTGCCCCGCTCGACCTGGCGACTGGCCTGGACGGAGGCGGAGGAGGGACAGCTCGCCGAGGCGACGGTCACCCCGGACGGCGCGCTCTGGGCTCTCCGCGGGAGCGGCCGCACCCAGTGGCCGGCGCAGTGGACCGGTTCGTCCTGGAAGCAGCTCCCCGCGCTCCCGCTCGGCGAGGACCTTCTGGTCCGGCTGGGAGCCGCGTCGGCCGACAGAGCCTGGGTGATCGTCGAGAGCGCGGCGGCGACCTACGTCCTGTCCACCTGGGACGGCCGCGCCTGGCGAAGCGAGCAGGTGGACCTGGGCGTGCAGGCCGTCAGCGGCGAGGAGCTGGCGGCGCAGGGGGCCTGGGTGCTGCTCGGCGACCGCTCGATGCGCTGGAGCGGTACGGCCTGGCAGACCGCGCCCCTGCACTCCTACAGCTACAAGCTGTCGGGCAGCACCGACGAGCCGTGGGTGATCGCCTCTTCCGACCCGGACGCGGAGCAGGCGCGGATCCAGCTGTCGAGATGGACGGACCGGGGCTGGCAGGCCGTCCCCTTGCCTGACGGGATGCTCCTGCCTCCGGGCACCGAGGCCGTCCACCCGGACAAGCCCTGGACGCGGATCGCGGGTGTGGCGCGGACCGGGCCGGCGGAGTTCTGGGTCGCGGGCACGTACAGCTGGGGCGAGCACGAACCCGTGGACCAGGAGGACGTCACGATCTCCAGGAGCGTGGTGATGCGCAACGCCGCCGGCCGGTGGAGCTGCTGGTGGGGCCCGGTCGGCGACCAGTCGGACCCGTTCGTGGACATGGTGCCCGACGGACGGGGCGGACTGTGGGCGGCCACGGGCTCCGGCATGTTGTGGCACCTGTCGGACGGACGCTGGACCCGCGAGCGGGCACCCGTCGACCAGGGGGTGCCGGAGATCACGGACCTGGCCGCCTCGCCGGGCGGCGAGATCTACGCACTCGGCGGCATCGGCTCCGAGCAGTGGGCCCAGGACGCCAGGCCCGCGTTGTGGCTGCTCGAACCATGAGCTCATTCCCCGCCGCCCCCTCGTGACGTGCGCCTTTCACGGGGCTCGAAGCCGTGTCAGAACGATGTCAGGGCCGTGTCGGGTCGCCCGGCCACGATTGCCGACATGGACACAGCAACGCGGCCCCCGGCCGGCACCCACCCGACAGGCTTCGTCGCGAAGCTCCTCGCGGACCGTCACTCCGTCCCGCTCTCCATCGCACTGCACCTGGTGCCCGGCGCGGCCATCGTCGCCGTGTACACGTTCGTCGCCGCCCCGCTGGTACGGGCGATGGAGGCGCCGATCTTCGCGGCCTGGGCCCTCGCCCTCGCGATCGTGCTCTTCCCGCTCCAGCTGTTCCTGCTGTGGCTGGGCAAGAAGCAGACCGGCCACTTCACGATGAAGGGCGTCGTCCGCTACCGCGACAAGCCGCTCTCGCGCGGCAAGGTCATGTGGCTCGGGGGCGCGTGCCTGGTGTGGATGACCGTGGTCTCGCTCTCGCTGACCCCGCTGGACAACCTCGTCTACGACTGGTTCTTCACCTGGG
Source organism: Nonomuraea sp. NPDC005692 (assembly GCF_040631115.1). Classification (NCBI taxonomy): domain Bacteria; kingdom Bacillati; phylum Actinomycetota; class Actinomycetes; order Streptosporangiales; family Streptosporangiaceae; genus Nonomuraea; species Nonomuraea sp. NPDC005692. The sequence continues at coordinate 514,773 of NZ_JBEXYU010000002.1, read as the reverse complement.
TGGACTACCAGGGCGCCGGCCCCTCCGGCACCACCTACCTCCAGGGCTACCCGCAGGCGGTCGTGCTCACCACGCTGCTCGTCTGCGGGCCGTTCACCGGTTTCACCCTGCCGCTGATCGAGGAGTACTACTTCCGCGGCTTCCTGCTGCCCCGCCTGCCGCAGCTCGGCAAGTGGGCCCCGATCTTCAACACCCTCCTGTTCTCCGTGTACCACTTCTGGGCCCCCTGGACCGTCCTGTCGAAGCTCGTCTTCCTCTACCCCGGCGTCTGGCTCGCCTGGAAGAAGCAGGACATCCGTATCTCGATCACCATGCACCCCGGCACGACGCTCCTGATGACCGTCGTCGGCATCGTCGCCCTCGCCTCCGGCGCCGCCTCGTTGTGAGACGCCCCCTTCCCCGGAACGACGACGGCCACGACCCCGCACAACACCGCGGGGTCGTGGCCGGACGATTTTCCCTACCGGATGGACACGCTGGTGCCGACGATCTCCTGGCCCTCGTTCGGCTGCACCACCCCGGTCACCGGCCCCTGGCAGCCCGGCCGGAGGAACACGATGGCCACCTCGTCGGTCCGGTTGTAGACGAAGGGGTTCGCGCTGTCGGAGGTGTAGCAGCCGCTGGGGTCGTCGTACTGTGCCCGGTTGATGTAGAGGGTGCCGGTCGCGGCCGAGGCGGGGGTCGCCAGGCTCAGGACGAGTGCGGCGGCGGTGGCGAGGCCGGTCAGACTGGTCGTGGTACGGAGCATGAGCGCGTTCCTGTCCCTTGAGGTACGGCGCCGTGGCGCCGGCGTCCTCGCCCATCATTCACGCAGCGCAGTCGTTCAACTACTATCCGTGACGACAGTGATCGGTGGCGCCCGGCGAGCGGCTACGCGGGACGCAGCAGTTCCTCGCGCCTGGTCAGCAGCCGCGACTGCTCGGACAGCAACTGGACCCGCCGCCCCCTCAGGTGCGCCCTGGTCTCGCGCACCCACTGCGCCAGCTTCTGCACCTCGGCCCTGGTCTTCTCGATGCGCTGATGCTTGAGCACGTCGCTGATGATGTTGTCGAAGAAGGCGTCCACGAACCACCGCGTGTCCACCTTGGGCATCACCGGCCGGGCCGCGATCCCGGTGTCGGCCAACTCGCGGGAGAAGACGTCCAGGGCCCGCTGGGCGTGCCAGGCGGCCTTGTCGGCGCTGGTCAGCCTGTCGTGCTCGAAGGCGTCGGCGATCAGGCCGCCGCCGAACACGTCGAAGGTGGAGGCCGTCCTGGCGGAGCCGAGCAGGCGCAGCACGACGGCGAGCGCGTCGTGCGCGCCCTGCCCCGCCTGGTGGGCCTCGTCGCACTCGCGCAGCTCGGCGCTCAGCCGGTCGAGCGCGGCGCCGAGGTCGGCCAGCTCCCGCGCACACGGGTCGCCGCTCCGGATGAGCTGCTGCTCCTTCTCGACCAGCAGCCGCGCGTACTCGCGGGAGGCGGGGTCGAGCACCTCCAGCTCGGCGTCGGCCGCCGCGACATCGGCTTCGAGCTGCGCGAGCCGGGCGCGGTGACCGTCCACGCGTTCCCTGGCCACCACCACCTCGGCGCGCTCGCGCGCCAGCCGCTCCTCCCGGTTGCCCAGCATGCGGGACAGGACGGCGGACAGCCCGCCCTCCAGCCGGGCGACGTCGCGCTCCTCGTCGGCCAGCTCGGACTCCAGGCCCTGCAGGGTGTCGCGGACGTCCACGATCTGCTGCGCGGCGTTCTTGCGCAGGCGCCGGACATGCTCGGCACGGTGCATCCGGGCGGACGCCTCGCGCAGCCGTTCGTCAAGTTCCGGGGAGAGGGTCACGCAATGACGACGAACGGGCCGGACCAGACGTTCCTCAGGCCCCGTCCGGCTCCCAAAGATCAACACAGACCCCCGAAGCTCCTCCCGAGCAGCCAGAGAGCCGGAACCCCACCGGCTTGACCTTGACGCGACGTCAAACTGTTCAATGAGGGCATGCGGATCGGCGAGTTGGCCGCGCTGGTCGGGGTTTCGACCCGTACCGTGCGCTATTACCACCATCTGGGAATCCTGCCCGAGCCTGAACGTCTTCCCAACGGCTACCGGGAGTACCGGCTGCGCGACGCCGTACGGCTGGCGCGGGTGCGGCATCTGGCCGCGCTCGGGCTGTCGCTGGAGGAGTTGCGGGACGCGCTGGCCGACGACGGGGGCGCGGACTTCCGGGAGGCGTTGCAGGAGCTGGACGCCGACCTGGCCAGGCAGCAGGAGGCCATCGCGGCGCGGCGGGCCCGGCTGGCCGCGTTGCTGGCGCAGCCCGGCCTGAGCCCGGAGTCGATGATGTCCCCCGACGCGGCGGCCGTGCTGCGCGACCTGGGCGGCGGCGGGTCGGCCTTCGGGGCGTTCGACCACGAGCTGCTGACCCTGGCCACCATGTTGTCCGACGAGGAGGGCCAGGCGGGGCTGGCCGAGCTCATGCGCCCGATGACCGAGCCGGGCGCCCTCGCCGCCGGGCACGAGCTGTACCGGCGGCTGGACGAGCTGGCGGACGCGCAGGCCGGGGACGAGCGGATCGGGCCGCTCGCCGAGGACATGGCCGCCCACATACCGGACGAGCTGGCCGGGATGGTGCCCTCCGGCCCGGGGGCCGACCTGTCCTGGATGGAGGCGATGACCGGGGAGTTGTCGCCCGCGCAGGCGGAGGTGCTCCAGCTGCTCTTCACCAAACTGACGGAGACCGAGCCGAAGGAGAAGACGTGATCATGGGTGTGGTGCGCGCGGTCCTCAGGTTCGAGCTGGCGGGGCTGACCAGCGTGGCCCTGTGGGCGGCCCGACGGCGGCACGGCGTCCCGGCGGGGGCGATCGCCGTGTCGTACGCCAAGGAGCAGGCGTTCACCCTGGGCCTGTTCATGTTCGCGATGGTCGTCGAGACGGCGGTCGTGGACCTGCTGCTGGTGGTGAACGACGTGCCGGCGGCGATCCGCGTGCCGGTGCTGGTCGGCGACCTGTACAGCCTGCTGTTCGTCGTCTTCATGGCCGCCGCCTCCGTCACCAGGCCCCACGTGGTCACCGAGGACGAGCTGCGCGTCCGGTACGCCGCCTACTTCGACCTCCGCGTGCCCCGCGACCTCATCGCCTCCGTCCGGACCGCCCAGAGCTACAACGAGACGGGGCTGATCAGCGTGGACGGCGGGCGGCTGGGCGTCGCGGTCGCGTCGAGGACGAACGTGACGGTGGAGCTGACCGAGCCGGTCGTCGCGGTGCGGCCGCTCGGGAAGCGGGCCGAGGTCACCTCGATCCGCTTCTTCGCCGACGACCCCGCCGCCGTGGTCGCCGCCCTGCGCTCCCCCACGCACACCACCATGTGAGAGATCCCGGGCGGGCGGGCCCGCCCGGGATCGTCCGATCAGCTCGCCGACTGCGAGGTGACGGCGGCCTTGCTCTTCGCGGCGGCGGCGGTCCGCGGCGGGATGCCGTTCAGGTTGAAGGCGAACCTGGCCGTGGAGTCGGCCACCGCGTCGGCGTCCACGTCGAGCGCGGTCGCGTTGATGTTGGCGATCGTGTCGCACGCCTGGTGGTAGCAGGAGTCGTAGGGCTGTCCGGCGACGCCGCCGAACAGCGCGGCCTCCTCCGGCGTCTTGATGCCCTCGGCGCCGGTGAAGATGCCGCCCGCGGGGATGCCGACCGCGATGAACGGCCCGTAGTCGGAGCGTCCGTCGAAGTCGGTGCCCACGGTGGGCAGGTGGCGGGAGGCGTAGAAGTCGGCGAGCTGCCGCTCGATCTGCGCCGATCCGGGCGGACCGGCCGGCGAGCCCTGGCCGTCGGAGTCGTCGCCGTCGTACAGCTTGTACGCGTAGTTGGGCGAGGCGACCATGTCGAAGTTCAGGTAGACCCTGATCCGGTCGCGCTGCGCCTGGGACAGCTTCTCGACGTACTGGTCGGAGCCGAGCAGGCCGATCTCCTCGGCGGCCCAGAACGCGAAGCGCACCTTGTTCTTGACCGGGAAGAGCGCCATCTCCTCGGCCACTTCGAGGATGGTCGCGCTGCCCGAGCCGTTGTCGTTGATGCCGGGGCCGACGGTCACGCTGTCGAGGTGCCCGCCGACCATGACGACGTTGCGCGGGTCGCCGAACCGGGACTCGGCGATCACGTTGTCGTTGGTGCCCAGGACGAGGTTGGCGTCGACCTTGAGCCGCACGGTCGGCGAGCCGGTGGCCAGCTCGTTGCCGACGGCGAAGTCGGCGAAGACCATCGGCACGTTCGCCCGCCACTCGCCGATGTCCAGCGGGAACGCGTCGGTCCGGCCCGGCTGGCCCTCGTTGAACACGATGATCCCGGACGCGCCCGCCCGGCCCGCGTTACGGATCTTCAGGGCGAACGCGCAGGTGCCGCGCTGGATGAGCGCGATGCGCCCGGGGACGAACCCGGCGAAGTCCGACTCCTCGCAGCCGCTGGTCGAGGTGGGCGTCGGGGTCGGGGGCAGGATCAGGTCCACGCCCTGGACCTGCGCGGTCACGTCCCCGGCGGGTGACGGCTGGAAGGAGTAGAAGTCCTCGTTCGGCACGTACGACTTGGCGTCCGGCGCGGTCCGGTTCAGTGTGGGCGGGCTGTTCTCGGTCCAGCTCTCGACGAAGTTGATCGGCTGGAACGTGACCTTGTAACCGGCCTTGCGCAGCTTGCCCGCCACGTAGTCGCGGGAGGCGTTGTAGCCGGGCGTGCCGGCGGCGCGGGTGCCGCCGTTGGCGTTGGCGATGGATTGGAGTGCTTCCAGGTGCTTCTTCACGTTCTCGCCCTTGACCTGCTTCACCAGCAGCTTGGCGAAGACGTCGTCGAGCGGGCCCGCGCTCGCCGGGACCGCCATGGCGACGGGTAAGGCGAGAGCGGCGATTAACGCGATGATGATTCTGCGCATGCAGGCTCCCCTAGGAGTGAGATGCGGAGAAATCCCCCGAGCCGCAGTGATTCGCAAGGTAGCCGGTCGAAGCACCCCTGAGAAGGTCTACCGGCCTACGCCAGTGCGTCAATATCCGGACACTACGGTGACTCGGCTCGCCGGGCACGGGCGCGACGCTTGCCCTCGTGCATCGCCTGGACGCGGGCCACCGGGATCGTGTGCCCCTCCGCGACCAGGTCGGCGGGCAGCTCGCGCGGCTCCGGCATGAGCTCGGCCCACGGGTCGCGCCCGCCGAGCAGCCCGGCCGCGTTGTGGATGGTGAAGTCGGCGGGCACGACCCGGTCGAGCTCGTCCCAGGGGACGGGGAACGAGACCGGCACGCCCGGCCGCACCCGCGGGCTGTAGGCCGACACGACCGTCGCGCCGCCGGCCCTGGTGGAGTCGATGAACACCTTGCCCGCGCGGTCCTCCCTGATGAAGGCCGTCGTGGCCAGCGCCGGGTCGAGCCGTTCGGCGCGGGCGGCCAGGGCCCGGGTGGCCGCGGCCAGGTCGTCCATGGCGGTGCCCGGCGGGACGGGGACGAACACGTGCACGCCCTTGGCCCCGCTGGTCTTGACCGCGCCCGCCAGCCCGGCGTCGCCGAGCGCCTGGCGGACGAGGTGGGCGGCCCGTACGGCGAGCGGGAAGGAGTCGTCGCCCTCCGGCGGGTCGAGGTCGAGGATCATGTGCGTGGGCCGGCCGTCCAGGAACAGCGCCGGGTGGTACTCGACGGCCCGCTGGTTGGCGAACCAGAGCAGGGTGCGCCGGTCGTCGCACAGCGCGTACGACACCTCCCTGCGGGACGCCTCGGCCCAGACGGTGACCGTCCTGATCCAGGAAGGGGCGTATTTGGGTAGGTTCTTCTGCATGAAGGGTTCCTGGCCCGGCCGTACCCGCAGCACCGACAGCGCGCGCCCGCGCAGCGCCGGGACGATGCGGTCGGCGACCGCGTCGAGGTAGTCGACCAGGTCGCGCTTGGTGGCGCCGGACCCGTCGAACAGCGGCTGGTCGAGGTTGGTCAGAGCGACGTCATCGGCGGTCACCCGCCCCACGATGCCCACTGGCCCGCGCCCGGGTCAACCACGGGCGGACCGGGCGAGTTCCCGCGAGGAGCCGATCTCCTCCCGCAACCGGGCGACCGTGCGGCCGGTCTCCGACGCCGGGTCGGCCGTGTACATGACGATCACCAGGTCGGGCTGGCCGGGCACGGCCAGGGTCTCGTACCCGAACTCCAGCTCGCCCAGCTCGGGGTGGCGCAGGCGCTTGACCCCGTACGTCTTCTCGGCGACCCCGTGCTCGGCCCACAGGCGGACGAAGTCGGGGTCGGCCGACAGCTCGGCGACCAGCTCGGCCAGCAGCGGGTCCTCCGGGTGGCGGCCGGCGTACAGCCGCAGGTACGCGACCGTGTCGGCGGCCACCTCGGCCCAGTCGGGGTAGAGGGTGCGCGTGTGCGGCGCCAGGAACACCTGGAGGAGCTGGTTGCGCCGGCCGTCCGGGACGCCGGTGAAGCCGCTGACGCGGTCGGCCAGCGCGTTCCAGGCCAGCACGTCCATCCGGGGCCCGAGGACGAAGGCGGGCATGCCGTCGGCCAGGTCGAGCAGCCTGCTCAGCCCGGGACGCAGGACGGGCCGGCTCGCGTGCCTGGCCGGCCGGAGCAGGTCGCGCAGGTGGGCGCGTTCGGTGTCGTCCATGCGCAGGACCCGGGCGACGGCGTCGAGCACGGCGTCGGAGACGTTCTGGACGCGTTCCTGCTCCAGGCGGATGTAGTAGTCGACGCTCACGCCCGCGAGCAGCGCGACCTCCTCGCGCCGCAGGCCGCTGACCCGCCGCCGCCCCGACGCGGGCAGCCCGGCGTCCGCCGGATGGATCCGGGCCCGACGAGAACGGAGAAACTGCCCCAAATCACCTTCCACCGCTTCAGGGTAGTACCGCCATTACCAGGAAAAGCCGTGCGCTGGGTAAGTCCGTCCGGCTCGGCCAGGGTGAGAGCCATGACGAACTACGAGAACCTCTCGGGCCGCATCGCCGTCGTGACCGGAGCCGCCAGCGGCATGGGTGAGGCCACGGCCCGCCTGCTGGCCGCCAACGGCGCCAAGGTGGCCCTGCTCGCCCGCCGCGCCGACCGGCTGGCCGAGCTGGCCGCCAAGATCGACGCCGACGGCGGCACCGCGCTGCCCGTCACCGTGGACGTCACCGACGACGCGAGCGTGGCCGCCGCCGTGGAGATCGTCCATACCGGGCTGGGCCGGGCCGACCTGGTCGTCAACGCGGCCGGCGTGATGCTGCCCAACCCCGTCCAGGACGGCCGCCTCGACGAGTGGACGCGCATGCTGGACACCAACGTCGCCGGCGTGCTCCGCGTCACCGGCGCCTTCGCGGCCGACCTGCTGGCCGCCGCCGACGCCGGGCGGACGGCCGACCTGGTGAACATCTCCTCGATCGGCGCGCACGTCACGTTCCCCAACTACGCGGTTTACGGCGCGACCAAGGCCGCGCTGACCCACCTGTCGGCCTCGCTGCGCCCGGAGTTCGGCCCGCGGGGCGTGCGCGTGACCAACCTCGAACCCGGGCTGACCGCGACCGAGCTCGGCGACCACATCGACAACGCCGAGCTGGGCGCGCAGCTCGCCGGGATGTTCGAGGCGTTCACCCCGCTGACCGCCGACGAGATCGCCGACCTGATCGGCTACACGGTCAGCCGGGCCCGGCACGTCAACCTGCGCCAGGTGGTCGTGCTGCCGACCGCCCAGGCGTAGCCGGGAAGCCCGCGCGCGTCCGGCGTGTTGACGCCTGCATGGACGATCGTTTCGCGGATCAGCGCGTGATCAGGCACCTGCTGCACGAGGCCGGGACGTGGGTGTTCGTGGGGCTCGGCGACGACCCGCAGCGCACGGCCTACGACCAGGCCCAGCGCATCCAGGCGCGCGGCAAGAAGATCATCCCGGTCCATCCGGCGGGCCGGCCGGTCCTGGGCGAGCCGGGCTACACGTCGCTGGCCGAGGTGCCGGTCAAGCCCGACGTGGTGGCGGTCTACCGGCGTTCTGAGTTCGCCGGCCAGGTCGTGGACGAGGCCATCGCGGCCGGCGCGGGCGCGGTGTGGCTGCCCATCGGCGTGATCGACGAGGCGGCCGCCCAGCGCGCCCTCGACGCCGGGCTCGACGTCGTCATGGACCGCTGCCCCGCGGTGGAGTGGGCGTTGCGCCGCAATCCCTGATCGCGAGGTACGGTGCGGTGAGGGAGGGCGGATCCATGGAAGACGACCACATCACCACGATCGGCACTTGCTTCGCGTGCAAGCGCACGTTCCCCTACACCGCCGCGAACGTCACCATGATGACCATCGACCCGGAGACCGGCCTGCCTCCGGACCGGACGGTGCTCGGCACGCAGCGCGAGCCGAGCCCGGAGGCCCTGGCCCGGTCGGTGCCCGAGCCCGTCTGCCCCGACTGCCTGGCCAGGGCGCGCGAGTTCAAGGAGCGCATGAGCTCCCCCGCACCGTTCGAGACCTGGCGCCGGCCCGGCCCGAACTGACCTCATCCGGCCGGCGGCCGGGCGCTCTCGGCGCACAGCTCCTGGTAGGCCAGCGCCAGCAGGGTCACCACCGCCGTGCCCATCGCGGGCCCCACCACGAGCGCCGCCGACAGCTCGCCCGCGTGCCAGCCCGCCGCCATGATCGCCGCCGACGTCAGCACCGTGACGCCGAACGTCGCCGCCCACAGCGGCAGCAGCCGCAGGTAGGCGAACACCAGCGGGAACGCCGCCCACACGAACGGCGCCGCCGCCACCGCGAGCACGGCCCAGCACCCGGTCACCAGCCCCAGCCACACCCGCCCGGGCATCGGCCGCGGCGGGCTGCCCTGGAGCACCTGACCCACGCCGTAGAGCAGCCCGAGCAGCACGCCCCCGGCGGCCTCGGCGGACCGCCCCTCGCCCAGCACGGCCGCCAGGGCGATCACCAGCGACGCCCAGAAGGCGCCGTGGACGGACCACCTGAGCAACCGCAATACGGAAGACAACCACGGAAAGTCCATAACTGCTCACCAACAGTAATGGATGCTTCCCGGTCCTGAGAAGGTCAGCGGCGGCGCAGGGTGAGGACGAAGTACAACACCCCGGCCAGCAGCAGCGCGATGACCACGCCGATGTTGGCCGCCCCGAACGTGCTGTTCCTCAGCTCGTCGCTCATCAGGAACCCGACGACCGCCGCGATGTGCTCGTCCGCGGACGTGATCAGGCCGACGCCCACGACCGAGGCCACCACCAGGGAGACCAGCCCGGCCGGGTTGAGGGCGGGCGCGCCGGGGCGCAGCAGGCGCTCGTCGTAGGCGCGGCCGCCGTCGCGCAGCCGCCACATGTCCACCAGGAAGATCGCCACCCAGGCGGCCATCACCACGCCGATGATCGCCAGGAACGCCTGGAAGGTGCCGAAGAAGTTGTCGGAGACGAACAGCAGGTAGTAGCCGCCGAGCACCATGAGGAGCCCGTCGATCAGCACCGCCAGATGCCGCCTGACCGGCACGCCGAGCGCCAGCATCGACAGTCCCGACGAGTAGATGTCCATGATCGCCCCGGCCAGGAAGCCGCCGATCGCGGTCAGCAGGTACGGCAGCAGGAACCAGGTCGGCAGCGCCGCCGCCAGCGCGCCCACCGGGTCGCCGCCCGCGGCCTCGGCCAGCTTCGGGTCGCCGCCGGCCAGCAGCACGCCGAACACCAGCAGCACCATCGGCGGCAGCGCGCCGCCCAGCGTCGTCCACAGGGCCACCGACCTGGGCCGGGAGCCGGCGGGCAGGTAGCGGGAGTAGTCGGCGCCGCAGTTGACCCAGCCCAGGCCGAGCAGGGTCATGGAGAGGATGACGCCGCCCACCCAGCCGCCGGGGCCCGCCGTCGTCTCCAGCGAGCCGCCCAGCTTGGGCAGCATGAGGATCAGGTAGACGACGGTCAGCACGACGAACGCGTACGTCAGGTAACGCTGGACGACCATGATCATGGCGTGGCCGTACACGCCGACGGCGATCACGACCAGCGCCGAGACGGCGAAGCAGCCGGCGACGGCGGTCGTCTCGGGGATCCCGGGGGCCACGCGGCGCAGGATGGCGGCGCCGCTCTGCGCGGCGAGCGTGACGAGCACGATCTCCCAGCCCACGTTCGAGACGTACGACAACACCGCGGGCAGCTTGTTGCCCTGGTACCCGAAGGGCGCCCGGCCCAGCGTCATCGTCGGCACGCCGGACCGGCTGCCCGCGACGGCGACCAGGCCGACCAGCAGGAACGACAACGCGTACCCGACCGCGCCGGTAACGACGGCGGGGACGACACCGAGGCCGAGCCCGACGACGTACACGCCGAACGCCACCCCGAACAGGGACAGGTTCGCCCCCGCCCAGGGCCAGAACAGGTCGGACGGTCTTCCGTGCCGCTCACTGTCGGGGACGGCGTTGATGCCGTTCCGCTCCACGGCCATCGTGTCCATGATCACTTGCTCCTTCGCGGGGGCCCGGCAAAGAAATCATTGTCCGCCTAGGACGATATTTCCCAGCCTGGGGGGAATCATGATCGCTGCCCCTGTTCCGCAGAGAGGTCGCGATGCAGGCACCCGGTTCCGACACGCGCAGGCGGGCGCTGGGCGTGTGCCTGGTCGCGGCGTTCATGTCGGGCCTGGACGTGAGCATCGTCAACGTCGCCCTGCCCTCGATCCGCGCCGGCCTGCACGCCTCGGACGACGGGCTGCAGTGGACGCTGTCCGGCTACGCGCTCACGTTCGGCCTGCTGCTGGTCCCGGCCGGGCGGATGGGCGACGCCAGAAGCCGCAGGACGCTGTTCATGTGGGGCGTGGTGCTGTTCACGGCGGCCAGCGCGGCGTGCGGCTTCGCCTGGAGCATGCCGGTGCTGATCGCGGCCAGGCTCGTGCAGGGCATGGCGGCCGGGATGCTGAACCCGCAGGTGTCCGGCCTGATCCAGCAGATGTTCCTGGGCCACGAACGCGGCCGGGCCTTCGGCGCGCTCGGCGCGACCATCGGCGTGTCCACCGCCGCCGGCCCGCTGATCGGCGGCGCGCTGGTCACCGGGTTCGGGGCCGAACAGGGCTGGCGGTGGGTGTTCCTGGTGAACCTGCCCATCGGGATCGCGCTGCTGCCGCTGGCCTGGAAGTGGCTGCCCGAGCCCGCCCCCGGCCCGGTGCGCACCGGGCGGCGGGAGAGCATGGACCCGGTCGGCGTGCTGCTGCTCGGCGTGGGCGTGGCGACGCTGCTGCTGCCGTTCATCCAGCAGCACCAGTGGGAGGGCGAGGCCAAGTGGCTGCTGGTGCCGGCCGCGCTGCTCGTGCTGGCCGGGTTCGTGCTCTGGGAACGGCTGTACCGCAGGGAACCGCTGGTGGACCTGACGCTGTTCGCCAGGCGCTCCTACAGCCTCGGGTCGGCCATCGCCCTGTTCTACTTCGCCGGGTTCACCGGGATCTTCTTCGCCTTCACCCTGTACCTGCAGAGCGGCGAGGGCTACAGCGCGCTGCTGGCCGGGTTGTCGATCACGCCGTTCGCGCTGGGATCGGCCGGGTCGTCGGTGGTCGGCGGCAGGCTCGTCGGCCGGGCGGGCAGGAAGCTGGTCGCGGTGGGGCTCGGGACGGTGATCGCGGGCCTGCTGGCGACCATGGTGGCGACCCTGCTGGTGCCGGGGGCCGGCGTGGGCGCGGCGACCGCGCTGCCGCTGCTGGTCGCGGGCATCGGCAGCGGCCTGGTGATCTCGCCCAACCAGGCGATCACGTTGTCGGAGGTGCCGCCCGCGGGCGGCGGCAGCGCCGCCGGGGTGCTGCAGACCGGGCAGCGGCTGGGGTCGGCGATCGGCATCGCGGCGGCGGGCTCGGCGTTCTTCGGCTCGCTGCCGCAGGGCTGGCCGACGGCCTTCCGGCACGGCCTGTGGGTGGTGCTGGGGTTCGTGGTCATGGCGCTGGCCGCCGCCCTCTACGACCTCTTCCGCTCCCGCGCCGCCCGCTGACCGGGCGCTTACAGGTCGGCGGGGTCTGGTTCGTCCTCGTCGCCGTACTCGGCGGGGGTGAGCGGGCCGCGCGCCCTCGCCGGCCCGCGGTCGGGGACGCGCACCCGCCGGACGGGCTCGGGCTCCCCCGGCACCCGGACGGTGAGCCCGGGGTCGAGCAGCTCGACGTCGGCGTCCTCGGGGGTACGCCGTACCCGCAAGGACGCCGCCAGGGCCAGGGCGAGCAGCAGCTCCGCGGCGTCCCCGCCGTAGTACATGATCTCCGCCGCACCCCTGAGCTGGTCGGACGGCGCCGGCAGGGCCAGCCAGCCGGCGTACATGACCCGGGACAGGCTGGCGTGCACGGCGATCGCCACGCCCACCACGGCCAGCCGTACCGGCACCGGCGGGCGGCGCGGCGCGGGGTCGGGCCCGGCTACGACCCAGGCGAACAGGTAACCGGCCAGCAGGAAGTGCGCGTGCACCGGCGGCGCGGGGACGAGCCCGTACAGGGGCGTGCAGTACAGGGCCGCCATGCCGCCGGCGCTGAGCGCCAGGGCCGTCCACGGGTTGGCCAGCAGGTGCACGGCGGGCCCGCGGAGCGTCCTTGTCAGGCGGCCGGCGTGCGCGACCGGCAGCGAGCGCAGCAGCAGCGTCACCGGCGCGCCCAGGGCCAGGGCAAGGGGCGCCAGCATGCCAATCAGCAGGTGCTGCAGCATGTGGCCGCGGAAGTCGGTCGCGGCCAGCGAGGCGACGGGGTCGGTGAGCGCCACGGTCACCAGCGCGCAGCCGCCGGCGAAGCTCGCGGTACGCCACCGGCTCCACGTCGTCCGCCCGGCCAGCACCACGTACGTCACCAGCACGACGAGCGCCGGCGCGGCCCAGAACCCGCTCAGATGGTGATGATGCGGCACAGATCGATCACCTCGCCCATGGTGTGCGGCAGCCGCCCACCGAGGACCGGCGGCATGCCCGTGGCGCCTCCCACTTGATCCACTATTCGAGCGGGACGCCGGACCGGCCCCGCGGGACACCCCTCTTTGCGGGCCGCTTGCCGAATCTCGATCCGGCGTTTTCCCCGTTCAGGTCTCTATGGGTAGGTCTCAGGGGATGGCGAAAAGGCTCTTTCCCCGCTCGATCCGCGGGCGCCTGACCACGCTCGCGACATTGGTGGCGGCAGTGGTCCTGGCCGTCACGGGCGCGCTCGCCCTCACCCTCGGGCCGGACAACCTGCACGGGCTCGTGGAGACCCGGGTGGAGCTGGCCGTCCGCAGGGTGGCCAGCGAGGCCCGCGCCGGGCAGCTGCCCGCGTCTCTGGAGGCCCCGGCCCGGGTGCAGCTCCTGCAGGTGGTCGACGCCGACGGACGCGTGCTGGCCACCAGCCCCGGCCTGCACCACGGCCAGCGGCTGTCCGGCATGCGGGTGGACAAGCCGGAGACCCTCTACAGCGCCGAGAGCACGCTAACCGGCCTCAGGGACGAGAAGGAGGCCCAGTACCTGATCATGGCGATCCAGGTGCGCACCCCCGACGGCCGGCTCGTCACGGTGTACGGCGCCTCCTCCCTCAGCGACGTCAACCGGGCGCTGTCCTGGCTGAACGCCATGGTGTTCCTCGGCACGCCCATCGCCCTGGTGATCGTCGCCGGCATCACCTGGGTCGTGGTCGGCTCCGCGCTGCGCCCGGTCGAACGCATCCGCGCCGAGCTCGCCGAGATCACCGGCCGCGACCTGAGCCGGCGCGTGCCCGTCCCGGAGACCGGTGACGAGATCACCGACCTGGCCGCCACCACCAACCACACCCTCGACCGCCTCGAACGCTCGGCCGAGACCCAGCGCCGCTTCGTCGCCGACGCCTCCCACGAGCTGCGCAGCCCCATCTCCGCCCTGCGCACCCAGCTGGAGGTCGCCAACGCCTACCCCGACGAGACCGACTGGCCCGCCACCGGCGCCCGCGCCCTGGCCGCCGCCGAACGCCTCACCGGGATCATCGACGAGCTCCTCCTGCTGGCCCGCCTGGACGCCGGCGCCATCCCCGACCGCCGCGTCGTCGACATGTGCCGCCTGGCCGAGGAGCAGGTACGCCGCCGCGCGGGCGGCAAGATCCCCATCGTCGTGGACGTGTGCGCCCACGCCCCCGTCCTCGGCTCCCCCGTCCAGCTCGACCGGCTGCTGACGAACCTGCTGGACAACGCCACCCGGCACGCCGCGAGCCGGATCGACCTCAAGGTGTGGGTGGAGGGCGACCACGTCTGCGTCTCGGTCACCGACGACGGCGACGGCATCCCGCCCGCCGACCGCGAGCGCGTCTTCGAACGCTTCACCCGGCTGGAGGACGCCCGCCGGAAGGAGAAGGGCGGCAGCGGGCTGGGGCTGCCGCTGTCCCGCGAGATCTGCGCCTCGCACGGCGGCACACTCAAGGTCGCCGACCACGAACCGGGCGCCCGCCTGGTGGCCCGCCTGCCACTGCACCGCGAACAGAGCCGTACAGGCCCCACCACCGACTCACCACACCGGCCCTGAGCCCCGCCGCACGCCGTCGCGCCGGGAGAGCCGGAGGCCCCGCCCTACGGGGCCTCCGGCTCGGGGGTTACTTGATCATCGTGATGCGGTTGGCCGCCGACGGGCTGATCGGCGAGTGCGCGGTCAGGTACGCCGTGAACGCGTCGAGGTCGACCGGTCCGCTCCACGTGTCCGTGCTCTGCGTGAACACCGAGAAGCCGTCACCGCCGCCCATCAGGAAGTTGTTCGCGGCGATCTTGATCGACTGCGTGTCCGTGACGGGAGCGCCGTTGAGCTTGATGTCCGACACGCGCGACCCCACCGGCCTGGTGGTGTCGAAGGTGTAGGTCAGCGACGACGACACCTGGAGCAGCCGGTGGTTGATCGCGCCCGTCGTCGGGTTGGGCGTCCAGACCTGCTGCTCCAGCAGCGCCTTGAGCTGCGCGCCCGTGTACGTCCGCACCTGCACGATGTTGCTGAACGGCTGGACGGCGAACGCCTCGCCGTAGGTGACGACGCCGTCGCCCTCGGCCCCCGACTGCGCGTACGTCAGCGAGGTGCGGATGCCGCCCGGGTTCATCAGCGCGATCTCGGCGCCCGCCGGCTTGGCCGCCTCCAGCTGGGAGTCGGCGATGAGGTCGCCGAGCGGCGTCTCCGGCCTGGTGGTCGCGGCCGAGGTGTTGGTGACGACGTTGGTGATGTCGCCGGTGATCGAGCCGATCTTGCGGTTGGCCACCTCGGCGCTGCGCGTCCGCCATGTCTGGACCTGCGCCTCGACCTGCGGGTCCGGGGTGACCGTACGGGCGACGACCTTGTTGTCCGCGGTGACCGAGGAGCGGACCACGTCCCGGGTGCGCTTGTCGACCCGCAGGTCGATCTGGGTCAGCACGCGGCCGAACGACGAGCCCTGCGTGTAGTAGCGGTCCTGGCCCGCCGGGTCCTTGGTCTTGCAGATGTAGGCCTGGTGCGAGTGGCCGCTGATGACCAGGTCGATCTGCGGGTTCAGCTCCCTGGCGATGCGCGAGCCGGCGTTGGCGGTGTTCGCCGAGCACGCGTCCGGGCTCTGGTTCGGGGTGGTCGAGTCGCCCTCGTGCATCAGGACGACCTGCGCCTTGACGCCCCTGCGCGCCAGGTAGGCCGAGGCCCGGTTCGCCGCGGCGACCTCCTCGGTGAACTGCAGGCCCTTGATGCCCTCGGCGGTGACGATGGTCGGCGTGGTCGCCGTCACCAGGCCGATGAAGCCCACCTGCACGCCGTTGATCTTCTTGACGTAGAACGGCGGCAGGGCGTACTGGCCGGAGCCCTCCTTGAGGACGTTGGCGGCCAGGAAGTCGAAGTCCGTGCCCTTCCACTGGCCGGCGGGCGAGCAGCCGTCCACCGGGTGGCAGCCGCCGTTCATGAGGCGCTGCAGCTCGGCGTACCCCTCGTCGAACTCGTGGTTGCCGGCCGCGGTGGCGTTGAGGCCGAGCGAGCCGAGCACCTCCAGGGTGGGCTCGTCGTGGTAGGCGGCCGAGATCAGCGGAGACGCGCCGATCAGGTCGCCCGCCGCCACGAGCAGCGTGTTCTCGGTACGCGCCTGCTTGACGTACGTCGCCAGGTACGACGCGCCGCCGGCGATCGAGTACTTGCCGCCGGGCAGCCCGGTCAGCGAGCCGTCGGCGTCGACGAGGGGGCCGTCCGGGTCGAGGATGCGGCTGGAGGAGCCCGACGGCGGTTCGAGGTTGCCGTGCAGGTCGTTGATGCTCAGCAGGCGGACCGGGACGGTCGGCCCGCCGTGGCCGTTTCCGTGACCGGCCGAGCCGCTGGTCGCGGCGACCGCGGGCGCCATGGCCAGGGCGATCCCGGCCGCGGTGGCGGCGCCGGCCGTGCACAGCCGGAGGAGGGTGCGTGACGTCATGAGAGGGACGTTACGACGTCTCCCTATGCAACGAATGTCGCAAAGGTAACGATTGACCGGGGGGACCAATGGCATTGTTCGCCATTGGTACGCCTAGAGTTCCTTATGTGGGTGCACATGTGAAGATCTGCGAACGACTCGACGACGACGAGGTCTCCCAGGTTCTCCGCATCGTCGAGGCGGCGACCGAGACCGACGGGGTCCGCCCGCTCAACGAGCACGTGATGCTCCATCTCCGCTACGGCGGCGACCCCCGGGCCCGCTCGCTGCTGCTGCACGCCGACGACGGCGCGCCCGCGGGCTACGCGCACGTCGACCCGACCGACGAGGTCGAGGGTCCGAGCGCCGAGCTGGTCATCCATCCCGCCTATCGGCGAAAGGGTCACGGCACGCGGCTGCTGCGGGCCGTACTGGAGCTGACCGGGGGCAGGGTGCGCCTGTGGGCGCACGGCGACCACGCCGGCGCCGGGGCGCTGGCCACGTCGTTCGGCTTCGACCGGGTGCGCTCGCTGTGGCAGATGCGCCGCTCGCTGTTCGCCCCGCTGCCGCCCTACACGCTTCCGGAAGGTGTGGAGCTGCGCACGTTCGTCCCGGGTCAGGACGAGGAGGCGTGGCTCAAGGTGAACGCCGCCGCCTTCGCCCACCACCCCGAGCAGGGCGCGTGGACGCTCGACGACCTGCGCCGGCGCGAGCGCGAGCCCTGGTTCGACCCCGAGGGCTTCTTCCTGGCCGTACGCGGTGACCGGCTCGCCGGCTTCCACTGGACCAAGATCCACGGCTCGTCCGAGCACGGCCACGAGCCGCTCGGCGAGGTCTACGTCGTGGGCGTCGACCCCTCCCAGCAGGGCACCGGCCTGGGCCGCGTGCTCACCCTGGCCGGTCTGACCCACCTGCGCTCGCGCGGCCTCGCCCACGCGATGCTCTACGTGGACGAGGCCAACACGGCCGCGATCAGGCTGTACGAGTCCCTGGGCTTCGCCCGCTGGGACGTGGACGTGATGTACGCCGGCGGATGAACCCCCGGCGCCCTACTCCACCATCAGGTGGAGGACGGCGTAGGCCAACGCGGCCACGAGGGCGGCCGCCGGGATGGTGAGCACCCAGGCGGTCACGATGTTGCCGGCCACGCCCCACCGCACGGCGCTCAGCCGCTTGGTCGCGCCGACGCCCATGATCGCCGTGGTGATGGTGTGGGTGGTGGAGATCGGCGCACCGAACCCGATCGCGGCGCCGTACAGGACGGTGGCCGCGGCCGACTCGGCGGCGAACCCCTGGGGCGGGTCGAGCGCGATGATCCGCCGGCCGAGCGTGCGCATGATGCGCCACCCGCCGGCGTACGTGCCGAGCGAGATCGCACCGGCGGCGCTCAGGATGACCCACTGCGGGATCCCCTCGCCGGGGCTGGCGTACCCGCCGACCGTGAGCGCCAGGAAGATGACACCCATCGTCTTCTGCGCGTCCTGCAGGCCGTGCCCGAGCGCCATGGCGGCGGCGGAGACGGTCTGCGCGTAGCGGAAGCCGCGGTTGGTCCTGCCCGGCTGGCTGTTGCGGAAGATCCAGTAAATTGCGATCATGATCAGCGCGGCGAGGCTGAACCCGATCAGCGGCGACAGGATCATCGGGATGACGACCTTCTCGACGACGCCGTCCCAGTGCACCACGCTGGCCGAGGCCAGCGCGGAGCCCACCAGGCCGCCGATGAGCGCGTGACTGGAGGAGGAGGGCAGCCCGAAGTACCAGGTGATCAGGTTCCAGACGATCGCGCCGATGAGCGCAGCGGCCACGACGACCAGGCCGTGCGGACCGTCGGGAGCGTCGATGATCCCTTTTCCGACTGTCTGAGCCACCTGAGTGCCCAGGTGGGCGCCGATGAAGTTCATCGCCGCGGCCATGAACAACGCGGCCCTGGGAGTGAGCGCCCGGGTCGAGACGGAGGTCGCGATGGCGTTCGCCGCGTCGTGGAACCCGTTGGTGTAGTCGAAGGCCAGGGAGATGACGACCACGCCGATGACGAGGGCGAGCGTGAGGTCCACTGGGCCTAGCTTTCCTTGACCGCGATCGACTCGACGGTGTTGGCCACGTGCTCGAAGGCGTCGGCGGCCTCCTCCAGGGCGTCGACGACCTCCTTCATCTTCATGACGGTGAGCGCGTCGTACTCGCCGCTGAACAGCTTGGCCAGCAGCCTGCGGTAGACCTGGTCACCCTGGTTCTCCAGGCGGTTGACCTCGATCCAGTACTCGTTGAGGTTCTTCATGGAACGCAGCCGGGGCATCGCCTCGGCGGTCAGCTCGGCGGCGCGTTCCAGGACCTCGACCTGCCGGACCACGTCTTTGGGGAGATGGTCGATCTGGTAGAGGACGATGAGGTCGGAGGCGGCCTCCATCGCGTCCATCACGTCGTCGAGGTTGGAGGCGAGGCGGTAGATGTCCTCACGGTCGAACGGAGTGATGAAGCTCTCGTTGAGCCGGTTCATGATCGCATGGGTGCGTTCGTCACCGGCGTGCTCGCAGGCGCGCATCTTCTCGGCCAGGGCTTCCCTGTCCGATCCGTCACTGATGATCTCGACCAGTAGACGGGATGCCGTGACCAGGTTGTTCGCCGAGTCGGCGAACAGGTCGTAGTAGCTGTCCTCACGTGGCGTGAGACGCAGGCGCACGTCGTTCTCCAGATGTGCGGGGATGGTCCGTGGAAGAGGGTACGGGTTACCAGGCGAAATGCGAACTTCATGTCCCCTTCGCCTTCTGGCTACCCTGCGTATGTTGTGCGACACCGGGGTTCGGAGTAGTTTGGCCGCTTTTTGCAGGGAAATCCGGCCGGTGACGTGGCCTGTTGTCGGGTGTGCGGAGGGCTCATCCTTCCGCGACGTTCCCTAAATGTTCACCTGTTGTTCACTCAAATCTTCGTCCGGTGGAAGTTCCTGAACGACCGGGACGGAGTCGGGCCCCGCTGACCCTGATACCGGGACCCGTACTTGGCCGACCCGTACGGATGCTCGGCGGGCGAGCTGAGCCGGAACACGCACAACTGCCCGATCTTCATCCCCGGCCACAGCTTGATGGGCAGGGTCGCCACGTTGGACAGCTCGAGCGTGACGTGCCCGCTGAAGCCCGGATCGATGAACCCGGCGGTCGAGTGCGTCAGCAGGCCCAGCCGTCCGAGCGAGCTCTTCCCCTCCAGCCGCGAGGCCAGGTCGTCGGGGAGCGTGATCACCTCATAGGTGGAGGCCAGCACGAACTCCCCCGGATGCAGGATGAACGGCTCGTCACCGGACGGCTCGACCATCCGCGTGAGATCCGGCTGCTCGACGGCAGGGTCGATATGGGGGTACTTGTGGTTCTCGAAGACACGGAAGTAGCGGTCGAGCCGTACGTCGATGCTGGACGGCTGGATCATGTCCTGGTGGAAGGGGTCTAGGGCGAGCCGGCCGGAGTCGATCTCAGCAAGGATGTCACGGTCAGATAGCAACACGGTGAGCCAACTTACCGTCCCGGCCAGAAAAGGTGGGGCGTTGGGTTTGCTGTTGGGGGGCAAGTTTCCGCTACAGTGGGGACGCGTACTTCGGTTCGTGCGGGTGTAGTTCAATGGCAGAACATCAGCTTCCCAAGCTGACAGCGCGGGTTCGATTCCCGTCACCCGCTCCAATCTCCAGAGGCGATGAGCCTCATCAGTTGATCGCGAGCACGCCGTGCAGAGCCTCTGGCGCGCATACCGTTGGTCAGGGTCTCTGAACTCCGTGCCGTTCTCGTCGAGGGCGTTGTAGATCGTTACTCGGCCTTGCGGGAAGAGCAATCCGACAGCCACCATCCCGTGCGCCATGTCCTCCCCCATCCACATCAGAAGCTCCACGGCCTGCAGCCTCTGCCCCTGCAGCCGCGCCAGTTCGTCAGGCGCACCCCCTCGCCATGTCAGCCGGAACCCCTCTCCCACCCAATCCAGCGGCCGAGCCGGATCGACCGTGTTTCACGTGACCGAGATTTCATCGAACTTCTGGTGGGTGATCTCGACCTGCTCCCCCTCGAAGTCCAACAGGACCAGGCCATCGGAGAACCAGACATCCTCGTCGAGGTCCCACACCAGCAGAGCGCGCGTCAGTCTTCGCCCTTCCAGCATGGCCAGTCTCGGACCATGTGCGGCGGCGACCGCTGAGCTCCCGCTCAACCATGCGGGCCGGTATCCACTGATTCCAAAGTCGAACTTCTGACGATCATGCCGCTGGTTGACATGAGGACGTCACCGGCATACGAGATGCTGTGCACGACAAGGGAGAGCCAGCGTCCATGCCAGATGCGTGCAAGTAACGGACGCCGATCAGCGATGGATCGCGGGGACTCTCGGTCACTCGACCAGCTCCAACCTGCGCCCTATTCCTCCGTCCACAGGAGCACATGCATGAGCGCCATGCACGACTACTACCGTGCCCCCGATCGCGCCACGGCCACCTGGCGGCCAAACGAGCTACGGGCATCACACAGACCCCTCCCCGACGCTCCGGAATTCGATGTCGTCGAAACCAAATGGGTCGATCCAAACGGATCCCTGGGCAGCCTTGTGGCCGTCATCAAGGGCGTCCCCTACTCGAACGACCTGGTCGAGACAGTTACCTTGTACCCCCCGATCGACGGCAGACCGGCGACCGAAGACGAATGGCTGGCTCTTCCGGAGGACTCCCCCTACCGCGAGGGACCCGAGATCGAGGAATTGCCAGTGAGCGCCCGTGACACCCTGGCCGAGGTCGACAACGCCCGCCTGCCTGAAGTGGCCCAGAGATGGACGCGTGAACCTCTCTCCAGCTTCCATGAGGGTGACGATGTGCTCGATCTCGTCAAGGAGTTCGTCACGCTGGCACGGCGCGCCAAGGAGAGCGGGCAACTGCTCTACTGCTGGTGGATTTCCGGTTAGCCGTCCACCTACCGATCCATGTCCTCCTCATCGAGTGGCGGAAGGACGGCACATGCGTCGGCGATTTCTCCTCTTGCGATCAGGTCCTCCACCGCGGCGATCATCGAGTCGAAGCCGGGTCCACGGATGATGATCAGACCGGAGCACCAGAAGTACCGGCCACTGAGACACTCGCCTGTCTCCCGCTGGTGATCCATGATCTTGCTGACGACGCCGAGCGTCATGAACGTCGCGTACCGACGAGTGCCGTCGGCCAGTGTGATGGTCGCGTCGGCTTCGTCAGCAGTTTCGGGGGCGTACCCTTCCCAGCGCGGGATCAGCATCTCGAAGCCTGGCTTGCTGATGCGGTAGAAAGCGCCGTCGATCTCGATCATGAGCCTCACCCTGTCGAGCATCACGGGACGCTGCAACAGAAGTGCATCAACTCGCGCTGTCTATACAGGTCACGCCCCGGCTGGTCGGGCCACTAGCGGGCCATCAAGAGGGGTGACAAGCGGTCGATCACGGTCACTCATGACCAGGTGCCTGCGCAGCTCAGATCCTCATCAGGCCGTGGTCGATGCAGTTCCCAAGCTGACTGCGCGGGTTCGATTCCCGTCACCCGCTCCACATCAGGAAGCCCAGATGGACCGATGGATCCGGCGCCTGGGCTTGATCTTTCAGGGGCTTGTTCTCATCCGCGTGCCAGATCAGATGATCTAGACATGGCGGGCCGCCGACGAGGACATCATGCGGTCGACGGCCCAGGGCGGTCACCCCATGATCTGGTGCAGCAGTCCAACCGCCGCCAGCCACACCGGGACTGCGCCCACAGCTCGTTACGAAGCCTGTGACCTGCGCAACCGCAGATGCCACCGCCAGGATTGTCACCCACCTCTGGGGCGCGCGATCGCTCCCACGGCGGCATCTGCTTTGTTTCGCGACTGCCCCTTCCATGCGCTCATCAGCGACGTCTTCCCTCTATGGCTGCTGAGGGACGTGAGGCCGCGGTACCGGATTCGGGGAAGGCTTGTCAGCTGGTCAGGAGTCCGGCCATGCTCTTCGCATGTCGCCGGACTCCTCAGATCGAGCAGGGCTGCTTCGAGAGACGATCCGTGCGGAAGCTGGGCGGATCGACCGGCAGCGCAGCCGGAATCGGCGTCAAGCCTTCGCTCTGCGGATCGTCGTGGTACTCGCCTCGGCGACGACGACGGTGCTCCTGGGGTTCAAAGCCCAAGGGAGTCTCGGCACCACGCTGACCAATGTGGCACTTGTCTGTAGCGCTGCTGCCACCGTTGTCCTTGCATGGGAAGCCTTCTACAATCCAAGATCACTGTGGGTGATCGAAGTCAACCATCTCGCGCAGCTTGAGGCATTGGATCGCCGACTGGCGGACATGTGTGCCCGCTCCAGTGGGCCCTTGGACGATGCCGACCTGGATGAACTGCGTGACGCTTTCGAAGGGCTCATGACCGCGCACCTGGCAGCGTGGACCTCCCTGCGAGCACAACAGGCGCCGGCTCCCCTCCCCCCGAATCCCACTGCCGCACCGAACTCTCACCCCACCACCCGACCCGCCGATTCATAGCCGCGATGCCGCGCCGGCTACGTACGGTCGAGTCAGCACATGCGGTCTGGCAAGCGTTCGGGCGCGAACCCGAACATCGGCCATGGATCAGGGAGGATGGCGTTGCCGTCCTCCCCGAATGACCGCCTCTGGCCGGGCGCTCCGACTCCAAGGTGATCGCCAAGGGGTGCTCCTCGTGGCTGGCCGTAACTGGCTGAGATATGGGCCTGCTCCCTGACCCTGACCAGCCGCCGTCCTGACGTACTCGACTGAGCGCAACGTGAGCGTACTTACGCGTCTGCCGAATTTCCGAGTGGTTCTTTTGGGTATCAAGGCGTCGGCTGCCTCGCCCAGCCCGCGCGGTCCTACCCGCGAACTGGGACCTGGGGGCCGGTCTCGCACAGGGAACCATGTGACCCAGAGGGCTATCGCGCGGCAATACCCTGCTCTACGATCACCGTTCGTGGATATCCTCTTGTACCACCTCGGAGATCCATTTTTCGCCGATCGCTGGCTCTATACGGGAGCAATCCTTTTACCCGTGATAGTCCTGCTCGCACATCGCATGAAGCATGGCAGGTGGCCTACCGCCTTGCGCGTGGTGGGTATCACTTCACTGATTCTTGGATTCTGGCTACTTCTACGAGTCGGCTTTATCGCCATGCGCTTCGGAGGTAATCCTCCCGTCCTGGAGATTGTGGTCAAGGTAGCCATCGGCCTTCTTCTCGGCGCGGGGATCTGCCTCATCGTTGACCTTCTGCGAGACAAGAAGCCTCCGGCGGAGGCACTCCGACCCCGGGGTGCTCCCGGTGCAGATGGCCGAGATCCTCGTGCCGCCGTGGTGGAAGGCTGATCATCCTGTCCGCCATCGACGCGGGACAAGCCCAGTGGACCGGACGATCAGGACGGGAAAGATGTGCGGGCTCGCAGCCGCGTGACACTCTCCCACCATGAAGGTGGCCGCGGACGGCAGAACGCCCCTGCCGAGGAGCCTGATAGCGAATGAGGTCGAGACGGACGACGGCTACGTTTTCGAGCTGGAGTCGCCGCTCCTGCTCAACGTCGATGATCGGCTCGGCTTCGAGAACGGGCGCTTGGTTGTGGAGCGGGTGGCGGGAGGTCGACTAGCCCTGAGGGGGCGTGGTCCACGCGATGCCGTCGACACGGAAGCTAGGTCACCGTTCATGTGGCGCCGGCTGATCAGGTCGAGGTGGCGTCGGGGAAGAGGTGATCGCCTGTAACACGTCGGCAGCATCCGCGTCTACGCGCTCGGGTCCTTGCGCCAACCACGTCGTTGCCACCAAGCCCAGTCCGAATCGGGCGACGTATGCAGCATTGGTGAGGTCCGGCGGAGGTAATACAGGTCGACCGGCAGGACCAAGGCGTACAGGCGCGACCTTGCCCACGGTGGTAAGTCGGTGAGCGCCTGTTGCAGGCGCTGGCGGGGTGCGTCTCCCCTGCACTCCTCGCATTCACACCTGAAGAAGACACGGCCGGCGGTCCCCATCAGGGCCGCCTCCTGCCAGGCCGCCAGGGCCGCCGCCACCGCGCCGGGCCACATGCGGGTGTGTTCCAGAGTGATCACCGCAGTCATAGTGCGACGGCCGAGCCCGGGAACATGATGGATCACAGCTCTGTGGGTCCCACACGCCGATCCGCGCGTACGGACCTCTGAAGGGCGCCTACGCGGCATGGCCCTTTCTGATCGATGACATGAGCACGATGATCGCATACGAGGAGCGTGTCATCCAAGCCCCGAGCATTCACGGAAACCCATGCCTCCTTCGGCGGGGGCGTTCCAGCTCAGGGTGATGGCTGCGTCACGCCGGGGTCGTAGGTGGGTGAGGTAGAAGCCTGATCATCGGAATGACGGCGGACGGGAGCGTCTGACGGTGGAGATGCGCGCGGCGCCGCAAGAAACCTATAGTGGCGGAGCTTCACCGACATATTGAGGTGTTCACGTGGCCGAACTGATCGGAATGCTCTATCAGACCATCCCCCTGACATTGGGCGGGGCCGTCTTCGTAGCCTTTTTCTTGGTCTTGCGGCGCACCCAGCGGCGCTCCCACTACCTCTTGTGGCCGGCAGCCGCCTGGTTCCTGGCCGCATTGGACGAGTGGTACATGAGCACCTACCAGCCGGAGATGAACATTCGGATCGACGCGCTACCTTGCTTGGTGCTGATGGCCACCACCACATTGACCTGCGTTCCGATGGCCTTCCTTCGTCAGCGGGCGTAGTCGAATCGCAACGCGAATACTTTCCAGCCCGACCGGAAGATCGCGTCGCAATCAGCGTGTGATGAGAAAGGAGAAAGGTTCGGGGCCGTACGACATCATGAAGAATATCAACCACCCCAGCGTCGAGGAGATCCGCGAGCGCAAGCGATGGGTCTTGTCCGTGATCGCAGAGCAGGGCGGAAATCGCCTGGATCTACCGCCGGCCGGATCAGCCGTACACGTGCCCATGCTGCTTCCACCCCACCCTTCTGGACCGCGGCGGCTTCGGGTTCTGCGAAGAGTGCGACTGGGAGGACGACGGTCAGGACGATCACAACGCCGATGTCGTCATGAACGGTCCCAACGGGTCGGACAGCCTTACCGCAGCGCGGCAGCGCTACCGCGATATGCGTGGACTGCCGCTGCTGGACCTGTGACGACAACGGCCACGAACAAAGGCAGAGCGACCCAGACTTCGGAACCGACGTTCTACGCAACGGGAGCCGGACGACCGCGTGGTTGATCGTGCTCATATGAAGCGGTCAGCATGCGCTGACTTCGTCCCGGAACTAGCCCTTGTCCCACGTCTTGGCAGAGAACGGGTACGCATCGTTGACGACCAGTTCCGTCACATTGTGCAGGCGGCTGTAGTAGCCAAAGGCATCGGGGAAGGAGTGGGGGTAGCCCAGGTGATGCAGATGCCATCGGAGTTTGCGCAGGCAGCCGAGAAGAGTGGCCTCGTGACCGGAACCGATCGTGCCGTTGTTGCATAGGTAGGTCGATACGCAGTCGGCGAGAGTGGCGTTCAGTTCGAGGAGGTCGTGCCTCACCGAGGTTGGTACGTCAGGAAATGGGACGGACACATGCTGGCCCCACAGGATCCCGACCTCGCGGAACATCACCCGATGGCCTTCCGGTCCGGGCCATCTCCATCCATGCAGGTAGCGCACCTCGGACGCCAACGGGCTACGGCGATGCTTCGGCTTTTCGAGGCGGCGCCGGTCTGCGAAGGCGTCGACCTCCGCCAGCCAGGCATTCCGGCTGAGTTCCAGCATCTCCAGCGCTCGGATCAGAGCCGACTCATCGCGCCGGAGATTTCCTGCCGTGGCAAGGTATGAGTAGGTCGCGTTGAAGCCGATCGGGTGGTAGCAGCCGGCCGCGCATCTCAGCGCGCACAAGCGTCTCCTGTGAGGAAGGTCACGGTCGCGGACGCGTCTGGCGTATGTTCCGAATCCCACAGCACCGCCTCCGGCCGTGATCGATGCAGTTGCCGAGCTGAGCGCGGGGTCGATTCCCGTCACCCGCTCCACGCTTCCATCTCTATGGCGTTTCAGTCGCCGCCGGAAGAGCGGCTGGTCTTATTCGTCGTCCTCGTCGCCCGTGTATGCCTCGTACAGCTTGCGGCGGAGGAGGTCGGTTCGGACGGTCAGGGCGCCGAGGAGTTCCTCGTCGCTCAGCCCGTCCGTGGTTCTGAAGGCCCATGAGGAATGGCCTTCCTCGTCGAGGCACTTCACGAGGACTATCGCGCCCAGAGCGGTCCATCCATCGGGAAGCGGGTAGACGTCGAGGCCGTTCAGGGCCTGGCCCACGGGTACTTCCCTTTCCTCTGTCACGGAGCCTCCTGATGGCTGGTGGCACGAACGGGGGTGTGCTGCTCGAGCGCGTCGCAGCAAACAGCGAAACCGCTGTGCCGGGGGCACTCGACTTCCCCGGCTCGGGGGCAGTAGTAGATATCCGGACAGCCGCAGTCGAAGAACACGGGCAAGGGGTCAGGCAGGGCGGCCACGTTCCAGATGATGTGCCGCCGGTTCCCCGCTGCGCAACCGCTTTGCTCTCCGAGCCGGAGGGCGGACGGCGGCGGGACTCGGCGGGCGGACGTCGGCCGGCCAGTGTGCCTCGCCGCCGGAGCGTGCGGTCTTCCGCACCTTGCGGTATTCGTGCACGGCGGTACGTCCGTCTCCCGCGAGCGGGAAAAGCTGGTAGTCGGGGCCGAAGCCACCGTTGGTCACCTTGCGGTAGAGCCGCGTGAGCACCGGAGGAAGTCGAAAGCCCAAGATGAGTTCCGCTCCTCCGCCGTCGCGGGGGGGGAGGCAGGCGCTCCGTGGTCGCGCCCGCCTTCGCCGACACCTGGTGCAAGAGGTCGTCGGTGTCCGTCACGACGGTGATCCTGCCAGCTGCTCACGACAGATCTTCATCGGCAGAGCCGCTCTCCGCTGTGCCGTTCCCGCCTGACGTGGCTATGCGGCCGGATCCCCGGTGATCCTCGTTCCTACGTCCTCTCCTTGGCAGATCGCCTTCATCACGCCCGTCGCCGCCACGTCGAACACGTGCATGAGAAGCCCTTGCTCGTTGGCGAGCACGAAGGCGCTCTCGTCCATCACCTTCACCCCGGCCGCCAGAGCTTCTCGATAGGTGAGGTTGGTGTACCGCTTGGCATCCGGGTTCACGTTCGGGTCGCTGTCGTACACCCCGTCGACACCGCGCTTGGCGACCAGCAGGGCGTCCGCTTCGAGCTCCAGAGCCCGCTGAACAGCCGGATAGTCCGTCGTGACGTACGGCTGGCCGATGCCACCGGCGAGCAGGACGATCAGCCCGCGGCGAAGGTGCCGGTCGGCGCGAAGCCGGATGAAGGGCTCCGCGACGCTCTGCATCGGCACTGCCGTCATCACCCGCACATCCGTTCGCGAACGCGCGGTGAGCACTCCGCGCAACATCAACGCGTTCATCACCGTGCCGAGCATGCCGATGTTGTCGGCTTCGGCGCGGCCTATCCCCCAGCCCTCGGCCATCCGGCCGCGGAAGTAGTTGCCGCCGCCGATGACCACCGCGACCTCGACGCCCAACGTGCTGACGGAGAGAATTTCGTCCGCCAGCTGGGCGAGACTGGCCGGATCGGTTCCCCAACCGGTGTCTCCCGCGAGTGCCTCGCCGCTCAGCTTCACCACGACCCGTGAGTAACGACTCATCCCGTTCCTTTCACGGCCGCGCCCTCGGCGACCCGATCAAGAATACGAGGCGCGATCTCGTCAGAAGCATCCCCACGTGGCCCGGCAGCTTCGAGGCGCGGGGTCAGCTGTGGAGCAGCTGGGTGAGTGGCTCGCGCGCGTCGGCGGGGTAGAGGTCCAGCTGCGCGAACTCGGCGGCGCTCGCCCACCTGAGTTCGAAGGTGTTGTCCGGCCCGTGGTCCAGGGCCTCATCGCCGGAGAGCGACGGGACGCCGGTCACGTCCCGCATGAGGAAGTAGAAGGCGGGCCGGCCGCTGTGCGAGCCGGTGAAGAGCAACCGGTCGATCTTCGCGGTGAGCGTCGTCTCCTCGTGGAGCTCGCGAACCGCGGCGCTCTCCGGCGACTCGCCGTCCTCCACGTGGCCGCCCGGGAGGAGCGCGTAGTGGTGGCCTGGACACTGCTGCGATTGCCGGCCTTTGGCGGTGCAGATGACGCAGGTGATGCCGGGGTCGCGCCGGAGGAACCGCTTGATGACCAGGACGCGGGCGCCGTCGACGACCACGGCGACCGCTCGGGGGATCGGCATGAGAGGGATCATACGATTCGGGCCATGGCTCATGACTCGGTCGCGACGCTCCAGTGGCTGCAAGGCCCACGGGCTGGAACTGCCCGAATGACAAGTCACGGGCCGCGCGTCGAAGGCCTCCTCGTCCAGGAGGTAGCGGGCGTCAGAGGTCGCGTTCCTGGTCGTTGAGGATGGTGAGGGCGATCGTGGCCGCGCCGGGCGCGTCGCCGGACTCGATCGCCTCGTACAGGTCCTCGTGGGTGGAGTCGGAGCCGAGCACGGCGCGTTCCATGCAGTGGTCGCGGCGGACCGTCTCGCGCACCGCCTCGCTCATGCCGCGGTACAGGTCCAGCAGCACGGGGTTGTGCGAGGCCGCGGCGATGGACAGGTGGAACTCCACGTCGGCGTCGGCGAACGCGTCGAGGTCCGCGGCCTGGTGCGCGGCGGTGCGCCGTTCCAGGGCCGTTCTCAGGTCGTCGAGGTCGGCCGGCTTGCGGCGTTCGGCGGCCAGGCGGGCCGCCACGAGGTCCAGGCCGCGTCGTACGTCGATGATGTCCATGGTCGCCGCGCGGTCGAGGCGGCGCTTGAAGGCCACCTCGCTCTCGTCGGTCGCGGTGACGTAGGTTCCGTCGCCTTGACGCGTGGTGAGCAGCCCGGCGTGGACGAGCACGCGTACGGCCTCACGTACCGACAACCTGCTCACGCCCAGTGCCTCGGCCAGTTGGCTCTCCGTAGGGATCTTGGCCCCGACGGGCCAGACGCCGCTCGTGATCTCCTGGCGGAGCTCGCGGATGGCGGAGTCGACGAGGGAGGTCCGGCCCACGTGCCGCATTTGTCCTCTTCTCTAATCATCTGATGTCTGATAATTCTATGCCACTGTCGCCCTCGGGTTAAGGGGATCAGCCGGTATGGCTCAGATTCTGTTCACCGATGTACGCCCCCACGATGTCCTGGTCGAAGACGGCCGCGTCGTCCCGCTGGAACGCCGGACGCAAGGCTGCCAGGTGGTGGCGGCGGGCGGACTGCTCGCCCTGCCCGCCCCGGTGGACGCGCACGTCCATCCCGACAAGACCACCTGGGGCCAGCCCTGGCTGAGCCGCACCCCGGCCGCCACGCTGCGCGACCTGATCGAGGGCGACGTGGCGGCGCGGGCGGAGATGACCGCGCCGGTCGCCACGCGGGCCATGGCGCTCATGGACCACGCGATCGCCCGCGGCACCCGGGCCTGGCGGGCGCACGTGGACGTCGCCCCGGTGTACGGGCTGAGCAACGTGCACGGCGTACGGGAGGCGGCTCAGGCCCGCGCCGACCTGCTGGACGTGCAGATCGTCGCCTTCCCCCAGCTCGGGCTGCTCTCGCGGCCGGGCACGGCGGAGCTGATGGAGCAGTCGCTCAAGGAGGGCGCGGACATCCTCGGCGGGCTCGACCCCGTGGGCATCGACGGCGACCTGCACGGACACCTCGACCTGCTGTACGGCATGGCCGAGCGGCACACCGTCCCGCTCGACATCCACCTGCACGACGGCGGCGAGCAGGGGGTCGAGCAGGTTCTGGAGATCGCCCGCAGGGCGAGGTCCAGCGGTGTGCCGACCACGATCAGCCACGCCTTCTGCCTGGCCGACCGCGCGGACCTCGCCGAGACGCTGGCCGAGGCGAAGATCTCGCTGACCACCTGCGCGCTCGGCGCGGACCCGGTCCTGCCGGTCGGGCCGCTGGTCGAGGCCGGGGTGCTGGTCGGCCTCGGATCCGACGGGGTGCGGGATCCGTGGACGCCGTTCGGCGACGGCGACATGATCAACCGCGCTCACCTGCTCGCCTACCGCACCGACGCCCGCACCGACGAGGAGCTGGCCACGTGCTACGAGATCGCGGCGCACGGGGGTGCCGCGCTGCTGGGCCTGGAGCAGGCCCGGCTCCAGCCCGGAGATCCCGCCGACTTCCTCCTGGTACGCGCCGAGTCCCTGGCCCAGGCGGTCGTGGACAAACCCATCCCCCAGTTCGTCGTCCGCAACGGACGCGTTCGCGAAAGGTCCTCCTGATGATCCGTCGAGCCCTACCGGTGGCCGCCGCACTCGCGGTGGCCCTGGCCGGATGCGGCCAGCAGGCCGCAGCACCGCAACAACAACAGCAGGGCTCGGGCGAGACGCCCAAGCTGGAGCTCAAGACCGTCACCGCCCCGGCCACCGGGGAACTGGACAAGGTGACCTGGAACCTGCCGTACGAGCCGCAGACGGTCGACCCGATCAGGTCGTTCAACTACGCCGAGAACACCGTGCTGGCCAACATGTGCGAGAGCCTGCTGCGGCTGACCCCCGAGTTCGGCATCCAGCCCGGCCTGGCCGAGAAGGCCGACAACCCCACCCCGACCACCTGGGTCTACACGATCCGGGACGGCGTGAAGTTCTGGGACGGCACGCCGCTGACCGCCGAGGACGTCGCGGCCAGCCTCAACCGCCACCTCGATCCCGCGCTCGGCACCTGGTGGGGCGACTACTTCCACACCGTGCAGTCGATCAAGGCGACCGGGCCGATGCAGGTCACCGTCACGTTGAAGCAGCCCGACGTGCTGTTCAACCAGGCGATGGCCACCGCGGCCGGCGCGATCGTGTCGGCCGGGTACGCCGGGAAGAAGGACCTGGGCTCGCCGACCGGCGGGGTGATGTGCACCGGCCCGTACAAGTTCGGGAGCTGGAAGTCCGGCGACGCGCTGACGATCACCCGCAACGACGCCTACTGGGACACCGCGCTGCGGCCGAAGACCAAGGAGCTGGTCTTCCGGTTCATCGCCGACGAGACCACCGCCATCAACGCGCTGCGCTCCGGCGAGGTGGACGGGCAGTACTTCTACCTGCCGCCCGCGGGGCTCGGCCAGCTCCAGCAGTCCCCGACCGGCTCGGTCACGCTCGGCAAGTCGCTGACCTTCTGGACGCTGCTCGGCGCCGCCAAGTCCGGCCCGTACGCCGACCCGAAGGTCCGCCAGGCGCTGTCGCTGGCACTGGACCGGGCGGCCATCTCCAAGGTGGTCTTCCAGGGGACGGCGATGCCGCAGCGCACCCTCGCCGGCGCAGAGTACTGGGGATACCAGCGGGACGCCTTCCAGAAGGCCTACGACGCGATCCCCCCGGAGACGCCCGACCTGGCCAAGGCCAAGCAGCTGCTCACCGAGGCCGGCTCCCCCGCCCAGACGATCACCATCGGGATCCAGGGCAGCTCGGCCGTCCACGAGCAGACCGCCAACCTGATCAAGGCGACCGGCGAGGCGCTCGGCCTGAAGATCGAGATCAAGGTGATCCCCGTCGAGCAGTACGGGAACCTCTACAGCGACCCCAAGGCCCGCGAGGGCATCGACGCCTTCTTCTCCACCTGGTACGGCAACGTGCCGGACCCGCTCGACATCTACACCGTCTTCCTGGCGGGCGGCCGTACCAACTTCAACGACTACGCGGCCGTGAACGCCGACATCGCCAAGGCGCGGGCCGCCTACGACGAGGCGGAGCGGGCGGGGCTGGTGACGGCGATCCAGCAGAAAGTCACCACCGACGTGCCGTGGATGCCGCTGAACAACCTGCCGGTGATCCTCTACATGAACAAGCGGGTGACCGGAGCCGTCGCCTCCTTCCCCTACCTGTACTACCCGTGGGCCGCGGGGCTCGGCGCGGCATGAGGTTCCTGGCGAAACGACTGGCGGGGCTGATCGCGGTCCTGCTGGTCGCCTCCTTCCTGGTGTACGGCCTGCTCTACCTGGTGCCCGGCGGGCCGATGGCGTTCCTGCTCGGCAACCGCAGCGGCACCCCGGAGCAGCTCACGGCCATCCGCGCGCAGTACCACCTGGACGATCCGTTCCTGCTGCGCTACGCCGCCTGGCTGCGCGACGCGGTGACGGGCGACTTCGGCGCCTCCCTGGTCTACCGGCAGGACGTCTCCGCGCTGATGGCGTCCCGGGCGACGACGACCGTCTTCCTGGTGGTCTACGCGACGCTGCTGATCGTGGCCGGGGGCGTGGCGATGGGCCTACTGGCCGCGCTGCGCGGCGGCCGGGCGGACGGCGTGGTCAGCCTGGTCTCCTCGGTGTTCCTGGCCACGCCGCCGTTCGTGGTCGGGGTGATCCTGGTCATCGTCTTCGCGCTGGGGCTCGGCTGGTTCCCGGTCTTCGGGCCCGGCAGCGGGTTCGGCGACCGGATCCACCACCTCACGCTGCCGGCGATCACGCTCAGCCTGGCCAGCGCCGCCTTCCTGGCCCGCATCACGCGGGCCTCGGTGTCGGAGGAGCTGGGCCGGGAGCACGTGGAGACCGCCCGCAGCCGCGGTCTGGCCGAGGGGCACATCGTCCGCAGGCACGTGCTGCGCAACGCGGCCATCCCGGTGGTGACCGTGGTCGGCCTGAACGTCGCCGGGCTGATCGCGGGCTCGGTCGTGGTGGAGAGCATCTTCGCCCTGGACGGTCTGGGCTCGTTGTTCGTCCGTGCGATCCTGCAACGCGACTTCGCGATCGTCCAGGCGGTGGTGCTCGTGCTCGTCACCGCCTTCGTCCTGATCAATCTGGTGGTGGACCTGTGCTACTCCGCTCTCGACCCGCGCCTGTCGCGGCAGTGACCCGCCGCCTGGGCGGGCTGGGCGTGGCCGCCGCCGTCCTGCTGGCCGCCGTCGTGGCGATCACGCTGCTCGCGCCGCTGCTCGCGCCCTACGACCCCGACCAGCCCGACCTGTTCAACGCGCTGGGCGGCGCCTCCGCCGCGCATCTCCTGGGCGGGGACGTCCTGGGCCGGGACGTGTTGTCCCGGCTGATGCACGGCGCGCGGACCACGTTGCTCGCCCCGGTGCTGGTGATCTGCGTCGCGAGCGCCGCCGGGACCACACTGGCGATCGTCGCCGCCTGGGCGGGCGGCAAGGTGGACGTGGTCGTCTCCCGCCTGCTGGACGTGCTGTTCTCCGTGCCGGGCATCGTCTTCGCGCTGGTCACCGTGGCCGTGCTCGGCCCCGGCGTGCCCGGCGTGGTGATCGGCCTGGCGGTCGCGTACACGCCGTACGTGGCCCGGGTGGTGCGTAGCGCGGCACTGCGTGAGCGCAGCCTGCCGTACGTGGCCGCCGCCTGGGTGCAGGGCCGGTCCGCGACCGCCATCTGCCTGCGCCACCTGCTGCCGAATCTGCGGCCGATCATCGTCGCCCAGTCGGTGTCGGCGCTCGGCTTCGCGGTGATCGACGTCGCGGCCGTCTCCTTCCTCGGGCTGGGCGTGCAGCCGCCCACGGCCGACTGGGGGCTGATGGTCAAGAGCGGCCTGGACAGCGCCATGCGCGGCCAGCCGCTGGAGGCGCTCAGCGCCGGCCTGCTGATCGCGCTGGTCGTGGCCGCGGTGAACCTGTTGGGCGATCGCCTGGGGAGGCAGTCGTGAGCCTGTTGACGTTGGAGGGCTTCGGCCTGGCCGTGCCGTACGAACGAAGCTGGCGGACGCTGGTGGAGCACGTGGACCTGACCATCGGCGCCGGAGAGGCCGTCGGGCTGGTCGGGGAGTCCGGTTCGGGCAAGTCGATGACCGCCCGCGCGGTCATCGGGCTGACCCCGCCGGGCGCCCGGGTGACCGGCAGGATCGTCTTCGACGGCGCCGACGTGCCCTCGGGCCGGGCGCTGTGGCTCCTGCGGGCCAAGCGGATCGCGATGGTGTTCCAGGATCCGCGGGCGCACATCAACCCCGTCCGCAGCGTCGGTGACTTCCTCACCGAGGCCATGGTCCACAACCTGCGGATGCCGGTGCGGCAGGCGTCGGCGCGAGCCGTCCAGCTCCTCAAGGAGGTCGGCATCACCGACGGTGAGCGGCGCCTGCGCCAGCACCCGCACGAGCTGTCCGGCGGCCTGCTGCAACGGGTGATGATCGCGTCCGTCCTGGCCGTCGAGCCCGACCTGGTGCTGGCCGACGAGCCGACCACCGCGCTCGACGTGACCACCCAGTCCGAGGTCATGGCCATCCTGGACGAGCTGCGCCGCGAACGCGGCATGGCCATGCTGCTGATCACCCACGACCTGGAGCTGGCCGCCGCGACCTGCGACCGGCTGGCGGTGATGTACGCGGGCCGCATCGTGGAGGACCTCGACGGCGAGCCGCGCCACCCCTACACGCGCGGCCTCATGAGGTCGCGTCCGAGCCTGGCGGAGACCGCGCACCGGCTGCCGGTGATCCCCGGACGGCCCGTGGCGGCCTTCGAGGCCGAGGACGGCTGCGCGTTCGCGCCGCGCTGCGAGCTGGCCGAGGCGCGCTGCCGGGAGAGCCGGCCGCCATCCGTCCGCGGGGTCGCCTGCCTGAGAGCCGAGGAGACGGCATGAGCGTGATCGAAGCGGACCGGCTGCGGAAGGTGTACGGCCCCGCCACCGCGGTGGACGAGGTCTCCTTCACCGTGGCAGAAGGCGAGTCGCTGGCCATCGTGGGCGAGTCCGGGTCGGGGAAGACCACCGTCGCCCGCATGCTGCTCGGTCTGGAGACGCCCACCAGCGGGACGATCAGCGTCTGCGGACGTCCGCGGGCGGCGGGCCGGGTGTCGGCCGCGGAGCGGCGCAGGCGGGCACGGGAGATCCAGATCGTCTTCCAGGACCCCTATTCGTCGCTGGACAAGCTGCAGCGGGTCGGCGACGTCGTCGAGACGAGCCTTGCCCTGCACTTCCCGCTCACCTCGGCCGAGCGCCGGAAGAAGGCGCTGGACCTGCTCGAATCGGTGGGCCTGGCCGAACGTCACGCCACGATGCTGCCCAGGCAGCTGTCCGGAGGGCAGCGCCAGCGCGTGGCCATCGCCCGCGCCCTGGCGGTGGAGCCTCGGGTGCTGGTGCTGGACGAGGCGGTCGCTGCGCTCGACGTGTCGATCCAGGCCCAGATACTCAACCTGCTCGCCGACATCCGCGAGCGGCGCTCGATCAGCTACGTCTTCATCTCCCACGACCTGGCCGTGGTCAACCAGATCAGCGACACGGCCGTCGTGATGCGGCACGGCCGCGTCGTGGAACGCGGGGCCACCCGCACCCTGCTGCGCGAGCCGCAGGAGGAGTACACCCGCGCCCTGCTGGCCGCCGTGCCCAGGCCCGGATGGAAGCCGACCCGGAGGAACACACAGTGAGCACGCTCATCAGGGCGTCGTTCGTCATCGGCTTCGACGGCGACGACCACGTCATCCACCGCGACGCGTGCGTCGTCTACGACGGCGACCGGATCGTCCACGTCGGCCGTTCCTACGACGGCCCGGTCGAGGAGGTGATCGACGCCGGTGAGGCGATCGTCGGGCCCGGCTTCATCGACCTGGACGCGCTGGCCGACATCGACCACGCCGTCCTCGACACCTGGCACGCCGACTCCACCGGGCTGAACTGGTCGCACGACTACGCCGTCAACCGGCGCCGGGCCGTCTTCCCGCTGGAGGACACGCTCTTCATGCGGGAGTACGCGCTCACCCAGCTCATCCGCAACGGCATCACCACGGCGATGCCGATCGCCGCCGAGACGCACAGCGCCTGGGCGGAGTCGTACGAGGAGCTGGCCGGCGTCGTGGAGATCGCCGGGCGGCTCGGCCTGCGCATGTACGTGGGGCCGTCCTACCGCTCCGGCGTGCCGGTGCTGCGCGCCGACGGCAGCCGGGACGTGCACTGGGAGCCCGGACTGGGCGAGCGGGGGCTCGCCGACGCCATCCGCTTCGTCCGGGACGTCGACGGCGCCCACGACGGCCGGATCCGGGGCGCGCTGCTGCCGTGCCGCATCGAGACCGTCACCCTCGACCTGCTGCGCGCCACCGCGCAGGCCGCGGAGGAGCTCGACTGCCTGGTGCGCCTGCACTGCATGCAGGGGCTGACGGAGCTGCGGCTGCTGCGCGAATGGTACGACCGGCACCCCCTGGACGTGCTGGCCGAGGTGGGCCTGCTCGGCCCCCGGCTGCTGGTGCCGCACGCCCTGTACCTCGGCGATCCCGGCACGCCCTTCGAGGGGTCACCGGACCGGCTCGCGGCGCTGGCGGGGATCGTGCACTGCCCCCTCACCTTCGTCAGGTACGGCGACGCGCTGCGCGACTTCGACCGTTACCGGGAGGCCGGCGTGAACCTGGCGCTGGGCACCGACTCCTTCCCGCCCGACATGATCCGCAACATGGACTACGGCAACAACCTGGCCAAACTGGTCACCGGACGGCTGGACGCGGGCTCGGCCGCCGACTACTACCGGGCCGCCACCCTGGGCGGCGCCCGCGCGCTGGGCCGGGACGACCTGGGCAGGCTCGCCCCCGGCGCCAAGGCCGACCTGGTCGTCGTGGACCTGTCCGGCCCGCGCACCGGCCCGGTCGACGACCCGATCAGGACGATGCTGATGAACTGCACGGGCGCCGACGTGTCCACCGTGGTGATCGACGGCCGGCCGGTGATGCGCGACCGGACGATCCCGGGCGTGGACGAGGAGTCGATGCGGCTGCGCGCGCAGACCTACTTCGAGACGATGAAGGCCGCCTACTCCGAGCGCGACCACCTGCGCCGCGACCCGGCGCTGCTGTTCCCGGCGTCCTTCCGCGTCGTCGAGGACGGCTCATGAGCGGCGCGGCCCCCTTCCCCGAGCTCGCCGCCGAGCTCGACGTCCGGCTCGCCGCCGCGGACGAGCGGCTGCGCACGGCCTACCCCGGTGAGCCGGCCACCCGGCAGCCGGTGCACACCGTGTACGTCCCGGCCGACCGCTACACGCCGGACACCGTACCGTCGTGGGGCCGGCAGGCGCTGGCGGCGCTGGCCGAGCACGGCCGGACCGCCACGGAGTTCGCCGACGCGCTCGGCCTGCCGCCGCGGACGGCGGCTGAGGTGTACGACCAGGTCCGGGCCAAGCTGGCCCGCGAGCCGGTCGAAGACCTCAGGATCGACTTCGAGGACGGCTACGGCGACCGCCCGGACGCCGACGAGGACGCCGCCGCCCGGACCGCCGCGAAGGCCCTGGCCGAGGCCACCGCCGCCGGCACCGGCTCGCCCTTCTGCGGGATCCGGTTCAAGAGCTTCGAGGCGCCGACCCGGCGGCGCGGCCTGCGCACCCTGGCGATCTTCCTGGAGACCCTCGGACCGCCGCCCGGCGGCTTCGTCGTCACGCTGCCGAAGGTGACCTCGGTCGAGCAGGTGGAGGCGATGGCGCTGACCGCCGGACGGCTGGAGGCGGCGTACGGGCTGGCGGGCGGGAGCCTGCGGTTCGAGCTCCAGGTGGAGACGCCGCAGGCGATCCTCGGCGCGGACGGCGTCTCGCCGCTGCCGTCGATGATCCGCGCCGCGGCCGGGCGCTGCACGGGCCTGCACTACGGCACCTACGACTACTCGGCGGCGCTCGGGGTGTCGGCGGCGTACCAGAGCGTGGAGCATCCGGTCGCCGACCATGCCAAGGCGGTGATGCGGGTCGCCGCCGCCGGCACCGGCGTGCGCGTCTGCGACGGGTCGACGAACGTGCTGCCGGTCGGCGACGGCGACGCCGTCCGCGCCGCCTGGAGGCTGCACGCGCGCCTGGTCCTGCGCGCCCTGGAGGGCGGCCTCTACCAGGGCTGGGACCTGCATCCCGGGCAGCTGCCGAGCCGGTACGCCGCCGTCCACTCGTTCTTCAGGGAGGGGCTGCCGGCCGCCGCGGCCCGGCTGCGCGGCTACCTCGGACGCCGGACGTCCGGCTTCCTGGACGAGCCGGCGACCGCCCGTGCGATGGCCGGGTTCCTCGCCCGGGGCCTCGACTGCGGCGCGATCGGCGCGGCCGAGCTGCGTGCCCTCGCCGGCGTCACGCCGTCCGAGCTGCGTGCCACGCGCGCCGGGACGGGTGGCTGACGTGCGCATCCTGATCGTGAACGTGAACACCACCCGGTCGATGACCGACACGATCCGCGCCCAGGCGACGGCGCACGCCTCGCCGGGTGTCGAGATCGTCGCGCTCACCCCGTCGTTCGGGCCGGAGTCGGTGGAGGGGAACTTCGAGAGCTACCTGGCGGCGGTCGCCGTGATGGACCGGGTGGTCCGCTACGACGAGCCGTACGACGCGGTGATCCAGGCCGGGTACGGCGAGCACGGCCGCGAGGGGTTGCAGGAGCTGCTCGACGTCCCCGTGGTGGACATCACCGAGGCGGCCGCGCAGGTCGCGATGCTGATCGGGCGGACGTACTCGGTGGTCACCACGCTGGACCGCGCGGTGCCGCAGATCGAGGACCGGCTGCGGCTCGCCGGGCTGGCCGGCCGGTGCGCGTCGATCCGGGCCAGCGGGCTGTCGGTCCTGGAGCTCGAGGAGGATCCCGGCCGGGCCGTCGAGGCGATCGTCGCCCAGGCCCGCGAGGCCGTCACCGGCGACCGGGCCGAGGTGATCTGCCTGGGCTGCGGTGGGATGGCCGGGCTCGACCGGAAGATCACCGCGGCCACCGGGGTGCCCGTCGTCGACGGCGTGGCCGCCGCGGTCGCCCTCGCCGAGGGGCTCGTCCGGCTCGGCCTCACCACGAGCAAGGTGCGCACGTACGGCACGCCGCGCCCCAAGACCGTGACCGGATGGCCGATCACCGACGGGGCCGCGGCCGGCGCCCGGCCGGTCCGCGCGGGACGGCACGACCACGGAGGTGTCGCCTGATGGCCCGACTGGACCTGCTGATCAGGGCCCGTCGAGTGGTCACCCCCGCCGGGGAGGCGGCCCGCAGCATCGGCGTACGGGACGGGACGATCGTCGCGGTCGAGCCGCTGGACGCCGACCTGGCGGCCGCCGAGGTCGTCCGGCTCGGCGACGACGAGGTGCTGCTGCCCGGCCTGGTGGACAGCCACGTGCACGTGAACGACCCGGGACGGACCGAGTGGGAGGGGTTCGCGACCGCCACCAGGGCGGCCGCGGCCGGCGGCGTCACGACGATCGTCGACATGCCGCTGAACAGCATCCCGCCCACCACCGACGCGGCGGCGCTGCGGCTGAAGCGGGCGACCGCCCGGGGGCAGGCGCACGTGGACGTCGGCTTCTGGGGCGGCGCGGTGCCGGGCAACCTGCGCGAGCTGCGCGGACTTCACGACGAGGGCGTGTTCGGCTTCAAGAGCTTCCTGCTGCACTCGGGCGTGCCGGAGTTCCCTCCTCTGGAGCCGGCCGAGCTGGCGGACGCGCTCCGCGAGCTGCGGGCGTTCGACGCGCTGATGATCGTGCACGCCGAGGACCCGCACGTGATCGACCACGCGCCGCCCGCGCGCGGCGCGAGCTACCGCGACTTCCTGCGCTCCCGCCCGCGCGGCGCGGAGAACCTCGCGGTCGCGCACGTCATCGAGCTGGCCCGCCGGACCGGCTGCCGGGTACACATCCTGCACCTGTCCAGCTCGGACGCGCTGCCGATGATCCGCTCGGCCCGGGACGACGGCGTCCGGATCACCGTGGAGACCTGCCCGCACTACCTGACGTTCAGCGCCGAGGAGATCGCCGAGGGAGCCACCCAGTTCAAGTGCTGCCCGCCGATCCGCGAGGCGGCCAACCGCGAGGCCCTCTGGCGGGGGCTCGCCGACGGCACGATCGACTGCGTGGTCTCCGACCACTCGCCGTGCACGCCGGAGCTCAAGCGGCTCGACACCGGCGACTTCGGCCTCGCCTGGGGCGGCATCGCGTCGCTGCAGCTCGGCCTGCCCGCGGTGTGGACCGAGGCCAGACGCCGCGGCCACTCGCTGACCGACGTGGCGCACTGGATGGCCGGACGCCCCGCGGAGGTGGCGGGACTGTCCGGAAAGGGCCGGATCGCGCCGGGCCACCAGGCCGACTTCTGCGTGTTCGCGCCCGACGAGACGTTCGTGGCCGACAAGGACCGGCTGCACCACCGCAACCCCGTGACGCCCTACCACGGCCGCCCGCTCACCGGCGTGGTCCGCGGAAGCCGGCTGCGCGGCGAACGCATCGACATCGACGGCCCGCCGCGGGGCCGGCTGCTCGACCGAGGAGACGCATGACCTTCACCCACTTCCCGGACCTGGCCTCACGAGCGCTGGCCGGCAGTGTCGTGTACGCCAACGACGAGCTGTTCGCCGAGCGGGAGAACCTGATCAAGCCCGGCCCCGCCGGGTTCTCGACGGAGGACTTCGGCCACAAGGGCAAGGTGTACGACGGCTGGGAGACCCGTCGGCGACGCGAGCCGGGGAACGACTACGCGATCGTCCGGCTCGGCGTCCCCGGCGTGGTGCGCGGGGTGGTGATCGACACCGCCTGGTTCAAGGGCAACTACCCGCCGTATGCCTCGGTGGAGGCGACCAGCGTCGAGGGAGCGCCGTCACCGGCCGAGCTGGAGCGGGCGAACTGGGAGACGATCGTCGGGAAGAGCGCGATCAGGGGCGACGCCGAGAACACGTTCGAGGTCGCGGACCCGCGGCGCTGGACGCACGTGCGGCTGAGCATCTACCCCGACGGCGGGGTGGCCCGGTTCCGGGTGCACGGCGAGCCGGTGCCGGACCCGCGCTTCCTGGACGGCACGATCGACCTGGCCGCGCTGGAGCACGGCGGGAACGTGGTGGCCTGTTCGAACACGTTCTACTCCGCACCGGTGCAGCTGCTGCTGCCCGGCAGGGCCCGGATCATGGGCGACGGCTGGGAGAACGCCCGCCGCCGCGACGGCGGCAACGACCACGTGACGGTCAGGCTGGCGGCCCGCGGGCGGGTGCGCCGGGTGGAGATCGACACGTCGTACTTCGTCGGCAACGCGGCCGGCTGGGCCTCGCTGAGCGGTACCGGCGCGGACGATCCGGACGCGGACGCGGAGTGGTTCGAGCTGATCCCGAAGACCCGGTTGCAGCCGGACACCCGGCACTTCCTGCGCCCGGCGTCGTCCGCGCCCGTGACGCACGTCCGCCTCGACGTCTTCCCCGACGGCGGCCTGGCCCGGCTCCGGGTGCACGGCGAGCTGGACGCCGAGACCCACCGGGCGGCCGTGCTGCGCTGGCTCGGCCTGCTGCCGGCCGGACACGCCGTCGAGGTGCTCCGCGAGGCCGGCGTGCCCGGCCGGACCGCCGAGGAGCTCGTCGGCCGCCGGCCGTTCGCCGACGGCGACGTGCTGCCCCCGGCGCTGCTCCTGCCGGCGGGACCGCCCCTCTGACCTCGGGTCATTCGGGTGGGGCGCCGAACACGTACGAGCCGGGGGCGTCCGGGTCGTCGCCGGCCCAGAACTCGGTCCAGTGGAGGCGGAACTCCTCGCGCGAGAGGTGGCCGTCGCCGTCCAGGTCGAGGCGGGGGAAGATGTCGTCGGTCGCCGAGGGGGCGCCGTTCCACGTCTCGATCAGCGCGCCGTACTCCGAACGGGAGATGAGGCCGTCGCCGTTGAGGT
Organism: Nonomuraea sp. NPDC005692; assembly: GCF_040631115.1. NCBI lineage: Bacteria > Bacillati > Actinomycetota > Actinomycetes > Streptosporangiales > Streptosporangiaceae > Nonomuraea > Nonomuraea sp. NPDC005692. The sequence goes on along the minus strand of NZ_JBEXYU010000002.1, from coordinate 473,050 downwards.
CGATGGCCTCGAACATCGCGTCGGCGGTGCCGGCGACCGCGTCGGTCATGTCGCCGAGCACGTCGACCACGCTGAGCACCTGGTCGAGGGAGACGCCGTCGTCGCCGCCGGAGGCGGCCCTGAGCACCGGCCACCAGCCGGTCATGACGGAGGTCAGCCGCTCCGGGTCGGCCGGCCCCGCAACGGCCGACCAGCGGTGGGCGAGCGCCTGGAAGTCGGCCTGGGTCAGCCGGCCGTCGCCGTCGACGTCCATCGCCCGGAAGACTCCGCCGACCTTCTTCCGCTGGAACTCACTGGCCACATCTGCCTCCACTCCTCGGGGAGACTCAATGCTGTCGAGTGATCACTTATCGTGACCATAGTCGCTTGAGTGACTAATTCGTTACGCAGGGTGGAGGGTCAGGTGAAGTCCGCGCAGCGGGCCTGGCCGTCGCCCGGCACGGTCACCCGTACGTCGTCCACCTCCACGCCGCGCTCGGCGGCGGTGGCGGCGGCGATCGTGCAGACGAGCTGCCCGGTCGCCGTCCGTGACAGCCGGGACGTCGAGGCCCCCAGGGCGAACGCGTCGCCGGTCACCTGGACGGCCAGGTTCTTCGGCAGGCTGGTGCCGACCGCGCGCTCACGCTCCTTCGAGGTGGGGCCGCCGGTCAGCAGCTCGACGGCTTCGGCGGCCGCCAGCGGGCCCTCCGGGCGGGTGACGGGCACGAGACGGTCGTGCCGCACGAAGTACAGGCTGGTGCCCTGGATGAAGCCGCGGGGCGCCTCTCCGGCCCGGATCACGCCGGTCGGGCCGACTCCGCAGGCCGTGCAGGCGGCCAGGACCAGGGCGAGCGGCCAGGCCCTCACGGACGGTTCCTCGGCAGGGTGAGGGTGAAGACGGCGCCCGGGCCGGGGGCGACGGTGAGGTCGCCGCCGTGCAGGAGGGCGTTCTCGCGGGCGATGGCCAGGCCGAGACCGCTGCCCTCGGAGCGGGCACGCGCGAGGTCGGCCTTGTAGAAGCGCTCGAAGACGTGCGGGAGCACGTCGGCGGGCAGGCCGGGCCCCTGGTCGGAGACCTCGACGGCGACCGCCTGACCAGTGGCGCGCACCCGGACGGCGACGGGCGGCGCGCCGTGCCGCAGCGCGTTGCCGACCAGGTTGGCCACGATGACGTCCAGGCGGCGCGGGTCGAGCGGAACGCGGACGTCCGGGGACGGCAGATCCGCGGTGACCTCCGAGCTCCAGCCGCGGGACCGCAGGCAGGCCGCGACGGCGGCGCCGACGTCCACGTCGTTGAGGTTGAGCGCGGCGGCTCCGGCGTCGAAGCGGGAGATCTCCATCAGGTCGTCGACGAGCGCGGTGAGCCGGGCGACCTCGGCGGTGATCAGCCGGGCGGCGGTTCCGGCGTCGGCGTCCAGCCGGTCGGCGCCCGCTTCGAGGACGTCGGTGACGGCGGTGGCGGCGGCCAGCGGCGTGCGCAGCTCGTGGGAGACGTCCGCGACGAACCGCCGGGACCTGGCCTCCATCTCGCGCAGCTCGCCGACCGAGCGTTCCAGCGCGGCGGCCGTCTCGTTGAAGCGTCCCGCCAGCCGGGCCAGCTCGTCGCCGCCGTGGACGGGCAGGCGGGTCTCCAGCCGTCCCTCGCCCAGGTGCCGGGCCGCCCGGTCCAGGTCGGCGACCGGCCGCAGGACGCCACGCGCGGCCAGCAGCCCGGCCAGCACCGCCAGCAGCACGACGGGCACGGCCGCCGCCTGCGCGGCGCGCAGCACGGCCGTCTCGTCGGAGGCGGCCTGCCCGAGCGACTCGACGAGGTAGACGCTGATCCCCGACGGCGTGCCACCGGCGCGGAGCATGACCCTGCTGCCGGCCACGAGGTACGGCACGCCGTCGCGCTCCACCCGCTGCCAGGCCAGCTCCGGCCACCGCAGGACGGTCGCGCGCAGCTCGGCGGTGACGCGCGCGTCGCCCGGCACGGCGCCGTCCCTGACGACGTACACCTTGCGGTCGCCGACCTCCAGGTCCTCGGCCAGCAGGGCCAGTTCCTCGTCGCCCGCGGGCAGCGCCACGTCGCGCGACAGCAGCAGCACCCGGCTCCTGAAGTCCTTCAGCAGCCGGTCCTGCACCCCGGCCAGCAGGTTGACGCGCGCCTTGTAGTACGTCAGACCCGCGGCCCCCACCGCGCTCAGCCCGCCCACCAGCACGAACGTGATCACCAGCCGGACCCGCAACCCGCGCAGCCAGTTCATACCGGCCCGAAGCGGTAACCGAATCCGCGCACGGTCTGCACGTACCGCGGCTCGGCCGGCGCGTCCTCGATCTTGGACCGCAGCCGCTGCACGCAGGCGTCCACCAGCCGCGAGTCGCCCAGGTAGTCGTGCTCCCACACCGACTCCAGCAACTGCTGCCTGTTGAAGACCTGCCCCGGCGCGGCCGACAGGTGCAGCAGCAGCCGCAACTCCATCGGCGGCAGCGCGACCTGCCGTCCGTCCCTGCTCACGGTGAGGGAGGCGCGGTCCACGCACAGCCCGCCGTACCTCTCCACGGGCGAGGGCACACCGTCCGTACGGCGCAGCACGGCCCTGATCCTGGCCTCCAGGACCTGCGGGCGCACCGGCTTGACCACGTAGTCGTCCGCGCCCGCCTCCAGCCCGCCGACCACGTCGAAGTCGTCGCCCCGGGCGCTCAGCATCACGATCGAGACGGACGTGGTCGCACGGATGCGACGGCACACCTCGAACCCGTCGATGCCGGGCAGCATGAGGTCGAGCACCACTACGTCGGGGGCGAAGCGTGCCAGCCGTTCCAGCCCCTCCTCCCCGGTCGCCGCCGATCGCACCTCGTGGTCCCGGCTCTTGAGGGCGAGTGTCAGAGCGTCCCTGACGTGGGGATCGTCCTCGATCAGCAAGACACGGGCCATGCGTTCCAGTATCGGCGGCCTGGCGTGCCGATTTGTGCGGCTTCGGAAGCTATTACACGTTCATGACATGGAGCGGACGGGCTCCTCACAACGGCGGGCCACGGTGTTGGGCAGCCGACCGACCCATTGGAGGAAACCGTGTTGATCAGCAAGCGGCGTCTCGCCGTCCTGGCCGCCCTGCCCGTCCTTGCCCTGAGCGCGGCGTGCGGGACGCAGAGCTTCGCCAGCTCGTCCAGCCCCGCGCCCGACTCCGGCAGACCGAGCTGGCACGAGACCGCGGTGAAGTTCGCCGGATGCATGCGGGAGAACGGGATCGACATCCCGGCCCCGGTCAAGGGACAGGACCTCGACACCAGCGCCGTCAGCAAGGTCACCCAGGCCAAGCTCGACGCCGCCATGAAGGCGTGCAAGGAGTGGGACTCGGTGCTGCTCGGCGGCTCCGAACCGGCCACTCCGGAGGAGGACGCCAAGTTCGCCGCGTGGGCGCAGTGTCTGCGCAAGGGCGGCGTCTGGCAGCCCGTCACCAAGGACGAGGCGAAGCCGGCCGGGTTCAAGCAGGTCGAGCCCGGCTCGGCCGCCGAGAGGCAGGTCTTCGAGGGCTGCGACCTGCTCCGGCCGCCCGCCCCGTACGAGGAGAACTGACCACCCCGCACCCCGCCAGGCCATGCCCTTCCCGCTGTGAACGCGGTGAGGGTTGGCGGGACTCCGGCCGGCCCCGGCTCCTGGCGTCAGGAGCCGGGGCCGGCCGTTCGTGACGGGGCCGGGCCCGGTGCCCGGCCGGTCACGGGGGCTACCCTGGGCGCATGGGTCATGCGAAGACGTCGTTCGTCTGCCTGCCTTGCCGGGCCTCGTACAAGCAGCCCTACCCGCTGCCCGGCGACCGGGGCCGGTCGTGCCCGCGGTGCGGCGAGCCGCTGATCCACGTGGGTTCCGCCTTCGCGGCTCCCCGGCGACGCGACACCGCGGCCTGGCGGGTGCTCTCGCTGCTGCTGAACGCGGGTGTCGGCTTCCACAAGAGTTGCTGCGGCGGGCCCGGCTACCGGCCGCGCACGCTCGGCGAGGCCCGCGCGCGGATGGCGCACGCACGGGCCACCGGAGAGCCGTTCGCCAGGGCCCTGACGCGTTCCGAACTGCCCTAGGACGGCCCGCATGACCATCGACGTCCGGACGCTGCTGCCCGTCGCCGAACGAGCCGCGTCGATCGCCGGCGAGATCATCACCACCCGGGCTCCCGGCGTCGTCACCGCCAAGGGCGACCGCGACATGGCCACCGAGGTCGACTTCGCCGTCGAGCACGCCGTACGCGAGTTCCTGTCGCGGGAGACGCCCGAGGTGGGCTTCCTCGGCGAGGAGGAGGGCGCGAGCCGGCCGGGCCAGGGCCTGACGTGGGTCCTCGACCCCGTGGACGGCACGGCCAACTTCCTGCACGGCATCCCGCTGTGCGGGGTCTCCCTGGGCCTGGTGGACGGGGACGTGCCGCTGCTCGGCGTCGTCGGCCTGCCGTTCCTGGACGTCCGCTACTCGGCCGCCCAGGGCGCCGGCGCGACGGCCAACGGCTCGCCCGTCCAGGTCAGCGGCGCCGCGGAGCTTCAGGACGCCGTCGTCGCCCTGGGCGACTACGCGGTGGGCGAGGACGCGCCGGAACGCAACCGTCCCCGCTTCGCCCTGACCCAGGAACTGGCCGCTCGCGTCCAGCGCGTCAGGATGCTCGGCTCGGCCGCGATCGACCTCGTGTGGGTGGCCGACGGCAAGGTCGACGCAAGCGTCATGCTCAGCAACAACCCGTGGGACACCGCGGCGGGCGTCGTCATCGCCCGCGAGGCCGGAGCCCTGGTGGTCGACCTCGACGGCAGCCCCCACACCATGGCCTCCCTGGCGACCATCGCGACGAGCCCCGCCCTCGCCCCCGACCTCCTGAAACTCCTCACCGTCGCCCGCTGCCACGGCGCGGCTCCCGCATAGGCCCGCCCGGCGGCGAAGCCGGACCGGCCGGTCCCGGGCCCCGCTTCAGCCGCCTGCGCGGGGCCGGGTCCCGTGGGCCGCGTACAGCACGCCGAGTTGCCGGTCGATCTCCGCACGCACCGGGTCGTGTCGCGGGCCGAGGGCGAACCGCCGGTCGGTCCAGCTGTCCGGCGGATACAGCCACACCGGCCGGCCGACCAGCCGGGCCGGTTCCCACTCGTACCGCGGCCAGACGTGAGCGTGCAGGAAGGGGTCGGTGTTGCCGAGGATCTCCAGGTTCACCCGCCGGAACGCCGGGTCCAGCGCGCCGCAGGCCCGCTCGACCGCCTCGCCGAGCAGCTCCATGTCCGACAGGAAGGCCATCCGCCTGGCTCGGGGCAGGTCGGACAGCCGCTGCACGCCGGGCTCGTCCGTCAGGAGAACCGAGTATCCCGGCAGGAACTGAGTGTCACCGATCACGGCGAAACCGGCGTCCAGCCGCCTGAGCACCGTGGGATTCCGACCGGCCAACGCACTGCCGACCCTGTCCTGCCGCCACTCACCACTCATGACGTCCGACCCTACAGGCGTGTGATCAGGACGACGTCCCTGACCTGTCGTGCTCAGGACAGCTCGCCGACGAGGGCGACGGCATGCCCTCCCTCGCTGGTGCACCACCAGACCGGTCCACGGTCCGGCCCTCCGACGTGCAGCCCACGATCGTGCGCGGGACAGACGGGCCACACCGTCCGAGTGAGTTCCATGACGGTCTCCTGGACCGCCACGGCGAGAGACAGCAGCGCTCCCTGTGCGTCGCTGCCCGCCTCCGGCGGGATCCCGTTGCCGTGGTAGGAACCCTCGAACTCCACCTGCGCGTCGTGACGGCCGCGCCAGGGGTCGGTGATCAGGCGCAGCCGGCCGGTGATCCCGCCGGCTCGGACGTCGCGTTCCACGACCTCCAGCGCCTGCTCCAGCGTCGTCCACAGCTGGGGTTCGAGGGCGAAGCCCGGACGGAAGTCGATGTCGTCGAGAAGGCCGTCCCCCAGACGCGCCAGGTCACCGGCGCTCAGCCGGGCAGCGGAGGACTCCAGGAGCTCCCGCGTGGTCGCAGTGCTCAGGCCCCATTCCTCCAGCAGGGAGGCCAGTTCGAGGACGAGGCCGGCGTCGAGGCCACCGTCCCGCAGAGCCACGTAGACGCGACTCGCCAGCTCGTGGACTTGCTCTTCAGGGTGCACATTGCAGTATCGCCCCTCGCGCTGCCGCCACCGCCGGCCCGGCGCTAGCATCGCCGGGTGGAGGATGATCTGCCGTCCCAGCACTTTTCCGATGCGGGCATGGCCGTCGTTGTCGGGGTGTTGGTGTTCCTGATTCTGCTGCCCACCATCGTCTGGCTCGCCGTGGTGATGTTGCGCAGCCGGAAGTAGGGCGGTCAGCGGGTGGCGTGGAGGTGGGAGAGCATCGTGCGGGCGGGGTGGCCGAGGACGTCCTCCAGGTCGGGGGTCTGCCTTTCCAGGGCGCCGGCGCGGATCCGGGCGTTCAGCCAGGCCATCGGGCCGGGGGCGGCGTCGGGGATCTCGCGGTAGGCCACGCCCAGCGCGCCGGCCACCTCCGGGTGGGTCCACAGCGGCCCGGTGAAGTCGTAGGCGCGGCCCTCGTGGCCTTCGCCGGTCAGGACGTTGGCCGCGGCCTGCGCCAGGTCGGACCGGAACGCGGTGTTCAGGCCGCGCCCTCCGCCGCTGCCGGTCAGCTCGCCGCCTGAGACCCGGGGGACGAACGCGTCGCTGTAGAAGGGGTGACGCAGGATCGTGTACGGCAGGCCGCTGCGCAGGAGGGCCTGCTCGGTGGCGTGGTGGGCCTCGGTCATGCCGGTGGCGACGGTGTCGGCGTCCAGGAAGCTGGTGTAGACGACGGCGCCGACGCCCACGTCCACGGCGGCCGCGAGGGCGGCCAGGTGGTGGCCGATCCGGCGGCCGGGGTCGAGCTCCGGCGACGAGATCAGGAGCAGGCGGGCGGCGCCCTCGAACGCCGTGCGCAGGCTCGCCGGGTCGTCGTAGTCGCCCCGCCGCACCGGTACGCCCTCAGGCGCGCGGGCGGGATCGCGTACGGCGGCGACGACGTCCGCTCCGGTGCGCAGCCGGTCGATGACGAGACGGCCGAGCGCGCCCGACGCCGCCGAGACAACGATCATGAAGCTCCCTCTGATCCGGGTGGGTGCTCAAAGTGAACTGCCGGGACGTGCTGCGACGCCACCGCTTTTCGCCGGGCGCGGGCGCACGACGCCCCCAGAGGAGCATTTCCGGAGAAGACCGCCCAGGTCACCCGGGTTAGCGTGATCGTGGACCTCTGGAGATGAACATGGACGAGCTCATCACGTACGGCAAATGGGCGTCGGTGCGCGGCTCGCTCAAGGCGGCCACCGACCGGTTCGCGAAGCTGGTCTCCATCGTCGATCCCCACGCCATGGCGACCAGGGAGTGGACCGTCGCCGAGACCGCGGCCCACGTCACCGCGATCGCCTCGCTCTACACCTGCGTGGTGCGCGGCGACGTGACCACGCCGTTCCCGGAGCTGGCCGGGCCGATACTCGGCGCGAACGTCGACACGGTGAGCGCCCTGAACGAGCTGGCGTTCGAGCACTTCCCCGAGCGCGACCCGGTCGTCCTGGCCGAGCGGCTGCGCGGCGACGTCCGGGAGATCCTGCGCGCCGGCGCGGAGGTCGATCCGGCGACGCCGGTCCCGTGGCTGGGCGACGCGCGGGTGCCCGTCGCGGGCGTGCTGGCCCACCTGCTGAACGAGCTGCTGCTGCACGGCTGGGACATCGCCCGCGCGACCCGTACCCCATGGTCGGTGCCCGCGCGGGACGCCGGGCTGTTCTTCGACCTGTTCCTCATCGGGATGATCAGGAACGACTACGGACATCTGATGGACACCGGGACGCCCGCCCCGCCCCGCCGGATCACCGTCGGGTTCCACTCCGCGCACACCGCGCCGGCGGCGCTGGCGCTCGACCACGGGCGGGTGTCGGTGGCCGAGATGGGGCCGCAGGTGGACGCGCACGTGCGGTTCGACCCGGCGGCGCTGAACCTGCTGCTGTTCGGCCGGATGTCCAGGACGCGGGCCGCGCTCACGGGCAAGGTGGCGGTCTGGGGGCGGCGTCCGTGGCTGCTGCCGGCCTTTCTGCGGTTCGTACGCCTGCCCACGACAACGGTTCCGCGCTCACGCGCCGAGTCCATACAGGTGTGAACGCCACAAAGTATTCACCCGGTGGGCGCATACTGGAGGAGATGAAGCGAGCCAGCGGCGATTCTCGTCGTCACCTGCCCACAAGTCCCTTCAAACCGCCGCCTCCGGCGCCACCCGCGGAGCAGTTCGACATGAACGACCGGGTGAGCCATGACCGATTCGGCCTCGGTGTCGTCATCGGTGTGGAGGACGACGTCGCCGTTCTGGTCGACTTCGGATCCCGGCAGGAACGGATCACGACGCCGTTCAACAAGCTGTACAAACTCTGAGAGCCGGTCCGCGACGCCCGTGTGCCCCGACGGCCACATGGGCGGGACCGGCGCGCCGTGGTCCCCGGCTGCGGGCGCCCGGGTTCGGTGACTCACGGGGTCCGAGGCTCGTGGGTCAGTGACTCATGAGCTCAGAGACCCGTGGGCCGGTGGCTCGTGGGGTCAGTGGCTCGTGGGGTCGGTGGCTCATGGGGTCGGTGGCTCACGGGGTCACGATGGCGAAGTCGCGGGCCGGTGAGTCGAGCACGGCGACCAGCCGCTGGAGCGCCGTGATGTCGCCCTCCCGCTCCACCCCCTCCACGCCCTTCCCGGCCAGCAGGCCGAGGAGCTGGGCCCTGGTGAGGCGGAGCGTCAGGTCCACGGGCTCCTCGGGCGGGTTCAGCCGCTGGACGAGCACGCCGTTGGACAGCGTGGTGCGGTACAGCTCCCCCAGGTCCGTCAGGTGCCAGTCGATCGACAGGCTCTCGTGCCAGGCCCTGGGGCCGTCCACGCGGATGGCGAGGGAGTCGAAGATCTGCTCCACGGTCAGGGCCGCGACCAGGTCGGGCGAGGTGGTGGTGACGCGGGTGGGGGCGATGCCCTCGGTCAGTTCCATGGCCCCCGTCAGGTACGAGTTGCGCCACGTCCCGTTCTCCGCGCCCTGGCCGAGCCGGGTGTAGACCTCGGCCAGCAGGTCCCTGGCCGCCTTGTTGCCCTCGTCGGCGAAGACGGCGTGGTTCAGCAGCTGGACGGCGAAGCGCAGGTCGTTCTCCTCGATGTACCGGCGGGCGAAGGCCACGACGGCCGCGCCGCCGCCCATGCACTCGACGTACCGGATCGCGCTCTCCCTGGGCGGGTGCTCCCACAGGTGGGCGGGGTTGCCGTCGTACCAGCCGAGGTAGCGCTGGTAGACGGCCTTGACGTTGTGGCTGACCGAGCCGTAGTAGCCGTGGGTGTGCCAGACCTGTTCCAGCGCGGGCGGCACCCGCATCTGCTCGGCGATCTCGGCGCCGGTCAGGCCCTTGTTGAGCAGGCGGAGGGTCTGGTCGTGCAGGTAGGCGTACAGGTCTCGCTGTTCCTGGAGGAACCGGACGATGTTGCTCCTTCCCCAGGTCGGCCAGTGGTGCGAGGCGAAGGCGACCTCGGCCCGGTCGGCGAGCAGCGTGAGGGTCTCCGACAGGTAGCGGGCCCAGACGCGGGCGTCGCGCACCTGGGCGCCGCGCAGGGTGAGGATGTTGTGCAGGTTGTGGGTGGCGTTCTCGGCCAGGCACAGGGCGTCGCGGTCGGGGAAGAGGAAGTTCATCTCGGCGGGGGCCTCGGTGCCGGGGGTGAGCTGGAAGACGATCCGCACCCCGTCCACGATCTCCTCCTGGCCGGTGCGGCTGACGTCCACGGTGGGCGGGATGAGGGACGTGGTGCCGGTCGAGGACGTCATGCCGAGGCCGCAGCCGATCTGGCCGTCCGGGGCGTGCGGCAGGGCGAGGCCGAACATGTAGCCGGCGCGGCGGTTCATGGCGGGGCCGGCGTAGACGTTCTCGGAGACCGCGTGGTCCATGAAGCCGGCGGGCGCCAGGATCGGCACGTTGCCGTCGGTCACGCCGCGCACGCCGCCGAAGTGGTCGACGTGGCTGTGGGTGTAGACGACGCCGGTGACCGGGCGGTCGCCGCGGTGGCGGCGGTAGAGCGCGAGCGCGGCGGCGGCGCACTCGGTGGAGACCAGCGGGTCGATGACGATGACGCCGATGTCGCCCTCGACCAGGGTCATGTTCGACAGGTCCAGGCCGCGTACCTGGTAGATGCCGTCGGCGACCTCGTACAGGCCCTGTTTGGCGCAGAGCTGGCTCTGCCGCCACAGGCTGGGATGGGCGGTCTCAGGGCATTCGGCGTTGAGGAAGGCGTAGGAGTCGTTGTCCCAGACGACCTCGCCGTTCCGCGACTTGACCACGGCGGGGGTCAGCTTCGCGATGAAGCCGCGGTCGGCGTCCTCGAAGTCGCCCGTGTCATGAAATGGAAGGTCTGCCATGTCTGCTCGCATGCCCCTGAATGGACGCTCGTAGCTCAATAACCAGCCCCAATAGCATGAAACTCGGGCAATAAGGACAGGACGCGGCGGCGTAGCGACGCGGACGGTGTGATTGGGTGGTTCCAGGCTGATCTCATCGGGGGTGGTCATGGAAGCGTGCGTGTTCGACCTCGACGGCGTGCTCGTCGATTCCGAACCCGTCTGGGAGCAGGTCCGGCGCGCCTTCGTCGCCGACCACGGCGGCACCTGGCAGCCCGACACGCAGTCCAGGCTGATGGGCATGAGCACCGGCGAGTGGGCGGCCTACCTGCACGAGCTGGGGGTGCGCCTGACGCCCGGCGAGATCGCCGAGGGCGTGGTCGACCAGATGGCCGAGCGCTACCAGGACGGCGTGCCGCTGCTGCCGGGCGCCCGCGAGGCCGTGCGCCGGCTGGCCGGACGGTTCACCCTCGGCCTGGCCAGCTCGTCGCCGCGGCGGCTGATCGACGTGGTGCTGGACGCGGCGGAGCTGCGCGAGTACTTCGTGACCACGGTCTCGACCGAGGAGGTCGCGCGCGGCAAGCCCGCCCCCGACGGCTACCTGGAGGCGGCCCGGCGGCTGGAGATCTACCCGAAGGACTGCGTGGCGGTCGAGGACTCCAGCAACGGCCTGCGTTCGGCGCACGCGGCCGGCATGCGGGTGATCGCCGTGCCGCATCCCGATTACCCGCCCGACGACGACGCCCTCGCTCTCGCCTGGCAGGTCCTGCCCGACCTCGACGCGCTCACGGTGGAGGCGCTGACGTGACGACCGACGGCATGGGCGTCCGCCTCCGGACGCCGGCCGATCTCGACGCCTGCATCGAGGCCCTGGCCCTGGTGCAGTCCGCCGACCGCTATCCCGTCGACTGGCCGGCCGATCCCCGGGGCTGGCTGACTCCGGGCGACCTGCTGCGCGCCTGGGTGGCGGTCGAGGAGGGCCGGGTGCTCGGCCACGTCGGCCTGGCCGGCACCGACGAGGGCCCGCAGGTCACCCGGCTCTTCGTCGTGCCCGCCGCCCGGGGCCGCGGGCTGGCCCCCCTGCTGCTGGACACCGTGCGGACGGCCGCCGGGGCGCCCGTCCTCCTGGAGGTCTCCGACGAGGGCCGGGCGGCCGTCGCGCTCTACGAGCGGCTGGGCTGGCGGCGCGTCGGCAGCACCCGCGCGCGATGGCTCAACGCCGCGGGCGAACCCGCCCTGCTCCACCACTACGTGAGCCCGTGAAGCTATCCTTTGGGAATCGTGCGAGACATCACGGTTTTTTCTGGGAGTGCCCACCCCGAGCTGGCCGAGGAGATCTGCTCCCATCTCGGAACCCCGCTCCACCCCGTCAAGGTCGCCCGCTTCGCCAACGACGCGCTTGAGGTGCAGCTCCAGGCCAACTGCCGCGAGCGCGACGTGTTCCTCATCCAGCCCCTGGTGCCGCCGACGCAGGAGAACCTGGTCGAGCTGCTGCTCATGATCGACGCGGCGCGCGGCGCGTCCGCGGCCAGGACGACCGTGGTCCTGCCCCATTACGCCTACGCCAGATCGGACAAGAAGGACGCCCCGCGCATCTCCATCGGCGCGCGCCTGGTCGCCGACCTGATGGTGGCCGCGGGCGCGAACCGGGTGCTGGCCATGACGCTGCACTCGCCGCAGGTGCACGGCTTCTTCAGCGTGCCGGTCGACCACCTGCACGCGCTGCGCGAGCTTGCCGCGCACTTCCGCCGCTACGACCTGTCGAACGCCGTCGTCGTCTCCCCCGACCTGGGCAACGCCAAGGAGGCCGCGCACTTCGCCCGGCTGCTCGGCACGGGCGTCGCGATGGGCGCCAAGCAGCGCTTCGCCGACGACCGCGTGGTGATCAGCTCGGTCATCGGCGAGGTCGCGGGCAAGGACGTGATCATCCTCGACGACGAGATCGCCAAGGGCAGCACGGTCATCGAGCTGCTGGGCCGGCTGCGCGAGCAGGGCGTCAACTCCGTCCGCGTGGCGTGCACGCACGGGCTGTTCGCGGGCGGGGCGATCGAGCGGCTGAGCGCGTTCCCCGAGGTCATGGAGATCGTCTGCACGAACACCGTGCCGCCGCCCAAGCCGAGTGACAAGCTGACCGTGTTGTCGATCGCACCGGCGCTGGCCGAGGCCATGCGGCGGATCCACGACGGCGAGTCGGTGAGCGCTCTGTTCAGCACGTCCTGACGGCCCGCCCCGGTGATCTTCCGGGACGGCCGGGAATGGATCATAGTGGACATCATGCATGCGGCCACAGACGTCCTGCTCCGGCGGTTCCGAGACGGCGTGGGCGAGGTCGTGCCCCTGGTGTCACTGTGGGCGCACGGCTCGCTGGGCGCCGGCGACTACCAGCCGGGGCGCAGCGACCTCGACCTGATCGCGGTGGTCGAGACGCCGGTCACGATGGAGCAGTGGCGCCGGATCAAGGGGCTGCACCGGGGGCTCGACCTGCCGCTCGCCGACCTCCTCCACTGCTCCTACCTGCCGCTGGAGGAGCTGGCGGACCCGCGGGTCGAGCACGTGACGTGGGCCCACGAGCAGATCTTCCGCCGTCCGGTGACGGCGGTGACCCGCCGCGAGCTGCACACGGCCCCGCTCGTGCTGCACGGGCCGCCGCCCGCCGAGCTGCTGCCGGCCGTCTCCGACGCCGTGCTGGCCGACTTCGTCCGTACGGACCTGCGCGAGTTCTGGCTGGACAAGACCAGAGGGCGGCGACGCTGGCTGCGGGACGTCTGGGTGGACCTCGGCCTGCTGACCGTCGCCAGGGCTTCGGTCACCCTGCACGAGGGCCGGTTGATCACCAAGCGGGAGGCCCTCGACGTGCTGGCCGGGATGGGCGCGCCGGAGGCCGTCCTGGCCGACGTGCGCGCCCGCCGGTACGGCACGCCGCGCCCGGTGCTGAGCCGCTTCAGAAGGGGCCGGCTGACCCGCGCCTTCGTCCGGTCGGCCATCGGGAAGGTGCTGGCGGAGGGCCCCGACGAGACCTGAGCCCGCCCTCGTCTCAGTGGGCAGGACGGCGGCCCTCCGCGGATCGCCGAGGGATAGTCTTGGCCCCGAGTTACCACCTGAACCGGGGAAAGGGCGGCATATGGGGGAGATCAGGCAGTCCTATCTGGTGGCCGCGGCGTCGGCGATGTCGCTGCTGCGTGACCCGGCCGTCCGGGCGGCGTGGGACAAGCCGAGCGCGCTGACCGAGTTCAGCGTCGCGGGCCTGGCCGGGCACCTGGCCCACCAGATCGTCCGGGTCGTCGACGTGCTCGACTCCGGCGAGGAACCCGGGGTGCCCATCCCGCTCATCGAGCACTACACGAGGTCGCCGTGGGTGCAGGCCGGCCTCGACCACGAGAGCAACGTCAGCGTCCGGGTGGGCGGCCAGGCGGCCGCCGCGGACGGGCACGCCGCGCTCGTCGAGCGCACGCAGGCGCTGCTGGACCGGCTGCTGGCCGAGCTGCCCGCCGAGCCGGCGGACCGGGTCGTGCGGCTGCCGTGGGCCGGCTGGTCGCTGCGGCTCGACGACTTCCTGCTCACCAGGGTGATGGAGCTGGTCGTGCACTCCGACGACCTGGCCGCCAGCGTGGGCGTCGAGACGCCGGAGCTGCCGTCGTCGATCAACGAGCCGGTCGTGGAGCTGCTGGCCCGTCTGGCGGTGCACCGGCACGGCGCGACCGCCGTCATCCGCACCCTCAGCAGGGCCGAACGCGCCCCCGCCACGATAAGCGCCTTCTAGCCCCCGGCCCGTTTCACGAGCCGCCCACCAGGCGCAGGGCCTCGGCCACCTCGCGACCGGACAACGCGCTGTCCGGGTCGAGCAGCCACTGCGCCAGGAACCCCGTCAGCATGGCCTGGTACAGCGAGCCCACCAGCCTGGCCCGCTCGGGGTCCGTCTCCGCCCGCACATCCTGGAACAGCTCGGCGAGGCCCAGCCGGGCGCCCTTGATCGCCGGGACGAGCTGCTCGCGCAGCTCCGGCACGTGATCGATCTGCCCGAGCAGCTCGAGCTGGGTGATCCAGAGCGGCCGCAGCCGGTCGAACGACTCCACCACCCGGTCCCACGCCGCCTCGAACCGCTCCAGCGGTGACGCGCCCTCCTCGGCATCGGCGACGAGCGTCCGCGCCAGGTCGTCGCCCCATTCCTGCATCACCTCGAACAGCGCCTCGTTCATCAGCGCGTCCTTGGACTTGAAGTGGTAGCCGATGCCCGCGAGGCTCACGCCCGACGCGGTCGCGATGTCGCGCGCGGTGGTACGCGAGTAGCCCTTCTCGATCAGGCAACGCTTCGCCCCGGCCAGCAGGTCTTCCCTGTTTCCCATGCCCAGACGTTAACACGAACGTCTGAAAACATCGTCCTAGACAAGCGTCTGAGACAGATGTACTGTTCTCGGCATGAAGAACGTCCTGATCTCCGGCGCGAGCATCGCCGGCACCTCGCTGGCCTACTGGCTGCGCCGCCACGGCTGCACCGTCACCGTCGTCGAGCGCGCTCCCGCCATCCGCCCCGGCGGCTACAAGGTCGACATCCGCGGCGCCGCCCTCGACGTGATCGGCCGCATGGGCCTGCTGGACGCGGTCACCGCCCGCGGCACCGGCATGCGCGTGGCCACCCACTACGACCGCAAGGGGCGGGCGGTGGCCACCATGGACGCCGACCTGTTCGGCGGGCGCACGGGCGACGACGCCGAGATCATGCGCGGTGACCTCAACGAGCTCCTGTACGACCTCACCCGCGACGACGCCGAATACCTCTTCGGCGACTCCGTCACCGCCGTCTCCGACGACGGCCTGGTCACCTTCGAGCACGCCGCGCCCCGCCGGTTCGACCTGATCGTCGGCGCGGACGGGATGCGCTCCAACATCCGCAGGATCGTGTTCGGGGAGGACGCCCGGTACGTCCGCGACCTGGGCTACTACGTCTCGATCTGCACCGTCCCCAACACCCTCGGCCTGGACCGCGAGGAGGCCGTGCACGCCGCCCCCGGCCGCACCGCCAACGTCTACAGCACCCGGCAGGACGGCGCCGCCAAGGCGCTGTTCATGTGGGCCTCACAGCCGCTGTCCTATGACCACCGCGACACCGGCCGCCAGAAGGACCTGCTGGCCGAGGCCATGGCGGGGGTGGAGTGGGAGGTGCCGGCGCTGCTCGGCGCGGTGCGCGAGGCCGACGACTTCTACTTCGACTCGGTCAGCCAGGTGCACATGGACAGCTGGTCGAAGGGCCGGGTCGTGCTGCTCGGGGACGCCGCCTACTGCGCCTCGCCGGCCTCAGGACAGGGCACGAGCCTGGCGATCGTGGGCGCGTACGTGCTGGCGGGCGAGCTGGCCGGGGGCGGCGGCGCGGCGGGCTACGAGCGGGAGATGCGGGAGTTCGTCCGGGTCAACCAGGAGCTCGGGCCGGTGAACGTCAGGGGCATGGTGATGGGCTCACGGCTGGCGCTGTGGTTCCAGCTCAGGATGCTCAGGCTGCTGCCGTACCTGCCAGGCAAGGAGAAGGTCGTCGAGCGGATCGCCGGGGCGATCCACCGGGCGGCCACGGCGATCCGGCTCAAGAGTTACATGGAATGAAGCGTTCCGTTCTGCTATAGTAAGAGCAGAACGTTCCGTTCCGAAAGAAGTGGGGTTCACATGACCATCCTCGTCACCGGTGCCACCGGGACCGTCGGCCGCCTCGTCGTCGAGGAGCTCCTCCAGGCCGGTCGCCAGGTCCGCGCGCTGACCAGGAACCCCGCCAAGGCCGCCCTCCCCGAGGGCGTCGAGGTCGTCGGCGGCGATCTCGCCGAGCCGGCCTCCCTGGCCGCCGCCTTCGAGGGCGTCATCGGGGTGCATTTCATCAACTTCGCCGGCGACGACTACGCGCCGCTGCCCGACGGCGCCGCGCTCGCCGAGCTGGCCGTCAACGCGGGCGTGCGCCGGGTCACCGTGCTCGGCGGCCGCGAGGACGGCGCGTTCGAGCAGGCGCTCGCCACCACCGACCTGGAGTGGACGCTGCTCCACCCGGTCGAGTTCATGGCCAACACGCTCCAGTGGTGGGCGCACACGATCAGGACGGAAGGCGTCATCAAGGAGCCGTTCGGCGACCGGCTGAGCGCCCTGGTGCACGAGCGGGACATCGCCGCGGTGGCCGCCAAGGTCCTGACCGAGGGCGGGCACGGCGGCCGGACGTACGTGCTGACCGGCCCCCGCGCGATCACCCTGCGGGAGAAGGCCGCCGTCCTGGCCGAGGCCGTCGGCAGGGAGGTCGGGTTCGTCGAGCTCACCGTGGACGAGGCGCGGGCCAAGTGGCGCGCCGACGGCATGGGCGAGCAGACCATCGAGTTCCTGGTCGGCGCGCTGGGCAACACGCCTGAGGTCGGCTACACGGTCGTCCCGACCGTCCGGGAGATCACCGGCCGGGACGCGCGTGACTTCGCCGAGTGGGCGCGCGAGCACGCCGACGCGTTCCGCGGGTGACCTACCCGGTGACCGCCGCGTAGTGGCAGGCGGCCTGGGCGTCGGGGACCGCGGGCAGGATGCTCAGCGCCTGCGACCGGCAGGCCGCGTCCACGCCCGCCTCCGCCGCGCGGCCGGAGGCCAGCACGTGGCAGCGGGGATGGAACCGGCAGCCACCCGGCACCCTGGTCGGGTCCGGCGGCTCGCCGGACAGCACGATCCGCTCGGGCGACTCCGGCAACACCGACATCAGCGCCTGCGTGTACGGATGCCGCGGCGCCGTCAGCACCTGCTCCACCGGCCCCGACTCGACGATCCGCCCCAGGTACATGACCGCGACCCGGTCGGCGATGTTCCAGGCCAGGCCGAGGTCATGGGTGACGACCAGGGCCGACAGGCCGAGGTCGGTCTTGAGCTTGAGCATCAGCGCCAGGATCTCGCCGCGCACGGAGGCGTCGAGCGAGGCCACGGGCTCGTCGGCGATCAGCACCTTCGGGTCGAGGGCGAGCGCGCCGGCGATCACGACCCGCTGCCGCTGCCCGCCGGACAGCTCGTGCGGGTAACGCAGGAAGAACCGCTCGGGCGGTCGCAGCCCGGCCCTGGACAGGGCCGAGGCCACGATCTCCTCCTCGTCGGGCAGGCCGTGGATGCGGGGCCCCTCGGCGACCGCCTCGTAGACGGTCTGGCGGGGGTTGAGCGAGCCCATCGGGTCCTGCAGGACGAGCTGGACCTGACGGCGGTAGGACTTGAGCGCCTTGGAGCCGTAGTTCAGCGCGGAGCCGTCGTAGCGGACCTCGCCGGACGTGGGACGTTCGAGGCCGAGCAGCGTGCGGGCCAGGGTGGTCTTGCCGCAGCCCGACTCGCCGACCAGGGCCACGATCTCGCCCTGGCCGATCGCCAGGTTGACCCCGTCGACGGCGCGGGCGCTGCGGCCCCGCGAGGAGAAGGCGACGTGCAGGTCACGGGCCTCCAGCAGCGCGCCCTTGCCCGTCGAGACGGTCTCGGCCGCGGTCTGCGTCTCGGTCATGAAGCCTCGACCTCCTCCTTGGAGCGTACGTGCACGCAGGCCGCGGCGTGGCGGGGACCGGCGGGCCACAGCTCGACGTCGAGACCCGCGCATTCGTCCAGCGCGACCGGGCAGCGCGGGTGGAAGGCGCAGCCGGTCGGGAGCTGCATCGGGTCCGGCGGGTCGCCGCCGAGCCCCTTGGGGGCCAGCCGCGAGACCGGGTCGCCCACGGTGGGGAACGCGGCCGCCAGCGCCCGGCTGTAGGGGTGGCGGGCGTCGTGGAACACCTCGCGGGAGGGGCCGTGCTCGACCACGCGGCCGGCGTACATGACCGCGAGCTGGTCGCAGACGTCGGCAAGGACCGACAGGTCGTGCGAGATCATGATCAGCGAGATGCCGTGCTCGGCGATCAGCTGCTTGATCAGCGTCAGGACCTGCGCCTGGACCATCACGTCGAGCGCGGTGGTCGGCTCGTCGGCGATGATCAGGCGGGGCGAGCAGGCCAGCGCCATCGCGATCATCACGCGCTGCCGCTGGCCGCCGGACAGCTCGTGCGGGTAGCTGCGGGCCCGCCAGGCGGGCAGGCCGACCTGTTCGAGCAGCTCGCCGACGCGCTTGCGGGCGCCGTCCGGCTTGGCCAGGCCGTGCACGAGCAGCGGCTCGGCGATCTGCTCGCCGATCCGGCGCACGGGGTTGAGGCCGTGCTGCGCGCCCTGGAACACGATCGAGGCCTCGGCCCAGCGCACGGCCCGCATGCGTCCCCACTTCATGGTGAGGACGTCGTCGCCGTCGAGCAGGATCCGGCCGCCGACGCGCGTGCTCTTGGGCAGGAGCCTGAGCAGCGCCATGGCCAGCGTCGACTTGCCGGACCCCGACTCGCCGGCGACTCCGAGTGCCGCTCCGGGGTCGAGGGTCAGCGACACGCCGCGCACCGCGGGCACCTCGCCCGACGCGATGCGGTAGGTCACCGACAGGTCGTCCAGTTCGAGGAGACTCATGCCGCCCTCCTGAGCCTTGGGTTCAGCACGGCCTCCAGCGCCCGTCCGACGAGGGTGAACGCCATGACGACCACGAGGATGGCCAGACCGGGGAGGATGATGTACCACCACGCGCCCTCGTTGGCCGCGCCGTAGTCGTAGGAGCCGCGCAGCATGGTGCCCCACGAGGTCTTGTTCGCGCTGGCGCCGAGGAAGGCCAGCGTGGACTCGGTGACGATCGCGCTGGCCACCTCCAGCGTCGTGCTGGCCAGCAGCAGCGGCGCCACGTTGGGCAGCACGTGCCGGGTGGTGATGTGCCAGTGGCCGCCACCGAGCGCCTTGGAGCGTTCGATGTAGGGCCGGGCCTCGACGGCGAAGGTCTGCGCCCTGATCAGCCGGGCCGTGGACGGCCAGGTGGTGACCCCGATCGCCATGATGATGGTGAACGTGCTGCCGCCGAGGATGGCCGCCAGCACCAGCGCGGTCACCAGCGAGGGCAGCACCAGGAACCAGTCGGTGACCCGCATCAGCGCGCCGCCGAGCCAGCCGCCGAAGTGCCCGGCGGCGATGCCGATGACCATGCCGATCACGATGCTGAGCAGCGCGGCCAGGAAGCCGATGAGCAGCGAGGCGCGCGACCCCCACCAGATCATCAGCAGGATCGACCGGCCCGACTCGTCGGTGCCGAAGGGGAAGGCCAGGCTGGGGGCGTCGAACTCGTCGCCGGGGGCGTCGATGACGCTCGTCACGCCCTCGTCGATGAACAGCGGCGCGACCAGCGCGAGCACCACGGCGACCAGCAGGATGACCATACCGATCACCCCGGCGCGGTGCCTGCGGAAGTCGGTCCAGAAGTTGGTCAGCGCCTGCCGCCTGCGCGTGGCAGCGACACTCGTCATGCCGACCTCACCCTCGGGTCGAGAACGTGGTAGAGCACGTCGGCCAGCGTGTTCATGAGGATCACGGCCACGGTGATGAGCATGAACGTGCCCTGCATGAGCGTGAAGTCGGGGACCCGGACCGCCCGGTAGAACAGCTGCCCGAGGCCCGGCCAGGTGTAGATCGTCTCCACGGTGACCGCGCCGCCGACCACAAAGCCGATGCGCATGAAGACCAGCGTCACCGTGGGCAGCAGGGCGTTGGGCACCGCGTGGCGGCGGCGTACCTCGTCGTCGCGCAGGCCCTTGGCGCGGGCCACGGTGATGTAGTCCTGGCTGACCTCCTCCAGCAACGACGACCGCATGACCAGCAGGTACTGGGCGTAGATCACCGCCACCAGGGTCAGGCACGGCAGCACCATGTGCGAGGCCACGTCGAGCAGGTAGGCGAACCCGTCGGGCGCGTCGACGCTCTCGATGCCGCGGAAGGGGAAGATGCCGGGGATCGGGCCGATGCCCACGCCGAGCACCATCATCAGCAGCAGGCCGAGCCAGAACGTCGGCACCGACCACAACACCAGCGACAGACCGGTGGAGAAGCGGTCGAACCGGCTCCCCCGCTGCCATCCGGCCCTGGTGCCCTGCCAGAGGCCCAGGCTGACCGCGATGACCAGCCCGGTCCCGGCCAGCAGCAGCGTCGGGCCGATGCGCTCGCCGATGAGATCGAGCACCGGCCGCTTGTACTCGTACGACGTGCCCAGGTCGAGCCTGAGCGTCTTGCCGACGAAGTCGAGGAACTGGTCGAGCACCGGCTTGTCGAGACCGAGCCGGTGACGTTCCATGTCGAGCTGCGCCGGGGTCATGTTGCGGCCCTGCGCCAGGTTCCGCACCGGATCGCCGGGCAGCAGGCGGAAGACGAAGAACGTCCCGACGATCACCGCGGCGATGCTGAACAGCGCCCCGCCGGCCTTCGACAACACGTACTTCAGCGTGCCGTGGCGAGCGGGGCGGTCCTCACCAGGGCCCGCCGCCTGGACGGCGGCGGGCTCTGCTGCTTCGAGCGGTGTTGTCATTCGCGCTCGTCCGCGGCGCTCTTGCGCCGCCTGGTCAGGAGGAAGGCCACGAGGCCGATGACCACCACGCCGCCGACCACGCCGACGATGAGACCGGTGTTGGAGCCGGAGCCGCCGTCGGAGGCCGAGCCGCCGGCCGCGGTCGCCTTGACGTCGGCCGTGTAGAACGGCCAGTAGCCGCTGCCGCCGTACAGCAGACCCTTGTCCTCGGGGATCGGGGTGATGCTGGTGATCCGGTCCTTGCGGTAACCCTCGAGGTCGTTGGGGTAGTAGATCGCGATGACGGGGGCGTCGGTGTAGAGCCGCTGCTCCATCTGCTTGATGAGCTCGGCGCGCTTGGGCCGGTCGAGCTCCTTGAGCTGCTCCTGGTAGAGCTTCTCGAAGGTCGGGTCGCAGTAGAACGACTCGGTGCCGCCGCCCTCGCCGCCCGGCGCCGGCCTGCGGCTGCACAGGTGGGTGGCCAGGATCTCCTCGGGGTCGGGGTTGACCGACCAGCCGCTGATCGCGATGTCGAACAGCGCCGTGACGCCGGTCTCCTCGGTGAACTTGCTGGAGTCGAGCTTCTGGGTGGTCAGCGTGACGCCGATCTCCTTGAAGAAGCCGGTCAGGTACTCGGCGAGCTTGTCCTCGATCGGCGTGTCGGTGTGGATGCTGAAGCGGAACTCCAGCTTGCGCTTGCCGTCGGGCATCGTCCGGACGCCGTCGGCGCCCTTCTTGTAGCCGGCGTCGTCGAGGATCTTGTTCGCCTTGGCCACGTCGTAGGTGACCTTCTCCTCGCCCGTGGCCTCCCAGAAGAAGTCCTTGAACATGGGCGGGATGATCGAGCCGTCGGCCGGCTTGGCCAGGCCGCTCTGCACCTCGTCGACCAGCTTCTGCTTGTCGATGGCGAAGTGCAGCGCCTGGCGCACCTTCGGGTCCTTCAGCGCCGGGTGGCCGTCGCCGATGGGCTTGTTGTCGGTGGTGGTGGCGCCGTGGTTGATCTGCAGGTACGCGGCCCGGCGGCCCTGGGTGTTCCATGCCTCGATGTTCGGGTCGTTCTCGATGGCCTGGAACTCCGGCGGCGTCATGCGGCCGAGCAGGTCGATGTCGCCCTTCTTGAGCCCGGCGATGGCGGCCTGCGGGTTGTCGTAGAAGATGAACTGGAGTTCGTCGACCTTCGGCTTGCCCCGCCAGTAGTTGGGGTTGGCCTGCAGCTTGACGTACTGGTCCTTCTTGTGCTCGACCGCGATGTACGGGCCGCTGCCCACGGTCGGGTACGTCTCCGCCTCGTAGTTGGCCATGTCGGTGACCTTCTCCCACACATGCTTGGGCATGATCGGGACCGGGTTCTCCAGCATGGACGCCTGCGGTGCCTTGGTCTTGATGATCAAGTCCTGGCCGTTGGCGGTGACGCTCGCGAAGTTCTCCACGGCGGGGCCGTTGGCCGTCTTGGCCGCCTCGTCCGTCATCATCTTGTTGAACGTCCAGGCGGCGTCCTCGGCCGTCACCGGCTGGCCGTCGGACCACTTGGTGTTGCGGATCTTGAACGTCCAGGTGAGCCCGTCGTCGGACGTCGTCCACGACTCGGCCAGGTCGGGGCTGGGCTGGAGCGTCTTGGAGTCAGGGACGGTGAGGAAGCCGTACATCGTGCGCTGGATCGCGGTGGAGACCAGCCGGACCGCCAGGAACGGGTTCATGGAGTCCATCGCCTGGGTGGCGCCGACGCGTAGGATCTTCTTCCCCGCCGCAGGTTCCTGGGCCTGGGCCGCCGTCGCTCCTTGGCCGGCCACTAAAAGCGCGACGCCCAGCACAGCCAGGCGTGCGAACCATTTCCTCATGATGCCTCACCTTCAGGCGGGGGATTCCTGTGTAGATGAAGGCACACCATACGGAGACCGCGTGTCAACGAGTGGCGGAAAATTGTTTCATTCTCGTTTCCTTCCGCGGTGTAAATTTTCAGTACGCTTGGCAATACCGTGATCGGGTGCCTCGCCTGCCCGTTCTCCTCGCCGCCGTCGTGACCGTCGTGGCGGGGCTCGCCGTCCGGATGTGGTGGGACGGGCCCGTGCCCAAATACGCCGGTGACGCGCTGTACACCGTACTGATCTACGCGCTCGTCGTCCTGGTGCTGCCGCGCGTGCGGCCGTGGGTCGCCGCGGTGGGGTCGGGCGGGCTGAGCTGGGCGATCGAGTTCGCCCAGCTCGGCGAGATCCCGGCAGTCCTGCGGCCACTGCTGGGCAGCACCTTCAACCCGCCCGACCTGCTCTGGTACGCCGTCGGCGCGGCCGCCGCGTGCGCCGCGCACACCCTGTGGGCCTCCCGGCGGCGATCCCCCTGAGAGGTCAGTGGCAGCCGCCCGAGCCGCAGCACGAACCGGCCTGCGGCAGCAGCTCCCGGCCGCCGCCCAGCTCGTAGCCGGCCTCGACGACGGCCGACTCGATGACGGCCTGGTCGATCGGCGCGCTGCTGGTCACGACCATCTCCTTGGCCGCGAGGTCGACCTCGACGGCCTGAACCCCGTCGACCTTGCCGACCTCGGCCCGCACCGAGCTGACGCAGTGGCCACAGGTCATGCCCTCGACCTGGTACGCGGTGATCACCATGCCCGAACTCCTCTTCTCTCGGCTTCGCGCCTCACTATATACCCCCCAGGGGTAAATGCGCATACTTCCCCGATGTCCGGATAGGGGAGGGAAAAACGAAGGGACAGTCATGTTGAACGGCAAGACCATCGCGTTCCTGGTCGCTCCCGAAGGGGTCGAGCAGGTCGAGCTCACCGAGCCGTGGCAGGCGGTCAAGCAGGCGGGCGGCACGCCCCGGCTGGTCTCCACGTCCTCGGGACGGATCCAGGCGTTCAACCATCTGGACAAGGCCGACACCTTCGCCGTGGACGCCACGGTGGACGACGCCGACCCCGGCGACTTCGACGCCCTGCTGCTCCCCGGGGGCGTCGCCAACCCCGACTTCCTGCGCACGGTGCCGCAGGCGGTCCGGTTCGCGCACGCCTTCTTCGACGCCGGCAAGCCGGTGGCCGCCATCTGCCACGCCCCCTGGACGCTGGTCGAGGCGGACGTCGTGCGCGGGCGTACGCTCACGTCCTGGCCGAGCCTGCAGACCGACCTGCGCAACGCCGGCGCGACCTGGAAGGACCAGGAGGTCGTGGTCTGCACGGACGGCCCGAACACCCTGGTCACCAGCCGCAAACCGGACGACCTCAAGGCCTTCTGCCAGGCCGCCACGGACGCCTTCTCGGCATAGGGCCAGAACCCGGCCCCGCGCCCGCCCGGACCCGGCCGCGCACTCGCCAGAACCCGGCCCCGCGCCCGCGTCGGCCTGCCCTGAGGCCGCGCCGGCCCCTTGGGCCGGCCCCTTGGTGGGCTCAGGCGCGCAGCAGCGCCTCGGCGACGCCGCGCACCGAGCTCCTGAGCCGGTCGGCGCCGCCCTCGGCCATCACGTGCCGGGCGAGGTCGGCGTCGAAGGAGGCCAGCAGGGTGTGGGCGGCGAACTCGGCGTCGAGCCCCGGCGCCGCCGCCGCGACCAGCGCCGTCACGTGGGCGTGCCACCGCAGATAGGTGGGGTCGCGGTATTTGTCGGCCGCGCAGGCCCGTTCGTGCGCGGCGAACAGCGCCAGGTTGCGCTCGGCCAGCCCGGCCAGCTCGTCCAGGAACGCGAGCAGCCGCTCCCGGGGCGGCGCCGCCGGCCCGAGCGGCGAGCCGGGCGACTCGATGGCCTCGGCCAGGGCGGCGGCACGCTCGGCCAGCAGCTCCTGGAACAGGCCGGTCCTGCTGCCGAAGCGGCGGAACAGCGTGCCCTTGCCCACCCCCGCCGCCGCGGCCACCCGGTCGAGCGAGATGTGCTCGGCGCCGTGGGCGTACAGGAGCTCTTCGGCGGCCCGCAGGATCGCCTCCCTGTTGCGGGTCGCGTCTGATCGCACCAAGGCTCCTCCTTGCAAGCGGACTGTCGGTCCCCATAGTATCCCGGCAACGAAGCGGACCGCCGGTCCGCATGGTCGCGGGAGGATTTCGTATGCGCGCACTGGTGGTCGGCCCGGGGGCCGTGGGGCGGCTCGCCGACGTTCCCGAGCCCGTTCCGGGGGCCGGGCAGGCACTCGTCGAGGTGCGGCGGACGTCGGTCAACTTCAGCGAGCTGCGGCACCTGGACCGCCTGCCCGAGGGCGTCGTGCTCGGCTACGACGCCGCCGGGGTGGTGCTGCGGCCCGCCGCGGACGGCACGGGCCCGGCCGAGGGCGCGCGGGTGGCGGCGTTCGGGGCGGGGGCGTGGGCGGAGCGGGCGGCGTTCGACACCGGCTCGCTCGCCGTGGTGCCCGACGGGGTCGACCTGGCGGTGGCCGCCGCCCTGCCGATGTCCGGCCTGACCGCGCTGCGCTCACTACGCGCCGCGGGCGTCTCCCTCGGCTCGCGCGTGCTCGTGACGGGGGCGTCCGGCTCGGTCGGGAGGCTGGCCGTGCGGCTCGCCAGGCTGGCCGGGGCCCACGTCGTCGCCTCGGTGAGCTCCCCCGCCCGCGCCCGGACCCTCGGCCCGGACGTGGACATCGTGACCGGCCTGGACGGCGTGGCCCCCGTGGACGTCGTGATCGAGCTGGTCGGCGGCCCGACCCTGGTGACCGCCTGGGGCCTGCTCAAGCCGGGCGGCAACCTCCAGAGCGTCGGCTGGGCCGGCGGGCAGCCGGCCGTCTTCCCGCCGGGCTCGACCTTCTCCCTCGGCCCCGCCCGCTCGATGAGCTCGTTCGGCGACGTCGACTCCCCCGGCCCCGACCTGGCCTTCCTGCTCGGCCTCGTGGCCGCGGGCGACCTGTCCGTCGAGATCGGCCGGCGCGTGCCCTGGGACCGCCTGGACGAGGCCGCCGCGGCCCAGCTCGACCGCACGGTCACGGGGAAGGTCGTGCTCGACATCGACCCGGCGGGACACGGTCTCTCCTGACCACATCGAAACTCATCTGTCACGCCTTGTTCCTCGGGAAGAAATGGTCTAGACCTAGACCAAACAGAGCGTCCTCCGCGCCCCCCAGGGAGACCTCATGTCACTCGAAGAGGATTCCAGGCGACTCGCCGAGCTCGGCTACAAGCAGGAGCTGGCCCGGACCTGGAGCGGCTTCTCCAACTTCGCGATCTCCTTCTCCATCATCTCGATCCTCGCCGGCTGCTTCACGACCTTCGGGCAGGCCTGGAACAACGGCGGCCCCATCGCCATCTCGTGGGGCTGGCCGCTGATCTCCGCGTTCATCCTGATCATCGGTTTCTGCATGTCGGAGCTGGTCTCGGCGTTCCCGACGGCGGGCGGCATCTACTGGTGGGCCGCCACCATGGGCAAGCCGATCCACGGCTGGTTCACCGGCTGGCTCAACCTGATCGGCCTCATCGCGGTCACCGCGTCGGTCGACTACGGCTGCGCCACGTTCCTCAACATCACGATCAGCCGCCTGACCGGCGGCGCGTGGGAGGGGACGCTCCCCCAGGCGTTCCTGCTGTTCGTGATCATCCTCATCCTGCACGCGCTCATCAACATCTTCAGCCACCGGCTCATCTCGCTGCTGCAGAACATCAGCGTGTGGTGGCACGTCGCGGGCGCGGTCGTCATCGTCGCGATCCTCGTCCTCGCGCCGTCCGAGCACCAGTCGCTCGGCTTCGTGTTCGGCGGCACGATCAACAACTCCGGCTTCGGCGACGGCGGCGTGCCCTTCTGGCTGTACGTGCTCCCGCTCGGCTTCCTGCTCACCCAGTACACGATCACCGGGTTCGACGCCTGCGCCCACGTGTCGGAGGAGACGCAGGGCGCGGCCAGGACGGCCGCTCGCGGCCTGTGGCAGTCGATCTTCTACTCGGCGATCGGCGGCTGGATCCTGCTGCTGGCGTTCCTGTTCGCCGCGACCAACGTGGACGAGATCAACAAGCAGTCCGGCTTCGTCGGCGCCATCTTCGAGACCGCGCTCTCCTCCCCGCTGGCCACCGCGATCTTCGCGATCTCCACGATCGGCCAGTTCTTCTGCGGGATGAGCTGCGTCACCTCGATGTCG
Source organism: Nonomuraea sp. NPDC005692 (assembly GCF_040631115.1). Lineage (NCBI taxonomy): Bacteria > Bacillati > Actinomycetota > Actinomycetes > Streptosporangiales > Streptosporangiaceae > Nonomuraea > Nonomuraea sp. NPDC005692. The sequence continues at coordinate 446,317 of NZ_JBEXYU010000002.1, read as the reverse complement.
CGCATGACGTACGCGTTCTCGCGCGACGGCGCGGTGCCCGGCTGGCGGCTGTGGTCGAAGGTGGACCGCAACCGCACCCCGGTCAACGCGATCCTCGCCGGCTGCCTCATCGCCGCCCTGATCACCCTGCCCGCCCTGTACGCCCCGGCCGGCTCGACGACCCCGGTCGCCTTCTACGCCGTCGTGTCGATCGCGGTCATCGGCCTCTACCTGGCGTTCCTCATCCCGATCTGGCTGCGCCTGCGCATGGGCGACGCCTTCCGTCCCGGCCCGTGGACGCTCGGCCGCAAGTACCGGGTGCTGGGCTGGATCGCCTGCGTCGAGATCGTCATCGTGTCGATCTACTTCGTCATGCCGTTCTCCCCGGCCGGCGTGCCGGGGAACAAGGACTTCACCTGGACGTCGGTCAACTACGCGCCGATCGCGGTCGGCGTCGTGCTGATCGGCATCTGGTTGTGGTGGAGCCTGTCGGCCAGGCACTGGTTCACCGGCCCGCGCCGCACGATCGACGAGGTGCCGATCTCCTGACCACCCCTTCGGGCGGGCACGGCCGATCCGGCCGTGCCCGCCTTTTCTGCTGCTTGACATCGCTTGGCTAAAGACTTTAGCTTTAGGGCTATAAGAGTTAGCCGAGAGGGGTTGGACATGACGGAGTTCCTGGCGGTCGAGGGTGGACAGCTCGCCTACGAGGTGACCGGCGAAGGGCCGCTGATGGTGCTGGCGCACGGCATGGGCGTCGGGCGGCAGTCGTTCCGGCTCCTGGTGCCCGAGCTGGTGGCGGCGGGTTTCCGGGTGGCGACCACGGACCTGCGCGGTCACGGCGAGTCCAGCCGCGACTGGCCCTCCTACACCCGCACCGACGTCGCGGGCGACCTGCTCGCGCTGGTCCGCCACCTGGGCGGCCCGGCGGTCCTGGTGGGCCACTCGTTCGCGGGCGGGGCCGTCACGATCGCCGCCGCGCAGGCGCCCGAGCTGGTCAGTGCCGTGGTGGAGATCGGCCCGTTCACCCGGGTGCAGAAGATCGACGGCGGCGGCCTGCTGCGCAACGCCCACCATCGCAAGGGGGCCATGTTGCTGCTCGGCGCGGCGCTCCTGCGCAGCATCGGCCTATGGAAGAAGTACCTCGACCACGCCATGCCGGGCGTCAAGCCCGCCGACCACGCGGAGCACATCGCGGCGCTCGAAGCCGACCTGCGCCGGCCCGGCCGGATGGCCGTGGTCTCCAAGATGGGCCAGGTGCCCCCCACCGACGCCGGCGCGCGGCTCCCCGACCTGACCCGCGACGTGCTGGTCGTGATGGGCACGCTCGACCCCGACTGGGCCGACCCGCGCGCCGAGGCGGAGGGCATCGTGGCCGCCATGCCCGCCGGGCGCGGCCGGATCGCCATGATCGAGGGCGCCGGCCACTACCCGCACGCCCAGTTCCCGGCTCAGGTGGCCGCCGAGGTGCTGGCGTTCGTCAAGGAGCGCGTGCATGCCTAGGGCGGCGTTGTCCCGGGACACGGTCGTCGACCTGGCGGTGTGCCTGGTGGACGAGAACGGGCCCGAGGCCCTGACGCTCTCGGCGCTGGCGGCCCGCGCCGGGGTCGCGACGCCGTCGTTGTACAAGCACGTGCGCAACCTGGCCGAACTGCGCGAGCTGCTGTCGGTGCGGGTCACCGACGAGATCACCGACGAACTGGCCCAGGCGGTGCTGGGCCGTTCCCGCGACGAGGCCGTCGGCGCGCTCATGGACGCCTGGCGCGCCTACGTCACCCGCCACCCGCACCGCTACGCGATGGTCATCCAGCAGCCGCACCCCGGCATGCGGACGTCGGGCGAGCGCCTGATGGGCATCATGCTCGCGGCGCTGCGCGGCTACGGACTGGAAGGCTCCGACGCGATCCACGCGGCCCGCTGCCTGCGCGCGGCGGCGCACGGGTTCGCGGTGCTGGAGGCGTCGGGCGGGTTCGGCCTGCCCGAGCTGCTCGACGACAGCTACGACCTGCTCAAGCACATGGTCGTGGCCGGGCTGGCCACTCCCCGCTGAGCGGTCAGGACGCCTCGAAGGCGGCGGCCACGGCGGGCCGCACGTCCTGCATGGTGATGTCGTCCAGCTCGCGCTTGAGCGAGGTCATGTCCACGTCGGGCATGCCGCAGGCCACCGCCCAGTTCCAGGGCGTGAGGTCGCCGTCGACGTTGAGCGCGAACCCGTGGCTGGTGACCCCCCGGCTCTGGCGCATGCCGATCGAGATGATCTTGCGGCCGGTCGCGGACGTCCAGACGCCGGTCAGCAGCTCCGAGCCCGGCGGGGTGTCACGCCGCTCGGCGGGCAGGCCGAGCTTGCCCAGCGCCTCGACCAGGCGCAGCTCCACCTCCCGCACGTAGTCGACGATGCCCTCGTCCTCGCCGAGCTTGACGATGAGATAGCCCACGAGCTGGCCGGGGCCGTGGTAGGTGAGCTGCCCGCCGCGCCCGGTCTCCAGCACGGGGATGCCGCGCGCGGGATCGGGCAGGTGCTCGGCGGGGGTGCGCCGGCCGACGGTGTAGACGGGCGGGTGGCTGAGCAGCCAGAGCGTGTCCGGCCGTTCGTCCCGCTGGCGCTGCCCGACGAGGTCGGTCATGCGCTCCATCGCCGTGTCGTAGTCGACCAGATCGTCCTGCAGAAGTGTCAGCGGCCTTGCCCTCATCCTTCGAGGATAAGACGCATCCCGGACACCAGCGCACGCAGCCCGAACTCGAAGTCTCCGTCGGGGTCCTCCTCAGGCCGCGCGTCGAGCGGCACGGCCGGCCCGCGCTCGTCGATCGCCGAGCCGAGGGCGAACCTGCCGACCGCGATCAGCGCCCTGACCGCCTGCTCGCCGGTGAATCCCGCCTCGGTCAGCGGCCTGATGAGCGCGGGCAGCTCGGCCAGCCGGCGCGGCGTGGGCCGGGACCCGGCGTGCACGAGGGCGCCGTCCCGGTACGACAGCAGCGCGCTGCGGATCACCCGGCCACGGGACATGAGCCAGTTGTCCCATTCCTGACCGGGTTCGGGCACGTCGAGACGCTCCAGCGTGTCGGCGAGCATCTCCTCGGCCATCTCGTCGAGCAGTTCCTGCTTGTTCTTGAAGTGCCAGTAGAGGGCCGGCTGTTTCACGCCCAGCTCGTCGGCCAGCCTGCGGGTGGTCAGCCCGTCGATGCCCACCTCGTTGAGCAGCCGCAGGGCCGCGCGTACCGCCGTCCGCCGTTCCACGCTTGACAACTTATCAAAGATAAGGCTTTATCAGTGATAAGCACTTATCGTTGATAAGGAGATGCGGATGGACGTCGTCATCGCCGGGGCCGGCCCGGTCGGGCTGATGCTGGCCTGCGAGCTGCGCCTGCGCGGCGTGCGCACACTCGTGCTCGACCGGCTCGCCGCCCCCACCGGCCTGTCCAGGGCGCTCAACCTGCACCCCCGCTCGGTCGACACCTTCGCCATGCGGGGGCTGCTCGACCGGCTCGGCGACGCGCCCCGCCTGGACCTGCAGCACTTCGCCGGCATGCGGGTGCTCGACCTGACGGCCACCCGGACCCCGCACCCGTACGGGCTGCTGATCCCGCAGTCGCGGGTGGAGGAGATCCTGGAGGCGCGGGCGCTGGAGCTGGGCGCGGAGATCGTCCGGGGCCGGGCGGTGACCGGCCTGACGCAGGACGGGTCGGGCGTGACGGTCGAGACCGGCGACGGCACGGCGTACCGGGCGGGCTGGCTCGTCGGCTGCGACGGCGGCCGGAGCACGGTGCGCAAGCTGGCCGGGATCGCCTTCCCCGGCACCCCCGCCACCCTGGCCGCCTACGTCGGTGACGTCACGGTCGCCGGCGGCACGCCGACCGGCTGGGTCCGCACCGGCCACGGCCTGTTCCAGTGGCCGTTCGTCCGGCCCGACGGCACGACCAGGATCCTGACCGTCGACCACGGCCGGGTGCACGCGGACCGGGACGCCCCCGTGACGATCGAGGAGTTCTCGGCCAGCGTGCGCCGGCACCTCGGGGACGCCGCCCCCGAGATCACCGGGGCGACCTGGCTGTCCCGCTTCTCCGACGCGGCCAGGCAGGCCGAGCGCTACCGGGCCGGCCGGGTGTTCCTGGCCGGCGACGCGGCCCACGTGCACATGCCGTTCGGCGGCCAGGGGATGAACACCGGCCTCCAGGACGCCGTCAACCTGGGCTGGAAACTCGCCCTGGCGGTGCGCGGGACGGCCCCGGCCGGGCTGCTCGACAGCTACCACGCCGAACGACATCCGGTGGCCGCCGCCGTGCTGGCGAACACCCTCCAACAGGTCGAGCTGTCCGCGCCGGACGCCGGGACGACCCGGCTGCGCGACCTGTTCGCCCAGCTCATGACCGTCCCCGAGGCCAACAGGATGCTGGCCGAGGACGTGAGCGCGGCGTCGGTGCGGTACGCGGCGGGCCAGAACCCGCTCGTCGGCGCCTTCATGCCCGAGGGCCTGCGGCTGGACGACGGCCGCGGGCTGCTCGTCACCTCCGACCCGGCCCTGCGCACCGCGGGGGCGCGCTGGGCCGATCGGGTGGACGTCGTGCCCGGCGACCGCGGGCTGCTGGTGCGGCCCGACGGTTACGTGGCCTGGGCCGAACCCTGCGCGGAGCCCGCCGAGGCGGCGCTCACGCGGTGGTTCGGCGGACCGGCGGACGCGTCAGTGGGAGTAGCCCCTCGGCTGCTCCGGGACGAGGATCCACATGGCGACGTAGACCACCCAGAGCGGGCCGGGGATGAGCGACAGCAGCAGCCAGAGGATGCGGACGAGGGTCGGGGGCAGGCCCATCTTGTCGGCGAGCCCGCCGCAGACGCCGGCCAGAATCCTGTGCTCCCTTGAGCGGTACATGCTGTTCCTCCGTGTCGTGATGACCTACCGGTAAAACGGACAGCAGTGCCGCCGCTATCCCGCTAGGGACCCTGAGAAAACCCTGTAAGGGTCAGCCACTCATGAGCCATGCCCAGATGTTCCCTGGTCAGTCCATGTCTGGGATCGACGTGGATCAACAGGAAATTCTCCAGACCCTGATGCACCCTGAGGTACTGCTCGTCCTGCGCCCACACCTGGTCGTCGAACCACACGAACGGCCGCCGCCCGGCGTACGCGGCGACGTGCGGCGTCTTGAACATCTCGCCGTGCTCGGTCCGGGTCCGGTCGGGGCCCATGGTGACGACCGGGAGCGTGGGCAGGCCGATCCTGGGAGAGATCCACTCGTTGGCGTGGTGCTCCCAGGTGGTGGCCCAGACCAGCTCGGCGCCCGTGGTCAGGGCCAGGTCGAGGAGCCGGCGGCCGTGGCGGGGGTTGAGGTGCACGGTATAGACGTCGGTGCCGATCGTGCAGCGGTAGCGCCGGAAGTCGGGCGTGGGGCGGCCCATCGGGTTGAGCACGCCGTCGACGTCGAGCAGCAGCAGGGGTTTCACCTCGCCGCTCCGGTCCGGTGCTCCTGGGGGCTGACGCCGCGTACGCGCTTGAAGGCCGTGCTGAGCGCGAACGGGCTGCCGTAGCCGACCTTCCTGGCCACCGAGCCGATCGTGGCGTCGGGCTCGCGCAGCAGGTCGGCGGCGAGCGCGAGCCGCCAGTCGGTGAGGAAGGACATCGGCGGCTCCCCGACCAGGTCGGTGAACCGCCTGGCCAGCGCCGCCCTGGAGACCCCCACCTCGGCGGCGAGGGCGGCGACCGTCCAGGGGTGGGCGGGGTTGTTGTGCAACATCCGCATCGCCCTGCCCACGATCGGGTCGCCCATCGCGCGGTACCAGGCGGGCGCCTCGTGGGTGGCGAACCACGACCGCAGCACGGCGATCAGCAGCAGGTCGAGCAGCCGGTCGAGCACCGCGGACTGGCCCGGGTCGTCCTTGACGATCTCGGCGCCGAGCAGCGAGATGACCGGCCCGCCCGGCTGCACGAGAAGCTGGGGCAGCGCGTCGAGCAGGCGCCTGCTGACCTCGCCCTCCAGCGTGTACGTGCCGGTGATCAGCACGGTGCCGCCCGCCGGGTCGTTGCCCCAGGTGCGCACGCCGAGGTCCATCGACTGGTACAGCGACTCGCCGTCGACAGTGGTGCAGCGCTGGCCGGGATGGATGACGATCTGCGGCGCGGTGCCGGGGGCGTCGGCCACCACGTACGGCTCCGGCCCCCGCAGGATGGCCACCTGCCCGGGTTCGAGGCGGGCCGGCTCGCCCTTGTCCGGCAGCACCCACGCCTCACCGGACAGCAGGGCCACCAGCGTGAGCGGGGCCTCGTCCTGGATGCGCATCGACCACGGCGGGTCGAGGATCGACCGGAGCAGGAAGGCGCTCCGCGCTCTCGGTCCGTCGAGCAATGCCGCGAGCTGATCCATGGGCTAGACGATCGCATATGGCAACGCGCTTCTCAACCATGGAGAGTCTTATGGGTATGACGGCTTACTAGATGCATGACGATTTTGGTTCTGGGCGGAACCGGCAAGACCGGCCGCCGTGTCGCTGACCGGCTCACCTCTCTCGGCCTTCCCGTGCGGATCGGCTCCCGCTCGGCCAGCCCGTCCTTCGACTGGGCGGACCGCTCCACCTGGGCCGCCGCGCTGGACGGCGTCGAGTCCGTGTACGTGTCCTACTACCCCGACCTGGCGTTGCCCGGCGCGTACGAGGACGTCCTGGAGCTCACCCGGCTCGCCGCGGACGCCGGGGTGCGGCGGCTGGTGCTGCTGTCGGGCAGGGGCGAGCCGGGCGCCGAGGCGAGCGAGCAGACCGTGCGGGAGTCCGGCCTGGACTGGACGATCGTGCGCTGCGGCTGGTTCATGCAGAACTTCAGCGAGGGCTTCCTCTTCGACCAGGTCCTCGACGGCGTGCTGGCGATCCCGGTGGCCGACGTGCCCGAGCCGTTCGTGGACGCCGACGACATCGCCGACGTGGCCGTGGCCGCCCTCACCCAGGACGGGCACGCGGGCCGCCTGTACGAGCTGACCGGCCCGAGGCTGCTGACGTTCGCCGACGCGGCGGCCGAGCTGTCGAAGGCCACGGGTCGCACGATCACCTCCATCCAGGTCACGCCGGAGGAGTACGTGGCCGGGGCGGTGGCGGCGGGCGTGCCGATCGGCGAGGCCGAGGGCCTGACCGGGCTGTTCACCGAGGTGCTCGACGGCCGCAACGCCCACGTGACGGACGGCGTCCGGGAGGCGCTGGGCCGTCCGGCCCGCGACTTCGCCGACTACGCCGCGGCCAACGCCGCGGTGTGGGCCGCACGCTGAGGGCGGGCCGGCTCTCCCCCGGCCTGCTCAACCTGCTGGGCGGGCAACTGCGCGGCCCCCGTTTCCGCTAACCTCACCCTGGTCACTCCCGTAACCGGAAGGTGTAGTCGTGATCGGCTGGCTCGAAGCGGTGGTGCTGGGGCTCGTCCAGGGGCTCACGGAGTTCCTGCCGATCTCCTCCAGCGCCCACATCCGTGTGGTCTCCGCCTTCTTCGGCTGGCAGGACCCGGGGGCGGCCTTCACGGCGGTCATCCAGCTGGGCACCGAGGCCGCGGTGCTCATCTACTTCCGCAAGGAGCTGTGGGAGATCGTCTCCACGTGGGTCCGCTCGCTGTTCGACCGGGAGCTGCGCGGCCACTGGGCGGCCCGCATGGGCTGGTACGTCATCGTCGGCACGCTCCCGATCGGCGTGCTCGGCCTGGCGTTCAAGGACCAGATCGAGACCGTCTTCCGCGACCTGCGCGTGGTCGGCACGACGCTGATCGTCTTCGGCTGCATCCTGTGGTTCGCCGACCGCACCGCGCGCAACAAGCTGACGCTGGAGAAGCACCTCAGCTTCACCCACGCCATCGTCTACGGCTTCGCGCAGGCGCTGGCCCTCATCCCGGGCGTCTCCCGCTCGGGCGGCACGATCACGGCGGGCCTGCTGCTCGACTACCGCCGCGAGGACGCCGCCAAATACTCGTTCCTGCTGGCCATCCCCGCCGTGCTGGCCTCGGGGGCGTTCGAGCTGAAGGACATCGGCGAGGGGCAGGCCCCCGCGTGGGGGCCCACCATCCTGGCGACGCTGATCTCGTTCGCCGTCGGCTACGCGGCGGTGGCCTGGTTCCTGAAGTACATCAGCACCCACCGGTTCACCGCGTTCGTGATCTACCGCATCCTGCTCGGCTTCTTCGTCATCCTGGCGGTCACCCTGGGCTGGATCCCGGCCTAGGCCGACACGGCCGTCCGGTCGAGGGCGGGCGAGGGGTAGTAGGCCGCCCACGCCTCGTCGCCCATGCGCAGGACCTTCAGGCCGGTCCAGCCGAGGCCGGCGACGGGCAGGGCCCAGAACAGCACGGTCACGGGGCCGTACTCGATGGGGAAGGAGACGACGTACCCGACGAAGACGAGCAGCGGCACCCACCAGCCGACGAACCCGGCCCGCCACACGGCGACGACCAGCAGCGGCAGGCCCAGCACGGCGAAGAACATCCACGGCATCTGGAAGCCGAAGATCACGCCGGGCAGGTTCAGCATCTCGTCGAGGATCTTCTGCGCCTGCTCCGGCGGGTTGTGCCGGCCCAGCCACCACTCGACGGGGTCGATCATCAGCAGGGCCGACGTCGAGATGTAGCCGATGGCCGTCGCCGCGCCGGCGATGTGGCCCAGCACGGTGGCCTTGCGCCTGGTGAGGTGCACCAGGGCGATGGCCGCCAGGCCCATGAACATCCAGCTCCAGTGGTAGAGCGCCGACTCGGCCTGGGCCAGCGCGGGGTTGTCGCCGTAGCTGACCGCCTCGCGGGAGTCGCCCCACGTGCCGGGGTCGATGACGACGGCCACGAACTGCAGGAGCGGGGCCGCGATGAGCAACGTGCCCGCCGCGACGCGGCGGAAGGTCACCTGGTTCCTGAACATGCCGGCGACGGTACGTGCCGCCGCCGCCACCCGTCGTCCGCCTGCGGGGCGACCGGAGGTCACCTCCGAGGCGGAGAAGATCAGACCGCCACCGGCGTGCGCGGGGCGGCGGGGGCCGCCTGCGCCCGGCGTCCGGGCAGGGCGAGCAGGACCAGGCCGAGCAGCGCCCACAGGGCCAGCACCCCGACCGGCGTCCACAGGGCGGCCCCGCCGAAGAACACCGTGTTGCGCACCGCCTCGGCGGCCGGGCCCACGGGCAGGACGCGGCCGACGGCGGCGTACCACTCGGGGATGTAGCGGGCGCCGAGCGGTCCGCCGCTCGCCGGGAGCCCGATCGGGACGAACAGCAGCGCCGCCACCCCGACCCCCGGCGTGCCGATGACCTTGACCAGCCCGGCGACCACCAGGCCGACCGCCAGCGCGATGCCCGACGAGACCGCCACCAGCGGGCCGAAGCGGCCCGGCAGCGCGCCGAACACCACGTCGGCCAGCCACGCGACGGCCGTGCCCGCCACCAGCGAGCCCGCGGCCAGGACGCCGACCCGTGCCGCCGCGCCCAGACCCGGCGCGACCCGGGCGAGCAGCACGGCCAGCGCGATCCCCGGCAGCAGCACGCTGAGCACGTAGAACATGCCGGAGATGCCGCCGGCGTCACCGGGCGGCAGCGGGACGGCGTCCTCGACCTTCAGGGTGCGGCCCTGTGCCTGCGCGGCCCCCTGGAAAGCCGCGGTGATCACCGTCGCGCCGGTGCGGCCGCCCGCGCTCGCCACCACCAGCCTGCCCTCCCCCGGGACGAGCACGGCGTCCACCTCCCGGTCCAGCAGCGCGGCCCGCGCGGCTTCGGCCGACCCGTACGGGCTCAGCGTGAACGCCCCCGCCCGCCGCCCGTCGATGCCGCTCTGGAGCTGACGCACCTGCTCGGCGGGCGCGACGACGGCGACCGGCACGCCGTGCGGTTCCGGCGCGTGGAAGGCCCCGAGGAACGACCCGGCGAACAACATCCCCAGCAGCGCGACCCCGACCACGAGGCCAATGATCCTGCGCATTTTTCACCACCTGATGAGTTCATCGATGTTGAATTCGAGGGTAGACGAATTCCACGTGGTTGAATAGCCCTATGGCCGAGGAACGCGGAAGACGACCGGGAAACCCGCAGACCAGGCAGGAGATCCTGGAGGCGGCGATGGAGTCCTTCGCCGCCCACGGCTACGGCGGCACCACGATCAGGGCCGTGGCGCGGGCCGCAGGTGTCGATCCGGCGCTGGTGATGCACTTCTTCGGCAACAAGGACGGCCTGTTCGAGGCCGCGATCAAGGCCAGCATGCCGGTCGCGCTGATGGTCGGCGCCCTCGACGGCGACGCGTCGGGCATCGGCGAGCGGCTGGTGACCCGCTACCTGGAGTTGTGGGAGGACCCGCGGCACGGCCCCCGGCTCTCGGCCGTGCTGCACGCGGCCGCCGCCACCCCGGCGACGGCCGCGCTGCTGAAGGAGCTGCTGGGCCGGGAGCTGCTCGCCCCGATCGCCCGCCGGCTGCCCGGCGCCCATCCCGAGGTCCGCGCGCTGCTGGCGGCCTCCCAGCTGCTCGGCCTGGCCATGATCCGCTACATGCTCAGGCTCGACCCGCTGGCCTCGCTGCCCGCCGGCCAGGTCGCGGCCCTGACCGCGCCCAACGTCCAGCGTTACCTGACGGGCACGCTCTCGCTCGACGAGATCGCCGCCGCCCGGGGGTAGGTCGCCAGGGTGAACAGCAGCGCCGCCACGCCGAGCCCGGTGGCCAGCACGACCACCCCTGCCCTGCCGTACGCGTCCAGGGCCATGCCGCCCGCGATGCCGGCCGCGAACAGGCCGACGTACTGGGCGGACGACAGCAGGCCGAGCCCGATCGGCACGTTGTCCGGCACCGCGGCCACCGTCCTGAACTGCTGGGCCGGCGCGATCAGCCAGCCGAGCGCGCCCCACAGGAACGCCCAGACCAGCGCGATCGGCAGGGCCAGGTTCGCGACGGGGATCAGGGCCAGGAAGACCGTGGAGGCGGCCAGGCCGATCAGCACCATCCTGCGCGGCCCGTAGGCGTCGGTGAGACGCCCGCCGAGCTGGTTGCCCACGATGCCGCCGAGCCCCCACGCCCACAACACGGCCGGCAGCGGCAGGTCGAACAGTGACCCGATGTAGGTGTAGGCGGTGAACCCGGCGCCGAACATCAGCAGCTGGGTGACCAGCACCACCAGCACCCGCCGGTCGGCCAGCGGCGCGAACCGCTCGCCGAGCCGTCCCGACACGGCGACCCTGACGTCGGGCACGAGCGCCGCCACCCCGGCGAAGCCGATCACGCCCAGCCCGACGACCAGCCATATCGTCGCCCGCCAGCCCGAGACCGAGCCCAGCCAGGTGCCCAGCGGCACGCCGACGGCCGAGGAGACGCTCAGCCCGCCCATCACCAGCGCCAGCGCCCGCCCGCGCCGGTCGGGCGAGGTCAGCACGTTGGCCACGCCCGAGGCGGTCGGGGTGAACATCGCCGCGCCGGCCGCGGCCACCACCCGCGTGGCCATGACCAGCGGGTACGTCGGAGCCAGCGCGGTCAGCACGTTGCCCGCGACGAACACGGCCAGCGCCAGCAGCAGCAGCCGCTTGCGCGACAGGCGGGCGGTGAGCGCGGCCAGCAGCGGGGACAGCACCGCGTACGCCAGGGCGAACACGGTCATGAGCTGCCCGGCGGCGGACGTGGAGATCCGAAGGTCCGCGGAGATGGGGGTGAGCAGCCCGGCGGTGACGAACATGCCAGTACCGATGGCGAAATTTCCGGCAGCAAGGGGATAGAGCCGGGAACTCATGGAACCTCCAGCCGATTAGTTGGACGAGCATCAAATTGTCATTACAGTTGGATAGTTGTCAAACAATCAGAGGGAGGTAGGGTTCCACCATGCGCCTGCTACCGCACCCCGCGAAGGAGGACATCCAGCTCACCGAGGTCCTGCGCGCGCTCGCCGACCCCGTCCGGCTGGAGATCGTGGTCCGCCTGGCCACCCTGGGCGAGATGACGTGCACCGCCGCGGGCGACCATCTCGGCGTCCACAAGTCGACGGCCTCCCACCACTACCGCTCGCTGCGCGAGGCCGGCGTGATCATCTCCAAGCAGGAGGGCCGGCTCAAGTACATCAGCCTGCGCCGCGACGACCTCGACGCGCGCTTCCCCGGCCTGCTCGACTCCGTGTTGTCCGCCTCGCATGCCCCCACCTGACCGGCTGCCGATCCACGACGCGCTCCCCGAGTTGCTCGCCACGCTGGAGCGCCACGGCACGGCGGTGCTCACCGCGCCGCCCGGCACGGGCAAGACCACGGTCGTGCCCCTGGCACTGGCCGGAACCGGGCTGCGGGTGCTGGTCGCCGAGCCCCGGCGGCTGGCCGTACGCGCGGCGGCCCGGCGCATGGGCGTCAGCTACACGATCCGCGGCGAGCGGCACACCGGGGCGAACCCCATGGTCGAGGTCGTCACCACCGGCGTGCTGCTCCAGCGGCTCCAGCGCGACCAGGAGCTCGCCGGGGTCGACGCGGTCGTGCTCGACGAGTGCCACGAACGCCATCTCGACGCCGACACCGCCCTCGCGTTCCTGCTCGACGTGCGCGAGACGCTCCGTCCCGACCTGCGGCTGCTGGCCACCTCGGCCACCGCCGACGCGGCCCCGTGGTCCCTGCTGATCGGCGGGCCCGTGGTGGCCGCCACGGGGACGGCCCATCCCGTGGAGACCGTGTGGGCGCCGCCGGAGCGTCCGGTCGCGCCGCCCCACGGCCTGCGCGTCGATCCGGCGCTGCTGTCGCACGTGGCCTCGGTCGTCCGGCGGGCGTACGCCGAGCGCGACGGCGACGTGCTGTGCTTCCTGCCCGGCGTGGGGGAGATCGCCCGGGTCGCGGGGATGCTGGGCGACCTCGACGTGCTCCAGGTGCACGGCCAGGCGCCGGCCCGCGTCCAGGACGCCGTCCTGTCGCCCGGGGCCGGCCGCCGGGTCGTGCTGGCCACGTCGGTGGCCGAGTCGAGCCTGACGGTGCCGGGCGTCCGCGTGGTGGTGGACTCCGGGCTGGCCCGCGAACCCCGTACCGACCACGCCAGGGGGCTCGGGTCGCTCACCACGGTCAGGGTCTCGAAGGCGTCCGCCGACCAGCGTGCCGGCCGCGCCGGGCGGGAGGCCCCCGGGGCCGTGTACCGCTGCTGGACGGCGGCCGAGCACGAACGCCTGGCCGACCACGCGCGGCCGGAGATCGCGCTCGCCGACCTGACCGGGTTCGCCCTCCAGGCGGCCTGCTGGGGCGACGCGGACGCGGTCGGCCTCGCCCTCCTCGACCGGCCGCCGCCCGCCGCGATGGCGGCCGCCGTCCGCACCCTTGAGGCGCTGGGCGCGCTGGAGGCCGGCCGGGTGACCGGTCGCGGGCGGCGCATGGCGCTCGCCGGCGTGCATCCCCGTCTGGCCAGGGCCCTGCTCGACCTCGGCCCGCGGGCCGCCGAGGTGGTGGCGCTGCTGTCGGAGCAACTGCCCAGGGACGCGGGCGACGACCTCGCGGAGGTCTGGCGGACGGCCCGCAGGGGCGGCACCGGCTTCGCGGCCCGCTGGCGCCAGGAGACCAGACGCCTCGCCCGCGCCTCCGGCCAGGGGCCGGACGTGCGGAAGGTGAGTGACGACGCGCTGGCCGGCATGGCGGTGGCGCTGGCGTTCCCGGAACGGGTGGCACGGCGGCGCGGCGGCGGCTATCTCATGGCGTCGGGCACGCAGGCCCAGCTCGCCGAGGGCTCCAGGCTGTCCACCGCGCCGTGGCTGGCGATCGCCGTCGCCGACCGGCCCACGGGCTCGGCCTCGGCCCGCGTGCGCCAGGCCGTGGTGATCGACGAGGAGATCGCCCGGCTGGCCCTGCCCGTGACGGTCGAGGAGGAGGTCGCCTGGCGGGTGCCGCCGGGCGAGCGGCGCGGCGACGTGTCGGCCCGCGTGGTCGAACGCCTCGGCGCGATCGAGCTGTCCGCCACGCCGCTCAAGGACGCCGACGTACGCCCCGCCATCCTGCACGGCCTGCGCACCGAAGACCTCCTGACCTGGACGAGACAGGCGAAGGAGCTGAAGGACCGCCTGACCTTCGCCCACCGCGCGATCGGCCCCCCGTGGCCCGCCACCGACGACCTGATCGCCCTGGCCGACCAGTGGCTGGAGCCGGAGCTGTCCAGGGCCCGCCGCCGGGCCGACGTCGAACGCATCGACGTGGCCGCCGCCCTGCGCCGCCTGATCCCGTGGAGCGAACGCCTGGAGAACGTGGCCCCCGAACGCGTCGAGGTGCCCAGCGGCTCGCAGATCAGGATCGACTACTCCGGCGAGCAGCCGGTGCTGGCGGTGAAGCTGCAGGAGCTGTTCGGCTGGGAGGAGACGCCGCGGATCGCCGGCGTCCCCCTGCTGGTCCACCTGCTCTCCCCGGCGGGCCGTCCGGTGGCGGTGACCGCCGACCTGGCCTCGTTCTGGCGCGAGGGCTACCGGTCCGTACGGGCCGAGATGAGGGGCCGCTACCCTAAGCACCCATGGCCGGAGGATCCGCTCACCGCGCCGCCGACCCGCCGCGTCAACCGGAGCAGACCTTGATCGACGAAGCCGTCCGCGACAACGCCGCCTGGTGCGACACGATGTGCCGGGCGCACGGCCGTCCCGGCGTCTTCGGGCCGCTCGCCTGGACCAACCCGGCCAGGACGCCCGTCCTGTACCCCGACGCCGTCACGCTCTCCCCCGACGCCGGGCCTGCCGACGTGCTCGGCCACATCGACGCGGGCTCGGGCGCCTCGGTCAAGGACAGCTTCGGCACGCTCGACCTGCCGGGCTTCGACGTGCTGTTCACCGCCCAGTGGATCGCCCGGCCCGCGCCCGGCGCGCCCCGGCGTCCCCTCCGGGCGGCCACCGGCGACCCGATCGTGTGGGAGGTGGCCGCCGACCCCAGGGCGCTGGGCGAGTGGGCGCAGGCGTGCTTCTCCGGCGGCGCGCCCGGCCTGTTCCCGCCCGCGCTGCTCGACGAGCCGCAGGTGCGGCTGGTGTACGGCCGGATCGGGGCCGACGTGGTCTGCGGCGCGGCGCTCAACGCGAGCGGCACGGCGACGGGCGTCTCGAACGTCTTCGCCGCCGGCTGCGACGAGTCCGCCGCCTGGGAGGGCACGGTGGCGATGGCGGCCGAGCTGTTCCCCGGCCGCCCGCTGGTCGGCTACGAGAGTGACCCGTCGGCCGCCCTCGCCCACGGCTTCACCACCCTCGGCCCTCTCCGCATCCTGCTCAAGCCCTGACACACCGGGCGCGGTCAGTCCGCCAGGTCGGCCACCGTCAAACCGGTGCGGACCGGATGGGTCACCTCGCCCACCCCCATGTCCTTGAACCCGCTCGACGTGCCCACGCACACCACCGGCCCGTCGAAGTCCCGGCGCAGCTTCCGGTAGCCCGCCAGGCCCGCCGCCCCCGACAGCTCCTGCCATATGCCCTGCCGCGCCAGGTCCCGCTGGGCGGCGCGCATCTCGTCGTCCGTCACGAGCACCGCCTCGCCGCCGCTGTCGCGCACCGCCAGCACGCCCCGGTGGCCGCCGACCGACCCCGCGATCCCGTACGCCCGGCTGGCCCCCAGCTCGACGACCGCCGCGGGTGAGCCGTCGGCCAGGGCCCGCGCGTTGGGGCCGCCCGCGGCCGGCTCGCAGGAGAACATCCGCGGCACGTCCCCGGCCGCCCCGAGCAGCCGCAGCTCGGTGAAGCCCTTCCACATCCCGAACAAAAGCTCGGCGTACCCGGTGGGTGCGAAGACCGCCGCGGGGACCCGTCCGAGCTGCCGGAACAGCTCGTACGCGATCGTCTTGTACCCCTCGGGGCCGAACGGGTGGCCGGTGTGGGTCACGGTCTGGTTGCTGACCGGATGGTAGCCCAGCCGCTCCACGACCTCCCGCAGCAGCGGCCACCGCTCCTCCACCGGCACGGAGAACACCTTGGCCCCGTACGCCCGCACGAACGCCTGCACGCCGGCCGGCGAGTCCGCCGAGGCCAGCACGATGGCGGGCAGCCCGGCGCGGGCGGCGTACGCGGCGGCCGAGGCGCCGTGGTTGCCGGACGAGGCCACCACCACCCCGGCCGCCCCCTCCGCCAGGGCCGCGCTGACCGCCACCCGGTTCAACCGGTCCTTGTGCGACCAGGTCGGGTTCTGGGACTCGTCCTTGACGTAGATCCCGTCGAACTCCAGCAGCGGCGTCCCGCCCTCGCCCAGCGTCGGCGCCTCCAGGGACGGCAGCAGCGGCGACCACCGCGCGATGTCCGGCCCCGGCTCCTGGTCGAACAGACCCTTGTCGACGCGCGTGTAGTCGTAGACGACCTCGACCGGATAGGCGATCTCGCCGGTGCTGGTGCGGGGGCAGCCCCTCGTGAGCGGCGGGGACAGCGGGAACTCGATCGAAGGGTCACCCAGCGAGCGCTGGCGGATGGCAAGTGAAGATCCGTTCACGCGCATGGAGTTTATATGGCTATCATGGTGATATCACTTCGATAGCAAGGAGTCGCGATGGAACGTCGTGCTTTCCGGGTCAACGGATTCCTGGTCCTGCTCGTCCTCATCCTGCTGGGCGGCGCGGCGCTGGTCTCGATCGAGACGCTCGGCATAGCCTGGATCGTGCTCTTCGCGCTCGCAGCCTCCGGCTTCACCGTGGTCAACCCCAATGAGGCGAAGGTCGTGCAGTTCCTCGGCCGCTACGTCGGCACGGTCAACGTGGCGGGGCTGCAGTGGGTGACGCCGTTCACCACCAAGCGCCGCATCAGCCTCCGGGTGCGCAACTTCGAGACCGCCAAGCTCAAGGTCAACGACGCCGACGGCAACCCGGTCGAGATCGCCGCTGTGGTGGTCTACAAGGTCACCGACACGGCCAAGGCCGCCTTCTCCGTCGACGACTACGAGGAGTACATCGCGATCCAGTCCGAGGCCGCCGTGCGCCACCTCGCGACCACCCACCCGTACGACTCGCACGAGCCCGAGCGCACCAGCCTGCGCGACGGCGCCGAGGTGGCCGGCGAGCTGACCGCCGAGCTGCGCGAGCGCACCGAGCTGGCCGGCGTCGAGGTGCTGGAGGCCCGCATCACCCACCTGGCCTACGCGCCGGAGATCGCCCAGGCCATGCTGGTGCGCCAGCAGGCCAGCCAGGTGGTGGCCGCCCGCACCAGGATCGTCGAGGGCGCGGTCGGCATGGTCCAGCTCGCGCTCGACCGGCTGGCCGCCGAGGGGGTCGTGGAGCTCGACGAGGAGCGCAAGGCCCAGATGGTCTCCAACCTCCTGGTCGTCCTGTGCGGCGACCGGGCGACCCAGCCGGTGGTGAACGCCGGCAGTCTGTATGCCTGAGCGGAAGAAGCTCCTGCTCCGCCTCGACCCGGCCGTCTACGACGCCATCGCCAAGTGGGCGGCCGACGATCTGCGCAGCATCAACGCGCAGATCGAGTTCGCGCTGCGGCTGGCGCTGAAGGAGGCCGGGCGGGAGCCCGGCAGGAGCTCTCGCAAGGAAGAGTGAAAACCTGCACACTCTAGACATGTTGTGGGCAGGCAGGACCGCCATCGAGATCGCGGCGGCCGTCCGGCGCGGCGACGTCACGGCCACCACCGTCCTGGAGGAGCACCTTCACCGCATCTCCGAGCGGGATTCCCGGGTCGGCGCCTTCCGGCTGGTCAGGAAGCAGGCGATGGACGAGGCGCGGGCCGTGGGCGACCGCCGCGACCTGGCCGACCTGCCGCTCGCCGGGGTCCCGGTGGCGGTGAAGGACAACCTGGAGGTGGCCGGCGAGCCCACCCGTGGCGGCTCGGCGGCCACGTCCGGCGCGCCCGCCCGGGAGGACCATCCGGCCGTGGCCCGCCTGCGCGCGGCGGGCGCGGTGGTGATCGGCCTGACCAACCTGCCGGAGCTGGGGCTGGTCGGCTTCGGCGACAGCCCGTACGGCATCGTGCGCAACCCCTGGAACCTCGCCCGCACCGCCGGCGGCTCCTCCTCGGGCAGCGCGGCGGCGGTGGCGGCCGGGATGGTGCCGATCGCGCTCGGCAACGACGGCATGGGGTCGCTGCGCATCCCGGGCGCCTGCTGCGGCGTGCTGGCCGTCAAGCCGGGAACGGGCCTGGTCCCGCCGCCCGCCGACGACTGGGACGGGCTCACCGAGAACGGCCCGCTCGCCACGACCGCGGCCGACCTGTCGCTCGCGCTGTCCGTCCTGGCCGCCGACCCGGCGCTGGCCGAGGCGTGGCGTACCGGCCACCGGGTCGAGCCGAAGCCGCGCATGCTGCGTTCGGTCTGGGCCGACGACGACGAGGTGTGGGAGCCGCAACCGCCGCAGGACAGCCCGGAGCCGTTCGACCTGCGGGTGGCCTGCGCCCCTCAGCCGCTGCCGGCGGGCCTGCCCGTCGACCGGGAGTTCCAGGCGGCGGTGCGAGCGGCGGCCGAGACGTTGCGGCACGCCGGGCACACCGTGGTCGAGCACCCGCACCGCCTGCCCTCCTGGCTCGGCCCCGCCGGGGTGGCCACCTGGCTCGGCCGGGCCGCCGCCGCCGCCGACGGCCTCGATCCGCACGCGCTGGAACGGCGTACCCGCGCGCTCGCCCGCGCCGGCCGCGTGCTCAGCAGGATCGGCCTGGACGGCAGGCGCGGCCGCGAGCGCTGGAGCGGCTACGGCGCCGACACCTGGTTCGGCGACGCCGACGTGATGATCACGCCGGCGCTCGCCGCCCTGCCGCCGCGCGCCGACCGCTGGGGCGGGCGCGGCTTCCTGCCCAACCTGCTGGCCAACGTCAGGTACGCGCCCACCACCGGCCCGTGGAACCTGTGCGGCTGGCCCGCGATGGCCGTGCCGGTCGCCACGCACTCCAGCGCGCTGCCGATCGGCGTGCAGCTCGTGGCGCCGCCGGGCGGCGAGCCGCACCTGCTGGCCCTGGCCGCCCAGCTCCAGGCGGCCCACCCGCCGCTGCGCCCGCCCGGCTTCTCCTAGACGCTCGGCATTTCCTAGACGCCGGCCGGGTGCCAGACGGTCTTGGTCTCCAGGAACCGCGTCATCCGCCCGAGCCCCGGATCGGCCGTCCAGTCCTCGCGCACGGGACGCAGCACGCGCTTGAGGTTCTCGGCCGCCTCCTGCTCGCAGCGCAGCGCCAGGTCGGCGTCCTCGACCCCGGTGAGGTCGAGCGCGTTGACGTCCATGTGCGCGGCCAGCCAGGGCGCCAGCTCGGCCTGGTGACCGGTCAGGATGTTGACCACCCCGCCCGGCAGGTCGGACGTGGCCAGCACCTCGGCCAGCGTGATCGAGGCGAGCGGCGCGGGCTCGGAGGCGACCACGACGCACGTGTTGCCGGTGACGATCACCGGCGCGACCACGGACACCAGCCCGAGCAGCGGGTCGGCGGGCGCGACCACGGCCACGACCCCGGTCGGCTCCGGCGAGGACAGGTTGAAGTACGGCCCGGCCACCGGGTTCGCCGACCCGCGCACCGCCGTGATCTTGTCGGACCAGCCCGCGTACCAGACCAGCCGGTCGACCGCCGCGTCCACCGACTCCAGGGCGGCCTTCTTGCCCAGGCCCAGCTCCTCGGCGAACTGCCCGCGTCGCCCCTCCAGCATCTCGGCGACGCGGTAGAGGATCTGCCCCCGGTTGTAGGGGGTCGCGCCGGACCAGCCGGGAAACGCCTTGCGCGCGGCCACCACGGCGTCGCGCGCGTCCTTGCGCGAGGCGCGCGAGGCGTTGGCGAGGAAGTCGCCCTTGGGCGAGGTCACGGGATAGGACCTCCCACTCTCCGAGCGCGGGAAGGCCCCGCCGATGTACAGCTTGTAGGTCTTTCTGACGGACAACCTACTCATCGCCCCGACCTCTCCACGTGGACTCCTGCGACGTCTGAACCGGGGCGAACACCTGGCCGCACCTGCTGACGCCGCAGCGGTGGGCGTACCAGCCGACGCGTACGGGCCGGCCGGCGCGGGCGAAGGCGTGCCCGCGGGTGGCCTGGGCACGCCGCCCGGACCGCCCGGCACGGCGATGATCACACGTCAAGGTAGGCCTCCAGCCCCGCGAGCCCGCCCTCACGTCCGTACCCCGACTCCTTGTAGCCGCCGAACGGCGAGGTGGGGTCGAACTTGTTGAACGTGTTGGCCCAGACGACCCCGGCCCGCAGCCGGTCGGCCATCCACAGGATGCGCGAGCCCTTCTCGGTCCAGACCCCGGCCGACAGCCCGTACGGGGTGTTGTTGGCCTTCTCCACGGCCTCGGCCGGGGTGCGGAAGGTCAGCACGGACAGCACCGGCCCGAAGATCTCCTCCCGGGCGATCCGATGGGACTGGGCGACCCCGGTGAACAGGGTGGGCGGGAACCAGTAGCCCCGGTCGGGCAGCTCGCACGCGGGCGACCAACGCTCGGCGCCCTCGTCGGCCCCGGCCTCGGACAGCTCACGGATCTTGGCGAGCTGCTCGGCCGAGTTGATCGCGCCGATGTCGGTGTTCTTGTCGAGCGGGTCGCCGAGCCGCAGCGTGCCGAGCCGCCGCTTCAGCGACTCCAGCAGCTCGTCGTGCACGGACTCCTGCACCAGCAGCCGGGAGCCCGCGCAGCAGACGTGGCCCTGGTTGAAGAAGATGCCGTTGACGATGCCCTCGACCGCCTGGTCGACGGCGGCGTCCTCGAACACGATGTTCGCGGCCTTGCCGCCGAGCTCCAGCGTGAGCTTCTTGTCGGTGCCCGCGACCGTGCGGGCGATGATCCGGCCGACCTCGGTCGAGCCGGTGAAGGCCACCTTGTTCACGTCGGGGTGGGCCACCAGGGCGGCGCCGGTCTGGCCCGCGCCGGTCACGATGTTGACCACACCGGGCGGCAGCTCGGCCTGCTGACAGATCTCCGCGAACAGCAGGGCGGTCAGCGGGGTCGTCTCGGCGGGCTTGAGCACCACCGTGTTGCCGCAGGCCAGCGCGGGAGCGATCTTCCAGGCCAGCATGAGCAGCGGGAAGTTCCACGGGATGACCTGACCGGCCACGCCGAGCGGCTTGCTGCCGAACCCGGCGTAGGCCAGCTTGTCGGCCCAGCCCGCGTAGTAGAAGAAGTGGGCCGCGACCAGCGGCAGGTCGACGTCGCGCGACTCGCGGATGGGCTTGCCGTTGTCGAGGGACTCCAGGACGGCCAGCTCGCGGGCCCGCTCCTGGATCAGGCGCGCGATGCGGAACAGGTACTTGGCCCGCTCGGCGCCCGGCAGGGCGCTCCACACGCCGAACGCCTTGCGCGCCGCCTGCACGGCCCGGTCGACGTCGTCGGAGGAGGCCGAGGCGACTTCCGCCAGCTTCTCCTCCGTCGCCGGGTTGACCGTCTTGAAGGGGGAGCCGGAGCCGTCCACGAACTCACCGTTGATGAACAACCCGTACGACGGCTTGAGATCGACAATGTCGCGCGACTCTGGCGCGGGTGCGTAGTCGAACATCGCCGTCACGCCAGGGTGAGGTATAGGGACATCACCTTGCCAGCGTAGACGGTCGGTCCGAGTGCTCAGAGGGGCCCGGAGCTCCTAGGACAGGAGTGACAGGCGGTGCGCCGCCGCGGCGGCCTCTCCGCGCGTGGTGACACCCAGCTTGGCCAGGATGTTCGAGACGTGCACACTGACGGTTTTCGCCGAGATGAACAGTTCGGCGGCGATGTCGCGGTTGGTGCGTCCCTGGGTCACCAGGCGCAGCACCTCCAGCTCGCGCGGCGTCAGCAGCTCCGACGGCGTCTCCTGGGCCTGCGGGCCGCCGCCCACGCGGCGCGACAGCGCCTCGATCTCCTCGGCGAGCGGGGTGGCGCGCAGCGCGGCGGCGAGCGGGCGCGCCTGCCGGAGCCGGGTCGCCGCGCCCTCCCTGTCGCCGCTCCTGGCCGCGGCACCGGCCGCCCGCAGCAGGGCCTTGGCCTGGTTGTGCGGACGCATCAGCCGCTCCCACGCCGCCGCAGAGGCGTCGAAGTCGCCGCTGTAGGACAGCCGGTACGCGTCCGCCACCGGCCCGCTGATCGTCAGCTCGGCCGCCACTTCCGCGGCGTGCGCCCGTACCGCGGCGGTCCGGCCGGGTTCGAGGTCCTCCGCCGCGTCGCAGACCGTGCGCAGCAGGGAGAGCAGCCGCCAGCCCAGCATGGCCTTGCTCGGCAGCCTCGGATGCGACAGCGCCCGCTCGGCCACGGCCAGCGCCGCCCACGGCTCGCCCTTGAGCAGGTGCCAGCCGATGTGCAGGCGCGCGTTGCTGATCACGTCCTGGACGAAGTCTTCGGGGCGGTCCTTGAGCACGCCGATCTCCGACAGGATGCCCTCGACGCGCTGCAGGTCGCCCCTGGCCAGCCCGATGTCGGCACGCACGCGCAGCAGGGCGTACTGGGTGCGCAGGACGGGCCCGTAGTTGAGCGCGCTGTCCACGAGGTCGAGCGCCTCGTCCCAGCGGCCGAGCGACTCCAGCGCCTCGGCCCAGTTGTTGAGGATGAACAGCCCGCTGCCGCGCAGCCTGCCGTACTTCTTGGCGTACTCCCAGCCCTCCTCCGACAGGCGCAGGGCCTCCTCGGCGCGGCCCATGTCGATGAGGGAGTCGATGTTGTTGCCGATCGCCCTGACGATGATGCGGCCCGAGCTCTCGGTCTTGCCGAGCGTCATCGCCTGCTCGTTGACGGCGATGACCCGCTCCAGCTCGCCTCTGAGCGAGTGGCCGAGCGCCAGGTTCATCAGCAGGTCGCCTTCGAGGCATTTGTCGCCGGACCGCCTGACCAGGTCGAGGCCCTCGTGGATCAGCTCCTCGCCCTCGGTGACCTGGCCGCGGAGCATGAGCTGCCTGCTCAGCGGCATGACGACCTCCGCGCGCACCGGGCCGGGCTCGGGCACCAGCCGCAGGGCGTGCCGGAGCAGCTCGATGACGCCCATCTGCCCCTTGGACGCCTTGAACGACGCCTGCCGCACGATGAGCTGGGCCACCCGGCCCGGCTCAGCGGTCTCGTCCAGCTCGGCGAGGGCGGCCTTGACGAACTTCACGCCCTTGTCCACCTCGCCGCCGGCGTTCGCGGCCTCGGAGGCGCGTTCGAGCACGGCGGTGTGGTCGACGCCGATGCGCCGGGCGGCGTCGGGGACCCGGTCCCAGAGCATGAGCACGCGTTCCAGCAGCGGCACGGCCTCGGTGTAGGCGTACGCCTTGAACGACTTCTGCGCGGCCTCCCAGGCCGACACCAGGGCCCAGAGGTCGTTGCGGGCGCCGTACCAGTGGTGGGCCAGCTCGACGGCGGCGCGGCCGGGCGGGACGAGCGAGCGGTCCTTGGAGATCTCCTCGGCGTACCGGGAGTGCAGGCGCTGGTGCTCGCCCGGCAGCAGCTCCTCGTGCACGGCCTCCTGGATCAGCGCGTGCCGGAAGACGTAGGCGCGGTTGTCGGCGATCTGCAGCACGTTCCCGGCGATGGCGGGGCGCAGAGCCGCCTCCAGCTCGATCTCGGACAGCCCGCTGACGGCCGCCAGCAGCGCGTGACCGACCCGGTTGCCGCCCGCCGCGGCCATGCGCAGGACGCGCTGGGTGTCCTCGGGCAGCCGTTCGACGGCGCTGAGTATGAGGTCCTGCATGGACTCGGGGAACGTGCAGTCCTCGCCGCCGTCGAGCAGCGCCTCCACGAACAGCGGGATGCCCTCGCTGCGTTCGTAGACTTTCTGAACCTTCACATATTCCGGCGCGGCGCCGAGGATGCCGGCCATCTGGGCGGCCACCTCGTCGCGCGACAGGCGGGGCAGGTCGAGACGGTGGACGCCGTTCACCCGGCCGAGCTCGGCCAGCACGGGGCGGAGCGGATGTTGCCGGTGCAGGTCGTCGGAGCGGTAGGTCATGACGATGAGCACCTGCGGGGCGTGCAGGTTACGGCTGAGGAAGGCGATCAGGTCGCGGCTGGAGCGGTCGGCCCAGTGGATGTCCTCGATGATGAGGACCGTGGGGCGGGTGTCCGCGAGGCGTTCGAGAAGGGTGAGGAACTGCTCGAAGAGCCGGGCGCGGCCCGTCTCCGTCTCTCCGTCGCCGCTTGGCTCGCCGAACTCCGGCAGCAGCCTGGCCAGGTCTCGCTGGGCTCCCTCGGGCAGCAGCGCGGCCACCGCGGCGGGGCCCTGCTCCCTGACGAGCTGCCTGAGCGCGGCGGTGAAGGGCGCGTAGGCAAGGCCCTCGGCCGACAGCTCCACACAGCCGCCGACCAGCACCTGCGCGCCGTCGGCCACGCAGGACTCGGCGAAGCGCTGCACGAGCCGGCTCTTGCCGACCCCAGCCTCCCCGCCCATGAGCACGGCCGTCACCGTGCCCTTACGTGCCTCGTCGAAGCTCTCTGCGAGAGCGGCGAGCTCCTCCGCCCGCCCGACGAAGACGGGACTCACCGAACGTCCCAGCATGTCGTTCAGCATGCCATGCCCTATCAATCAGTTTCGACGGGGTTTAGGGGGGTTGAGAGGCCCGGCCGCCACTACTGATCACGCGGCCGGGCTCTCTTGGGGCGGTCATGACGAACGGCGCTTGCCGAAGACCGAGCGACGCTCGGCCTTGTTGCCCTTCATGGCCTCGCGTACGCGACGGTGCTCGGCGGCGGCCTTCCGGAGCTCGCTGGCGTGGGACTTCATGAGCTCGTACTCGAGTTCGGGGTTCATCGTGTTCTCCTGAACATTTGCTGCTTTTCCCTGACATCTTCAATGTTCGGCCTAAGGCCCGGCCCGCCACATCAGGTGGATGACCTATCTGCGGGCGTACGCGGGGCCGGACATACCTAGGACAGGGCCCGTCCCGCCTTAGGCGGCGTTCCCGTCCGTCCGGTTTGGAGGTAGTGGCCCTGGTCGGCGATGCTGTGAGGGTGTCAACTGTGACTACCTCGCTCGCGGACGTCGCCTCGTCCCACGCGACGCTGCGCGCCTTCCTGCACGGCCTACCCGGAGTCGACCGGGTGGGCGCCGACCAGCGGGCGGCCATGCTCGGCACCCGTTCCATCAAGACCACGGCCAAGGCCCAGGCCATCGACCTGGCCATCTCCATGGTCGACCTGACGACGCTCGAAGGCGCCGACACGGCGGGCAAGGTGCGGGCCATGTGCACCAAGGCCGTGCACCCGGGCGGCGGCGCCCCCAAGGTGGCGGCGGTCTGCGTCTATCCCGACATGGTGGAGGTGGCCGTCCGGGCGGTGGCCGGGTCGGGGGTCAAGGTGGCCTCGGTCGCCACCGCGTTCCCCAGCGGGCGCTCCTCGCTGGAGGTCAAGGTGAGCGACACGGCGCTGGCCGTGGCCGCGGGCGCCGACGAGATCGACATGGTGATCGACCGCGGCGCGTTCCTGTCCGGCGACTACGTGAAGGTGTACGACGAGATCGTCGCGATCAAGGCCGCCTGCGGCGCCGCGCACCTGAAGGTGATCCTGGAGACGGGCGAGCTGGCGACCTACGACAACGTGCGCCGGGCGTCCTGGCTGGCCATGATCGCGGGCGCCGACTTCATCAAGACCTCCACCGGCAAGGTGTCCCCGGCGGCCACGCTGCCAGTGACCCTGAT
This sequence comes from Nonomuraea sp. NPDC005692, assembly GCF_040631115.1. Lineage (NCBI taxonomy): Bacteria > Bacillati > Actinomycetota > Actinomycetes > Streptosporangiales > Streptosporangiaceae > Nonomuraea > Nonomuraea sp. NPDC005692. The sequence goes on along the minus strand of NZ_JBEXYU010000002.1, from coordinate 420,941 downwards.
CATGCTGGAGGCGGTGCGCGACTTCCGCGACACCACCGGCCGCCAGGTGGGCGTGAAGCCGGCCGGCGGCATCCGCACGACCAAAGACGCCATCAAGAACCTGGTGCTGGTCAACGAGACGGCGGGCGACGACTGGCTCTCCCCCGACTGGTTCAGGCTGGGCGCGTCCTCGCTGCTCAACGACCTGCTCATGCAACGCCAGAAGCTCGCCACCGGCCGTTACGCGGGTCCCGACTACTTCACCCTCGACTGAGGGTGACGGCCCTCGGGCGGCTCTACGAGGTGTTCGGAGCCGTCGCCAGGCCCGCGAGCGTGCCCGGCTGCCCCCACTGCGTCGAGCCGGGCGAGCAGGCGTGCCTGCTGTCCGGCCCGGTCTCCGCGATCGAGGCCGGCTCGCTGGCCCGTTACGCCGCCAAGGCGCTCACCACGTGGGGGGACGTCCCCGCCTTCCGTTACTTCCTGCCGCGCCTGCTCGAATGCGCGGCGGCCGACGCGTTCCCCTACCCCGACCCGGAGATCGTCCTCGGCAAGCTCGCCCTCGCGGGCTGGCACGGCTGGCCGGCCGGCGAACGCGCGGCCGTCACCGCGTTCCTGCACGAGTGGTGGCTCGGCACGCTGCGCCGCCATCCGTCCCGCCCGCCGGCCGGCACGGTGTTGTGCGCCGTCGCCGCCACCGGCGTCGACCTGACGCCCTTCCTCGACGCCTGGGCCGGGCTGGGAAGCGAGGCGGCGATCGCCCACCTGCACGACTTCGTCACCGACGGCCTGTCCGGGCGGCGGCTGACCAACGCCTTCTGGGATCGCGACGCCCCCGCCCACGCCCAGGTCCTCGCCTGGCTCGGCGACGGGCCCGCGGCCCGGGCGGTGGAGGCCGCCTTCGCCCGGGAGAGCCGCGAGCCGGTGCTCGGCCTGCTCGCCGACGTCCACGAACGGCTGCCGCGCTTCTAGAGCAGCGCCTCGACCAGCAGCACGATGCCGAACACCGCGAACGCGGCGGCGGCGCCGTACCGGATGACCTTCTCGGGGAGGTGCTTGCCGAGCAGGCGGCCCACCAGGATGGCCAGGGCGTCGGCGGCGACCATGCCCACGGTCGAGCCGATCCACGTGCCGACCCAGCCGTGCTGCGTGGCCAGGGTGATCGTGGCGAGCATCGTCTTGTCGCCCAGCTCGCTCAGGAAGAACGCCACGGTCACCGCGACCAGGACGTTCCTGGTCGTACGCCGGGCCTTGTCCTCCTCCTCCTTGGTCAGCTCGTCGCCCCGCAACGTCCACAGGGCGAACCCGAGGAAGGCGATGCCGGCCACGATCGAGATGGCCGTCGTCGGCAGCGCCTTGCCGACCAGCCCGCCCACGGCCACGCTCAGCAGGTGCACGACGGTGGTGGCGATGGTGATGCCCGCGAGCACGGGCCAGGGCTTGAAACGGGTGGCGAACGTCATCGCCATGAGCTGGCTCTTGTCACCGAGCTCGGCCACGAAAATGACCGCGAGACTGATCCAGAACGCTTCCAACCGGTCCTCTTTCCCGCGACCAGACCGGAAGCAGGCACCCGGGGGATCTTCGGGCACGACTTTCGGCCCGGCAGCGTCTTTGTCCATGACTGCCAGGCCGAAGGTCTCGTCCGCCCGTCAAGGCCCGTGTGACCGGGCGCGATCACGCGCCAGTATGTCGATCACACGATTGGGACTACTCCCCTTCGGAATTACCAACACACCATAACAGCCCACGTGAAGCCGTCATTCCGCCGGTCAGGCCCCCTGCTCGGACACCGGCTCGGCCGTCAGTGTGCAGCCGACCAGCACCGGCTCGTTGACCAGTGTCACGCCGAACTTCTCCCGCACCCCGTCGCGCACCTCCACGGCCAGCCCCAGCAGGTCGGCCGTGGAGGCGGCGCCCGCGGGGTTGGTGAGGGCCAGCGTGTGCTTGGTCGAGATGCGCACGGGGCCGCGCTCGTAGCCCTTGGGGAAGCCCGCCTGCTCGATCAGCCAGGCGGCCGGCACCTTGACGCGGCCGTCGGGCATGTCCCAGCTGGGGTGGCCGGGAGCGCGTCCGGCCAGCTCGGCGGCCTCCTCGGCGGTCAGGATCGGGTTGGTGAAGAACGAGCCCGCGCTGCGGCTGTCGGGGTCGGCCGCCGGATCGAAGACCATGCCCTTGCCCCGCCGCAGCCCCAGAACGGCCTCACGGGCCGGCCCGAGGGGCACGCGGCCGCCGAGCTCCACCCCGAGCCGCCCGGCCAGCTCCTGATAGGCCACCGGGCCGGACAAGTCCGACACATCCAGTGCGTACGTCACGGCGAGCACCACGTGCCGCGACAGGTCCCGCTTGAACGCGCTGTCACGGTAGGAGAACCCGCACTGGCGCGCCTCCAGGTCGATCACCTGCCGGGTAAGCCGGTCGTAGGCCCGTACGCACCTGATGGTCTGCGCCACCTCCTGGCCGTACGCGCCGACGTTCTGGATCGGCGTCGAGCCCACTAGGCCCGGGATGCCGGACATGCACTCGATGCCGGACCACCCCTCGGCCACGGCCCGCTCGACCAGCGAATCCCAGTCCTGGCCGGCCTCGACCGTGAGCAGCACCTGCTCGCCGTCCCTGGAGACCGTCACACCCTCGGTGGCCACCTTGACGACCAGGCCGTCGAAGCCTTCGTCACCGATCACCACGTTGCTGCCGCCGCCGAGCACCAGGGTCGGTACGCCGTTCATGTCGGCCTCGGCGACGAGGGACACGAGCTGCTCCGCCGTAACTGCCTCGGCGAAGTCGCGGGCGGGGCCGCCCAGGCCCAGGGTGGTGTGCGGCGCGAGCATCTCCATGGCCACCAAGCTTATGAGCCCCCCAGCCCCCACAACACCCTCCCCGACCCCGCACCGCCTCGGCCGCGCCTGCGGCGACGCTTCCGATCGGCTTCCCGGGTCAGGGGCGGGGCGATGGTGGGGGGTCAGCTGTGGAGGGGCTGGTCGTGGTGGTGGGTGGAGTTGAGCCGGCGGACCGGGAGCGGGCCCTCGGGCACCACCAGCCCGCCCTCCAACGCATGCGAGAACTCCAGGTCGGCCTCTTCGCCGCGTTCGGCGCCCTCGGGGAAGGCGCCCAGCGCCGCCGCCCTGCGCACCGCCATCAGGTCGCAGCGCAACGCCCCCACCCTGCCGGGCTCCTCGGCCTCGGCCGCCTGCCACCCCGCCGCCACCGCCCCTTCCACGATGGCCGCCACCAGCGGCGTCAAGGCGTCCCCCGTCAGCGCGAGCGAGGTCTCGACCAGCACGTGCACCTCGGACTCGTCCAGCCGCAACAGCTTGGTACGGCCCTCACCCCACCCCGCCGTGCCCCCGGCCGCCCGCGAGGTCTCGGCGACGTGCCACACCACGATCCGCTCCGGGTGCCGTTCGGCCAGCTCGTCCAGGACGTCTCCCGCGCCGTCGACGTTCCCCAGGTCGAGGGCCAGGATCCGGGCGCGCGTGTGGTCGATCACCGACTGGACGCACTCCAGCACGTCCCCGGGCCGGCCGTCCACCAGCAGCCCGGCGGAGACCGTCACGTCCTTGGTCTCGACGCGCTGGCGCTCGGTGTTGACGCCCAGGTCGTCCATGCGGTTCGTGGCGAGGGTGCCGTCCCAGACGCGCTGGGCGTGCAGCATCGTGTCGTCGGGGTCGCCGTGCTGGCCGGGGTCGCCGGAGAAGCCCAGCGCGGCGGCGGGGTTCCCGTGCGCGCCCGCGCCCCTGGGCCGGGCGCGGCCCGTGCCGACGCCGGTGGCCGAACCGCCCGTGGTGTCCCGTCCGGTGCCGCTGCTGCCTCCCACCTGTTCAGGGGACGTGGGACGCAGGTGAGCGGGAGGCTTGGCATCGGTCACGGACGACACGGGGATGGAACGGACGGTGGGCCAGACCTGTCGCGCAACTTCACTCATAACAACACGGGCTACCCGCGACCCGCCCGACATATCACCGGATCAGGAGAGCTGTACCACCGCGCGCGCCTTCGACAGGACCTTCGCGTCGCCCGCCTTGGCCGTCAGCCCGACGACCACCCGCTTGTCCTGCAGCTTCTCCTCGACGACTCCGCTCACCGAGATCGTCGCACCCTGGTCGTCGTCGGGCACGATCACCATCGACGAGAACCGCACGCCGAAGTCCAGCACGGCGCCCGGATCGCCCGCCCAGTCCGTGACGAACCGGCCCGCCTGCGCCATCGTGAACATGCCGTGCGCGATCACGTCGGGCAGCCCGACGGTCCGGGCGAAGCGCTCGTTCCAGTGGATCTGGTTGAAGTCGCCGGAGGCGCCGGCGTACATGACCAGGTTCAGCCGCCGGACGTTGTAGCCCACGGCCGGGAGCTCCTGGCCGACCTCGACCTCGTCGTACCTCACCGTGGCCGCCATCTCAGCCCGCCCCTCCGCGCTCGACGATCGTGTTGTAGGTCGTGCAGACCGGCTCTCCGGCGACCGTCGTCACGTCGCTCCTGATCGTCAGCAGCTCGTTGCGGCCAGCGCTCCTGATGTCGGTGATCGTCGCGGTGGTGACCAGCTCGTCGCCCGCGCAGACGGGCCTGGCGTACTCGAACCGCTGCTCGCCGTGGACCACCATCGCGAGGTTCAGGCCCAGCTCGGGGTCTACCAGCGCCTCGCCGCCCGCCTGCAGGCTGAACACGATGGGGAACGTGGGCGGCGCGATCACGTCGGGGTATCCGGCGGCCCTGGCGGCCTCCCTGTCGCGGTAGACCGGGTTGTTGTCGCCGATCGCCGCCGCGAACTCCTTGATCTTCACCCGGCTGACCTCGTACGGGGCGGCGGATGGATAGGTCCTGCCCACGAAGTCACGGTTCAAGGCCATCAGTGCTCCCTCGTATGTCTTCAACGAGCGCTGCTGAGGCAGACGGTAACAGAACAAGGTTCGGCTGTCGCCGCTCATGGCGTGCTTTTTGCCGGGGCCCGGCTCAGCGCCTAGGAAGGCCCCTCAAAGCAGTGAGAACACGACAAACCGGCGCCCCGTCCGGGACGCCGGTTGTGCGATATGGAGGCAGAAGTACCGCTAGCGGGTTTCGCGGTGCGCGCGGTGGCAGCGGCAGTTCGGGCAGTACTTCTTCAGCTCAAGCCGATCCGGGTCGTTGCGCCGGTTCTTCCGCGTGATGTAGTTGCGGTGCTTGCACTCCTGGCAGGCCAGCGTGATCTTCGGCCTAACGTCGGTGGCAGCCACTTGGGAGTGCCTTTCTACGTTCGGGACATGGACACACCCGTACCCAGGCCGACCGACCTGGGATTGGGTAGTAGCGGAGGCCGGACTTGAACCGGCGACACAACGATTATGAGCCGTTTGCTCTGCCTGACTGAGCTACTCCGCCTTGGCCGGAAACTCCCGGCCCGTAGAGGATACCCGAAGCTGGGAGCACATTAGTAACTCACCTGATCGGGTGGGGTGCTACCAGTATGCCCCAGGAACCTCCGACAACCGAAATCCGATCATGCCACCTGGGTCTCGCCTGGGGAATCACCCGCGGAGGCCATCGCCACACTAGCAGCCACCCTTTGCCGACGCGAACGTCCGGACCAGGCACGCAGCAACAAACGCACCCCGGCCCTACGCCCGTTCGCGCAGTGGCCAGAAGGGCCCCCGGCGGCCGCCGACGACGCCCGTCCGTACGGTGAACGGGCGTGCCCCCGGCGAACGCCGGCGGCGCGCGTCCCCGCGGCGGACGGATCCGCGCGGGTGACGGAGGGGTGTCCGCGGCGGACGCCGACGCAGCGGCAGAGGGGGCCCGCAGCGGACGCCTGCGCTCACCCGAGGGTGTCGCGCAGTCAAAGCCAGCGCAGTGGCGAAGTGGGCAGAGCGGGCAGCCCTGGAGTGGACGGCCCCGAGTGTCAGTTCTTCGTGGGAGACCCCAAGCGGGCGGCCCTAAATGGTCAGCCCTGGATGGTCACTCCCCGGGCGGGCGTCCAGCGCTGAGGCGGGGGTCCCTGGGTGGGCAGCAGCCCCTTGGGGCGGGACGGCCCTGGGTGGTCAGCAGCCCCTTGGGGCGGGACGGCCCTGGGTGGGCAGCCCCAGGCGGGCAGCCCCAGGGGCGAAAAGGGAGCGCGGTGGACACCCGTGCGACGGCGCAAGGGGGGCGCGTGCCGCACGGGTGTCCGGCGAGGTGCCGCCCACCCCGACCGCGCCCCGGCTCCTCTACGACGAGCCGCCCCCACCGGCCCCGCGCCTCGGACCCGACGCTTCATCCGGGCCCATCAGCCCGGCCCGGCATGGGGCCGGGCTGCGTCGGGGCTGGCCGGGCCGGACCGGGCGGGGGCCGGGCAGGGGTCTCATGCCTGGCGTTCGTCGACGCCGACGGCGCCGACGCCGCTGCCCCAGCTTGCGCATTTGCCCTCGGACCTGCCCGAGGCGCCGGGACCGAGCGTGATCCACGGGCCGACGACGTCCGGGCTCCAGCCGCAGGTGATCACGGCACGGTACACCCAGGTCTGGCCGGTCGGGTTGTGGCAGTCGGCCCGGCCGACGTAGCCGTCCTCCGGGGCCCGGCCGCTGTTGCACTGGAGGCTGCCGGCCGAGGCGGGGGCGGACGGGATGACAAGCCCGGAAAGGACGGCGGCGACACCGGCGGCGAGTGCCAGTTTCCTGTTCATGTCGTCTTCCTCTTCTGCTCGTTCTGCTTGTGCTGCTCAGGGTTTCGGCGCTGGTCTGCGCTCGAATGCCAGGAAAGCGACCGGGCGCCGGTGTCCAACAGCAGGGCGGACAGACTCGTCCGGAGTCGGCCACACGCGAGCCTGACTCGGACGTCCCTGAAATCCCCCCGGACACGCACGGTCATCGTTCGTACACTGTCGGACAGATGACGGCCGGTCGGGGAGAGGGGCGATGGGCGAGGACCAGGAAGGCGCGGAACCCGGCGTGGAGTCGGTGAGCTGTCACGAGGGTCTGGTGAGGCTTCTCGCCGAGCAGTTCGCGCGGGCGGACGTGTCGTTGCGGGAGCTCCAGGCGCGGGCGGACAGAGCGGGCGGACCCCGGCTTCCCCGGGCGACCTGTGCGGACATGCTGGCCGGACGGCGGTTTCCGAAGAAGGCGGTGATGGTGACGTTCCTGCGGGCTTGCGGGGTGCCTGAGCATCGGGTGCCGGAGTGGGAACGGGCCTGGGAGCGCGTACGGATCAATCGCATGCCGCCGTCCGGCTTCCAGCTCACCCGGACGGCGCTGGCTCCCTTCGAGGATTTCGGGCTCCCCGACGTCGCCTCCGTCCATCCGCACGCCGGCCCCCTCGGGGGGCTGCCTCAGCCGGGCGCCGCGCCTCCCACGGGGCTGAGCCAGCCGGGTGCCGTGCCCGCCGATACCCCCACCGAGCCCGGCACGACACCTCTCGGAGGCCTTGGCCAAGGGGCTGTACCGCTTGGAGGCCCTGGCCAAGGCGCCACGCTTCCGGGATTCGCTGGGCCTCACGAAGGGGCAGAGCATTCGACAGGCGCTCAGATGGCGAGAAGCGAGGCACCTCCGGCATCTGCCCCGGCGACCCCGCCGGTCGCCCCTCCCACCGGCGGCGTTCTCCCCGTCGAAGGCCCTCTGGTCAGCGGTTCGCCGGCCGGAGGTCCCCCGGCCGGCGCACTTCCGGCCGACGGTCTCCCAACCGGCGCGCTTCCGGGCAGCGCACTTCCGGTTGGCGATCTGCCGGGCGGGGGCCTGCCGGGCGGGGGCCTGCCGGCCCGGGGCCTGCCGGGCGAGGGGTTGCTGGGCGGGGATCGGCCGGGCGAGGGGCCTCCGGTAGGTGCGGTTCCTGGGGGTGGCCTTTGGGTGAGCAGGATTCCCGTCGATGGAATTGCGGGAGACGGGGGTTCCGACGGCCTGTCCGGCGGGGGCGTTGCCTTCGGCGCTTCGCCGACGGGCGCTCCCTCCGGCGGCGCGCTTCCCGCCGACAGGCTTCCCGGTGAGGGGAGTCCTGGTGACGGGCCGCCTGCGGGTGAGCCTGGGGCCGCCCTGCCCGTAAGCGGTGTTCCCGCCGCCAACGGGCTCCCCGCCGGTGCCGCTTCCCTGGTCGATGGTCTTCCCGCCGACGCTTCCCCGGTCGGCGGGACGCCAGGCGCTCCGGCGGGTGGGGTGGCGGCTCCGGCGGGTGCAGTGGCCGTACCGGCGGGTGGGGTGGTGGGGTCGGCTGGTGGGAGGCGGGGGGTTGGGGTGGGGGCTTTGGTGGTGGCGGGGGCGGTCGGGGTCGGGGTGGTGGTCGGGTTGTGGGTGGCGCCGCGGCATGCGGAGCCCCTCGCGCTCGGCCGGCCGGTCTCCGACGACGGGCGCGCGTTCGGCCCCGGAGGGTCCAGCCGGTTCACGGTGACCGTGAACCCCGCCAACACCGGCGTACGCCTGATCCGCCGCCTGGACGCCGGCATCTCCATGCAGCAGGCCGCCATCACCGTGAACGGCGCCCCCGCCGGCGTGTGGCACCCCCTGCCCGTCGAGAACACCTACCGCTGGCGGGACCAGTCCGTGGACCTGCCGCTGGCGCTGACTTCAGGACGCCGATCGCTGACCGTGCTCAACAGCTTCGTCTCCTCCTCCCTCGACTTCAACGAGTTCCTCTACGTCGTCAAGCAGCAGGTGAAGGGCGTCTGGTCGATCGCCGACACCGTGGACGTGGGGCCGTACCACACCACCAGCGAGGCCGCCCACGGCTACCGGCTCACCGGCCCGCAGACCTTCGCCGACACCCGTCACTTCGCCTACCCACCCCTGGACGAGACCGCGTAGCGCCGGAAACCGCCGAGCAGGCGAAACCGCGCAGCGCCGCGTGGCGACAGACCGCCGGGCACGCGAAAGCTCCGGACGCTTCCCCGCGTCCGGAGCTTTCGGGTGTGGGCAACCAACCCTCACCGGCCTACTGCCCGCCGGTCCGCATTCTATGCTTTTGTCCGTTTTGCGTAGAGTTGTGGCGTGACACGCTGGCACGGCCCCCGCGGCATCCTCGTCGAGATCATCACCCTCGGCGCGAGGCAACGCATCAAGGTCACCCAGACCGTGAACGGCCGCCGCTACCTCCTCGGCTACTACGGCACCATCGCCCAGATCGTCCACCACGTGGACCTCGCCGACCTGGTCGAGGTGATCGACCTCCCCGCCTTCGCGTCCCGGAAGGCCAGAGCCTGACAGCCGTACGACACCGAAAAGCCGCCCTTCCCGCACGGGAAGAGCGGCTTGCCCGCAGGACCTACAGGTCCTTGCACCACATCCATTTGCCTTCGATCAGGCATTTGTACCAGCCGTCGTTCGCCGGGTTCCACGCGTAGGCGGGACTGCTCGCCACGCTGATCGTCAGCACGGTCGAGACGGAGAGCAGGATCAGAGCCAGCGCCCGGCGCACACCACGGGCCGCGAACATGTTTCTCATGACCGTCATGGAACACGCCCGTGCTTGGAGCCTTCTTGGGGCTGACTGAAGCCCCAGGACAAGCGCCATCCAACCCGCACAACGAAAAACGCCCGGCTCCAAGTCACCTTGGCCGGGCGTCATATCTGCTCATTACAAGAGCCCCCAAACGGAATCGAACCGTTGACCTTCTCCTTACCATGGAGACGCTCTGCCGACTGAGCTATAGGGGCCTGTCCGCTCGCTGCGGACAGGTGTAACCATACACGGCACTCAGCCATGATGCGAACTCGTACGGGCCTCCACCGCGCCGGTGGATCCGCGGCGCGCGGCAAGATCGATCACCTCGCACAGATCGGCCAGGTCGACGTGGGCGGCCACCTCCTCCACCGAACGGCAGTCGGCGACCAGCCACCCGTTCCTGCGCACCCGCAGCACCTGCCGGCCCGCCCGCATCACCGGCACGACCTCGACGCCGTCGAGGCCGACCCATCGCCTGTCCATAGCGGCACACCCTAGCCGCCGGGTCTCTCAATTTCCGTCCGCCACAGGCGTTACCGCCATGCCAAGTCGGCACCAAGAGGTGTCTAAGAGCCGCGTCCCAGGCTGGTGTCAAACGGACAGAAGGAGCACCGAAATGGCACCCAACATGCTCGGCTTCCGCATCACGCACCGGGCCATGCGCGGGGACACCCGCCGTCTGGCCGAGGTGATGAGCGCGATCGCCGCCGGCGAGCAGCAGGCCGGTCAGGAGCGGCTGCGGGCGATCACGACGTTCACCGCCAAGCTCTGCGCGGGCATCCACCACCATCACCAGGCCGAGGACAACGTGTTGTGGCCGGTCATCGTCCGCTCGGCGGGCGCCGAGGTGGACCTGAGCGACCTGACCGACGACCACGCGGCGCTCGACCCGCTGCTGGAGGAGATCACGACGGCCGGGACCCAGCTCGGCACCGACGGGCAGGCGGCCCGGCGGATGGCCAAGTCCCTGGCCGCGCTCGCCGACCTGCTGGACGAGCACATCGAGGAGGAGGAGCGGCTGATCTTCCCGGTCGTCGCCAAGTACGTCTCGGAGGCGGACTGGGAGAAGGTCGAGACCGAGGTCAGGAAGGGCGGGGACGTCCGGTTCGACCTGCCGAGGATCGCCCAGTACGCCCAGCCGGAGGAGCTGGCCGAGCTGCGGCGCCTGGCCGGGCCGGTGCTCATGGTGCTGCTCGCGCTCATGCGGCGCGGCCACCGGCGCCGCCAGAGCCTGATCTTCGGCACGCCGTGATCCCCCTGGGACCGCTCAGCGCCGCGCCCGGCGGCGGGCCGCCTGCGCCCAGTGGGGCGAGCCGACGCGCTCGGCGACCTTCAGAGCCTGCGCGTAGTGGCCCTCGGCCGGCAGCCCGAGCAGCTCGGCCAGGTCGCCGAGCACCAGCGCGACCGGCCCGAGCGTGACCGACCCGCTGCTCATCCCGGCCAGCTCGTCCGCCCACGGCAGCAGGACGCGGTAGGAGCGTCCGGCCACCTCGCGGTCCTCCAGGGCGACGGCGGTCAGGCCGCGCAGCGCCTGCCACATCAGCCAGTAGTAGTTGCGCGGCAACCACGACTCGGGCCGCCACACCCGCCGGGCCGCGTCGAGCTCGCCCGCGGCCGCCAGCGCCCCGGCGTAGATCTCGTGCACGGTGTCGCTGTTCACGCGTTCCCGGATGGCGGCCAGCTCGTCGAGGGAGTCTCGGACGTTCCCGCGGGCCATCCGGACGGCGAACCTGCCCAGAGCGCCCATGGCCCGCGCGTTGACGCCGCCGCGCTCGGCCATCTGCTCGGTGAGCCCGGTGTAGACGGCCTCCGCCTCGTCGAACTCGCCCTCGACCAGCTTCCGCAGCGCGCCGAACAGCGCCAGGATGGCCAGCGACATGCCGAGCTGGCCGCTGGTGGACACCGCCACGCCGCTGTCGGCGTGCCGCCTGGCCGCCTCCAGGTCGGTGCGTCCGAGCGCGGCCATGAGCAGCGCGCAGTGGCCCAGCGTGAGGTAGCCGACGAGCCGGTGGGTGCGGCCCAGCTCCAGCAGCTCGGCGCCGACGGCCTCCAGCTCGTCCCGCCGTTCGGGGCTGAGCACGGCGAAGTAGCGGGCGTTGAGCGCCAGGCAGAGCAGGTCGGGACGGCCGAGGCGGCGGGCCAGGGCCACGGCCTCGGCGCCGGCGGCGTCCACGCGGTCGTCGTCGTGCCCCTCCAGCTCGAACACGAGCGCGGCCAGCAGGCGGCAGCGCGTCTCGTCGTCGGGACCGGCGGCCAGCTCGCGCTCCACGGCCTCCATGAAGTCCCTGTTGTAGAGGGAGTCCACCTGGATCGTCCAGACCACGGGGGCCTCGTAGGAGGTCAGCGCGCGGGCGAGCGGGCCGCGCGGGGCGGCCAGCTCGACGGCCCGCGTCCTGGCGGCCAGCGCGCCCAGCACGTCGCCCGCGTGGCCCAGCGCCGAGACCAGTCCGCACAGCAGGTCGAGCCGGGTCGCGTCGTCGGTGGCGAACTCCAGCGCGGCGCGCCACAGCGCCGCCGCCTCGCGGTGCGCGTGCAGGCCCGACGCCTGTACGGCCGCCGCCCTGGCGTACCGTACGGCGTCCGGCGCGGCGGCCTCCAGCGCGTGGTGCGCGAGGGCCGCCACGTCGTTCGGCCGCAGCCGCTCCAGCACCGACACCACGCGCCCGTGCAGCCGGGTACGGCGGATCCGCGCGGTGTCCTCGTACAGCGCCTGCCTGACCAGGACGTGCGTGAACCTGACGCGGCCCGGTCCCGGCTCGGCCAGCAGGCCCGTCATGACGCCGGCCTCCAGGCCGTCGAAGACGGTGTCCTCGTCGCCGTCGTGCAGCGCGATCAGCACGTCCACGTCGGCGTCCCTGCCGACGACGGCGGCGTTGCGCAGCACGGTCTGGGCGGTCGCGGGCAGGCGGGTGATGCGGCGGCGGATGAGGTCGCGCACGCCGGGCGGCAGCGCCTCGGCGGCCTGGGGCCCTTCGGAGGCCAGCAGGCGGGCGATCTCGCAGACGAACAGCGGGTTGCCGAGCGTGCGCTCCAGGACCGTGCGGACGGTGGCGGGGTCGAGGCCGGCGCGCTGGGAGTGGCGTTCGAGCAGCGTGGCGACGGCGGCCTCGTCGAGCCCGGCGAGCTCGACGTGCCTGCTGCCGGTGGCGAGCGCGGCCAGGGTGGCGGTCAGGTCCTCGGTGGTCTCGGCCGGACGGTAGGTGGCGACGACCAGGATCCGCGCGGCGGGGTCCAGGTGCCGCAGCAGGTGCAGGGTCTCGCCGTCGGCCCGGTGGACGTCTTCGAGCACCACGAGCAGCGGCGCGCAGCCCGCCAGGTAGCCGGCCACGGCCCTGGCGAGCTGGAACTGGTTCTGGATGGCGACGCCGTCGTTCAGGAGGGGGGCCAGGCGGGCCGCGTCGGCGGCGGCGGGCGGCCGTACGGCGGCGAGCTGCCGGACGATCTCGCTCCACGCCCAGGCGGGCGGCGCGTCGCCGTCGATCTCCGGGCAGCGTCCGAACGCGACCCGCCACCCGCGCTCGGCCAGCTCGGCCGCGAACGCCTCGGCCAGCGCGCTCTTGCCCGCGCCCGGCTCGCCGCCCAGCCAGACCGTGCGCCGGAGAGGCCGCCCGGCCTCCTCCCGCAGCGCGACCAGCTCGCGGGCCCGGCCCACGATCGAGGGCTCCTGCGTGGCCACGGGCCGTTCCTGGACGAGTTCGACGACCTCGGGCGCGTGCAGGGACTCGGATTGGCGGAGGATGTCCTGTTCGAGCGCGCGCAGGGCCGGGCCGGGATCGACGCCGAGCTCCTCGGCCAGGTTCTCGCGGGCCTGGCGCAGCACGGCCAGCGCCTCGGCCTGGCTGCCGGACCGGTAGAGGGCCAGGGCCAGCAGGCGGACGGCGTTCTCGCGCAGGGGATGGGCGTCGGCGTGGGCGCGCAGCTCCGGCACGGCCTCGGCGTGGCGGCCCATCAGCAGCGCGGCCTCGGCGCGGTACTCGACGGCGACGAGCCTGAGCTCGGCCATCCTGGCCGCCTCGGGCGCGGCCCACTCCTCGGTGAACTCGGCGTAGGCGGGGCCCGTCCACAGGCCGAGCGCCTGGTCGAGCAGGTCGTGGGCGACGCTGCCTGCGCCCCGCTTGAGTGCCGCGCCGGCCGCGTCGATGAGGCCGGGCAGCCGCCAGGCGTCCACGGCCTCGTCGGGCAGGCAGAGCCGGTAGCCGGGCGGGGCGCTGACGATCACTCCGGCGGGGGCGCGCGGCGGCCGGTCGGGTTCGAGGACGCGGCGCAGGTTCGAGACGTAGACCTGGAGCGCGGCCAGCGCCTTGGGCGGCGGCTGCCCCTGCCACAGGTCCTCGATGAACCGGTCGGTCGAGACGAGCTGGCCGTCGGCGGCGACCAGGCGGGCGAGCACGGCGCGCTGCCTGGCGGAGCCGAGGTCGAGCCGGCGGCCGGCCATGGTGGCGTGGAGCGGTCCAAGGAGGTGTAACTGGAGCATGGCACCCTTTTCAGTACCGGTAGCGCCCGCTTTCAGTACCGGTAGAAGCCCGCGAAGTCAGATCTTCGCCCGATATCGTCAATGCGCACCGAAGCCCCCGTCTCAGGTGCGTTCATCATCTTCCCACGACCCAGATAGATGCCCACATGATGCGTCTTGATCTTATTTTTCGTGATTTTTCCGAAGAAGACTAAGTCGCCCGGCAGGCCCCGCTCGACGGGCCGCATCCTGCGTACGTGGTCGTCGGTGTTGCCGGGGCCGAGCACGTCCCTTCCGTTGGCCAGGGCGTAGACCCAGCGGGCCAGGCCGGAGCAGTCGAGGCCGCGGGTGCGCGCGGCCGGGCAGGGCTTGATCCGGCCGCTGTAGCCCAGGCAGGTGCCCTTCGTGGGGCCGGGCCGCTCGCCGTGGCCACCACCCCACGAGTACGTGATGTCGTACCGCTCGATCTCGTACGCGAGGCGCACGATCCTGGACGGCACGAACGTCGACAACGGCATGGACGCCGTGCCCACCAGCAGGACGACCAGGGCGGTCACCACCAGGACCAGCCGCCGCCGCGCCACCCGTTTCTCCCTTAAGCCGAGATTCCGGGTTTTATCCTACCTATCGCGATTTATCAGCTTTTGAGGTTAAGTGTGACCGTTCCTACCTCGACGACCATCCCGACCTGGCCCTTCGGCTTCGGCTTGGTGGTGAAGGTGAAGGCGGCCTTCTGGCCCCGCTCCAGCTTGCCGACCACGCAGCGCACCGCCGTGCCGCTGAACTTGCACCCGGGGGCCTTGACCACCTTCTGCCCGCCGTACGCGCGCCCGGAGACCACGATGTCCTCGACGGGGTGCGGGCCGGTGTTCGTGATCGTGACCCGGTAGAGCTTCCTGCCCTTGACCAGGCCGGAGACCGACACCCGGGCGGGCGGGTTGGCCAGCGACCTGAGCTGGGACTCCGAGCCGTTGAAGGAGTTCTGGCCGCCGACCAGCGAGCCCTTCTCCGCCGACTGCCAGAACGTGTGCCGCTTCCAGCTCTTCGGCAGCTCGCCGGGGTCGCTCCCCCAGCGGGCCAGCCAGAGCGGGTTGGCCTTGAACGCGCCGGAGTTGCCCGTGCAGGTCTGCCACCAGCTCGTGGTGGTGTAGATGATCGCGTCCCGGCCGGTCCGCTGCCGGTACTTCTTGGTGAAGTCCTTGATCCAGGTGACCATGTCCTCGGCGGACAGGTCGTAACAGTTGTTCTTGCCGTTCTTGTCCTTGTACGGGTTGTCCTCGATATCGAGGACCCCGGGCAGCGTTTGACCGTCGCTGGTCCAGTTTCCGCCGTTCTGCAGGAAATAGTCGGCCTGCGCTGCCCCATCGGATTCATGCGGTTGCGCAAAGTGATAGGCGCCGCGCAGGAGCCCGGCCGTCGCGGCCCCGCCGAACTGCGCGTCGAACCGTGGGTTGCGGTAGTTCGTGCCCTCGGTGGCCTGCACGAACGCGAACTTGCCGCCGCCGGAGGCCACGCTCGCCCAGTCCACGTCGCCCGTCCAGTTGCTGACGTCGACACCGGGAACACCGTCCGCCGCCTCTGCGACCCCCGTCATGCCGACAGCGGCAATTACCGCAATCAACCACAAGCGTTTCACGCCCGAGATCATCGCGGAGCCACCACATAGGCCGCAAGCACGGAAATATCACGCCTCTTCGCGAAAACGCGCGAAACCCCATGTCGAGGCCCGGAAATCCGCCTTCCCCAGCCACCTCCGCGGACATCGTTTCCGCAGGTCAGGGCCGTATATGAACGTCACATTCGCGTTTGCCAAATCGATATCACCCGGCTCAGACTGAACCGATCCCCGAAAGGGCCCCTGACCAGGGGTTTCTTCGCCATGCCCAGGAGGCACCACCCATGATCCACACCCGGGGCCTCACCCGAGTGTTCAAAATGAAGAAAGAGACCGTCGAAGCCGTACGCGGCATCGACCTCGACGTCGAACCCGGCCGGCTCGTCGCCTTCCTCGGCCCCAACGGCGCCGGCAAGTCCACCACCCTCCGCCTGCTCACGACCCTCCTCCCGCCCACCTCCGGCACCGCCGTCGTCGCCGGGCACGACGTGGCCCGCGACCCGGCCGGCGTGCGCTCCCGCATCGGTTACGTCGGCCAGAAGAACAGCGCGGGCGAGAGCTTCCGCGTCCGGGACGAGCTCGTCACGCAGGGCCGCTGCTACGGCCTGACCGTCTCCGACGCCGTCGCGCGGGCCGGCGAGCTGATGCGCCTGCTCGACCTGGACGACCTGGCCGGCCGCAGGCCGGGCACGCTCTCCGGCGGCCAGCGCCGCCGCCTGGACATCGCACTCGGCCTCATCCACCGCCCCGACCTGCTCTTCCTCGACGAGCCCTCGACCGGCCTCGACCCCAAGAGCCGCGCCGACATCTGGCGGCACATCCTGCGCCTGCGCGAGGCGTACGGCACCACGATCTTCCTCACCACCCATTACCTGGAGGAGGCCGACAACATGGCCGAACGGGTGATGATCATCGACAACGGCACGATCATCGCCGACGGCACGGCCGAGCAGCTCAAGAACGACCTGGCCGGCGACACCATCACGGTCACCACGGACACCGGCCAGGACGCCGCCAGGGCCGCCGAGCTGACCGGCGGCCAGGCCGAGGGCGTCACCGTGCGCCTGCGGGTGGCGAACGCGCCCGCCGCGCTCCCCGGCTGCCTGCGGGCGCTCGACGCCGCCGGGATCAAGGTGACCGCCGCCGAGACCGCGCGCCCCACCCTTGACGACGTGTTCCTCACCCTCACCGGGAGAAGCCTCACCGATGACGACCTTCCTGCGTGACACCACCACCGTCTTCACCCGCGAGTTCCGGCCGGTCCTGCGCGAGCCGGTCGCGTTGCTGTTCGAGATGGGCCAGCCGCTGCTGTTCCTGTTCCTGTTCGGCGCGCTGCTGGACGGCGCCGTGGGCTCGTCGTGGCAGTGGTTCGTGCCGGGCATCCTGGTCATGATGTGCCTGACCGGGCCGATGTCGGCCGGTTACACGCTGCTGGTCGAGCTGATCGGCGGCTCGCTGGAACGCATGCTGGTCACGCCGCTGAACCGGACGGCGATGCTGGTGGGCCGGGCGATGAAGGCGATGGTCGTCCTGCTGGCCCAGGCCGTGCTGATCATCGTGCTCGCCGTCCCGCTGGGGTTCGAGCTGTATCCGGCGGGCGTCCTGGCGGGGCTGGCGCAGCTCACGGTCTTCGGGGTGGGGCTGGGGGCGTTCTCGTTCGTCCTCGCCATCCGGTCGGCGCCCGGCGGGACGCTGTTCTACATCGTCAGCCAGTCGATCCTGTTCCCCCTGCTGCTGCTGTCGGGCGTGCTGCTCCCCCTGGACACCGCGCCGGGGTGGCTGCGCGCCGTCGGCACGGCGAACCCGGTCACGTACATCGTCGAGGGCCAGCGCGCGTTGTTCTCCGGCGACCTCGCGAACCCCTCCGTCCTGTACGGCACCGCGTCGGCCTGCCTGGTCGCCGCGATCGGCCTGTACCTGGGCAACCGGGCCATGCGCAAGGGCGTGTGAAATGGAGGCATGACCCGTGTGATGGCCTCCCGCACCGTGCCGTGGATCCCCGTCGAGCACCGCCTCGACGTGATCCTCTCCCCGGACCTCCCGCCCGCCGACGGCACGACCTCGGCGTTCGTGTTCGTCTCCGACAGCACCGGCAGGACCCTGCTCACCTGCGTCGACCGGCCAGGACGCGGCTGGGACGTGCCGGGCGGCCACCTGGAGGCCGGTGAGAGCGCCTCCGAGGCCGCGGTCCGGGAACTCCAGGAGGAGACCGGCCTGCTCCTGGAGCCGTCGGCCCTGTCGGTGTTCGCGTGGCAGCGCATCGAGCTGCTGCGCCCGGCTCCCGCCGGTTACCGCTACGCGCCGCTGACGTACATGGTGATGTTCCGGGCCCGGCTGGCGGCGCCCGGCGCCGCGACCGCGCCGCCGGCCGGGTCGGAGAGCACGGGCGCGGAGTGGCTGCCCCGGGCGCGGATCAAGGAGCTGTGCGCCCACCGCACCTGGCTGCCGCTGCTGGAACGCCTCTAGAGGGTGCGCGCGCGTTCGAGGTCGGCGCTGCGGTAGTGCCGCTCCGGGATGCTCGCCAGGGTGGACGGGTGCACCTGCGGGCCCAGGCCGTACAGCTTCTGGAAGCTCATGATGAGCGGACGCCAGGCGTCGGGGTCGATGTGGTCGTCGGTGCCCTTCATGCGGATGTCCTCGTGCACCCAGACCCGCTGCACCCGCACCTCGAACGCGAGCACCCCGCCGTCGCCGACCGGATGCGTCTCCTCCACCACGACCTCCATGGCGACCGGGCACTCGGCCACCCGGGGCGCGGCCACCGTCTCCGACGGGACGGCGGTCAGCCCGGCCCGCTGGAACTTGTCCGGCACGAACCGGTAGCCGCGCTGCCACTTCCGCTCGGGGACCGGGTCGCTCCCGGTGGTCAGCGCCAGCCGGTCCACCTGGGGGGCGAGGGCGTCGGACGGCAGGTTGAGCACGCCTTCGCCGGTCCGCACGAGATTCTGGGACGTCTTCGACCTGGCCCCGAGGCCCAGCAGGCCGCGCCAGCCCAGCCAGAAGGCCGACGACATGGGGGCGAGGTTGGGGGTGCCGTCCTCGTTCACGGTCGAGATCAGGACGACGGGGGTGCCGAAGTAGAGGATGTTGGGTTCAATGCGGACGTGCTGATCCACGACAGTGTTCATGCGTCCCACTGTCGCCGCCGGTGAGGGCCGGGTGCTGGCGGCCTTCGGACCTCTCGTTGCCGGGCCGGTCAGGAGCGCGGCACGAGCCTGATCGTGGCGGCCCGCGCCTGCCCGCTGAGCACCGAGTCCACGATGCTCTCCGAGTAGTGGCGGTACTTGGCCCGGTACGCGGCGTCGATCCGGTCGTTGAGCTCCTGGTCGGCGTCGGCGAACGTGACGCCCTTGTCGACGCCCCCGGCCTGGATCCGGCCGCGTCCGCGCTCCTGGGCGCCGCGGAACCAGGTGCCGTCCCGCCCGTTCACGGCCCGGACGTACAGGTCGTCGCCGAGGCGGACGACCCAGATCGTCACCGGGCGGCGCAGCTCGCCGTCGCCGCGCAGGGACGCGATCTGCAGCTCCTCGGCGGCGGCGATCCGGTCGAGTTCGTCGTTCGTCCAAGCAGTCATGGTGGGGGCCTACCCGGAACCGGTCGACGGCGCCGACGGGCATCGTCCGTAGTTGGTAAATCCGCCGGTGTCAGGGGAGGTAGCCGGCGCGCCTGGCCGAGACCACGCTCTCCATCCGGGTGTGGGTGC
The DNA here is from genome assembly GCF_040631115.1 of Nonomuraea sp. NPDC005692. Lineage (NCBI taxonomy): Bacteria > Bacillati > Actinomycetota > Actinomycetes > Streptosporangiales > Streptosporangiaceae > Nonomuraea > Nonomuraea sp. NPDC005692. Next base: position 401,822 of record NZ_JBEXYU010000002.1, on the reverse strand, counting down.
CGAGCTTGCGCATCGCGCTGCGCAGGTAGCTCTTGACCGTCTCCGGCTTCAGGTCGAGCCGCCGGCCGACCTCGGCGTTGCCGCAGCCGACCGCGACCAGGGAGAGCACGTCGAGCTCCCGGGGCGAGAGCGGGTTGGCCGGGACGGCGCCGCCGTTCGGCGCGGTCAGCCGGTCGCAGACGCCCTGCAGCCGCTCGCGCAGGACCGGGTCGGCGACCTCCTGGGCGATCGAGCGCAGCTCGGCGTGCGCCTCGCGCAGCTGCTCCCATTCGGGGCCGGCGGGCCGTTCGCGGGCGGCGCCGGTGATCGCGGCCGTCTCCAGCGCGGCCACCCGCCGCTCCACCTCCGCGCGTACGGCCAGCTCGACGCCGAGCCGGGCGGCGATCTGGTGCATGCCGTCGAGGACGCGGGTGCCGAGCGGCAGCGGCTCGCGGACGCCGCCGTAGAGCAGCCCGTAGACCGTCTCGCCCACCACGACGGGGACGGCCGCGATCGCCCGCAGGCCCTCCGCCGCCACCGGCCGGTCGTATTCGTGGCTGATGCGGGAGTCGGTGACGTAGTCCTCGACGCTGCCCGGCCGGGCGGTGACCAGGACCCGGCCGCCCAGGCCGCTGCCGGTGTGGATGGCGAGCCCGCGCAGCACGTCCGTGCGGACCCCCGTCAGCTCGGTGAGCCGCACGGCGCCGCCCGGGGCCGAGACCGCGCCGCCGAACAGGACGGGCAGCCCGACGACGTGCCGCATCCGGGTGAGGGCGGCCCGCAGGAGCACGGCGGCCTGCGGGGCCAGGGCACTCGACGGAAGATGTGTCACCGCCATGTCACCAGCATGGCACGCGGCCGGCGTCCCGCGGCTACCCCTGAACGGGGGTAGCGTGCCTCACCGCCCTGGCGGATGCTTCGGGCATGGGTGACTCACTGCTCTCCTACGCGTCCGGCGTCTCCGCGCTCCCCCTGCTGGGCGAGACGATCGGGGAGAACCTGGAACGCGCCGCGGCCCGGTACGCCGGCCGCGAGGCGCTGGTCGAGATGGCGAGCGGGCGGCGCTGGACGTACGCCGAGTTCGACGCCGCGGTGAACGAGGTGGCGCTCGGCCTGCTGGCCAGGGGCATCGCCAAGGGCGACCGGGTCGGCATCTGGGCCCCCAACTGCGCCGAATGGGTGCTGACGCAGTACGCCACCGCCAAGATCGGCGCGATCCTGGTCAACATCAACCCGGCCTACCGCGCCCACGAGCTGGACTACGTGGTCCGCCAGTCGGGCATGCGGCTGCTGGTCAGCGCCGTCGAGCACAAGACGAGCGACTACCGCGCGATGCTCGCCGAGATCGGCTTCACGCAGGTGGTGTTCATCGGCGAGCCCGGCTGGGACGAGCTGGTCGAGACCGGCCGCCGCGCCGACCCCGCCGCGCTGCGCGTACGGGCGGCCACGCTGTCCTTCGACGACCCGATCAACATCCAGTACACCTCGGGCACGACCGGCTTCCCCAAGGGCGCGACGCTGTCGCACCACAACATCCTCAACAACGGCTACTTCGTCGGCGAGGGCGTCGGCTACACCGAGGACGACCGGGTCTGCCTGCCGGTGCCGCTCTACCACTGCTTCGGCATGGTCATGGGCAACCTGGGCGCGACCTCGCACGGCGCCTGCGTGGTGCTGCCCACGCCCGGCTTCGACCCCGAGGCCACGCTGCGGGCCGTGGAGAGCGAGCGGTGCACCTCCCTGTACGGCGTGCCGACGATGTTCATCGCCGAGCTGGGCCATCCGCGCTTCGCCGACTTCGACCTGTCGTCGCTGCGCACCGGCATCATGGCGGGCTCGCCGTGCCCGGTCGAGGTGATGAAGCGGGTGATCGGTGAGATGCACATGAGCGAGGTGGCGATCTGCTACGGCATGACCGAGACGTCACCCGTGTCGACGATGACCCGCCGCGACGACGGGCTGGTCCGGCGCACCGAAACGGTCGGCCAGGTGATGCCGCACCTGGAGGTGAAGATCGTGCACCCGGAGACCGGGCTCGCGGTGCCCCGGGGCGAGCCGGGCGAGCTGTGCACCCGCGGCTACTCGGTGATGCTCGGCTACTGGAACGAGCCGGACAAGACGGCCGAGTCGATCGACGAGGCCCGCTGGATGCACACCGGCGACCTGGCCACCATGGACGCCGAGGGCTACGTCAACATCGTCGGCCGGATCAAGGACATGGTCATCCGGGGCGGCGAGAACGTCTATCCGCGCGAGGTCGAGGAGTACCTCTACACGCATCCCGACATCGCCGACGTCCAGGTGATCGGCGTGCCGGACGAGAAGTACGGCGAGGAGCTGATGGCCTGGATCGTCATGCGCCCCGGCACCGAGCCGCTGACCGCCGAGGCGATCAGGAACTTCTGCTCCGGCCGTCTGGCCCACTACAAGGTCCCCCGCTACGTGCACCTGGTCAACGGGTTCCCGATGACGGTCACCGGCAAGATCCGCAAGGTCGAGATGCGCGAACAGGCCGTCACCCTTCTGGGCCTCCATCCCTGACCTGCTGAACCGCGGGCGGCGGGGGCGCGTATCTCCGCGTATGCGCTGGAAGCAGACGTCGCTCGCGCCTGGCCCGGCCGAAGGCCCTGTGGGAGCATGTGGGGACCGCGCCCGCCCCGGGCGGCGCGGCCGGGTTCCTGGCCTCCGACGACGTGGCGGGTCGGCTATGAGAGCTTCTGCCCGGACGTACGCCGTGTTCGCGGTCGGCGTGGGCGTCCTGGTGCTGGTCGCGGCGCTGCGCTTCGGCGGCGGCGCCGGCACGGTGGAGGTCTTCGGGCTGCCCACCGCCGGTCCGGTCACCGACTGGGGGCTGCCGCTGGCCCGCCTGGCCCTCGACCTGTGCGCGGTGGCGTGCGTGGGGACGTTGCTGGCGGCGTCCGTGCTCGCCCCGGCCGGCTCGCCGGAGTCGGCGCGGTGCCTGCGCGCGGCGGGCTGGTGGGCGCTGGGGTGGGCGGTCGCCGCCCTGGCCGGTTACCTGTTCACCCTGTCCAGCTTCATCCCGATGCCGGTGCAGAACCTGCTCGCCGAGCCCGGCATGCTCGACTTCGGCACCTCGCTCCCGCAGACGCAGGCGCTCCTGGTGGTGCTGGTCACGACGTTCGCGGTGGCGGTGGCCACGCTCGTGCGCCGGGTGCCCGCCTGGGTGCCGATGGCCGTGGCGGCGTTCGGGCTGCTGCCGCCCGCCTACGTGGGCCATGCCGCCTCGGCGGCCGACCACGACATCGCCGTGTCCGCGCTGATGGCCCACCTGCTGGGGGTGTCGGTGTGGGTGGGCGGCCTGGCCGCGGTGCTGCTGCACTTCCGGCGCTCGGCCGACCTGCGGGTCGTGCTGCCCCGCTTCAGCACGATCGCGCTGTGCTGCTTCGCCGCGGTGGCCCTCTCCGGCCTGGTCAGCGCCTGGGTGCGCCTCGACACCCTGTCCGACCTGTGGCTGAGCCGGTACGGCCTGCTCCTGCTGGCCAAGGTCGCCGCCCTGGCGGTGCTGGCCTGGTTCGGCCGGCGGCACCGTCTGCGTACCGTCGCCGGTGTGGCCGACCGGGGGGTGCGGGGCACGTTCGTCCGGCTGGCCGCGGGCGAGGTGGCCGTGATGGTGGCGGCGACCGGGCTGGCCGTCGGCCTCTCGCGCACCCCGCCGCCGCCCGGCGCGGGCGGCGGGCACGACCATCCCGTCCTGGAGTACGCCCTCGCGCCCTTCTCGCCCGGCGCCCTCCTCAGCGAGGTGCGCTTCGACCCGCTCGTCCTGCTGCTGCTGGCGTTGCCCGCCGCCGGTTACCTGGCCGGTCTGCGCCGGGTGCCCGGCTGGCCGGTCCTGCGCACGCTCTCCTGGCACGCCGGGCTGGCCCTGGCCGCGGTCGCGCTGTTCGGCGGCGTGGGCGGGTACGCGCGGGCGATGTCGTCGGCCCAGGCCCTGCAGCACGTCGTGCTCGCCGTCGTCGCGCCGCTCCTGCTGTGCGCGGGCGCGCCGCTCACCCTGGCCGCGCGGGCCACCGGCCCCGGCTCCCAGTACGGCCCGCTCGGCGACCGCGCCCCCGGGCGGCGCCTCACCCGTCCCGCGCTGCTGACGGCCGCCGTCCCGGTGCTGCTCCTGCTGCTGTACGGCACGCCGTGGCTGCCCTGGTCGCTCGCCGGGTACGCGCCCCACCTGGTCACCATGGCCGTGTCCGCCGGTGTGGGCCTGCTGGTCGCCTGGGTGGTGCTCGACCTCGACCCGCTGCCCAGGCCGTTCCCGTGGGCCGCGCGGGTCCGAGTGCTGGCGGTGGCCGCCGTCGCGTACCTCGGGTTGGGGACGTACCTGCTGGTGGGCCCGGCCGTCGCGGCGGACTGGTTCGCCCTGGCGGCCCCGCCCGGGGTGCCCGACCCGCTGGCCGACCAGCGCGCGGCCGGGGTGGTGTTCCTGCTGGTGCCGCTGGCCGCCTACGCGTTCCCGGCCGTACGCCTGGCCCTGCGGCGGCAGGCCGCCCGCGCGCACCGCCCCCGGTCCGTCCTACACTCATCCCCTATGGGCGATCTCCCGGTCTACGACGTTGTCCTGTTGCCGCCGCACGACGTCAACGCCGAGGCCGTGCGCCTGAGCCGGCGTTGCGCGGAGGCCGCCGCGACCGAGTTCGTCCTGCGCGAGGACGGCCTCTACCCGCACATCTCGCTCTACATGGCCAATTTCACCCCCGACCAGCTCGAGAAGGCCGTCGCGCTGCTGCGCGACCTCAGCCGGCGCACCTCCGCGACGCTCCTGGAAGGCGAGTCCTTCGCCGCCAACGAGCACGGCATGGTCGAGCTGTTCTTCCGCAAGACGGACGCGATCACCCGCCTCCAGGAGGACGTCGTCGCCGCGCTCAACCCGTTGCGCACGGGCCTGCGCCACCGCGACCCGGTCGGCCGCGTGCTGGCCGACCACCGGCTCACCGCGCCGCCCAACGCCCGCGCCAACCTCGACCTCTACGGCTACGACGAGATCGGCGACCTGTTCCGCCCGCACATCACCCTCACCCGGCTCCAGCAGCGGGACCACCCGCTCGACCTGGGCCTCCTTGCCGCGCCGTCGGCCTTCACCGCCGCCTACCGGACCCTCGCGCTGTGCGTGATGGGCGAGCACGGCACCTGCACCGAGATCGTCGAGACCTTCACCCTGGACACCGCCCCCGTCACTCCGACGGCCTGACCGCCCCGGCCGACGACAGCCTGCGGGCCAGTTCCTGGCAGCGTTCCCTCAGCTCCGGCGGGTCGAGCACCTCGAAGTCGTGGCCCAGCGCGACCACGTGCATGAGCACGTAGTCGAGGCTGCCCGAGCCGCTGACCAGCTCGCACCGGTCGCTCCCCCGCTCCCGCACGACGGCCGCCGACGCCGGGACCTGCGCGCGTACCGTGGCGGCCGGGGCGTGCAGGAGGAAGCGCGCCTGGTGCGGATAGGCCCGGCTCGCCACGCCCTCCTGCACGTACGCCGCCGCGTCGGGCGCCGGCCGCGGCCGGAACCGGAAGGTGCGCGCGGCCACCTCGGCCATCCGGTCCACCCGGAAGCTGCGCCAGTCGTCCCGGTCGAGGTCGTAGGCGAGCAGGTACCAGCGCCGGTCGGAGGTCACCAGCCGGTACGGCTCGACCCGCCGCCGCCCCACCCGCCCTCCTGACGGGTAGTCGAAGCCGGCCTCGACCTCGTCCCGGCAGGCCCTGGCCAGCGTCATGAGCACCTCGGGATCGACCGGCGCACGCCCTCCGCCGAACGACTCCACCGCCCCGGACAGCGCGCGCACCTCGTGCCGGAGCCGGGCGGGCAGCACCGTGTCGAGCTTGGCCAGCGCCCGGATCGCGGCGTCGCCCGCGCCCGCGACCGCGCTGTCCGCCCCGGCGAGCAGCGACACGGCGGTGGCGATCGCCTCCTCGTCGTCGAGCAGCAGCGGCGGCAGGTCCTGGCCGGGGCCGAGCCGGTAGCCGCCGCCGATGCCCTGGCTGGCGTGCACCTGGTAGCCGAGCGCGCGCAGCCGTTCCACGTCACGGCGTACCGTGCGCGACGTGACGCCGAGCCGTCCGGCCAGCTCGGGGCCGGTCCAGACCTGACGCTGCTGCAACAGGCCGAGCAGGGTCAGCACCCGCTCGGTCGTGCCCCGCTCCTCGCCGCCCGTCTCGTCCATGCCGCCACCTTGCCAGAAAGCGGACCGATCCTGTCCGCCAGTGGAGTGATCGTGTGATCCATGGACGCACACACACTCGACTGGAACCGCACGTTGCGCGAGCAGTGGGAGTTCCACTGGAACCACCAGCTCCGGGCCCGGCTCGACGGTCTGACCGACGAGGAGTACTTCTGGTCACCGGTGCCGGACGCCTGGAGCGTACGGCCGCGCGGCACCTCCACGGCGCCCGTGCAGGCCGGCGCGGGTGGCTACACGATCGACTTCGCCTTCCCCCAGCCGGTGCCGCCGCCCTTCACCACGATCGCCTGGCGGCTCGGCCACGTCATCGTCGGCGTGCTGGCCGTCCGCAACGCCGTCCACTTCGGGGCGCCGCCGGCCTCGTACGAGACCTGGGAGTACGCCGGCGGCGCGGCCGCGGCGCTCGACCAGCTCGACACGCAGGCCGAACGGTGGCTGGCGGGCGTGCGGGACCTCGGCGAGGCCGGCCTGCGCCTGCCCATGGGCGACGCGGAGCCCTACCCGGAGGCCCCCATGGCCGACCTGGTCCTGCACGTCCACCGCGAGCTCATCCACCACCTGTCGGAGGTCTGCCTGCTGCGCGACCTGCACCTCCACATGAACCGCCCCTGACCGGAGGCGTCACTTCCTACCCTCTCCCCATGAGCACCGACATCCACGGCTTCATCGAGGCCCGTCACCCCCTCGCCCACGAGGACTGGCACGAGGGCCGGACGACGTGTCGGGACCGAGGGCCAGGTGGGCGCCCGTCTTCGAGGTGAACGCGGGCGCTCGCGCGACGGCTCGGACCCGACGGCCGCCAGGGGTCAGTCCCAGCGCAGACGGGCTTCCAGGAGTGCCTGCTGGGCCGGGTTGAGGGTCAGTTCCAGCGCCCTCTCGTCGGCCGAACGGGCCTCGTCCCGGCTGCCCAGGGCTCGCAGCAGCTCGGCCCGGGTGGCGTGGAACAGCGCGTACCGCTCCAACGCCGGCCCCAGCTCGCGCAGCTCGGCGAGCGCCGCCTCAGGCCCCTGTCCGTAGCGCAGCGCGACGGCCCGGTGCAGCCGGGTCACCGGCGAGGGCGCCAGGAACAGCAGCATGTCGTACAGCACCAGGATCTGCGCCCAGTCGGTCTCGGCGAAGGTCCCGGCCTCGGCGTGACAGGCCACGATCGCCGCCTGCACCTGGTACGGGCCGGGCCGCCGCCCAGCCCTGGCGGCACGCGTGAGCAACGCGCTCGCCTCCTCGATCGCCCGCCGGTCCCACAGGCCGCGGTCCTGGTCGGCGAGGAGCACCAACCGTCCGCCGGGGTCGAAGCGGGCCGCGCCGCGCGCCCGGTGCAGCCGGATCAGCGCCAGCAGCCCGGCCGCCTCGGGCTCCCCCGGCATCAGGTTCACCAGCAGCGCGGCCAGCCATTCGGCCTCCACGACCAGGTCGGGCGCCTGCGCCCGGTCCGCCGTGCTGGCCAGGTACCCCTCGTTGAACAGCAGATATACCACCGCCAGCACCTCGCCCAGGCGCTCCGGCAGCTCCTCCTGCGACGGCACCCGGTACGGGATCCCGGCCTCGCCGATCTTCCGCTTCGCTCGGGTGATCCGCTGCGCCACCGTCGCCTCCGGCACGACGAACGCCGCCGCGATCTGCGCCGTGCCGAGCCCGCACACCACGCGCAGCGTGAGCGCGATCTGCGCCGCACGCGACAGCGCCGGATGGCAGCAGGTGAAGATCAACCGCAGCCGGTCGTCCCGCACGGCGGGCTCCGGCCAGGTGAGGCGGGCGAGCTTGGCCCGGTAGTTCGACTCGCGCCGCAGCACGTCCAGGCCGCGCCGCCGGGCCACGGTGAACAGCCAGGCGTCCGGACGGTCCGGCACCCCCTCCTCCGGCCAGCGGCGCAGCGCGATCTCGACGGCGTCCTGCACCAGGTCCTCGGCCGCGGAGAAGTCGCCGAGGAGTGAGACCAGGGAGGCGGCCAGGCGGCCGGCGTGCTCGCGCACCGTCCGCGCCAGCACCTCCCCGTGCGCCGGCTCGGTCACGAGAGCGGGCGGATCTCCACGAGCGGGCAGGCCGGCCACGACCGCACCATCCGCAGGGCCTCGTCCAGGTCGGCCACCTCGATCTCGGCGAACCCGCTGATCACCTCCTTGCCCTCCACGAACGGCCCGTCGGTGACCACCGGGTCCCCCGAGCCCAGCTGCACCGTGGTCGCGGTGTGGCCAGGAGCCAGGTGGGCGTGATGGGTGATCTTGTCAGCGTGCTCGGTGAACCACCGTCCCACCGCCTCGTAGGCCGTCCGCTGCTCCAGCTCGCCCATTTCGGCCAGCTCCTTGGCGAACTGCTCGGTCTCGAAGAACATCAGCACGTACTTCACGTCGTCCTCCCTCGGTCTCCGGTCCGCCGCCCTGCGGCTCGACGAGCCGGGCGGCGGAGCCTTTCTACCTGGAAGACGATCGGCCGCGCCGCCGTCACGACATGGGGGCCGGAGAATCTGCGCACCCGGCCGGATCGCGCGTCCTCAGGGGGCGCCGAACCAGGTGGACAGCGCCTCGCGCAGCGCGGGCGCGGCCGTGTCGGCCGGTTCGTCCGGGCCGGCCGCCCAGGCGACGTGCGCGTCCGGACGGATCAGCAGCACGTCGGCCGGGCGCTGGTCGGTCTTGGCCGTGTGCACGTCGACCCGGTCCCGCCACTCGGCCGCGACCTCGCGCAGGTCCGCTCGGTCGGCCAGATCGAGCAGGACGGGCCGCGCGGGGTGCATGAGCTCGGCGACGCCGGTCATGCCCTGGCCGGTGTGCAGGGTGAGGTCGGGGGCGAACGCGCCGGCCAGCGGGTGATGGTGCGAACCGGGCATCGGGTAGCGGATGTCGCTGCCGGCCACCATCGCGCCCATGCGGCGCAGCGGCTGCTCGTCCGTCAGCAGCTCCTGGAAGACCTCCCGGAGCGCCTCGGCGGCCGCGTCGTGGCCGCGCCGCAGCGCCACCTGGGCGCGCGTGTGCAGCATGGTGCGGGCGCCCGCCGGATGACGTTCCTCCTGGTACGTCGCCAGCAACCCGGACGGCGCCCACCCCCGCACCTCGGCGGCCAGCTTCCAGGCCAGGTTGACCGCGTCGAGCATGCCCGCGTTGAGCGCGATCCCGGTCGCCGGGAACAGGTGAGCCGCGTCCCCGGCCAGCAGGATCCGCCCGTCCCGGTACCGTTCGGCCTGCCGCGCCTTGAACGTGAACCGCGACAGCCGCAGCGCCTCCCCCACCCGCAGGTCCACGCCGACCACGCGGCGCAGGCTGTCCTGGAGCTCCGGCACGGTCATCGGGACGTCGTCGTCGTACTCGGTGCTCTCGTCCTCGGCGGTGTAGAACGAGACGACCCTGGAGTCCGGCGACGAGCCGACGCCCAGCAGGCCGCTCTCGGTGCGGGTGAAACCGGCGCGGATCGCTCCGAAGCCGGGCACGTCGAGATCACCGTTGCCCAGCACGGTCACCTCGTCGGGCAGGGGGACCTGGGCCAGCCGGTTGACCTCCGGATAGACGGTGCCGGGGAAGGCGATGCCGGCCAGCTCCCTGACCCGGCTGCGCGCGCCGTCACATCCCACCACGTACCGGGCGGTCACCTGGTAGGGGCCGTCCGGTCCGCGTACGTCCAGGGTCACCGCGGTGTCGTCCTGGCTCGCCCCGACCACCTCGTGGCCGCGGCGCAGGTCGACGCCGAGCTCGCCGGCGCGCTCCTCCAGCAGCCGCTCAAGGAGCTGTTGCGGCAGCGGCAGGGCGTGCATCGGCGGATCGGCCAGCTGGGTGAGGTCCAGATGCACCCCGCCGAAGGGGAACCTGGGCGCCGGCATCGGTTCGGTGCAGGCCGCCGCGAACCGTTCCAGCAGGCCCCGGTACCGCAGCAACTCCAGGATCTGCCCGCCGAGCCCGCCCGCCTTCGGGACGTCCCTGCGCCGCGCCTTCCGCTCCAGCACCAACGGCCGCACCCCGGCCAGCCGCAGCTCCGCCGCCGACATGAGACCGGTCGGCCCGGCCCCCACGATGATCACATCGGCATCCGTCACTGGACGTTCCTCTCATAAGCCACCATCCGGCCGCCCACCCTATGCCGACACACCCCACCCAACCCGCCCTAGCTGGCCATATAGGGGACGACGACCACCTGATCGTCGTCTTCGTAGATGATCCTGCCTGGATCAGCCGATTCGAGGCGTACACAGGCCACATCGTGCGCGGCGAGGATCGCCAGATACCCCGGCACCCGCTCGACGAGCCGACCGGCCGACGCCTTGAACCAGGCCGCCGCCGCCGGGTTGACGTCCCGGCGGTAGACGTCGGGATCCACGGTCGTCGGGTCGGTGAAGTTCGCCTCGTACCACGCGTTGTTCTCGCGCCTGAACGCCTCCTCCTCGTCCGACAGAAGACCTCGCTCGGCGAGGTTGTTGACCAGCCCGAACACACCTGGGTACGTCCCGCGGCCGTTCGGCGCAGGGCTTTGGAACCTGACGAACACCGGCTCTCCCGTCAAGTGACTCTCCTCGGTGCGCGGCCCGCGGCTCGCGGGTAAAGCGGGCGTTGACTGACAGTAAAAACTTGCCTACTGTGAGTGCTCGACATCACAGGACTCATCGAGAAGGTGAAGCTCATGCTCAGACGAGTCGAATCCGACCGGTGGCAGGAAGCGCTCGATGTCAACCCCCTCTACAACGGGCTGGTGCCCGAGGGCGGCGTGCCCCGCTTCAAGATGCCGGCCAGCCCGATGAACCCCAGCGCGGCCCAGGCTCTCATCCGTGACGAGCTCCTTCTCGACGGCAACGCCCGGCTCAACCTTGCCACCTTCTGCACCACCTGGATGGAGCCGCAGGCCCGCGAGCTCATCGCCGAGACCCTCGACCGCAACATCGTCGACCACGACCAGTACCCGCAGACGGCCGACATCGAGGCGCGCTGCGTCAACATGCTCGACCATCTGTGGAACGATCCAAACGGCGTCAGCGTCGGCTGTTCCACGGGCGGCTCCAGCGAGGCGGCCATGCTCGGCGCGCTGGCGATGAAGTTCCAGTGGCGCGCGCGGCGCCGGGCGGCCGGGCTGCCCGTCGACCGGCCCAACCTCGTGATGGGCACCGCCGTCCACACCTGCTGGCCGAAGTTCTGCCAGTACTGGGACGTCGAGCCGCGCTGGGTCCCGATCGAGGAGCCGGCCTACACGCTGTCCGCCTCCCGGCTCAGGGAGTTCTGCGACGAGAACACCATCGGCGTCGTCGGCGTGCTCGGCTCCACGCAGTGCGGCAAGTACGACCCGATCGAGCAGATGTCGGCCGAGCTCGACCGGCTGGAGGCCGAGCGCGGCCTGAAGATCCCGCTGCACGTCGACGCCGCCGTGGGCGGTTTCATCACCCCGTTCCTGGAGCCCGACCGGGTGTGGGACTTCCGGCTCCCCCGGGTGCAGTCGATCAACACCTCGGGGCACAAGTTCGGCCTGGTGTACCCAGGCGTCGGCTGGATCGTCTGGCAGGAGCCCGACGCGCTGCCCGAAGACCTGGTGCTCTCCTGCGACCTGCTCGGCGGCAACATCGACACCTTCACGCTCAACTTCTCCCGCTCCGGCGCGCCGGTCGTCGCCCAGTACTACAACTTCCTGCGGCTCGGCTTCGACGGCTACCGGGCCGTCCAGCAGACCTGCCGGGACGTCGCGACCTACCTCGGCGACGAGATCGCGAAGCTGCCCGAGCTCTCGCTCATCGCCGACGGCTCGGAGCTGCCGGTGCTCGCCGTCCGGACCGCCCCCGGTTTCGACGGCTTCACCGTCTTCGACCTGGCCGAGCGGCTGAAGATGCACGGCTGGCAGGCCCCGACGTACTACCTGCCGCCCAACCTGGAGCACATCGCCGTCATCCGCTTCGTCATCCGCAACGGCTTCAGCCAGGACATCGCGGCCAAGCTGCTGGCGAACCTGCGTACCGAGGTCGAGTACCTGCGTGACAACCGGGTCCCGCGGCCGCGGACGTCCGCCGAGCAGCCGGGCGTGCCGACCGGGAGGTGAGCCGGCGGTCCCACTGAAGGGCGATCCCCAGATCCGGGGATCGCCCTTCTCGTTGGTCGCCGTCCAGGCCGTAGGGGAAATATGGCCAGATGTCCGGATCGTGAAGACGTCATGGGCGATCGGTGATCGCGTCTCTGGTGGGTGTACGCGCAGGCCAGCAGGCTTGTACCCATGACGGACGTGGTGCGGTTGGACGCCGTGAGCAAGGTGTACGGCAAGGGCCAGGGCGCGGTCGCGGCCCTGCGTGAGGTGTCGGTGGGCATCCCGCAAGGGTCGTTCACCGCCGTGATGGGCCCCTCGGGGTCGGGCAAGAGCACGTTCCTGCACTGCGCGGCCGGGCTGGACGTGCCCTCGTCCGGCTCGGTGCGGCTCGGCGGCACGGAACTGTCGGGCATGGACGAGACCAGCCTGACCGAGCTGCGCAGGCAGCGGATCGGGTTCGTGTTCCAGGCGTTCAACCTGATCCCGGCGCTGGACGTCGTCGAGAACGTCACGCTCCCCCTGCGCCTGGCCAAGGCCCGCGTGGACCGCACCTGGCTGGCGGAGATCCTGCGCAGGGTCGGCCTTGAGGGCCGGACCGGGCACCGGCCCGCGCAGCTCTCGGGCGGCCAGCAGCAGCGGGTGGCCATCGCCAGGGCGCTGGTCACCAGGCCGGAGGTGGTGTTCGGCGACGAGCCGACGGGCGCACTGGACACGATGACCGCCCGCGACGTGCTGAGGCTGCTGCGCGAGGTGGTGGACGGCCTGGGCCAGACGGTGGTGATGGTGACGCACGACCCGGTGGCCGCCTCGTACGCCGACACCGTGCTGTTCCTGGCCGACGGCCGGATCGTGGACGCGATGACCGCACCGACCGCCGACAAGGTGGCCGAGCGCATGACCAGGCTGGGAGCGTGGACCCGATGATCACCTTGGCGTTGAGGATGTTGCGGCACAGGAAGGCCGCGTTCGCGGGCGCGTTCTTCGCGCTGCTGTGCGCCGCCGCCCTGGTGTGCGCGTGCCTGATGTTGCTGGAGACCGGCCTGCGCGGCGGCGTCGCCCCCGAGCGGTACGCCGGCGCCCCCGCGATCGTGGCCGCCGACCAGTACGTGCGCCAGACCGTCGACAAGGGCGACGGCGAGACGAAGACCAAGGCCAAGCCCCTGACGGAACGCGCCTGGCTGCCCGAGTCCGTCGTGGCGGCGATCCGGGCCGACAAGGTGGTCCCCGAGGTGACGTTCCCCTTCGGCGGCTTCACCGGGCACGGCTGGGAGTCGGCCGCGCTCACCCCGTTCACCATCGCGAAGGGACGCGAGCCCAGGTCGGGGGGAGAGATCGTCGTCGACGCGCGCGCCGGTCTCGACGTGGGCGCCGAGCTGCGCGGACACCGCGTGGTGGGCGTCACCGCGCAGGCGCTCCCGAGCCAGGACACCGTGTTCTTCAGCACCGCCGAGGCCCGCCGCCTGGCCGGTCACCCCGGCAGGGTGAGCGCGGTCGGCGTGTTCCCGGGCCTGGACCGGGCGCCCGAGGGCGCGGTGGTCCACACGGGTGACGAGCGGGGCAGGCTGGAGTTCCTGGACGCCGAGCAGGCACGCGTCAAGCTGATCAGCATGGGCGGCGCGCTGGCCGGAACGTCGCTGCTGGTCGCGATCCTGGCCGTGGTGGGTACGTTCGCGCTGTCCATCCAGCAGCGGCAGCGCGAGCTGGCCCTGCTGCGCGCCGTGGCGGCCACCCCCAGGCAGGTGCGCAAGCTGGTGGGCGGCGAGGCTCTGCTGGTCGCCGGCGTGGCCGGGGTGCTGGGCTCGGCGGCGGGCATCGGGGTCGGGTTCTGGCTGCGCGCCCAGTTCGTCTCGCTCGGGACGGTCCCGGCGAACCTCGGCCTGGTGGTCAGCCCGTTCCCGCCGCTGGCCGCGCTGCTGGCCACGGTCGGCGCCGCCTGGGTCGCGGCCCGGGTGTCGGCCCGCCGGCTGACCAGGATCCGGCCGGTGGAGGCACTGGGCGAGGCGGTGCTGGACAGCGGCAGGGTGGCCCGGTGGCGGTTGGTGGCCGGGCCGATCGTCCTGGCCGGCGCGGTGACGCTGACGGTGGTCCTGTCGAACCTGCGTACCGAGGCGGCGGCCACGCCCGTGACGATGCTGACCGCGCTGGTCTGGACGATCGCGCTGACGCTGCTCGGCCCGGTGGTCGCGCGGGTGGCCGCGGCGGTGCTGTCGATCCCGCTGCGGGCCTCCCGGGTGGGCGGCTTCCTGGCCGCGCGCAACCTGCGCGCCAACTCGGGGGCGCTGGCCTCGGTGTTGTCGCCGCTGACCCTGATGATCGCGATGACCTGTACGATCCTCTTCGTCCAGACCACGATGGGCCACGCCGCGCAGGAGCAGGCCGACGCGGGCACCCGCGCCGAGTACGTCCTGACCGGCGTCTCCGCCGCCGAGGCGGCCAAGGTCCCCGGCGTCGAGGCCGTCACCCGGGTGCTGCGCACGACCGTCCGGGCCGGCCTGGACAAATACGGCGCGCAGGCGGTCACCTACGACGAACGCACGATGGACCTGGGCATCGTCGCCGGCTCCATGAAGGACGTGGCCGTCAGCTCGACCGCCGCCGAACGGCTGGACGTCGAGGTGGGCGACCCGCTGAAGCTGACGCTGGGCGACGGCACCCCCGCGACGGTGACGGTCAGCGCGGTGTACACCCGCGGGCTGGGCTTCGGCGACCTGACGTTGCCGTACGACCTGGTGGCGGGCCACGTGGACGACCCCGCGGCCTCCCTGCTCGTCAAGGCGCCAGGGCTGACCGTGGACGCCCTGGCCGAGGCGCTGCCCGGGGCGTCGGTGCTGGACCGGGCGCGGGCCGCCGAGGTGAGCGCGTCGAACCCGCAGGCCACGTTCGTGGCGCTGGGCCTGATCATCGCCTTCACCGCGATCGCCGTGGTCAACACGCTGGCCATGGCCACCTCGGCCCGCTCGGGTGAGATGCGCGCGCTGCGCCTGGCCGGGACGACGCGGCGGCAGGTGCTGCGCATGCTGCGGCTGGAGACGCTGGGCGCGGTGGCCACCTCCGTCGTGCTCGGCACCGGGGCCGCGCTGGTGACCCTGGCCGCGTTCGGGGCGGGGATGACCGGCTCGGCGGTGCCGTACGTGCCGGTGGGGACGTACGCGGCGGTGGTCGGGGCGGCGGCCGTGCTGGCTCTGGCGGCCACCGCCCTGCCCGCCCGGCTGACGATGCGCTCGGCCGCGTGAGCGAACGGTCAGTCCGCTGGGAGCAGGGTGCCGAGGGGGCCGAGGTCGAGGTTGAGGTCGGCGGGCGACAGCCCGAACCGGTCGCACAACTCGGCCATGGCCTCCTCCAGCCGCATGAGGGTCAGCCCCACTGCCTCCAGCTGCTCCCCGGTCAGGTCGCCGTTGTCCATCCGCCGGACGCACTGGCGCTCCACCAGCTGGCGGATCAGCTCGACCAGCGTCAGCACGAGGCGGCTCAGGTCGTGCTGCACCGAGTCGGCGTCCGTCTCCAGCCGCCACTCGCCGCGTCTGGCCGCCTGCCCGTCAGTCGGGCTCGTCATGTCGCATCCCTCCTTCGACCGCGTCGCCTTCGCGCACGCTGACCAGCAGGGCCCTCAGGGAGATCCGTACGAGGTCGATGCCGGAGATGGACAGCACGAGGTCGCCGGTCACGACCGCCCCACCCGCCAGCAGGCGGTCCAGCAGGTCGACGAGCGCCACCCGCTGCTCGGGCAGGCGGCCCTGGGCGGCGAGCCGGCCTCCTCTCGGCTCAGGAGGCGTCACCGTACGCTGCCTCACCGTCCTGGTCGAGGGCGGCGAAGGAGTAGGGCGCCCAGGGGCCGACGAGCTCCACGGTGACCCCCTGCTCGGCGACGTCCTCGATCGCCTGCGCGAACTCGGCGGCGCGTTCGTCGTCCACCAGGTAGGCGCCGTTGAGGACCATCTGCTCCCGCCGTCCGGACAGCTGCGGGTCCTGGGCCCGGTGGCATCTGCCGACGACGGCGATGTCCATCAGCGCCTCGTGCACCTCACGGGCGTGCTCGGCGGCCCGGCGCCAGTCGGCCTCCCGGCTACGCAGGGCGGCCCGGCGGCGGTTCAGGTAGGCCGCCCCCGGCGTCGCGCCCTGCGGGTCGGCCACCGGCTCCGCGCCACCGGGAACGGCGTACGCCTTGACGCCCCACTCCCGCCGGCCGGCCACCCGCGCCAGCACCGCGTCGAACTGTTCGTGCCGCTCGTCGAGAAGCTCCCGCACCTGCGCCTCGCCCGTGTAGACGGTGACCAGCCGCACCGGCGCCGTGGGCCGCAGGGCGGCGACGGCCTCCACCACCCGGTGGTGGGCGCGTGCGGTCTCCTCCAGCCAGGCGAGGTCCTCCATCGAGCGGCGCAGCGCCTCCTCGCCGAACTCCGCCAGCGAGACCGTGCTGAGGAAGGCGGCCAGCCCCCGGTGCGCGAGACGTCGCACGGGCGCGCCCGCCACCCCCGCCAGACCGTCGGGCCCCTCGCCCTCGTCGCGGGTGACCGCGTAGAGGTAGACGCCCTGGTCAGTGGCCACGCTCGACCGCCTCAGGCACGTGGCCGGGCGCGCGCCCGGTCGCGGGGCCGCCTTCCACCACCCGGGCGGACACCATCTCCTCAAGAGCCGCGAGGCGGCGGCGCAGCTTGCGGTTCTCCTTCGCCAGCTCCTGGGTGTCGCCGGTGAGCCACGGGTCGTGCTCCCACCAGTCGATGCCCATCTCGCGGGCCGTGTCGACCGAGGCGATGAGCAGCCGCAGCTTGATCGTCAGCAGCTCGATGTCGAGCAGGTTCACCTGGATGTCGCCGGCGATCACCACGCCCCGGTCGAGCACCCGTTCCAGGATGTCGCCGAGGTTGGCCGACTCGCGGCCGCCATGGGAGGCCGGCTGGTACGAGGATCCGGGCATGTACGGGCTCGGCCGCACGTTGGCGCTCACCGCGAGCCCTCGGCGAGATCGCCGCTGCCCCGCTTGTAGCGGCGCACCCGGCGGTAGGACAGGAGGCTGCCCGCCATGTCGAGGTCGATCTCGTACAGGGCCAGGGTGTCACCCGAGGACGGGATCCGGTGGTCCTCCAGAATCTCCACGCCGACCACCCACCCGTCCTCGACCGGCTCGACCAGCGTGACGCTCTCCGCTTCCTTGCCGGTCAGCTCGGTCATCATCCGCAACCCGACCCCGGCCACCTCGGCGGCCGACATGTTCGCCGGACGCGTACGAGGCGGCCCCTCGCCGCCGGTCTCCGCGCGCCGTGTCCCCGGCACACGCTTGTGCTCGGTCTCCTGCCTGGCAGGCACCACATCACCCCCGTACTTTCCTGGTGCGGCCCCCCGCTAACGCCTCACCAGCCGACCATCCCCCGCAAGATCTCCTCCACCGCCCGGTCCTCCTCCTCCGCGGAGATCCGGCCGTCGGCCCTGGCCTGCTCCACCTCCTCCAGGCGGCGCCGGACCACGGCCGGGTCGTGCAGCTCCCGCTCGACCTGGTCGCGCATAAGCTCGCCGAGCTTGACGACCGCGTAGAGCGGCATGAGTGGCCAGCCAAAAAGCAACGTCCCCAGTCCCAAGGATGTTCACTCCTCCCCGGCGTCGGCGTCCGTGCCGGCGCGGTCAGCTCGTGCCGACGAAGTCGTACGGCGCCATCGGTCCGAGCAGCCGCAGATCGACGCGGCCCGACCAGCGGCGGGCCAGCTCGTCCACCGCCTGTTCGAACTCGGCCCGCCGGTCGCGCGCCACCAGCGCGGCCACGTGCGCGGCGTCCCGTTCGTGGGAGGGCTCGCGCACGGCCAGCTGTTCGCAGAGGTCCGAGAGCTCGTCCACCACCGTCGCGGTGTCCGCCTCGCGCTTGTCCGCGATCGTGCCCTCGATGATCTCGCCGAGCCGCATGCGCTCGTTGCGCGTCGCGTCCTCCGGGCGGCCGGCGATCTGCTGCCGAAGGCTCTCGGCCTCGCCGTTCTCCCGCAGGATCTCGCGCAGGATCGCGCGCTCGTCGTACCGGCCGTTGACGACGTACTGCGTCCGGCCCTCCACCTCCTGCAGGGCGTCGGCGAACTGGTCGTGGTACGGCTTCAGCAGCTCCTCCACCACGGCCTCGGAGTTCGTCAGCACCGCCCCGAACCGGAACGGCAGCACCGGCACCTCCGCCGCGGTCTGGTCGAGCAGCCGCTGGTGCGTCTGGAGGTCCCGCGGCCGGCCGAGCGGGCGGTCCGGCTCGACATCGCTCACCAGAGCGGCGATCTGGCCGAACGGCACCAGCCGCACCTGCCCCCCGGGGTCCCCCACTCCCTCGGTCCCGGGCTCCACCTCGACATCCATCGGTACGATCCCGTACACGTAGGACGCGTAGCCGTTCATGCTCGCCTGCGACGCGTCCTCGGACCCGGCGACCTCTCCGTGTGGCGACATCTCAGTCATCCTCCCTACGACGTGCCCGGCGCGGCTCTTCCTCGCGGTCCACGACCTCACCCGTGAGCTCCTGCAACTCGTCGGGCTCGTCGGAGGCGGCCTCCAGCTCCCCGGCGTCAGGCTGGCTCGCCTGGCCGACGGCCCTGGCCGCCGTCACCCCCTCGACGACCTCCGGCAGGCCCTTCTCCGTGGCCGAAAGGTCGAGGCGGTTGGCCGCCTCCGCGAAGCGCAGGTACGTGTCCACGCTGGCCACGACGATCCGGGTGTCGATCGTCAGCACCTCGATGCCGACGAGCGAGACCCGGACGAAGGCGTCGATGACGAGGCCCTTGTCGAGGATGGTGTCGATGACGTCGGCCAGACTTGTCCCCGCGGTGCCGCTGCTGGCCGGTGTACCGCGACCGGCAGGCTGAACGGTCATGTCGTTCCCCCTGGTTCTGGGTGGCCGGGCCTTCGGCGACAGGCCCTGACGAGTGGCTACTCGGCCCGGATCCGACGCCGGCGTACCGGGCGGTCGTGCTCGGCCGCGGACCGGCGGGTGGACGCTCCGCCGCGACGCCGCGCCACGGCCGGAGCCGCGGGACGCTCCTCGGGCTCCTCTTCCTCCTCCTCTTCCTCTTCTTCTTCCTCTTCGGGCTCCTCGAACTCTCCCTCTTCCTCCTCGAACTCCCCTTCTTCTTCCTCGGGTTCCTCCTCTTCTTCCTCCTCCTCGGGCTCCTCTTCGTACTCCTCCTCGGGCTCTTCGGCCTCCGCCCGCTCGCCCTCTTCGGGCCGCTCCTCCTCGGGCTGTTCCGCTTCCGCCCGCTCGCCCTCCTCGGGCTGCTGCTCCTCGGCTTCCTGCTGCTCCCGCTCCTCCTGGACGGCGGTCTCGTGATCCTTGACGACCTGGCTGTCCCGGATCTCGCCGCGCCAGCCCTCCAGCTCGTCGGGCTTCAGCAGCAGGTGCGCCATCACGTGCCGTCTGAAGTGCTTGAGCTCCAGGCGTACGCGCCGGCCCTGGGCGCGCCACAGGTTGCCGGTGCGCTCGAACAGGCCCTGCGGGTGGTACTCCAGCACGACCAGGACCCGGGTCAGGTCAGGCGAGACCTCATGGAAAGTCACCGCTCCGTCGACATACCCCTTCGCCCCCTCGGACCGCCAGATGATCCGCTGGTCGGGGATCTGCTCGATGATGTGCGCCTTCCAGGTCCGGTGCGACCAGAAGACCTGGGCCTTCCAGGACAGCTCCTCGTCGGACTCCTGGTTGATGGTCTCGACCTTCTTCATGAAGGTCGGGAAGTCCTGGAACTGGGTCCACTGGTCGTACACCAGGCGCCGGGGCGCACCGATGTCGATCGACTCGACGATGTTGGTGATCTTCGCGTGGCCGGCCTTCCCGCCGCCACGGCCGGTGATCTTCTGCCAGATGCCTTTGAGTCCCCCCTTGAGGCCCCCCTTGATGCCTCCTTTCAGACCTCCCGTGAGGCCGCCTTTCAGCGCTCCGCTCATGAAGCCGGGCTTGTCCGAGCCCGTGACCGCGCTCATCAGGCCCTTTCCGCCGTGTTCCACGTAATCGGTGAGCCGGCCGGTCAGGCCTTCGAGCTTGTCCCCCGCGGAGGACAACACCCGCGTGCCCGCCGCCTGCAGAAGGCCCTGCGCGGACTGCACGAGCCGGTCCATCGGCAGGCCGTCGGCGACGCCTTGCCCGGCCTCCGCGGCCTTCCCCGCGACGTCCCCTGCCTTTCCGGTGACGTCTCCGGCCTTCCCCGTGACGTCTCCGGCCTTCCCGGCGACGTCCTCGGCCGTGCCCGTCGCGGCCTCACCGGCTCGACGGGCCGTTCCGGCGGCCTTGCCCAAGGCTTCCCCGCCGCTTCCGGTCGCCGTCCTCTTCGCTGCCTCAGCCACCGCACTCACCTCCGTGACTGGCCGACCCGCCGGACAGGACGTGTCCGCCGCTGCCCTCTGTGACCCTCGTTACCCTCATGACCCTCGGGCCTCCGTCTGACCTGCTCCGGTTCCTCTTCGTCGTCGTTCTCCTGGTAGCGATCGTTCTCGTCGTAGTCCTCGTCGTAGCCGGATTCCTCGTCTGCGGGCGCCTGCCGCTTCGTGGGTTGAGCCTCGGCTTCCTCGCCCTGCGCGGCACCGGGCTTCTCCCCACGCTCCTGGAGCTTGTGGGTCAGGGAGTCGATCTGCTTGGTGGCCGCCGAAATGGCCGCCGCCTTGCCGACTTCCATGAGCTCGCCCCGAAGGCGGCCGGTCATCCGCTGAAGCTCGGGATTGGAGCCGAGGGCCTTGACGCCTTGCGCCAGTAGGCCACCACCCTGGCCGCAGCTGGCGCGTCCCGCCAGCCCGGCCGCCGCCAGTGCCGCAGCCGTGCGCAACTTGTGGCGCCTGCCGAGGTAGTACCCGGCGAGTACGGCAAAGGCCATCTGCAACCTGCTCGACATGATCAGCGCTCCTTCCGCTCGCTCACCATCTCGACCCGCACTGGGTCCAGTGCGCGCGGACAGACCCCGAACACGCCGACGCCTGCTCGCCGCGGCTTGACCTACCCGGAAAACCGACAAAGCACCCAATTGGCGAAAAACGGGACAGGGAGTTGGTGTCCGGGCGCGAATCCAAGCCGACCCATCAGTCGGCGTTTAGCCCCGCCTGCCCCCGGGCTCAGGCACGCGGAAGCGTCAGGACCTGGGCCCGACCTGCCCAAGGATTCGCCAACTCGCGAACCGGAGTCCTCGCACCGAGCGTCATACGGGACCAGACGGCAACGATCTGAGTGTGATCTCGGAGGCGACCATGAACGACCTGCCATCTTCCGTCTTCATCCGTCCGGCCCCGTCCCGGCCCGCGGCACGCGGCAAGGCCGTCCTTCCGCCGTCCGCGCTCTTCCGGGGATCTCCGCTCGCCCCTCGCAGACGTTTCAGCCATGTCTTCGTCGTCATCGCGGTCGCCCTCGCGCTCGGGCTGGGCGTGTTCGTCGGCTTCACGGTCAGCCGCGGGTTGCAGGAGGAAGCCCTGGGCCGCGGGCCGACGGGCGTCCTGAAGGCGGCCGTCCCGCAGGCGGCCGTCCCGCAGGCGGCCCCGGCCGCGCCACCTCGGCCACCGGCCACCCAACCGCGCCATCCGGCCGCGCCTCCGAAGACCGCGGCGAAGCACGCGGCAAAGCACGCGGCAAAGCACGCGGCGAGGAAGCCGCGCCACGCGAAAGGGCACAGGCACCACCACTCGCCGTGCGCCAGGTTCCAGGGGGTGCGGGCGCGTATGTGCCACACGATCTTCCGGTGACCTTTGAGCCTGGTCGCTGATCCGCCTGCGGCGCGACGGCGAGACCCCCTGCAACGCAGAAGAGGCCCCGAAGGGCCTCTGACCTGCTGTAGACACTGGCGGCCGGCGCAAGGTCCCGAACTTGCGCAGGCTGGGCCGACAGTTTCACAGTCCCGCCACAAGAACGCTCTGACCTGTGGCTTCTTCCGGAGGGCGGCCTCGGCGGGTCGGCCCGCCCTCCGGTCGGAAGCCGCGGGTCACAGGCTGCGGGCGGTGATGTCGCCGTTGGAGGTGGTGGCGTGGATGTCGAGCTCGACAGTGCCGTCGTTCTTGAGCGCGTTGGTGACGCGGCCGTGGCTGGTGCCGGCGTCCAGGGCCGCCGAGACGCCGGCGGCGGCGGCGATCGTGATGTCACCGGACTGGGTGCGGAGCACGACCTTGCCGCCCGCGGCCTCGGCGATCCGGATGTCCCCGCGTGCGGTGCTGATCTCCGCGGGGCCGCCCAGCCGGCCGACCTCGACGTCGCCGTCGACCGCCGTGAGGCGCAGGCTCGCGGCCTCCTCGATCTCGATCCGGCTGTACGCGCCTTCGAAGGCGACGTCGCCGAGACGCCCGGCGGTCCGCAGCTCGGCGCTGGCCGCCTTGGCCTCGACGCGGGAGCCGGCGGGCAGCTGGACCGTCACCTCGATCGACCCGGACGGGCCGAGGTACTGGTTCTTCGCCGCGCTCGCGATCCGCAGGACGCCGTCGGCGTACTCGACCGTGGTCTGCTCCGCCGCCTGCACGTCGCGGCTCTTCGAGGCGTTCGCGGGCCGGACCTCGACCGTGGTGTCGGCCCGGTCCTCCGCCACGAACTGCACGCGTCCGGCGGGGATGTCGAGGACGACGCGGACGGGGGCGGTGGTGTCGAACTGCTGCATGATGCTCTCCTGCGACTCGTGGTCTCCGACGCCCGCCCCTGGAGGGGCGGGCATTTGGCCCAGTTCGCGACCCTGGGGCCGCATCGCTGAACCGTTCATGGGTCAACCATCGCGGACCGCTCTGATACCGCACCGTCGCCGCCCTGACACGGCCGCTGACATCCGGCAGGACGCAGCCGGCCCCCGCGGGCCCTCGGCGTCAGCCCATCGTCGCGAGGGTGTCGCGCAACCGGCGCAGGTCGCGCATGCGGGCCTCGAACGTCGCCCCGACCACCACGAGCAGCAGGCCGCCCACGGCGATCGGCACCCAGCGCGGCACCGCGAGGAACATCTCCGACACGTACGGCGCCAGTTCCCGCACCACGACCCCGGCGACCACGACCGCTCCGATCGACGTGGGCGCCTGGAGCTTGAACCGGACCCCGGCGAGCAGCACCGCCAGCGCCAGCACGCCGAGCAGCAACGACCGCCGCCATTCGGTGTCCGCGTACACCGCCACCAGGCTGGGCAGCATCGTGAAGGAGAGACCCGTCCCGTAGGCGGCCCACGACGAGACCGCCGCGCCGCGCCGCCGCCACCAGCCGGATCCCAGCAGCACCAGCGAGCACGGCACCGTGTACGCCTCGACGACGGTGACCTCGTCCGCCCCCAGCCGCAGCCACGACGCCAGCAGCAGCAGGACGGCGCCGGCGTACCTGAGGCCGTTCCCGCCGACCCGGCCGGCCGAGCCGGACCACATCGACATGAGCAGCACCAGCACCCCGGCCACGGCGAACCCGATGCTCACCGCGACCTGGACACGCGCGCCCAGCGAGAACCCCGCCGCCACCGCCTCCAGGCCGAGGAACAGGGCGGCGAAGCCCACTCCCCAGAGCCGGAGCTCCTTCAGCCTGGCCGACAGCGCCACCGCGGCGGCCGCCGCCAGGATCGGCAGCACGATCAGCGTCGCCGGCTCGCTGCCGAACGCGTACGCCGCCGCCCGTACCGAGACGGGGGCGGCGACGAGCGCGCAGACCACCGCCCACCAGGGCGCGCGGCCGCGGGTGGCGGTCACCGCGAGCGCGACGGCCAGGGCCGCCTGCACCGCCGTCGCGACCGGGTAGGGCATCCCGAAGGCCTGGGGGGCGGCCGCGATCATGAGCGCCCCGGCCAGCAGCGCCCCGGCGGTCGCCACCCTCACCAACCACCCACCGACGCCACGCCCGGCCGCTGTCGGCCACCCGCCGGCGCCTCTCACGGCTGCCACCAGGAGGACGGTCGCCGGCACGGCCAGCACCACCACGTCCACCGGCGTCGCCATGTCGAACGGCGGCCACTCCCGCCCGTTCCAGGTGCCCGTCCACAACACGTCCAGCCAGGCGAACGGCGCCACCAGGGTGACCACGAGCCGTGGCAGCACCGTCAGCGTGGTCAGCAGCGCCACCAGCCAGCCGGTGCCCATGACCGCCGGACGTACCCGCCGCCAGGGCAGCAGGCCGGCGGCGAGCACCACCCCGAGCGCCGGGACGAGGTAGGCCAGGGGACGCCAGTCCGTGCCCGGACCGTCCAGCACCGGTTGCGCCAGCGCCGCCGGCACGGCGATCAGCGTGAGCGCGGTTCCGACGGCGACCGCGGCGGCCCAGATCTCCCTCTCGGCGTCGCCATGCCTGGCCAGCAGCCACGTCACCCACCCGCCGAGCAGCACCAAGGCGACCAGCGGCACCGACCTGACCAGCGCCTGACCGACGGAAGGCGATCCCAGCGCGTACGGCACGCCGCCCAGCAGGGCGAGGACCGCGACCCCGCTGCCGGTCGAAGCGGCCGTCGCCCGCACCGCTCCCCGGCTGTAACGGACCAGGACGACGTCGAGCGCCGCCGTGACCACCAGCATGGCCACCAGCCAGGTCTCCGACCAGTCTCCGGTCAGCAGCGGCAGGACCGGCTGCGCCAGCACCACGGCGACGGGAGCAGGGCCGCGAAGCCGGGTGACCCGGGCATAGGCCACCAGGATCAGCGCGGTGAGCCCCAACACGCCCGCCGTGTAGTGCAACACGTCGAGGGAGTCGACCCCGAGGAGCCCCACCCGCCTGGCCGCGTAGCCGTCGAGCAGCAGCAACGCGACCGCGAACCCGGCCATGGTCTCGGCCGTCGCGGTGAGCCTGCGCCGGATCAGCACGACCGGCGCCAGCATCACCAGCGTGGTGAACGCGGCCAGCACGGCCGCGCGCCCGCCTATGCCCAGTTGCCCCCAGCTCACCACGGTGAACACCGCCGCCGCCACCGTCAGCAGCAGACCACCGAGGATGAGCAGGACGTTCTTCGCGGCGCCCGTGGAGACCTCCGGCCTCGGCGCGCCGGGGCCGGTAACCCCGAATCCGGTCGCCGCCCCTGGATACGGCGGCAACGCGCCCGCGTAGGGAGGCACCGCACCCGCGCCCGCTTCTGGCTGACCCGCCGCCCCCGCGCCCGCCACTCCTTGACCCGCCGCCCCCGCGCCCGCCCCTGGCTGACCCGCCGCTCCCGCGCCCGCCACTCCTTGACGCGCCGCTTCGGCACGTAGGGTGCCGAGCAGTTCCGCACGGCGGGCCTGCAGTCCGGCGAGCTGATCCCCCAGCGTGGCGAGAGCCTGGTCCACCTGCCAGAGCTCATGCGCGACGGGGCCCTGCAGAGGCAGGGCACACCTCGGGCATCGGGAAACCGGCTCCTGAAGCCCGGTCCCGGACAACATCACCCCGCAGTCCGGACATTTCATACTTCCACGCACCGACACTCCACTTGAGCCCGACGAGATGACCCATATTGCACCGTCACGTCCTTGCGAATCACTGTCATCGGCTGGCGCACCGGATGCCGGTACGGCCGGTCGACACGGTCGAGGTTCGCTTCGAGCCGCCTTCGACGCGGAAGCCGGCACCGGATCGGACCCAGGCCGGAGCCGTCTAGGCTGGCGGCCACCCGAAACGATCTAGGAGCGCGCATGGGCGGGGCGACCCCGGCAGACTACGCCTGGTTGAGCGACCGGTGGACCGATGATGTCGGCACCACCGTCTTGTGCATCACGTTCGTCCGTGACCTGTCCCCCGCCGACGCTCTACGACGGATCAAGGTCACCCCCGGCACCCGCGGCGACCTCAACGCCGCCGCCTACGCCGCTCAGGGCGGGACCGTCCTCGCCGACACGGGATGGGCCGCCAAGTACGTCAGCAACCTGGCCGAGCCGTTGTCGTTGGGAACGGCCGTGGCCACGGTGTTCGCCAATGTCGAGGACTCGGACTTCACCTACGAGGTGAACGAGCGCCTGATCACCACGTTCGACCTGTACGGCTACCGCTACCGGGAGGGCGACGATCCCGATCGGCTGCTCGCGGACGTCCGCGACCTGGGCCTGTACGACGTCGACGACGGTTTCGGCGAGAACCCCGTCGCCGGCGCGCTGGCCCTCGCCTCCCGCGCCACCGGCGTACACCTGTCCCGCGCCCACTACGCCCGACCGGCCCTCACCGGTTCGACCGATCACCTCATGGCAGGTTGACCGCGCCGAGGACTTCGCCGACGGCCACCCGGCGACCCGTCATCCGCCCTTCTCGTCTTCGCGGACGCGGGAATGTCGGATCCGCCTGCCACACTCCCCGTGATCACGAAGGAGGAGAAGCGGGTGCGCAAGATCACGGCTGCGGATTACGCATGGGAGAACGACTGGCATGAGGAGATCTACACCGTCACTTTCGTCCACGGCCTGGACGAGCGCGAGACCCTCCGGCGCTTCGGCGTCGCCGACGTCAACATCCATGTCGTGGACGACGAGGAGGTCTTCGAGCGCACGGAGGAGAACGACGGCTGCTGCGACATGGTGCTGGTGACCCGGGCCGGCGACTGGACCGTGGCCTTCGAACACAGCGGCTGGGAGGGGACCCGCCGCGAGACGCTGCGCGAGCTGACCCGCGACGGCGGTGAGGCCGTCTCCGTCATGCGCCACGACTACGCGGCATCGCACGACTTCGAACACGCAGCGGACGGCCGGATCCGGACGGCGTTTCGCCCGCAGAGGCCCCAGGAGCGCTGGGGCAGCCACCCCGACGCGCTGAACGAGGACATGCGCGAGCTGGGCCTCGAACCCGAACCGGCGGACGGGTTCCAGTACCTCTCCGGCCCCATTCCCGCGGCCCTCGCCCTGGCCAGCCGCATCTCAGGAGTGCTGTTCACCCCCGCACTGCTGGACGCGCCACTGCTGGGCGGTGTCATCACCGACCGCGCTCCGAACGACCCTCCGCAGGGCGACCCGCTCGCCTCGCACGCCCTGCGGGCCTGCAACCCGGAGCTCGCCGAGGCCATCGACCACGCCTCCCCCGACCGCCGGCGGCGGGCCGCGGTCGCCGAAGCCCGCCGCCAGTGTGCGCTGGCCGGCGTGGCCGACCACCCGGTGCTCGTCGCCGCGCTGGCGTCGGCCGAACGGGGCGAGACGGGGCCGGTCGAGCACGACTCCCCGCTCGCCGAGCTCATCCGCCGTCACGAGTCGGAGCTGACCGGCCATCCGATCGACGAGGCCACCGGCGAGTGGATGGGCCGCCCGTCGGCGGATCCGCAGGACTTACCGGCCGACAGGCGCAACATCTTCGCCCTCGACAACGCGACCGGCATGCCGGCCTGCCCGAGTTGCAGGTGGCATCACCTTCCGGACGAAGCGGAGCGGGAGGCGGTCCGGCCGCGCTGGCAGGCGGCGAGGTCGGTACGCGCCGCCCTGTCCCCCGACGCCAGGACGGCCGCCTACAACACCCACTTCCCCCTGGTTCACCAGGGTCAGCTCATGGCCGACCGCGACCACGCGACGGCCGTCGCCGCGACGCTGCGCGCCTCCTCGACGTAGCAGACGTCGCTCTGCCGTTCAGGAAACCGGGACCGCCGCCCATCTCCGCACGCCGGACCAGCGCCAAGAACGCGACCAGCACCGCGCCCACGAAATAGTGCAGCATCGGCCCGAACCTGACGATGTCCCAGCCACCGAACTGAAGCGTTTCCCGGCAATCGCCCAAGATGACCCGAACAGCGTAGGGAAGGCTGAACACCCCGGCGAAGACCACGAACAGCACCACCGTCACCCATGCGGCGAACACCCCCCACCTGCCGCGAAGAGCGAGCGTCGCACACAAACCAAGCGCCATCACCCCGGTGGGCCAGCCGTGCAACTCCGCGGAGACGGTCGCCCAGTTGATCTCGATCAGCCAATCGAACTTTCCGGGTGTCCACGGCTCGGCACTCAAGGGGCAGGCATAGCCGTGCGCCGAGTAGGTCGGCCCTCCAAGAAAGTGCCACCACAAGGTGCGTGAAGCGGGAGCCGCCAGAGCCGCCACAGTCAACAGGGGCACGGCCCAGCGCGGAGGAATCGCCGATAACGGAACCAAGTTCGCCGCCATGTGATCGCAGTGAGGGGCGCCCAGCGTAGATCATTTCCCGCACGTACGTCAGCAGGCGGCTTTCGCCAAGCTCGCATGCACAATGGGCCAATACGAGAACCGTGGGTGCATCTGGGCCGGCTGTGGACGAACGGCGATCCGTTCCTCGCTGTCGACGCTTCACTGCGCGGCGCCTGGCGTGGATTCAGCGGCAACCAGTACGACGACATTGTCGATCTTGGACCGGAGCGCGCGACGTTCGCGCTCAAGGTGCCCTGGTAAACCCAGCTGGATGACGAGAACTGTTTCGCCAGGTGGCTGCTGACCCCGCACGAACCTTGCAATCAGCAGGCGCCCTGGTGATCTGGCGCTCGGTCTTGATCATCGTTCGGGACGCGGGGTTACGCGGATATACACAACCCCACCGATCTCATGATCCAGGACGCTGGATCGCTCTACATGTTCGTCTGCTTGGAGTGCCCTGAGCGCCCAGTGGACTACATCAGCCAGGGGTCATGACTTCGCACGCAAGGTGCGCACCCCCCGCCGCGGCGATCGCGGGGTGTGGCCGTCTTGGCGACGAGCTGTGTCACAGAGGCATCGGCAGTGCCGAGCAGGGGCTGTCCATCAGTGCGTCGTCCAGGCGGACACCGCTTTCCAGCTCCACCACGGCGAGGCACGCCGCGGTGATGTCCACCCTCGCCTCCGCGTCCTCGCTGTCGTAGCCGCTCGCGAGGAGGTCGGTGTACGGGCTCAAGGGACCGAGTTGGTCTGCCCATCCCGTAAACGGCATGGGGTCCGGCTCCGGATGATGGAGAAAGCCTTCGGCCTGGCCGTAGCGGACGTACATGCTGGTGTTGCCTTCGATGTCGAAGGACACGCACCAATGCCGGAACCCCTGGCCGGCGAGCCGCTCGGTCATCTCCGACCCGCCCGGGCGGACCCAGTCCAGCGTGACGATGCCGTTGCCGACCTGGTGGAGGCTGATGGAGCCGGGGCTGCGCGGCAGTTCGTCGGGGCCCTGGAGCGTGGTGAGGTCCGCCCCGAGTCGACGTACGGCATCCTTGATCGACAGGACACCGGAGTCAGGAAGCGTCACCGTGTAGGCGATGGTGTCGAGCTCGCTCAACAGGTCGCCGTAACGAGTGACGATCTCGTCCAACACGAGCGAATCCACCTTTCTCGGCAGTCCGAACACCCCTCAGGATGACAGCCGGGCACGCGGCTCACGGGCGCCTGCCTGGCAGGCGAAGGCCCGACAGCGGCTGGGGTCCGAACCGGCTGTCGGGCCCGACGGCGCCACAGAAGGCGGACGCCTGAGACCTTGAGTTATTCGGTGATTCCGTGCTGCTTCAGGCGGGCGACCAACTCACCCATGTCCCTGGGGCTGGACCACGCTTCGCCGCCGACGCTCAGCCGTTCCTTGCCCCCCACCAGAGCCGTGCCCCCGGATCGCTGACCGACCAGTTGCGGGTCTTCGAATATCAGCCCCTGCGGAGGTACGAGCATCAGCTTCGCATCCCGCGGAAGAGGTTCTCCCGGGTCATGCACTTCCAGTTCCTGGACAGGACGCTCGCGCGGGAACGCGAGCATCTTGGTGCCGACGGGAAGCGCCTTTTCGAAATCCGCAATGGATTTGCGCGGCTTCCACTGCTCCACCGGGACATTCGGATCGCTGACAACACCACCCTGGCTGAGCTCTATGTAAACGAGCCCGTCAGGGATCGTTTTCCGGCCCTTGACGCCCTTGAGCGCTTCCGTGACACGCATCCGCAGGACGACGCGATGGTCCAGAGGACCGCCGGGATATGTTTTCAGAATGGGGCCCTGCTGCCAGCCGTCGATTATTCCGGCTGCCACGACGGGGCGGTCCGCGGCGAGTTCTTCCGGCGTTCTGTACGGGTCGAAGTCGGCCTCGACCACGCGTAACAGCGACAGGTCCAAAGAGCCCTTCGCTTCAGAGCTGAGGGCCTGCCCCTGCTTCGGGCCCGCCTGTGTCGCGGGTGCACCTTCGCCGGGCCCACCGCAGGCGGACAGGGCCGCCGTCGCGGCGAGGGCGAGCGCGAGAAGGGTCTGCTTCCTCATCGTTGTCCTCCTTTGCGTCAGGCCCAGTGCGGATTCAGGTCGGCGATGTGGTGTGGATTGTAGGTGTGGATCCAGGACCCGCTGGGGTTGCCGATCAGCGTCACATCGCCGCTGGCCATGCAGTCCTGCGGCTGACCGAACGCGCCCGGCGGCTCGGGGGGTGACGCGAGCGGGGAGTAATGATCCACTCCTGCCGTGTGGCCGAGTTCGTGGCAGACGGTCTTGATGAACTGATGATGAGGATCGGACGCGGCCCTGATCCTGCTGCCGTTGATCCTCGTATGACGCTGGTCGCAGACGTCGGGGTTGGACGCCGTCCAGACCTTGCATTCAGCCTCGCCGTAGCCGTTTTCGACCCACACCTCGAACCAGGCGACATCCGTGGCGGGGGTTCCGTCGCTGCTGGAGTTCGTGGTCTCACAAGGCGAATGGAAGGGGACGCCGGGAATGGTGGTCGCGTTCGCCAGGTAGTTCATCGCCCCCGGAATGTAGGACCGGACTTCCGTGGAGACCGACGTGGTGTAGCAGTAACTGTGAGTGCTCTTGTCGGGAAGTATTCCGTCGAACGGCCATTGGTCGGCGTAAGCGGGGGCGATGGTCGTGACGGTGGTCAGGGCAGCGACGATCACAGCTAAGCCGATCTTGAGCCGATGATGCATTCATCACTCCTTCTGAAGGCCTGATCACATACTGTGGTGGCGAATATGGGCATGGCGATCATGACAACATTCTCCCCTCACCTCAAGGGTTGACTTGTTTCATGGGCCATGGCAGTCCGTTGAACAATTCCGCCTTCTGACCACACTTTCTCCGCAGCGTCCGACAGGATCGCTTGACAGTCAGGCCAGGTACGCGTCATCGCGATCGGTTCGGCCGACGCGTCAGGTTCGGCGGGTGACCGCGCCGCCGCCACGAAACTCGGATGCGGTGCCGCGTGGACGCGCTTAGGCTGTGCCGACGGAGCGGGCCTCGTATCAAGCTTGGCGAATCGGGGATGCGTGAGGTATGACCAGTCAATTGTTCGCGATCTGCTTCAATGCGATCCGTCCCTCGGACCTGGCGCGGTTCTGGGCGGGGGTGCTGGGTTGGGAGATGGCCGACGGTCCTGACGACGTCGCGATCCTGCCTCCCGATCCTGTCGGCTTCCGCGTCCGTTTCCTGCCGAGCCTGGAGCCGAAGGTCGGCCAGAACCGGGCGCACTTCGACCTGACGAGCATCTCCCCGGAGCATCAGCAGCAGACGGTGGCCAGGGCGCTGAGCCTCGGCGGAAAGCACATCGACGTGGGCCAACTTCCGGAAGAGGGACATGTGGTGCTCGCCGATCCGGAGGGCAACGAGTTCTGCGTCATCGAGGCGGGCAACAAGTTTCTCGCCGACACCGGCGTCATCGGGGCGCTGGCCTGCGACGGCACCCAGGAGGTCGGCTACTTCTGGAGCAAGGCGCTGCGGTGGCCACTGGTCTGGGACCAGGACCAGGAGACCGCGATCCAGTCGCCCGGCGGCGGCACGAAGATCACGTGGGGTGGTCCTCCGGTGGCGCCGAAGACGGGCACGAACAGGCTGTGCTTCGAGCTGGCGACACCCGTCGACGCCGATTGGGAGACGGAAGTCGATCGCCTGCTCTCACTCGGGGCGACGCGTACCGGCAACGGCGATGACGGCCAGGTCCTGATGTTCGATCCCGACGGCAACGAGTTCTCCGTACGCAGTCCCCGGTAGCGCGGCTGCGGCTGGTGGTGCATCGCACCTTTCGTGCCAGTTGCCGGCCTGCGATCGTACGGACCACGCCGACCCCGTGCGGGTCGAGCCGCACGGGGTCGGCGTGGTCGGGGCGAAGCTCCCGGGCTAGGAGCGTGGCGCCCTCGGCAACGCGCTGGCGGCCTGGTCATCGCCGCCGGATTCGGCTACACCGCCCCGAACTGGGTCGGCGTCGCCCTTTCCGGCACCGCCCTCGTCATATCCCGCCGAGCATCCCCGCTGATCAGGAATTCGGCACGCATAGCGCACAACTTCCCAATCGCCTTACTATCGGGCGCGTATTGGGGGCGGTTGATCTGATGCGACTCCTGATCGGAACGGGGAGCAAGTGATTTTAAGGGCATGCAGTCGGGTGTTGATGGGGATCGGGCTGGGGGTCCTCGTTCCCAGCATCCTCATGCAGTGGGGGGTTCAGGAGAAGTGGATGCGCGCGAGGGCGGTCGAGCCGTCGGAAGCAAATGCATCCTTCCTGACACCGCTCGTGATCTCATGGATTGGCATCGGCCTGGGAATCGCATGGGTGCTGGCGGCCATAACCTGCTATCTCATACCGAAATCCATGGCCCATCTACAGCGACCACAGGGCCGCCAAGGCGGTTCGGGCGCAGTCGTTTAACCTTCTCGCCACCTGGGCATCCAGGTCGCCGTCGACCCGCCCGAAGGCGAGCACCGGCGGCTCGGGCGGTGTCCAGGCTCTCCTGGGTGCGCTCGGAGGTGAGGTCGTGTTCCATCTCGGCGGCCATGGCCGCAACATGGGTCACTTCGGTATTCTTCTGGACGGGTGCCGTCCTGCACCTGACCTCCTGACCGCGTGCCCACGCCGCACGGCTCCTGCGGAGGCTGAGGGGATCGATGTCCTCGGGGCCGATGTAGCGATCATGCCGGTCTGTTCCCAGACGGCGGGCCGTGTGACCGGAGCGTGGGTCCTCGCACGTGAGCCCGCCTCAGGAGCCATCACCATGACCGACCACAAGCATCTCAAGCGGCGCGTGCGCGAGCGTATGGCCAAGACGGGCGAGTCCTACACCACCGCCCACCGCCACGTCACCGCCCACCGCGATGCCCCCACTGACTCCGGGCACTCCGCTCAAAGGCTTGGGCACCACCATGAGGCCGCGTTGCTGCGTCGCGTCCTGGGGGACGACGGCTACTCCGAGGCCATGCTGCTCGGCCTCGGCGGCGGCATCGGGTTCATGTACTTCGTGTTCGAGTACACCGGACAACCGCCGATGCTCACCATCGTCGCCCAGGCACATCCCGAGCCGATCATCCCGCTCGCACTGAAGCGGGCCGGCGTCCCGCATCAGATCCACCGGACCGGCTCAGCGAGGGTCGCCGAACGCAATCTGCGCACCGCCCTGGACGCCGGCCGTCACCCCATCTGCACCCTCGCCCGCCACTTGCTGCCCTGGCGGCCGCCGCTGCGCTTTCCCGACCCCGTCGACGTCGCGGTGCTCGGCGTCGAGGATCAGACCGTACACGTGCAGGACGACCAGCCCGGCGAGTTGTCCCTGGCCGACTTCATGGCCGCCTGGTCGGCGTCGAAGAAGTCCAGGCACCAGCTCATCGAGGTCACCGGAGCCGCCTCAGGACCTCCGCAGGTCGCCGAAGCCATCCGGGACACCGCGGCCAAGCTGACCGGGCCGGTGCTGGGCAACTCCTTCGACGCCAACTTCGGCCTGTCGGGCATGCGCAAACTGGCCGCCCAGCTCGCCGACACCACCGGCAAACAGGGCTGGACCCGCCGCTTCCCCGACACCGGCGCTGCCCTGGACCGGTTGCGGGACTGCCTGACGACCGAACACACCAGTGCGGGCGCCACGCGGCCGCTGTATGCCGACTTCCTGACCGAGACCGGCCACAACGTAGCCGCAGCCGTCTACCGGCAGGCGGGCGAGCAATGGTCACAGGTGGCGGCAGCCGCGGCCGGCGGGGCGTCGTTCGTCGATCTGGCCGAACTGGTGGAACAGGCGGTACGACTCGAAGAGCAGGGTGCCCGAGCACTGGAGCAGGTGTAGGCCCAGCCACGGGCTTCAGGTGGCGGCGTCGTTCAAATGAGCGATCCACTCGCCCTGCTTGACGACGACGGGCGGGGACGGCTGTGCGGGCCAGATCTGCAGGTAGTGCTGGTTGCCGTCGAACTCCGGCCGCTGCTCAACCGTGCTGCGGACGTGGTAGCGCAGCCGGTGGAGGCCTGGACCGGCCGGCAGCGGGGGAAGGCGGCGCATCGCCGTGTCGCCCCAGTCCATGCACCATCCGATCAGGGAGACCTCGCCGGTGGCCGACATGAAGTCGATCTCCACGATCTCCTCGTACCCGTCGAGGTCGGCGCCCGGGTCGTGGTCCGCAATGGTCACCGTGAAGGGAATGCCATCGCCGTGCTGATACACGATCGACAGTTCAGCCATGGCCTTCCTCACCGTGACGAGCGCGACGGACCACAGCACGTCGCCTGTGTCGTCGCCGTCCCAGTCCGTCAGTAAGACCGTGCTGCAGTCCTCGACGTCCACTTCCACCCGAACGGTCTCCGCATAGGGGCTCATAGGTGGCGATCGTAGGGCTGTATCCCTACTTGGTCAGGGACTCGGCGACGAGTCGCCAGATGTCCGCGGCCAGGTCCATGTTGCCGCTCTGCTGGGCCTGCTCGGCGAGCCTGCGCAGCCCGGCGAGCGCCGTGTCCTGCTCGCCCTCCAGCAGCAGGACGCGGTTGCGCAGGACGTCGAGCCGCATCCGCTCCTGGTAGGTGAGCAGGTCGTCGAAGCCGGTCAGCCGGTCCAGGACCGTGCGGGCCTCGTCGAGGTCGCCGGTGAGGACGGCGATCCGGGCGCGTACGGCCAGCAGTTGCTGCTCGATGGTGGGGGCGCCCGCGAACGGCAACGCGGCCTGGACCTCTGTGACACGCCGCCGGGCGGACTCCGTTCTGGGCGGATCGGCCCTGAGATCGAGCCGGGCCGCGCCGAGGCGCAGG
This sequence comes from Nonomuraea sp. NPDC005692, assembly GCF_040631115.1. NCBI lineage: Bacteria > Bacillati > Actinomycetota > Actinomycetes > Streptosporangiales > Streptosporangiaceae > Nonomuraea > Nonomuraea sp. NPDC005692. The sequence goes on along the minus strand of NZ_JBEXYU010000002.1, from coordinate 366,928 downwards.
CGCATCCAGATCGTCAGGTCCTCACGGCCGTCGAAGCCGTCGATGGCCTGGTTCATCAGCTCCGCGCCGGTGTCGAGGTCGCCCTGGCGGACCCGGATGTTGGCCACGGTCCACACGGCCTGGGCCCGCAGCGCTCCCGAGACCTGGTCCGCCAGCGTGAGCAGTTCGTCGGCATGCCGGGCGGCGTCGGGGAGCCGCCCCGCCTCGGCCAGCGCCGACACCAGGGCCAGCAGCGTGGAGGCCCGCACGCGGGCGGGCAGCGCTTCGCGTTCGGCCAGCTCGTAGGCGTGTGTCGCGGCATCGACGGCACCGACGATCTCTCCGGTGCTGCGCATGCAGCGCGACAGCGCGGCCAGCACTCTGCACTGCAGCTCGGGTAGTCCGATCTGCGCGCTGAGCGTGGCCAGCTCGTCGAGGCATGTCCGCTGCTCGGCGTACTCCTGACGCCACTGACGCCATTCGGCGACTTGCCAGAGGGCCTGCCAGCGCAGCAGGGGATCCTCCCCGCCGGAGGTTTTCAGGGCGTCGCTGAGGGTCCGGCCGCCTTCGTCCTGGCTCAGGCCGGTGGCCAGGGTCAGGCTCTGGGCGAGGGAGGTGGCGGTGGACTGGGTGAGCGCGGCGGGGCTGATGCCGAGCTGTGCGGCCAGGTGCGTGATGGCCCGTTCGGTGGGCTGACGCGCCCCTGATTCCAGCCGGGACAGGTATCCGGCGGACATGCCCTCGCCCGCGAGGGCTGCGAGCGTCAGGCCGCGTTCGGTCCTCAGTTGCCTGAGTCGGCGGCCGAAGACTGGTTGTTCGAGCATGTCCGAACTCCCGGGTAGCGGTTGACGTCGTCCGACGTCCGGAGGGTCACGCCAGAGGCTAGCTCATTTGCCTCCTCTCAGACAAGTTCTTGCCTGCCCCCGATGCCTATGCACAACGGTCTTGGCAATTGTTTTTGGCAAATACTTGCCAAGATTGTGGCAACGGCCGTAACGTTCCTGTCGTCGCCAACGGATCTCGTCGCCGACAAGCCAGAAGCAGCCCGAAGGAGCACCGCCATGTCCCTCGCCCTCGCCCTCACCGACCAGGACCGGCTCACCCTGCGCACCGCCGCCTGGGGCGCCGTCTCGCTGATGTCGGCCGCCGGTGCCGCCGGTTCGGCGCACAAGGCCGCCGCCGAGGGCTCCGTCGCCCTGACCTCCGCGACCGGCCCGGTCGGGCACGTGCTGGCCAAGGCGCCCAAGGGCGTGAAGTACGGCAGGACCGTGGCCGAACTCGCCGACCAGGTGCTGCCTGCCCTGAACGCCTCCATGAGCCTGCTCAAGAAGCAGGACCCGGCCGAGGCCGACAACTTCCGCCGTACCGTCCTGGTCGCCGTCGAAGCGGCCACCCACGGGCGGCCCAGCCCCACCATGACCGAGATGGCCCGCAAGATCAGCGCAGCCCTCGACGCCGCTCCGGCCACGCCCGAGGTGAGCGCAGCGAGCACCGTGGCCGGGCAGGATCGCCCGGAACTGCAGAAGGCCATGCAGGCGTTCGTCGACTCCGGGACAGCCGCCGGCATGCAACTGCGGGTGAACGACGAGCGCGGCGAGTGGGTCGGCACCGCGGGGGTGCGCGAGCTGGGCTCGCCGGAGAAGCCACCGGCGGACGGACGGTTCCGGGTCGGCAGCTCCACCAAGACGTTCGTGGCGACCGTGGTGCTGCAGCTCGTGGCCGAGGGCAAGATCGGGCTGGACAGCCCGGTGGACGGCTACCTGCCCGAGTTCGCGCTGGACGAGCGGATCACCGTACGGATGCTGCTGCAGCACACCAGCGGGATCTTCAACCACACCGGCGAGTACTACGACGACGGGACGTTCGCGCCGGGAATCCCGTGGTCGGGCAAGGAATGGGTGGACGGCCGGTTCCACACCTACCAGCCCGAGGAGCTGGTACGGCTGGCGCTGTCCAAGCCGGCGCGCTTCGAGCCGGGCACGGACTGGAGCTACGCCAACACCAACTACGTGCTGGCCAGGCTACTGATCGAGCGGGTCACGGGCCGCTCGTTCGCCGAGGAACTGCAGCGGCTGATCCTGGGCCCGCTGGGGCTGACGGGCACCGAGGCGCCGGGCACCTCGACGGAGATCACCGGGCCGCACGCCCACAGCTACTACCGGTACGAGGACGGCGGCCGGGAGCACACGGTGGACGTCACCAGCCAGAATCCTTCCTGGATCTCCGCCGGCGGCGACATGATCTCGACCACCCAGGACCTGCACACGTTCTTCTCCGCGCTGAACGGCGGCCGGCTGCTGCCCGCCGAGCTGCTGACCGAGATGCGCAAGCCGGACCCGAAGATCGGCTACGGCCTGGGGATCTTCGAGCAGGACCTGGGCGAGAACGGCGGCACCGTCTACCACCACAACGGCGGCATGGCGGGCTTCGCGGCGCTCATGTACAGCACGCCCGACGGCGGCAGGACGATGACGGCCTCGGTGACCTACGTGGACGACGCCGACCTGTCCAAGGCGGCGGCGTTCCAGCAGGCGACACAGCGGCTCATCGACGAGGTGTTCCGCGACGGCCGGACCACCAGCTGACAACCGCGACCAAGACCCCAGGAACGAGGAAAAACCATGAACACGACGATCAGCCGGCGCACGGCCGTCGCGGCGCTCGCGGCGGCGGTGCTGGCGGGAGCCGCCACCCCCGCCATGGCCACCTCCACCGGACCGGATCGCCCGGAGCTGCGCAGGGCGATGAACGCCTTCGTCGACGCCGGCTTCGCCGGGATCCAGCTACGGGTGCGCGATCAGCAGGGCGACTGGGCCGCCGGCGCCGGGGTGCGCGAGCTGGGATCGGCCGCCAAGCCCCCGACCAACGGGAGCTTCTGGACGGGCAGCATCATCAAGACCTTCACCGCGACCATGGTGTTGCAACTGGTGGCAGAGGGCAGGATCGAGCTGGACAGCCCCGCCGCCGACCACCTGCCCGGCTACGGGCTGGACGAGCGGATCACCGTACGGATGCTGCTGCGCCACACCAGCGGGCTCTTCAACTACACCGGCGAGTACAAGCCCGACGGGACAATGGACGAGCCGGGAATCCCCGCCAACGGAGACGAATGGGTGCCCAACCGGTTCAAGAGCTACAAGCCCGAGGAACTGGTACGGCTGGCGCTGTCCAAGAAGCCGCGCTTCGAACCCGGGACGCAGTGGAGCTACTCCAACACCAACTACACGGTGGCGCTGCTGATGATCGAGAAGATCACCGGCCACTCCTACGCCACCGAGCTGAAGCGGCGCATCACCGGCCCGCTCGGACTGCGGGGCACCCTCGCGGCGGGCAAGCGCACGACGGCACTGCCCGGGCCGCACGCCCACGGCTACTACCAGTACAAGGACAAGGTGATCGACCTCTCCCGCCAGAACCTGTCCCTGCTGACCGGCGCCGGCGACCTGATCTCCACCACGCAGGACCTGACCACGTTCTTCTCCGCGCTGAACGGCGGCAGGCTCCTGCCCGCCGAGCTGCTGGCCGAGATGCGCACGACGATCCCCACGCCGCTCCCCGGCCAGGACTACGGCCTCGGCATATGGGCGCAGGACCTGGGCTCCGGCTGCGGCACCGTCTACCAGCACAACGGCAGCCCACCGCACGGCTACGGGGCGCTGATGTACAGCTCGCCCGACGGCAGCAAGACCCTGACCGCCTCGGTGACCTGGCAGGACTCGGCCACCAGAGGTCCGGCGAAGGACTTCCTTGCGCTTGTGGACGCCCTCGTCAAGCAGGAGTTCTGCGACACGCCGGCCGACCAGCGCGAACCGGCCAGATAGGCCGGGTTCTGCCTTCCGAGAAGCGAGTGGCCGCAGGCGCGTCGGGGAAGGGGACGTCGGCGGCGGAACGAGAGAGGCCCGTCACCGCTTTCCCGCTGGTGACGGGCCTCTTTCCGCTGGTGCACAGGCTTGGAAGCCCGACTTGGCCGCGCAGACGGAGTGGCGGGGTGATCGGTGCCTGGGAGCTGTTAGCGGAGGGGGAGCAGGGCGGTGCGCAGCCGTTCGTACGTCGGAGCCAGTCGGCGCAGCCCGGCCGCCAGCGCCGCGTCGTCGCCCGCCACGAGCGGCCCCTGCAACCCACCGACGATGCGGGCCTGCTCGGCGGCGATGGCCGCGCCCGCGTCGAGGCGCAGGGACGACAGGCAGGCCGCCAGGTCGTTGAGGCGGCGGGCGCCCACCCGCACCGCGAACGCCTGCCACAGCGTCCTGATCTCGGGATCCAGCCCTTCCTCCACCAGTTCGGCCGTGCGCTCGGCGGCCTCGGCCAGCCCCAGCGTGCCGGGCGGGACCTCCACATCCGTACGGCCCGCCAGCCAGGCCAGTCCGGCGGGCAGCGAGCGCCGCAGCGCCTCCTCCGGGCCGACCTGCTCACGGCGGGTGAAGCGGTGCCGCATCCGGAACGGCCGCTCCAGATAGGGGATCAGCTCTCCGCGCCACGCCTCGGCGAAGGCGTCGACCGGCAGGGTGGCGTACGGGTAGCCCTGCGGGTCGTGCACGAGCACGGTGTCGCCGGCCACTTCCAGCACCACCAGGTAGTGGTCGGCGCCGACCGCTTCGCCCGACCCGGGCTGGTAGGCCAGCAGGCCGAGCTCGAGCGGGCCGGCCAGCACCGGGCCGTCCTCGCAGGCCCGGCGCAGCCGGTCGAGCGCCGTCGCCGCCGTCCCGCCGTCCGCGCGCTCGCACTCCCAGCCGAGCAGGCCGAGCGCGGCGTCGATCCCGATCTCGGGGTCCCAGCCGTACGCGTCGAACAGCGGCAACCGGCCGCCGATGAGCTGCATCCCGTACGGGGAGCCCGTCAGGACCTCGATCACGGCCGGCGGCGGCGCCTCGCCGCCCAGGACCATCGCGAGGGAGTTGGCGTAGCAGTACGGCCCGGAGCCGACATAGGAGACCGACATGCTCCGCACCGTGCCGCCTGACACGGTGTCAGGGTCAAGTCCATCGGCGTCACGGCTCCAGGTGGGTGAGGTCGAGCCGAGCCAGCCGGTCGGGGTCGGACAGGATGTCGATCGTGGCGATCCTGCCGTCGGAGACCGTGCAGCTCATGACCGAGATCAGCTCGTCGTCGATGGTGTTGACCAGGCCGGCGAGGCCGTTGACGAGCGCCGGGTGGATGGTGGCGCTCGTGGCCATGCGCTGGAAGGTGGCGAGCTGTCCCGCCACGGCCGCGGCGCCCCTGATGACCCGCATGCCGCCGGTGAGCGTCCCGCCGTCGGCGCGCAGCGTCACATCGGGGTTGAGGACGGACACCAGCGCGGCGAGGTCGCCGTCGCGGGCGGCGGCGAGGAAGGCGTCCACCACCCGGCGCTGACTGCTCGGATCGGGGTCGGGATTGGGGGTCGCGCCGCGTACCCGCAGGCGTGCCCGGCTGGCGAGCTTCTTGGCCGCCGTGGGAGTGCGGTCCACGATGGGCGCGATCTGCTCGAACGGCATCCCGAACATGTCATGGAGCACGAACGCCAGCCGTTCGGCGGGGGTCAGGGACTCCAGCACGACCAGGAGCGCCAGGCCCACCGAGTCGGCCAGCAGCACTTCCCGCTCCGGGTCGGCGGCATCCGCGCGGCTGATCATCGGATCCGGAAGGCGTTCCTCCAGCGACTCCTCGCGTCGAGACTTGCGGGCGCGGAGCATGTCCAGGCACACCCGGCCGACCACGGTGGTCAGCCAGCCGCCGAGGTTGTCGATGTCGCCCGAGTCCGAACGTGCCAGCCGCAGCCATGCCTCCTGGACCGCGTCCTCGGCCTCGCTCAGCGAGCCGAGCATGCGGTACGCGACCGCTTTCAGATGAGGGCGGTGCCCCTGGAACCGGTCGGCAAGGAAGTCCTGGGGTGTCACGGTTGCATTCCTCTCATGTCAGCCACGTCAGAGCGCTGACGCATCGAACCGGTGAAAGGTGACCGTGAACGCGTCCGGTCACCTTTCCTGCGGACCATCCGTCATGCCGGCGACCGACACTCACTCACGAAGGGTTGCCGACGATGAGCAGGACGGATGTCCACGGAACGGTCGCGGACGGCTTCGAGCAGGTGCGCGAGGCGTTCGCCGAGGTGGCCGCCGAGCAGGACGGCCAGGTGGGCGCGCAACTGACCGCCTACGCGCACGGCCGGCCGGTGGTGGACCTGTGGGCCGGGGACGAGGTGAGCGGCGACACGCTGACCGGGGTCTACTCCGCCACGAAGGGCGCCGCGACGCTGGTGGTGGCGCTGCTGGTGCAGGACGGGGTCCTCGATCTGGACGAGCCGGTGGCCCGGCGATGGCCGGAGTTCGCCGCCGCCGGCAAGGACGGGATCACGCTGCGGGACGTGCTGACCCACCGCTCCGGCGTCATCGGCGTCGAGGGCGGACTGTCGGCCGCCGAGCTGGCCGATGACGCGGTGATCGCGCGCCGCCTGGCCGGGCAGCGGCCGTACTGGAAACCGGGCTCGGCCTACGGCTACGGCGGGTTCGTCGCGTTCGCCATGGTGAACGAGGTGATCCGGCGGGTCACCGGCCAGTCGCTGCAGCAGGTCTACGACGAGCGCATCCGGGCGCCCTACGGGCTGGACCTCTACCTGGGGCTGCCCGAAGCCGAAGAGCAACGGTTCCGGCCGATCCAGTGGTGGCGGGCCACACCACAGCAGGAGGCCGCGTTCTGGTCGAACGTGCCCGGCCCGCACAGCATCCTCGGCATCGGCTACGGGCTCAACAGCACGCCACCGCTGGACCAGGTGGCCTTCGCCAACACCCGCGCCGTCCGCGCCAACGGCCAGGCGTCGGCCGGCGGGGTGGGCAGCGCCCGCGGCCTGGCCGGCCTGTACGCGGCGGCCGTATGGGGCATCGACGGCCACCCCCCGCTGCTCGAGCCGGATACCGTCGGCGAGTTCTCCGTGCTGCACTCCACCGGCGCCGACCTGGTCCGCGGCGGGCAGGGCAGCTACGCGCTCGGCTTCCAGGCCAAGGGCCTGCGTTACCCGTTCCTCAGCGCGAACGCCTTCGGCCACGACGGCTCGGCGGGCTCGGAGTCCTTCGCCGACCCGCGCAGCGGCATCGCCTTCGGCTACACCCGCCGCCGCTTCGGCTTCGGCTGGTCCTACCCCGAGCACGACCGGCTGGCCGCCGCGGTGCACGACGCCGTGGCACGCCACCGCGCCACCACCTCCTGAAGACCGCCCCGTCCTGAGCGAAGCGGCCTCGCCCTCCTGGTGATCGCCGCCGCGCAACTGCTGATGGTGATGGACGGCACCATCGTGACCATGGGCCTGCCCGTCATCGGAGCCGGCCTGCGGATCGACGAGGCGGACCTGCACTGGGTCCTCACCGCCTACGCCCTGGCCTTCGGCGGCCTGCTGCCGGCGGGCGGCCGGGCCGGTGACCTGTTCGGCCGGCGCAGGCTGTTCCGCGCCGGACTGACCGCCTGGAGCGCCGAACCCCTCGGCAGCACCCCTCGCTGACCTCCATCGCCCCGCCGGTCACGTTCGGCCCGCGGGATCCGTCATAGCGCCAACACCGTTGCACCAGAAAGGAACCCCACCACCATGACCAGCACCGAGCAGCAGCACCGCCGGTCGCGCCTGTCCAACCCGGCCGTGCTCGTCCCCGAGCTGAAGGAGATCGCCGGAGCCCTGTTCAGGGCGACCGGGAACGGCTCCGTCCCGGAGGTCACCATCAGTCTGCTCCAGTTGCGCGCCGGGCAGATCGTCGGCAACACGTACCTGACGGGCCTGCACACCGGCAACCTCCGCAAGGCCGGGGAGACGGAGGAGCGCGTCACCGCCGTGGCGTCCTGGCAGGACGCCCCCTACTTCACCGACGCCGAGCGCGTCGCGCTCGCCCTGGTGGAGGCCGTCCTCACCGCGAGCCCGGCCGGCGAGCGCGTCTCCGACGAGCTGTACGAGCGGGCGCGCGAGCACTACGACGAGAAGGCGCTCGCCACGCTCATCATGGCCATCGGCCAGGTCTGCTTCTTCATCCCCCTGGCCCTCATCGGCAAGCCGCTGCCCGGGGTGTCGCCGACGGAGCAGTGGAGGCAGTAGCCGGCGGACTCGCTCAGGGCGCGCCTCGCCCTGAGCGAGTCCCGGCGCACCGACTTCTCGAAAGGAACGAATCATGCAAGCACGAATGACCAACCCCGCCTACCTGGTGCCGGACGCGGGACAAGCGATCCAGGCCCTCTTCCAGGCCATGCGGCACGACATGGAGGACGGCGTCGTCGCCCCGGCCAGGCTGATGCTGGCCGCCATACGCGGCAGCCAGATCAACGGCGGCAGCGCCTGCCTGTACGCGGACGCCGCCGAAGCCAGCCGCCGCCCGGATGAACGACCGCTCCGCCGATGCCATCCCCGACGCGATCTGGGACGAACTCGTCAAGCACTACGACGAGCGGCAGCGCGCGACGCTGATCCTCTGGATGGCCACCAGCAACTTCTTCAACACCGTCAACAACATCATCCAGGACCCCGCAGGCACCACCTGGGCCTAGTGATCGGCGGCCCGGCCGGACGCCTATCCACCGAGCATCACCAGTTCGACGTCCTCCAGGTATTCGGGGTCGGCGAGCAGGTCGACGTGTGTGATCCGGTCGTTCGCGACGGTGAAGGCGAAGACGACCCGTGGCCGTCCGCCCGGCGCCCACACCAGACCCGGCGCCCCGTCGATGAGCGCGAGCTCGGCGGCCTGAGCCCGGCCGGCGAAGGTCTCGGCCACGCCGTCCGCCCCTCGTACCAGCCTCGACGCGCCGGAGAGCACGGCGGTGCGGTCCGCGCTGATCTCGACATCGGGGTCGAGCAGCGCGAGCAGGGCCGCGAAGTCACCGTCACGGGACGCGGCCCGGAAGGCGGCGACGATCTCCCGCTGTCTGGCGGAGTCGGTCCCGGCCCCCGGCCCCGTCGGGTGCTGTACGCGCCGGCGGGCGCGGCTGGCCAGTTGCCGGGCCGCGGCCGGCGAACGGTTCACGATCAAGGCGATCTCGCCGAACGGCACGGCGAACATGTCGTGCAGGACGAACGCGATCCGTTCCGCCGGCGCGAGCATGTCGAGCACCACCAGCAGGGCCAGGCCGACCGAATCGGCGACGACCACCTCGTGCTCCGGATCGTCCGCCTCGCGAAGGCCGGCCATCGGGCCCGGACCGGATACGCGTAGCGGCTCCTCGCGGCGCGTCCGGCGATCGCGCAGCATGCTCAGCGCCACCCGTGCGACGATCGTGGTGAGCCAGCCCGGCACGTTCCGCACGTCCTCCGCGCCGGCGCGGCTGAGCCGTAGCCATGCCTCCTGGAGCGCGTCGTCGGCCTCGCTCGCCGAACCGAGCAGCCGGTAGGCCACCGCCCACAGATGGTCGCGATGCTGCTGGAACCAACCGGCCAGCAGGTCCTTCTCCTCCATGACGCCGTCCCTCTCGTGCCGTCTGCAACAGATGACGCAAACGACCGCGCAGATGTGACAGGCGGCGCGCTGTCACAACCTCCCCTCGCAGCGGGTCATCAGGGCGGAAGTCCAGCCGATGAAGCGGAGAGACACATGCAGACACGGATGAAGAATCCCGCCGCCGTCCTGCCGACGGCGATGGCGCCCATCCAGGAGCTCTTCAAGGCCGCCCGTACGGGCGGCGTGCCGGAGACCACGCTGGGGCTGGTGCACCTGCGCGCCAGCCAGATCAACGGTTGCGGCCCCTGCGTGGAGTCGGGGGTCCGTAGCGCCAGGAAGAGCGGCGAGAGCGACGAGCGGACGGGGCTGGTCGTCGCCTGGCGGGAGACGCCCTACTTCACCGACGCCGAGCGGGCCGCGCTGGCCCTCACCGAGGCCGCCACCCGGCTCGCCGACCGCAGCGACCCGGTCCCCGACGACGTCTGGGACGAGGCGGCCCGGCACTACGACGAGGCGGGGCTGGCCGCGATCATCCTGATGGCCGCGGTCACGAACCTGTCGAACCGGCTCAACGTCACCACCCGGCAGCTCGCCGGTCAGAAGTGGGGCTGAGTCGCATGGCGAACACGACGGAGGGCTCATGACCGCACGTACCTGGCCGCGACGGCTCGCCACAGTCCTCTACTGGTATCTGGCCGCGTCGTTCTTCATCGGCTTCGTCACCAAGTTCTGGCCCGGGCCGACCTTCTTCGGTCCGGCCTACGCGGAGAAGTTCGTCGACTGGGGTTGGCCGCCGTGGATGCGGTTCGTGGTCGGCGCCCTGGAGCTCGTCTTCGGGTTGACGATGCTCGTCCCGCGGCGGCGGGTCAGGTTCATCGGCGCGGCGGGGCTGGTGTTCGTGCTGATCGGCGCGGTGACGACGCACCTCATCGACGTCGCCCCCTTGTATGAGGAGGTGTCGGCGCCGCTGCACCTGATCATCATGATCGGCGTGGCGCTGGCGAACTGGCCGGCGGACTGGCGGGACCTGCTCCACCCCCTCGACGACCGGAGCGCCGGCGCGGCGCCGAGCTCGTCGGTGCGACGGGCGTCGACCGTTCGGTAGGAGATACCGGCATGGCCATGATCAAGCACGTGATCATGGCCATGCCGTACACAACACCATGGCCCGGGGCATCCGCATGTCCTTCAGCGGATGCCCCGGGCCACAGTGCCGGCTTCAGCTCGTCACTGGTGCGGCGCTTCCGTCGCGGGAGGGCTGGAGGTCGACGATGACCTCGTAGATGCTGGGCCGCGCGGTGATGTGCAGGCCGGGATCATTGAGCAGCCGCTGCGCGCTCTCCTGCCATTCGGGTCTGCCCAGCGCCTCTTCGAGCTGCCTCCCGCTCTCCCAGTGGGCCACGTTGACGAACCGCAGCTCGGCGTCGTCGATCATCGATCGGTGCAGCCGCGCCCGGACGAATCCCGGCTGCCTTGCCATGATCTCGGCGTTCTCCATCCACAGCGGCAGGAACGTCTCCGACTCCTCCACCGGGACGGTGAAGGCGTTGATCATGGTGATCGGCTCGTCGACCGGCGTCTCGGTACGGGTGATCGGAACTTCATTCATGGGTTCTCCCTGGTGATCGGTGAGCAGAGGATCAGTTCGCCATGCCGATGACCTGCTCGACCGTTTCCGGCCGGTCGAGCACCGCGAGCATGGCGTGGGCCACGTCGGCGCGTGAGACGTACCGGCCGCCCGGCACGTTCTGTCCCACCGCCGTCCGGTAGGCGCCGGTCACCGGCTTGTCGGTCAGTTGCACCGGCCGGAGCACCGTCCAGTCCAGGCCGCTGTCGCGCACGTCGTCCTCCATGACGGCCAGGTCGAGGTACTGCGGACGGAGCGCGGCCTTGACGATCGGATACACCACGTAGCGCAGGAACGGCCCGTCGCCGGGGTCGTGCCGGGGCGGGTTGGGTCGGCCGGGAGAGGGGGTGGTGCCCACCGGGGCGGCGCTCACCACGACCAGCCGACGGGCCCCGGCGGCCTGCATCGCCGCCAGGATCGCCTTGGTGCCCCTGGAGGCCACCCCGGCCGCGGCGTTGTTCGGCGGGCCGAGCGCCGACAGAACGGCATCGGCTCCTTCGACGGCGGGCAGCAGCGTCGTGACGTCGGCCGTGGCCAGGTCGGCGGCACGCACGACGCGGACCGGCTTCCCGTCCAGCCTGGCCGGACTCCGTACGACGGCCGTGACGTCGTGCCCCTTGGCCAGAGCCTGGTCGAGCAGTTGCCGGCCGACGCCGCCACTGGCGCCGAAGACGGTGAGTTTCATGGACGAGTCCCTCCGGGTTCATGAAAAGGGGGTTGCCGAGGCAGGCGATCCCTGCGCGTGGGCGGCGGCGGCCGGCGGGACGGCCTCGAAGACTCCCCCGTCGCCGACATATACGGACACCCACTTGCTCGCGTTTCGTCTTCGCCTGTACGACGATGCGGACACGGCGAAGGTGACGACTCTCGCGAGGGACGCTCCGCGAGGTGTCGGCGGCCGAGCCCGTTCCGTCGCCTCCATGACCCGGCGCGCGGCGGAAATGTGACAGCTGGTGCGGCAGGTGCAAGCCCGACTTGGCCCGTCGAGTCGGCCCGCGCCCGGGACGGCCATCGGCGGCGCCGCTGCGACCGGCGAGATCACGCTGTCCATGGCCCTACATCTGCGTGGCCAGGACCCCAGCTGCCGCGCCCGCGGGCGAGACCTGTGCAGCGCTCCTTATGATCCTTTAACATCTAAAACTCTAAAGTGCTAGGAAGCTAGATAAATGGAGCAGCCGGTGATCGAGTTCCATCTGGACGGCAGGTCGGGTGTTTCGCCGTACCTGCAGCTGGTCCAGCAAGTACGGCAGGCGCTGCGGCTCGGCGTGCTGCGCGAGGGCGACCAGATGCCGACCGTCAAGGAGGTCGTGGCCCACTTGGCGATCAACGCCAACACCGTCCTGAAGGCCTACCGGGAACTCGAGCACGAGGGCCTGGTCGCCGCCCGGCCGGGGGTGGGGACGTTCGTGACGGCGACGCTCACCAATGCCTCGCTGGCCGCGCACGGCCCGCTGCGGCTGGAACTGCAGCGCTGGCTGGCCAAGGCCCGCCGGGCCGGCCTCGACGAGGAAAGCATCGAGGCCCTGTTCATGACCACCTTTCGGACCACCGCTCAGGAGGACATAGCGTGAACCCCGTCTTACAGGCCCAGGGGCTGGGCCGGAAGTACGGCAAGCACTGGGCGCTGCGTGAGTGCACCATCGACATCCCGGCGGGCCACGTCGTGGGGTTGGTGGGTCCCAACGGAGCCGGCAAGACAACGCTGCTGAAGCTGGCCAGCGGCCAGCTGGAGCCGACGGTGGGCGGCATCACCGTGCTGGGCGGCCGTCCCGCCGGCGGCCCGGCGCAGTTGGCCAGGGTCGGGTTCGTCGCTCAGGACACTCCCGTCTACGCCGGGCTGAGCGTCGCCGATCACCTGCGACTGGGAGCGCGGCTCAACCCCCGCTGGGACGCCGCCATGGCGCGCGACCGGATCGCGCAACTCGGTCTCGACCCCGCCAAGCGGGCAGGCAAGCTGTCGGGCGGCCAGCGTGCTCAGCTCGCCCTCACCCTGGGCCTGGCCAAGCGGCCCGAACTGCTGATCCTGGACGAGCCGGTCGCCTCACTCGACCCGCTGGCCCGCCGCGAGTTCCTGCAGGGACTGATGGAGGCCACGGTCGAGCACGAATTCAGCGTGGTGCTCTCCTCCCACCTGGTCTCCGACCTGGAACGGGTGTGCGACTTCCTGATCGTGCTCGTCGACTCTCGCGTCCAGGTGGCCGGGGAGGTCGACCAGCTGCTGGCCACCCATCACCGGCTCACCGGCCCGCGCCGCGATCCCGACCGGCTCCCGGCCGATCAGCACGTGGTCTGCGCGCGCCACACCGACCGGCAGAGCACGTATGTGATCCGCACCGACGCGCCGATCCACGACCCCGCCTGGACGGTCACCCAATTCGGTCTGGAGGACCTCGTCCTGGCCTACATGGACCAGCGCACCGCGGACCAGCGAGTCGCCCTGGAGGTGCAGCGATGATCTGGCTGACCTGGCGCCAGTTCCGCGGCTCGGCCGCGACGATGGGCGCCCTGCTCGTCGTCCTCGCCGCCACCCTGGCCCTGACCGGCCCCGGTTTGGCGTCCGACTACTCCGCCGGGATCGCAGCCTGCACCCAGAACGGCACCTGCGGCCGCTTCTACGACCACTTCTTCGGCGGGCACGACACCGAGTTCATGGCCCTGACCCTCGTCGTGCTGCTCCTGCCCGCCCTCGCCGGGCTCTTCTGGGGAGCACCGCTGATCACCCGCGAGCTGGAGGCGGGCACGCACCTGATGGTGTGGAACCAGAGCATCACCCGCAGCCGCTGGCTGGCGGTCAAGCTCGTACTCATGGGCCTGACCGCCGTGGCCGCCGCCGGCCTGTGCGGCCTCATGGTGACCTGGTGGTCCGACCCTCTGGACAAATCAGCCGCAGAGAACCTGGCTCTGATGGCTCCCCTGGTGTTCGGCGCGCGCGGCATCGCCTCGATGGGGTATGCGGCCTTCGCCTTCGTCCTCGGCGTGACCGTGGGCATGCTGGTGCGCCGCACGCTGCCCGCCATGGCCCTCACTCTGGCCGTCTTCGCCGCATTCCAGCTCGCCATGCCGCTGCTGGTCCGGCCCCACCTGGCGCCCCCGATCACCTCGGCCTTCGAGCTCGGCGAGGCGAACGTGGACGGCATCGGCATGAACCGGGACCGAGGCGGATATGTAGAGATCCACCTGAAGGCGGCCGTTCCCGGTCACGCGGGTGCCTGGGTCCTGTCCTCCAACCTGGTCGATCCGTCCGGGCGTGCGCTCGGCACCGATGGCGGCTCCGCCGCCGCCCAGATCTCCACCACGTCAGGCCCCTGCGCACCGTCGGCGGGCGCCGGGGACAGCTGCATAGTCGAGATCAACCGGCTCGGCTATCGGCAGCAAGCGACCTACCAGCCCCTTGAGCGCTTCTGGCCCTTCCAGTGGATCGAGACCGGGATCTACACCGTGCTCACCCTCGGCCTGTCGTGGTTCTGCTTCTGGTGGATCCGCAGGCGTCTGTCATGACCGTCATCAGGATCGCGGCCGCCGGGCTCGCCATCGCGGCGGCGGCGGCCTGCTCGGCGCCGACGCCGCCGCGCAGCCAGGTGAGCACGGCAGCCGGTACGGTCTGCGCAGCGCCCCGGAGAGTCCCCGACGCGGAGACGGCCACCACGATCGACATCATCGAGCAGGCCTATTTCTGCATCCTCGGCAACTACTACAGCGGCGCCACGCTGGATGCCCGCTCGTTGCTGAGCGCCGGATTCGGCGCTCTGACCCGAGAGCTCAACCGCAACGGCCGCGACGTGCCCGAGGCAGGCATGCCGGCGCTGACCGGTGACCGCAAGGCCGACTGGACCGCCTTCGAGGCCGCCTACCGCAAGACCACCGATCAGGTCCCCGACCTTCGCGACAAGCTGGCCGTCGTCACCCTCGAGGCCATCGTGGCCGGCCTCGGCGACAACCACGCCCGCTGGACGCACGACGTCAAGCGACCACCCGACTACTACGACGGCGACGGCTACGGCCTGGGCTTCCTGGCGAACGTCAACGGCCCACAGGTGGAGGGCAACCCCGGCATCGCCCTGCCTCCGCTGTTCGTCACCACCGTGCAGGGCGGCGCGGCGCAGGCGGCCGGACTGCGTCCGGGCGACATCGTCGAGTCGGTCAACGGATCGGCGCCCTTCATCGACGGGAAGGCCACTCCCGCGATCGCCGCCCTCTACCCGGTCTACCCGGAGGCGCGCCCGGTCCGGTTACGGCTCCTGCGACAGAGCACCGGCCGCCGGTGGAGCGTGACGCTCAAGCCTGGCCTCTACCAGCGGGATCTGGCCGCCCTGCAAGTGGTGACCTCGAAGCTGCTGGACGACGACATCGCCTACGTACGGCTGCGCGGGTTCGCTCCCGACTCCGCGAACAGGGTCTTCAGGGCGATCTCCCGACTGCGCGCCGTCCGGCCCCTGTCCGGCGTCGTGCTGGACCTGCGCGGCAACGGCGGCGGCAGCCCCGTGGAGGCGACCCGGCTGGTTAGCGCGTTCGGCCACGGAAAGGTCACCGCCTACCAGTGCACCGTGGACGGCAAGTGCGAGACCTCGCGGACCGACGACACCGTCGAGCTGCTCAACCTGCCGCTGATGGTGCTCACCGACCGCAGTTGCGCCTCGGCGTGCGAGCACTTCAGCTCCGCGGTCAAGGACCTGCGCCTCGGCCGGCTGGTCGGCACCAGAACCGCCGGCGTGATCTCCGGCCCGTCACAGCCGTACCTGCTCGGCAACAACACCAGCCTGAGCTTCCCCGTCAAGCACCACCTCGGGCCCAACCGCGAGGTGATCGACCGGATCGGCGTGCCGCCCGACCACCACGTGCCCCTGACCCCGCAGGACGCGGCCGACGGACGCGACCCGGCGCTGGCCAAGGCCCTGACCTTGCTGAACAAGTGAATGGACCTCCCGATGAGACAGATCCTGGCAGTCGCCGCGGGACTGGTCGTCCTGGCCGCGTCCGCCTGCTCCGTGCCCACGCCACCCCGGTCCGCCGCACCGTCGGCCACGCCGACCGGCCCCGCCACCCTGCCCGCCCCCACCGGCGCCCATCCGGTCGGCACCACCGCCCTGTACCTGAAGGACGCCTCCCGCCCCGATCCCTGGAACCTCGACGTCGACGCCAGGGAGCTCAAGGTCACCTTGTGGTACCCGACCGAGCAGCGAGACGGGCGGCGGGCGCCGTACATGACGCCGAAGGAATCGGAGCTCGCACTCAGACGCCTGGGGGTCGCGGGCGTGCCGGACGGCACGCTCAGCGGGACGCGCACCAACGCCATCGCCGACGCCGAACCCGCGGGCCGGAAGCTGCCACTGGTGGTGCTGTCCCCCGGCTTCACCAATCCGGTGAACACGCTCACGTCCCTGGCCGAGGACCTGGCCAGCCGCGGGTACGTGGTGGCCGGGATCGACCACACCTACGAGAGCTACGCCACGACCCTCCCCGGCGGACGGGTCGCCGAGTGCCTCGCCTGCGACAGCGACACCGACCCGGGCTTCGGCACGGGGGTGGTCGCGGGACGGGCGGCCGACGTCTCCTTCGTACTCGATCAGCTGCCATCGAAATGGGATGGTTCTGACCTGATCGACCGCTCCGAGATCGCGATGGTCGGCCAGTCGATCGGCGGGGCGAGCGCCATGGCGACCATGGTGAAGGACTCCCGCGTGCGCGCCGGCATCGACATGGACGGCACCACCTACGCCCGCATCCCCAAGAGCGGATTCTCCCGGCCGTTCATGTTCCTGGGTTCGCCGCAGCACGTCCCCGGCGGTCGCGACACCTCGTGGGAGCGCGACTGGAAGCTGCTGACCGGGTGGAAGCGCTGGCTCGTGCTGTCGGGCGCGGAACACCAGTCCTTCACCGACGGCCCGCTGATGGCCGACGCCCTCGCTGTCACGCCCGCCTCCAGCGTGCTGCCGGCGGCGCGCGCTGCCGAGCTCACCCGTTCCTACGTGGCGGCCTTCCTCGACCAGCATCTGAAGTCGAAGCGGCAGCCCCTCCTGGACAAGCCGTCCTCGCGCTACCCCGAGGTCAAGTTCTGCCCCGCGACCTGCGGCCAGTCCTGAGCTTGTTCTTCATCGTCCGGATCGTTGCGCTGAGCGGCGGTTTGATCGTTTCAGGGCTTGAGCTGCGACCGACGGCGTTGTGGGCCGGGGTGGACGGAGTCATCGCCGCTTGCAGGTCGCCGCGCTAAAACGGTCAGCGGGGCCGCCGGCGGGCGGCGGGGTCGAGCGGTCTTGGACAAGCACGTGCTCCTGGCAGCCGAAGTGCGTTGACAACGTCTCGGCTACCAGGAGCCCGCTCCTCTCCGCAGGCATCACTCAAAGACGCCGTCGTCATTCTCAGTGCGGGGCCGGCGGGCCGTAGCGGCTGAGGAACGTCGTGACCGCTTCCTCGCGCTGCCGCGCGAGCTCGCCGTCTTCCGGCGGTTCGGAGTGCGCCGCGAGCGTGAGACGGTTGAGCGGGTCACCGAGAACCAGCCAGGTGAACTGTTGCGCCGCCACGAGCGCGTCCTCGGCTTTGATCAGACCCCTCGCCGCCAGGGCGGCGAGCGCGTCGGCGAGCAGATGAGTGTTCCGGGTCCAACTGCGTACGACATAGTCGGCGGCGACGTCGGGGAACCGCGCGGACTCCGTGGCGACCAGCGATCGCATGCGCAGCACCGGCTCGCTCAGCACGCCCGTGTGCAGTACGTGCGCGAGTCGCAGCAGGCCGGCCCGGATGTCCGTGGACTCCGTGAGCGCTTCGGTGTGTGGTCGCATGGCGTCGTAGCCGCGGTCGACCCAGTCGCGGACCACCGCCGCGTACAGCCGCTCCTTCGAGGGGTACTCGCGATAGAGCGTCTGTTTCGAGATCCGGGCCTGGGCGGCCACCTGATCCATCGTCGCGCCGGGATATCCCCGCGTGAGGAACACGTCGCGGGCGATCGCCAGCAGGTCCGCGCCGCCACTGCCTCCCGGGCGCCCGCGTGGTCGCGGCCGTACCTCTGCCGACATCCACCCTCCTTAGTACTTGACAGTACTATAACTCAAAAAATATAGTACTTTTCAGTACTGAAAGGGGCACCAAGATGCTTGCTCTGGGAATCGCCCTCGCCGCGGTCGCGGCCTTCATCGTCAGTTCCGTCTACTACGCCCTGGCCACGCCGTTCGAGCGGCGCCGGTTGGGTGCCGCGGCGCTCGACCGCGGACGGCCCGCACCGTGGAAGGCGGCCGTGGAGTTGCTGCGCACCGCCCTCGTCGCCGGCGTGTTCGCCTGGATCGCAGCACAGGCCAACCTGCTGGGTTGGCCCTCGGCGATGTCGCTGGCCTTCGTCGCATGGCTGGGCTTCCCGCTCATCCTGCTCACCGGCTCGGTCCTGTGGGAGCGCGTGCCGGTGGTCACCGCCGCGCTGCATGCAGGGGACTGGCTCCTGAAACTGCTGCTCATCGGCGCCGTGCTCGGCATCCTGCACTGACAGCATGACGACAACCCGAAAGGACCCCATCATGAACGCCGACCACACGAAGCCCGGACCGCTCGACCGCGAGTTCACCGCCACGCTCGTGCAGAGCCCGGCCAAGGGCGGATGGACCTACGTCGTCATGGCGGACTCGGCTGCCTACTTCGGCACCCGCGGTCTCGTCAAGGTGACCGGTACGGTCGACGGCCATCCGTTCACCAGCTCGTTCATGGCTCTCGGCGACGGCACCCACAAACTCCCCATCGCCGCCCCGCTACGCCGCACCCTCGGCAAGGGCGCCGGGGACACCGTGGCCGTACGACTCATCGAGCGTCTCTAGTCCCTGGACGATCTGTTCCAAGGGGTGGCCGACACGAAGTGAGGCGCCGGTGGATGACACAAAGAACCTTCGCCTGGCCGGGTCGCCGCCGCAGGCTTGTGCGGATCTACGAGCGCGGGCCCCAGCCTCACAAAGCCCTGATCCAGTGGGCAAACGTCCATCCGACGGCCCGCGAACTGGCCGGTCAACCACCCCATGGCTGCTGAGGCGACCTTCCACCCCTGCCGGAACTTTGCCGCCTGGTCCGACGCGGCAAGACCCTGGAACTCTTGGTTACCCGGCCCTGGCGCCCGGGATGGATGCCGAGCCGCGCAAGGGCCGCCATGCCTTCGAAACCTGGCCGCGTATTGGCCGCAAGACGCCGTAGAGCACCGTTGATCGACGCAGACGGCCGAAGACAACGCGAGAGGCCCGTCACCACGTTTCCGCTGGTGACGAGCCTCTTCCCGCTGGTGTGGCAGGTGCAAGGTTCGAACCTGCGTAGGCCGAGCCGACGGTTTCACGGCCGACCGACGGTTCAGCCACCGAGTGCTCTACGACCTGCGCTTCTGCCGTCCGCGGCACCGACAGCCCCGCACTTCATTGCGCACATATCCCGGATCGATCATGTGTTCGCTGCGGAGATGGCGGCACGGGCTCGGCCTTGAGCCCGACGTGGTCACAATCCGAGGCAGAAGAAGGCGGCAACCGCCGCACCGGCCGTTCATATCTGGCAGGTCAACGGCCCCCGGTCCTCAGAGCGCCCAGTGGATGACATGACCTTGGCCCTGGTCGACCGATTGGCCCCCTACGCCAAGGCGATCGGCGCGGTTGCCGAAGAATTAGCTCGGCATGCCCATCTCGGACCAAGCGGTAAGCGAGTAGCTGCAAAGATCATCGCGAGGCCTGCCGGACGTAAGGACTCCGTGAGAAACGTCGGCCTGGGCGGTGCTTAGGCTGATCATGACATCGCCCCGTGCGTGCCCTCGAAGGGAATCCTCAACATGCGTCGATCCCTCCGCCGTGCCATGGCCATGGCCATCGCCCTGATCGCGACCACGTCGTTAGGCCCGCTCACCTCGCCGCCAGCCGCCGCGGCGAGTCCGGAGCGCCTGCGTATCGTCCACCTCGGCACCCTCGGCGGCACATGGAGCATCGCCCGAGGGATCAACAATCGGGGCCACGTCGTCGGCGACAGCCCGCTGGAGTCAGGGGTCAGCCACGCGTTCCTGTGGAAGAACGGCACGATGACCGATCTCGGCACGCTCGGTGGCGAGACCAGCTTCGCCTCCGGAATCGACGACGACGGCCGCATCGTCGGCTGCAGCGAGCTGCCCTCGGGCCAGTGGACTCCCTTCCTCTGGCACAAGGGCAAGATGAAAGACCTCGGCGCGCACGGCGCCCCCGGCTACTGCGCTGCCGCGGTCGCCAACGGGCACATCGTCGTCACTTTCGCGCCCGTACCGGGCTTCGCCGAATATCGCGCCTTCCTGCTGTCCGGTGACGTCAAAACCGCCATCGACCGCCGCCCTGGCCTGACCGCCAACGCCGTCAACGACCACGGCCAGGTGGTCGGCGCCGACAACTACACCGTCAACGACGAGGGCTTGCCGCTGTCGACCTACCAGGCGTACCTGTGGCACAACGGCACCGGCCGCGAGCTGGGCACGCTCGGCGGGATGAGCGCCCCCAACTCGATCAACAACCTCGGCCAGGTGGTCGGCAACTCCGACACGACCGACGGCCACCGTCGCGGCTTCTTCTGGGACGGCTCCTCCATGACGGCCCTACCCCTGCCCGCCGATGCCTCCGACTACGCCGGTGCCGACGCCATCAACGACCGCAGCCAGATCGTCGGTGGCTACATCAAGGCTGATGACCGGTACAACTTCGCCGCCCTGTGGGACTCCCCCACCACCCAGCCCCGCCTCCTACCGCTGCCCACGGACGCGCGCGTAACCAGCTCCCAAGCTTTCGACATCAACAACCTGGGCTGGATCGCCGGCTCCATCACCTACTACTGGAACACCGGCCGCGGCACCCAGGCTGTCATCTGGCGCTGACCAAGTGCCCGGAAGAGGGGCTGCCGCGCTTTCCGAGGCGGCCGTACCGTCCCAAAACTAACCGCGTCTCTGCCGTGGACGGCCACGCCCGAAGGTTCCTCGCGGCCGTCCGCCGGCACAGCGGGCGCGGGGCACGAATGCAGG
This sequence comes from Nonomuraea sp. NPDC005692, assembly GCF_040631115.1. Classification (NCBI taxonomy): domain Bacteria; kingdom Bacillati; phylum Actinomycetota; class Actinomycetes; order Streptosporangiales; family Streptosporangiaceae; genus Nonomuraea; species Nonomuraea sp. NPDC005692. The sequence goes on along the minus strand of NZ_JBEXYU010000002.1, from coordinate 345,957 downwards.
CGCTCTTCGGATGCATGCACTTCGCCGCCCTACGCCTGGAGGCAGCCGTGGATCTTCACCGTGAGCATCTGGTGAGCCTTCCTGACGGCGGATGGGGAGAGATGCGGCTCACCAACGCCGAGCCACGCACCGGAAGCCGCTGGACGAACAACCGCCAGCCGCGGGAGCGCCACGCGCTCAAGCATCGGCCGGACGGGGAAACCCGTACGGTACCCCTCCACCCAGAGCTGGTCACCCTGCTGCGTACGCACGCCAAAGAATTCGGCATGGGCCTCGGATCACGGCCCTTCACCTGGGGCAACGCCGCCAGGCCCATCCCGCGTATATCCCGTGACCAGCGACAAACGGCCGCTCAGAGCGGCATCTGGCTGCATACCCCTGAAACGCAGAAGAGGCCCCGAAGGGCCTCTGAACTGCTGTTGCTGCTGGTGGCAGGTGCAAGGCTCGAACCTGCGTAGGCTGAGCCGACGGTTTACAGCTCGTAGCCGTTCCATCTGAGAGATAGCTTCCGACCCGCGGCGGGGCGGTATTCCGCCACCCCTATGTCCAAGGTCATTGCACGTATATTGCACAGCGCTCGCGGGGGAAGCACGTGGACCTCCTCCTGAGCTCTTTGATCTTGAACTGTTGCAGTTCGGTCAGTTCGATTCTGGGAAGGCCGCGTGGGATGCCTGTGCGGCTTCGAGCCGAGAAATCGCGTGATCTACCTCGAAGTCCCAGCCCACCACTCGCGCTCCTGACCAGTTGATCCCAACCAGCAGGCCATCCCTCTTGAGATGAGGCAGCCACTCACACATCCAGTCGTCAACGTCGATCTCCCGGGGCTCCATGGCAGCATAAGCGGGAGCCGTCCGGATGATCTTTTCCGCTTGGGAACGCGAAGACCAGAACGGCATGCTCCTTCGTCCACTCGGAGTCATCGGAGCCGGACAGCCGCTCTCGTCCTGAACTGTCCACACTGTGCGGTGGGATGCGACATCACGAAAGAACGCCGCCGCCTGCGCCCCGCTCTGACTCATGCCGATACGGTACCTACGGCGGAAGTTACGCGGAACGCACGCCCCTGTTCTCTGATCATCCTGTCTGCCGTCGACCCGCGTGAAGGGGAAAGCGCGCCAGGGCCACCAGCCAAGGGTGGAGCGCCCCGCTGGACGAACGGCCCTTGCCCCGTGGCCCTGTTCCGCTCTGCTTGACCTGGATCGATGACTGGCAGGATGATCAGTTCCACCTCAGCCATCCACGGACCTCTGGCCGGCGCGGCCACCATCCCGGAGCCGAAGTCCCCGCCGGAGGCGCGTTCTTCATGAATCATGAGTGCTGTGCCTGATCTGAGGTGGGATGACGTCAAGCTTCTCTTCGACCCTGAGGTCAACGGGGCCTTGCCGGACGTCGTTGTAGATGGGACCACTGTCGAGGACTGGCAGGTGCTTCTGGATCTCGTTCGGACGCAGGGTTGGCGGTTTGCCTATTCGGTGGCTGGTGAGCCAATGGAGCTCACCTCCGCTGCCGACATGGCCGAAGCCGCCCATGCCGGTGGCTCACCTGAGCTGCGAGTCACGCCCGATCTGAGAGTCTGGCCAATCGCCGATTTACTGATCATCTTCCGCATGTATCAGGTCGAGTCGATCGACTTCGACGTCGATCTCAGAGAGTTACAGGGGCAGGAACGGTTGGACGTCCTTGCGAACTTCTTCTGCCTGATCGGACGGAGTCTCGGGAAGTCCGTATCGATGGGTCCGGAGGGATCCCCTGGCCATCCAGATCTGGGGTTCGACGTCGATGCTGACCGCGTGATGCTGATGGTGGATCCCAACAGTCGACGCACGTGACCGTTGGAGGATTTGAAGCCGAAGCGCCCCATCCGACGCGGCCGGGTGGCTAGACATCCCATCCCTCGGCTTCGATGAGGCGGGCGCGCAGCGCGGCACCTGCGGACTTCAACAGCTTGTCCGCAGCCTCGTTGAGCACCGAGCCCACTTGCCACTTCCAGCCCTTCCTACCTCCCGACGCACCACGCGTGGTCGCTGGCCTAGGCGCCAACCAACAGGGCGCCATGGTTGTACGGTGGCCGCCATGGACGCGTCATATGCCGCTGATGCTCGCAGGATCTGGCAGACCCATGTACCACGGCGAGGCCAGGCGGACACCGTCCAAGGCGAGTTGCTGCGTGCAGTCGAGAAGCTTCGAGATGAGGCGCAGCGCAACGGCAATATCAACTGGGACGCGCACCATGAACGTCTCCTGGCCTACCTACGCGAATCGCTCACCAGGTCAGGGCTGTTCACCGAGGAGATCTTGGCGGAATTGGCCATGGACCTGGATCGTCTGGCCGACTTCGAACATCCCATCACCAACGACGCACCCTTCGACCGCATCACGTACCGCGTCGTGGACTGGTGCCGCGCCCAGCCCGAGCCGGTTCGGCATGAGCACGATCCGCATCTGCAGCGATAAGCGTCGCCTCGCCAGATCGGCAGAGATCAGCCACGTTCTCCGGTGAGCCAGGGTGAGGAACGAACCCTGGCTCACCGGTCGCCCCCAACCACATATGGCGGCCACGCATCTTCCGCAGTGAACGGGAAGGCGTCGTAGCTTCAACGGCCTACACCGAGGTCTGGCAGGCCGCCCGCCTCTTGGCCTTCGCCCCCGCGCAGGTCGCCTCCCCGCTCGCCAAACGCCCGTACGACCTTCGGCACGCGGCAGTGTCCCTCTGGCTCAACGTGGGCGTCTCCGCCCCGGACGTAGCCGAAAGAGCCGTCCACGGCGTCGATGTCCTCCTGCCGGTCTACGCCAAGTGCATCGACGGCCAACAGGACATCGCCAGCCAGCGGATCGGCGAGGCCCTCCCCACATGACCCACACAGCCACCGCCCCGAGAGCCCCGGCCCACCACCGGGGCTCTTGCTGTGGGCTGCGCTGAATAGGCAGTGACTTAAACCTGCGGCCCCTTGACCCCCAGTCAGGTGCGCTACCAAGTTGCGCTACAACCTGAGCGCAGGACCCAGAGGGCGCACTTACGCTCGCAAACCGAGCCCCTACCTGGGGAAACACGCTCAAGATCATTGCACGTATTGGTGGACCAGCGACAATGGGCCACTCACGGCAGCATCTGGTTGCACACCCCTGAAACGCAGAAGAGGCCCCGAAGGGCCTCTGATCTGCTGTTACTGCTGGTGGCAGGTGCAAGGTTCGAACTTGCGTAGGCTGAGCCGACGGTTTTACAGTCCCGTCGCAACAAGCCCCTGACCTGCGCCTTTCCGTCAGATGCAGCGTCCCGGGGAACACATTGGGAACGATCACGTCTCCCCGCGGTCGTAAACGGGTCCTCGTTACCGCCGTGGATGTCAGACTTCAGCCAATCCCTTAGAAGTTGACCGGGCGCAGCAGCTTGCCTCCATCTACCATCGCAACATGTCCCCCGCTCCCGACTCGAAGCGTGAGCCAGCTGCGCTGCCGGCCGACCTGATGGATGCCAGCATCGAAAGCCGCTCAGACGCCAAGCTCTTCGGCAGTGACATGCATGATCCAGGGATATCCAGGGTCCTCACCACCATCAGCATCTATGACTTCCCAGAGGATTACCCCAATTGGGTAGCCGAGGATGACAAGGTTCAACCTGTCAGCGAGATCGAGGGCATTGGGCTCAACATCTCTCCGCTGGACACTGGCAGCGAGATCACCATCTTTCACGCGCAGGCTCGTGTACTCGATCTAGGACAACTCGAGGACCCATACGAGACACTGGATGCCGATTCCCAGGAGCTTGAGGCTTACGGGTGCCTATTCGATCTTGATGAGGGCGGCCTGCATCCAGATCTGGAATCAAGACTGATGGGCGCCTTCTACTCTCACATCGTCATATTGGAACGTGTTCGCCTCGCACCGGCCTGGCGAGGCAAAGGTGGCGTCGGCCGCTATCTCACTGCTCGCGCACTCCCAATGATCTGTCCATATGCTGCCGCAGTGGCACTGCAGCCCTACCCGCTCGACGTGAAGCGTCATGAGGACAGCTATCCAGAAGCTGTACAACGGGTCCAGCGCACCTGGCGATCTCTAGGTTTCGAGCCGTACAGCAACAGCATCTGGGTCCTCGACCCGAACACCGGTGATTACGAGCGCACCGTCGCGCGACTGGAAGCGGAGCTAGGACTCTCCTAACCGGGTCGACGAAGCTCTGATCAGCCCACAACGGGCGGCCGGAACATGCCATCCGCTACCGGCGTTTCGCGGCCTAGTTCGCCCCTGAGTCCTAGATGGAAGGCTGCCTCGACCAGGCGAAAGCGTGGCACCGCTCAGGGACACTTGGGTCTCCCCGTGTCCTGAGAGTGGTGGAACGATCGCATGCAGATCTCGGCGGCCCCGGAACTGAAGGATGCGCGCGTGTTAGAGGACGACGACTTCTCACGGTACGAAAATCTCCGCCGGCCGCAGACGCCGCCTGCTCGCCCACCCACACCGCCCCGGAGATCCAAGACGCCGCAACGTGCACCTCAACCCAAACGTCCAAGCCCCGTGGAGCGGCAGGCGGCTCTCACCCATGAGGTGAACGTCTTGGTGAGGCAGTACGGGTGGCGGCAGCTCGCGATGCGGCGCGGCCTACGCAAGTACGAGGTCCTCTTGGCGCACGGCACGATGATCAACCACAAGCTGCATGCGGTACTCACCATATTCACGGGCGGTTTGTGGGGCCTGATGGTGTGGTGGTGGCTACCTCTCGCCACACCCAAGTACATGGAGATGGTGGTCGGCGTAGACGAGGCAGGTGTCGCCTATCACCAGTCGATCGTACGCCGACCACGGAGATGAGTCGGAGTCAGGCACCGCCCATCGTCTGCGACTGACGCCATTCCAGAGCCTCGGGCTGTTCGGCATACTCAAGCAGATGCTGCGAGTCGAGGCGTTCGAGAATGCTTCGCACCTCGGCTGGCGTGGCGTAGAAAAACTCTCGCCGCGGGTTCACCTTGTTGACACGCCGATCAGCCAGTTCTCGATGGAGGAGTTGTTCCAGCCCGACGGCGTCCTGACTGAAGATCAGCGCATGGGTGTCGAACCGGAAGGGGACTGAAGCATCTCCGAGTTCGCGGACTCGCTCGCTCGGGTCGAGCCGTCTCGTGAGGCCGATCTTGACGACTCCTTCGCCGAACGCCCCTACGTTGGAAATCACATAGACGTACCCGGCTCGGATGTTGGCCTCACGAGCTTCGACGTCATCGATGGCGAACCCGATCTCCTCCAACTTGGCTCGCAGAGTCGCTGCACCCTGCTCATCACCGTTGGCCAGTAGCTTCGCCAGTACGGTCTCATGGTGGGCCTGCTCTTTGAAAAGGCGTTCCTTTTCACGCTCAAGCTCGCGCTGTGCCCGTTCGTTCTCCCGCTGCCGTTCTCGGTCGGCTCGGGCCGCTTCCTTCTCCTCCTCCACCTTCGCGAGGTGGTCGGCAGTAAGACGGATCTCGCGGACGCGCAAGCGATGGTAATCGTCGGTGATGTAGATGCCCATCGAGGCACCGAGCTTGACGATGCTCTCGCCGGCCTTCTGCAGACGATCTAAAGCGGTTCTCAGCCGGTGGGGGCGTAAGGTACGGATGCAGTTGTCCGCCTCGATGTTGTAGGCGCGCAGCATGATTTTCGAGAAGTCCCGGACCTGGCGGGCGCCCTCAGCACGCGAACCGTTCACATACCAGTTGTCACCGCCGGCCACTGCCTTCCCGCTCTTGGTCATCGTCTTGATCTCGGCCTTGATACGTTCCAACTCGGCCTTGTACGCTGCCGCGTTCTCCAGCGGGTGCTGGTAGATGTAGACGCCAGCTTCTTGCATGATGATCTGCTCGTTGACCTCAACGACTCGGGCACGTAGGCCGGCCAGTCGCTGCTCTTCTGCACGGATGAGCTCGCGTAGGTTCGACAGGTAGTTCTCCAGCGCCACAGTTTCTTCTCCAACCGTTGGCTGTGGCGCATCCTCTATCCACAGTCGCCACCCTGCGGGGGGCGGCGGCCATGTCGGATCGGGACGCCAGCCTGGAGGAGGCGTCCATCCAGCAGGCGGGGTGGGCCAGTTGGGCGGTGGGTTGTACCGGACAGCCATAGGCACCTCGTAGTCCGAACGTTGTCCCTCGAACGTAACGAGGCAAGATCGAGCGCTTATAACAAACTTCGGCTCGGCCGAACGAAATCGGGAACACGCATTTCTAGAGGGCAGCCGCCACTCAGTGTGAATCGCCTTCCCCTCGACAGACGGATTCAGGAATCCGCGTAGCGGGTCCAGGCCAAGAGAGCAGGGCGCCCAGATGCCGTGGGCCCGGCGTAGGTATCGGAGGTCGCCCGGGTCGAGGCCAATCGCTTCGAGCGTCTTCAGCGAAGGCTCGTGGTCGGCCTCGTTCGCTCTGCCCGAATGGCCGTAGATTCAGCACACTTTGGGCGCTTCGAGCGACAGTGCGGCGCGGGCCTTGTGCCAGCGGTAGCCGCTGCAGCCGTGACTTCGGGGGATGGCGTTCCGAATCGTGATGCTGGCGGGTCTGGCGCTGGCCGGGCCGGGGGTGGACGATGCCCGCATCTTGGGTCGGTCGGGAGGTACTGTGGCGCGCGGGTTACTGGCGGTCGCTGTCGTGCTCGTCGTGGCCGGGTGCGGCAGTGAGCCCGCACCGGCCGTGACGTCGGCTGCGGCCGCGCTGACAGTGAGCGGGTCGGTCACGGTGAAGGGCGGCCCGCCGCAGGTCCTCACCGAGAACGAGCTGACATGCCGGGGCGGCGGCGGGTTCGACGACCTCCGGCAGGGCGCCCAGGTCGTGGTGACGGACGCGGCGGGGACGACGATCGCGCTCGGCCAGCTGAGCGGCGGGTCGTGGAAGCGCGGAGTGGGCTGCATCTTCCTGTTCACTGTGCCGGACGTGCCGGGCGGCGAGAAATTCTATGGGGTCGAGATTTCGCACCGCGGGAGGGCTCAGTACACCGCGGCGCAGATCGCGGCACCGCTCGCGATGGAGATCGGAAGCTGAAGCGCTCATCTCGGCCGGAATGTCACCCCAAGGACATTCCGACCCTTCCCATAAAAGCCCTGCTTGTCACCATCGCCGTGCTGATCGGCTTCATCCTTGCGCAGATCGCGGGCTATCTTGCCTGCGCTGGCGGCACAGCCGCGTCCCCTGCCCTCGCCAGGGCGGGCATCGCTTTCGCTAGCACAGTCGCCCTGACTTTGTTGATCATGACCAGCCTTGGAGTTCTGTGATGCGCCACCGGCCCTAGCAAGAGGCACGCACTCACACTCGCAAAGCCGCCAACCGTCCTCGATCGACACCCACTCGACGTAGTACTCGCACTCGCTGTCTATCACTCAGAGCCGGTGCCACTCGTGGACGGCTGGACACAAAGCGAGAGGCCCGTCGCCGTTTTCCGCTTGCGACGGGGCTCTTCCCGCTGGTGTGGCAGGTGCAGGGTTCGAACTTGCGTAGGCTGAGCCGATGGTTTTACAGTCCCGTCGCGATCATGCGCTGACCTGAGCGTATACCTATGGCCACCTCAACTTGGCCGCGTATTGGCCGCGATTCGCTCAGACGGACCTGAGTGAGTTGCCTTCCTATCGGAAGCCGGGGTATCACAGTGTGCTCTACACCTCCTCGAGTCGTTCGACGCTGCTGCCGATGTGGATCTCACTGCAGTGGCTGGGGAGCCGGCCAGCAGGGAGTTGCCGGGCGTGAGACGTCCATCTCGCCCTCCGCCCTCCGCCCTCCAAGACACGGTCTTGCGGGTGCTGGACCGTCGAAGTCGCAAAGGGGTTCTGGAAGGCTATGCAGGTCTCCAGAAGCTGGCCTGCTCTACTTTCGAGACGATCATGAATGTAGTGCCGGATCACTGATCATGTGTGCCCTATCACAATTAACCGTCGCCGCGTTGTAGCCAGGCCAAAACCCTAAGCGACTGCTGCAATTGCCGCTGATGCGCGTCGGGTCGAGCCTTAGCTAGGCGACGGCGGATGGCAACGGCTTCGATGACGGCTTCCAGCGCCTCCTCACGCCGCCCTAACTCCCCCAGGGCAACGGAGTAATTGTTCAGGCTCATGGCGAGTGCGGGCAGGAAGGCCTCCGGACGGACCTCAGCCAGACGACGGTAAATCTGCAAGGCTTCGACGCTCGCTTGCAGCGCCTCCTCACGCCGCCCCAACGCCCCCAACCGAATGAACTGGTTATTCAGACTGCCTGCGAGATCAGAATGGAACGCATCCGGACGAACCTCAGTCAAACGACGGTAGATCTGCAAGGCTTCCACCACGGCCTCCAGCGCTTCCTCGCCCCGCCCCAACGCCCCCAACCGGTTCGAGTGGTTATTCAGGCTAGCCGCGAGTGCGGGTAGAAAAGCCTCTGGACGAACCTCAGTCACACGACGGTAGATCTGCAGGACTTCGACGCTCGCTTGCAGCGCCTCCTCACGCCGCCCCAACGCCCCCAACCGGTTCGACTGGCTATTCAGACTGCTTGCGAAATCAGGCAGGTACGCATCCGGACGAACCTCAGCCAGACGACGGCGAATAGCGACAGCTTCGGTAACAACCTCCAGCGCCTCCTCGCCCCGCCCCAACGCCCCCAGTCGGATGGACTGGTTATGCAGACTGCCTGCGAGATTAGGCAGGAACGCATCCGGACGAACCTCTGCCAAACGACGGTAGATCTGCAAGGCTTCCACCACGGCCTCCAGCGCTTCCTCGCCTCGCCCCAACGCCCCCAGCTGAATCGACTGATTATTCAGACTGGCGGCGAGATCAGGCAAGAACGAATCCGGACGAACCTCAGCCAGACGACGGCGAATAGCGACAGCTTCGGTAACAACCTCCAGCGCCTCCTCGCACCGCCCCAAATCCCCCAGGGCAACAGACTGGTTGTTCAGGCTTACGGCGAGTTGGGGCAGCGAGGCATCCACCTCAGCCAGACGGCGGCGAATAGCGACAGCTTCGGTAACAACCTCCAGCGCCTCCTCATGCCGCCCCAACGCCGCCAGTCGGATGGACTGGTTGTTCAAACTAGTGGCGAGGTCGAGCAAGAAAAGATCGGGACGAGCCTCAGCCAGACGACGGTAGATCTGGAGGGCTCCGCTGTTGGCCTTCAGCGCCTTCTCTCGCTGCCCCAGATCCCCCAGCCAGTTGGACTGGTTGTTCAGGCTCACGGCGAGATGGAGTTGATCATCTTGGCTTCTGTAGTAGTGCGCGAGGCGTTCAGTGAGGTGGACGGCCCATTCGGCCAACACGTAACTACTGGTAGGAAGCTCACCAGCCCACCTCACCAGGTCGGCTGGCGTGGTAGTCGGTCGATCAAGCAATTGTTGCAGCGCCTGCAGCAGCGGGGCAGGGGCTTCAACCTGGGTGACGACCTGGATTACCGCGCCGATCAGCGCATCGGGCCGGTTCAGGCACCAGCCGATCACATGCCCAGCCAAAGCATCGCCGAAGCTGGGATGAGCGGCTGCTCTCGTGGCCATGATCAGCAGTCGCGTGACCTGCGCGGTAGTAGCCTCGTCCAGCAGTGCTTCAAACAGGGCCGGATGAGTCAGTACATGGCGGCCGAGAAAACGCTCGGCCAGCCGGTCGGGCTGCAACTCCCCCCATGGCGCGTAGTGACTGCCCGATGGATACAGCGCGGCGATCCATGAGCGAATCTGGTCCCGATCGGCCCGCTGCGGTTCTTTGGCAAGGGCCGGGACGCGGGCGAGTAGGGCATCAGCCTGTAATTCATCCTCAGCTCCCAATGCGATCGCTGCGACCAGCGCATCTTCCAGCCGCTGCTGCAGCAGTCGCCCTGGGGTGTGCAGGCTGTAGGTGATTGCGGTTGTCTCCCAGTACCGGCGTTCGTGGACCAACAGCCGGTCCTCTACGCCATGTGCCGGCGCAGTGGGAAACCCGGCGCCTGTGGTGTCAGGTGCGTCGGTGATTTTGGCAGCCAGCTCGGGCTGGGCAGCGTCGAGCAGGTCGACCAGCGCCGTCATGTGCATGGTCAAGGCATTACCCGAGGCGATCTGGGCAGCAGGCGGAGCCGGAAGGGTCGCCCTCAGTGTCGGCCATGACGGACCGGGGCGGGTGCGGGCAAGTTCCTCGGCAAAGGCGCGGGAGGCTTGCCGATAGGCGGTGATCCGGTCATCCAACAGTGTGCCCAGGGCGGGCAGCGTGGTGAAAGGAGTGCCGTCCAGCAATGCTTCTGCCTGTGCGGAGGCTGCTTGAACAGTAACCCACCAGGAGCCAGCGGTGCGGGCCAGCAGGAGCACCTTTAACGGCGTCGCCTCGGCATGCCGAGCGGCCGCCTCCAGCACCGCAATCAGTTGAGATAGACGGGATTCGGCGTAGTCAATGACGATCAACAGTGGCGTGGCTGCATCCTTAAGTGCAGCCAGCCCGACGTCGGCGGCGTGGGTGCCTAGCCACAGCACCGCCCACCCCTGCCGCCTGAGCCTGGTGGCGAACTCGGTGGCCAGTCGGGTCTTGCCTTGCCCACCCGAGCCATGTACCAAATGCGCGCCGAATCCGGGCAGTCCCGCCCATCTCTGCAGGGTCTGAAGCGTCTGCTCGCGGCCGTGAAAGGGCACAACCTGCAGCCTGGCCCGCAGCAAAGCGGCCAGCGAGCGGCCATCGGCCGGCAGTTCGGCTGGGGCCGCCAAATCCTGATACTCGATCAGTTCCAGATCGGTCGCGACGCCTTCAGCCGCCAACAGACGCCGAAAGCCCGCGTCGTGGTGCAGCACATAGGCTGGTACCGCCTCTAGTCGGCCGTGCCGCCAGCCAGCCGGGTCGGTCGTCATCACCCCGGTGAGTAGGTCATCGCAGAACAGTGCTGCCCCGGAGAGGCCACCCCATGGTGAAGAGCCGTCCGCACGAGTAGCCGGAGCAGCGCCGGTAACAGTCATCAGGTAGCGGTCGCCTACATGGCGATCACCCGGGTTTAGCGTGCCGGACGGTTGCAACATCTCCACGGCGCGGCCGGGACGCTGCACCACGTTCGGTGCCCCCCAGCTCTCACACGCGATACCGGGACGGTTGGTGACGGTGCGTCCCCACCGCACAGCGCCCCCCCGCGGTGGCGTCCATCCGCTGTCCTCATCGACCAACGCCAGTGCAGCATCATCACGCCCACTGGGAGTTCCCCGCCAGGCCACCACCGCCCGAACTGCCGCCTTAGCAGCGGGGCGAGACACCTGCAGTGCGCTGCCGACCGGGCCCACTACGTGCGCGCTGGTCAGAACCATACGTGATCCGATCACATATCCCGAGCCCCGCCCGGCCGACGCGGTGACCATGACCACCCGATCTCGCTGCACCCTCCACTCCCTCCACCAGCGGCCTTTTGTCGGCGGCACCGTGATGGGTGCTGCTCGGCGGTGCCGGACCCGAGATGCTATCGGCCGATGTGACCATCCAGGTCTTCCACTTGGGCTTCTACGTTCGAGTGGCCAGCAATCAGCACATCCGTCCCGTCTGGATGCCTTGGTGTCAACGTCAACTTCACCTTGTGCGTGCGGGCGCGACTAACCCCTGCGTCCGCCCCTGCAGTGACCACCCACGCCTTGAAACCGGCCTTAGCCTTGGCATCAGCCTTCAACTCCACCGCAAACTCCAGCTCGATCGGCCCTGCTGCGAACGCGATCTGACTGCCCGTTCCAGCCACTGCAGCTTCTAGCAGCTCATCGCGCAACGCAGAAATCGCTTTGGTGAGTTCGATATCCACAACTCTCACTCTCCCGTCTTGGATGTGGAGCATTCCGCCGCAATGTGAAGACTCAACGTAGACAGCCGCTTCGCCGCCCGCGACCGGTTTGACAAACTTCGCGCGGAAGGAACTAACGAAATTCGACTCGTTGTAGACCCGTTTCCCCAGGGGCCCGGCGAGGTGGCGTTGAAGGCCGGGACGTCCGTTTTAGAGAGAGCGGTCCGGTGATGTGGCGGGTCGCGCGGGAGCAGGTGTGGATAAGCGGGGGTCACGTCCACGGACGTGACCGTCGGCGTGTGCGGACGTTGCTGTCAGCTCTGCTGTCACCGTGGCAGCGATACGAGTGGCCGGACAGTGCGGCCGTCCGGAAGGGGCCGCGCCCCAGGAACCTCGTCAGTCCTCATGATCAGGCATGTGCGGTGCCTACCACCCGATGCGGGGGTGGCCTGAAACTTGGCCGTGTATTGACCGTGACTGGCCGCAAGACACCGGTCATTGCCGTGGACAGCCGGACACAAGCGAGAGGCCCGTCACCGCGTTTCCGCTGGTGATGGGCTTCTTTCCGCTGGTGTGGCAGGTGCAAGGCTCGAACTTGCGTAGGCTGAGCCGACGGTTTTACAGGGCATCGTGTGTCCCAGTTCTACATGGCAGCTCACCTGCGGCGGAACCATATGACCTACCTCAGACCTCAAAGATCATTCCGCGCATACTCCGGATCATGAGATGGTGCACGGTGAGCGGTCGTCCCACACGGGACGGGTCAGCGGATACGCCACTCATCGGCCGGAATGCAGTCGTACATAGTGTTGGCCCAGGCGTTGGGCCGGCCGAAGACCAGCCGAGTGAGCAGAACATCGCCAGCTCGCTGCGCACGCGGGTATATCCCCAGCTCTTCTGAGCCAACGTCCCCTTCTGGGGTGAACCCTACTCCCCCGCTGGTCTTCTCCAGGTAGGCGCTGAGCTCAGTTGAAAGCTCTGAAGGCGGCCGACCCACCAGCCGGATTCGATCGAACGAGACCTGGGGTCCGGACAAGGCATCGACAGTGATGCAGGTCAATCCCATAGGGCCGACGTAGTACCCCACGGCGTCCTCTCGGTAGGTCGGAGTGTTCACGCCGCGGAATCGCGTACACACCTGCTCGAAGGGACCGAACTCGCCGACTGGGCAGACCTCGGAGGTGTATCCCCGAGCCTCCATCACGACGATCGCTTCCTGCAGACTCATACCGAAGCGCAGAGGCCCGACACGTTCAAGTGGCGCGTAGTCCCACTGCGCTCGATCGGGTTCGTCGACCACCGTCCACAGGTCATGCAGCATGTTCCGGCAACTCCTTCGAGCTCCGTCTGTTGGGTGAGCTGGGTCACCCTATCGGCGTTGCCGGTACGCGCCCCCCATCGAGCGCTACTTCTCCGGTGGCTCTACAGAGCGCTCAGCCACGCTGGCTCGGTGGGCCAGGGTGAGGAACGATCCCTGGCCCACCGAGCGCCTCCGACCATGCACGATGACCAGCCATGCAGTGGCGATCGTAGGGCTGCATCGGTGCGGCGGCGTGGCAACCCCGGCCGGTGCGTTCGGTCGGTACGGCGGGGCGGGCGTGCGGTGGCCGGCCCGGGTCCCGCCGCCGTCCGGGACCGGCCTCCAGGCCGCACGCTCGGACGGCGGGCGGGCGGAGGGCCGGGGGGACGGCGGCGCGCCGCGCCGCCGCTTGATCCTTATAAGAGCAATTCAGCAACGTCGCTCATCGGTCAATTCTTAAGTGACACTCGACACCCTTATCGCATGGGTAGAGGCAGCTATGCGCCCTGAGTGCAGAGCTACTTAATTAAGTGCGGGAGCTGCTCCAGCAGCGCTAGTTCAGCGACCGCCACGCCAGCATCAGAGAGAATCTCCAGCCTCGCCACCGGGCTTCTCGTATTGCTCCGCCCGGTTATTCTCATTATCGACATGCCGAAGTTTTATAAGGTCATCCGGGAGCACTCTTAATAGCATCTCGGTCGACTCCCAGTTTATTCGCTTGAATAGAGATCGATAGTCATAGTGCTGATCGAGATCTTCAATGAAGGATTCAACCCATCCATAGTAAAGCCATCGTCCGCGCGACCCGAAGAGCGGGTTCTTCACCTCTCCAGATATGGAGAGGTGAATTTTATAGTCGTGAGCATCTGGGAACTCAATTCCCATTACGTAGTCATGATATGTGTAGGGCATGGACGCGCGATATCCAGGAAAGCTTACCGAGATGCTGAGACGAATAGCCGGGCTATCGAAAACGAGTGAACCGTTTTCTTCGCGACTTACACTGGTCCCCCGAGGCAACGTCAACTCGAAGTGCGAATAATACTTATTGCCAGCAAACTGCGATACCACACGCCAGCCGTCACGCGATTCCGACATTTCGTCATCGTTTTCCCACTGGAAACCCGGACGATCCTGTCGATCCTTAGAGATCAACTCAAGGACTCGATTACTCAGAAGCACGTGAGGGAGATCTGCCCGTCCAATATGCGCGATTCGATCACCGTCAAATCCTGACTTATTGAAGTAATCAGTTAGATGAATGCTAAGTTTAGCTAGGACTAGATATTCGGCTATTTCCGTCGCCAGCCGGACACCCAGGCCAGGCTGAGCAAGCACCTTACCTCCCTCTAAATTAGTGTAATTGACAAAGGGTCCTTTAATCCACTGATCCCTCAATGCGGGATTTTCCTCGAATACCGCTAGAGCAATCCGCGCAAACTCGCTTCCAAAAGTATAACCGGGCGTAGCGCGGACTTGAGATTGTTCCTCGCCTTCAATCACGAAAGCGGCCGTAATGGCCGCGTTAAACTTTCTCTCCCTGGACCTGCTCCTGACAACATAGGCACTGCAAGCGCCAATGACGATCAGTCCAGCAGTAACAGAGAAGACCGCACCCCAAGTGTCATAGATTGCAGAGCTGATCAGATTTATAGCGACAGACAGAGCGACTACAAGCGCGACCAGCTCGCGTATTTGCTGCCGCATCTGCTTGAAGTGCTCAATAAAGGCAAAAGAGGTCTTAGAAGGCACGAGAGTCGCCCGATCTACGCCGGAGTGATACTCATTACGTATTATGCTAACATCATCTGTCGAATGTCGGGCGAGTTCGCGAAGTATCGGCAGGGGGTGCTGCCTGCTCCTGGCGAAGCTAGTAGTTCGGCACAAGGTATCGCGCCTGTTTGTGCATGCGTACTCGATGCGACTTGCAGGCATAGTCATAGCGCCTACAGCCGCACAGGCCACCCTATGGACTGCCGTCGATGACACAGAGACTCACCACTTGCGGTTCCGGCGCGGTCCGCAGGGACACCTCGGCTGTCGCTGAAGGCATGCACCGGTGATGCGTAAGACGGTAGTTCCGCAGCGTGGGTGATGACGCTGAGCTGACGCGCTGGGTGGTGCATGGGGAGCGGCTGGTCTATGACAACCGGTGGATCCGGTTGGGGCTGGCTGATGTGGAGATCCCAGGTGGGGAGCGGTTCGACCACCATGTGGTGCATCTGGATCGGGCCGCGATCGCCGTCGTGCTCGATGAGCAGGATCGAATCTTGCTGATGTGGCGACATCGGTTTGTGTTCGATCGATGGGGGTGGGAACTTCCCGGCGGGCTGATCGAGGCCGGTGAGACTCCGATGATCACGGCTATGCGGGAGGTGGAGGAGGAGACCGGGTATCGGCCGACAGGCCTTGAGCATTTGGTCTCATATCGGCCGATGGCCGGGATGGTCGATTCCGAGCACATCCTTTTTGTGGGGCGCGGGGCCGAACTGGTGGGCAAGCCTACGGGTGAGGTGGAGGCCGACCGGCTTGAATGGGTCCCGATGAGCGAGATCCCGGGCATGATTGCCCGCGGGGACATCTGGACGTCGGGCACCTTGATCGGATTGCTCCAGGCTCAGGTGTGGCCCAACGGCCGAGGGCGCGGCTGACGGCCTTCGTCAGTTCGTCGATGCGGCGGCGTTGGCGGCTGCTGCCGGTCATGGTGGCCAGTCGCTGTGCGCGTTGGATGTGGGGTTGGGCGGCTTCGGGGTCGCCAGCGGCCAGGAGGGCGTGGCCGAGGTCGCAGCGGACGCCGGATTCGGCTCTGTTGTACGTGCCGTCCATGCCTGCCAGGGCTGAACGGAGGTCGTCTGGCTCTATACCTGAGTTGCGACAGCGTTTGTTGGCCGGCCGTGACAGCGGTCGTGTAGTCCGCCGGACTGTGTTGCTGAGTTTTGACAGCACCCAAGTGGTTGCGGTGGGACTATCAGGGTGCTACGCACCGTGAGGGAGCCCACGTGCCTCGCATGTCGAAGGTTGAGCTGTACGCGGCGATCCGCCGCGATGCTCGCACTGGCATGTCCAACCGGGCACTGCAAACGAAGCACGGCGTCGGGTTCCGCACGGTGCCCAGCTGGTGACGGACTGTGGTCGCCAGCGGCTTGTCGCGCCACCGGGTGATGGCCTTGTCCTGGTAGCCGAGCGAGTCCGATACGACGGCGCAGGATTCGGCACGGGGCCGGAGAACAGCTGAGAATGGGGGGTGTTAACGTCCTTCCCGTGGCGAAGCACCAGGACGAGACCAGGACGGCCTACGACGGGGTCGTCGAGTTATATGCGTCGATGTTCGCTAACCGACTGGAGACGCAGCCGTTCTCACGGAACATGATCGGCACCTTCGCCGAGTTGGTGCGTGGGACGGGGAATACGCGGGTGGCGGATGTCGGCTGCGGGCCCGGACATCTGACGGCCATGCTGCACGACCTGGAACTGGATGCCTTCGGGCTCGACCTCTCTCCGGGCATGGTCGACCACGCTCGGCGGGCCCATCCGGCGCTGAAGTTCGATGAGGCCCGGATGGAGGAACTCCCCGTTGAGGACGGCGCGCTCGGCGGCGTGCTGGCCCACTACTCGATGATTCACACCCCTCCTGGGGAACTACCCGCGCTGCTCGCCGAGCAGGCGCGTGTCCTGGCGCCGGAGGGCCTTCTCCTGGTCTCGTTCTTCGGAACCGACGCGCCCGAGCCGGTCCGCTTCGACCACAAGGTGACACCCGCCTATAGCTGGCCGGCGGACCGCTTCGCCGAGTTGCTGGCCGGGGCTGGGTTCGCCACATTCGCGCGGCTGCTCCACGACCCGGCCTCCGAGCGGGGCTTCCTGGACGCCCACTTGCTGGCCCGTCGCCGCTAGAGAACGGGCGGAGGTGGGTGCTGCCATTTCTCACCAACATTTCTGCGCCTGTTGATCGCCAACCGCTGTCCAAACTCACCAACAAACGATGTCGCTACTGACCGACGAAATCAGTCGTCGGCGGTGTCGGGGTCGCCGAAGCGGACGAGGCAATTGCCGCGCCAGCGGGCTACGTGGTGGGCATTGATGGACAGGTGATGAGTGACCCGTGACCGGCCAGCACGCCGAATACGCTGGTTGTTGCGATCCCTCCAGGGTGATCAGCGACTTCCGCGCCCTGGGCTGGCCGATGCAACCATCAATCTGCTTCTTGGGGTGATGACCAGCAAAGGCTCGCTCCAGCGGCAGCTCCACTCAGAGCTAGTTGCCCACCTCCGGCATGACAACATGACGTGCGCAGATGTCGCCTGAGCCGCGCCTCCGAGTGCTGTCCAGCACCGACTCGGATCGCCATCCGCAGATTCCGCAGAATAGAGGTCAGCGGGCGCCCTAGCAGTTTGGACCGAGTTTAGGCTAACCGCACAACAAGTGCGGCGGTAAAGCAGAATGCCGCAGTTTTCCGCACAACCACCGCCTGGCGCGGATCACGCCGCTGACCCCGGCCCCTCAAACCGACCTCTCGGCGGTCAACACGTAATCTTGTAATGCCTTCACGGAGCCAAGATGGCCCTGCGTACAAGCACGCCCTCTGCCTGTTGCCGGAGTCCGTTCCGCGATGGTTGGTCGTGGTGTCGTGGTGGATCGCAGTCGCGACCCAATAGCACAGAGATCGGCGTGGAGAGCGCTGCGACAACTGATCCTCGGGGCTTCTAGAAGAATCAGGCAGGAAATGAGCGGCGAGTTGCTTGATGGATCATGTGGCTGAAAAGAAGGTCTCAGCAGTCACGCGGTGACGGTGACGCCCTCATGGGGCCCGAGTCGCACTTGTGCCAACGGACGCCAGTCCCAAACCGTTTCCGGTCCGTCCTGGTTGACGATGTGGATGCTACGGATGGTGACGTCACGTTCGGGGAGTTGCTTGCCCAGCGCCCCAATGATGGGAGCCGCCGGGCCATCAGCACTGCTGTAGGCCACAGTGACGTGCGGGATCCACACTGTATGAGCGAGGGCGCCCTCACGGCCGGTGGCCGCTCGCGTGGCGAACTTCGCCGCTTCGAGCAAGGGACGCAGGCGGTCCGCGGGCCGTGCCTCCAACACAATCGCCTCAGGGTGGTAGAGCACACGCCCGAGCGTCACGGTGATGGGTGCGATCCGCGCGAGTTGAGCCGTAGCCTCCTGTGCCATGACGTTCACCTGATGATCAGTGATCTCCTGTGAGTAGCCGGCGACCAGCGTGGTGAGGTGGATGAACTTCTGCGGCACCAGATCGAGGCCGGGCAGGCCGGCCAGGCGGTCGTGAGCCTCTTGGACGATGGCCCGTGCTTCAGGGTCCTCTCCCAGGAGGACGTGCCAGTAGAGCTGGCCCTGGCCTGGCGGCAGCATGAGCGCTCGTCGCTTCTCCCAGCGGTTCGCCATCCGCGTTGGCAACGGGCTCACGCATCCTCCTCGACAGGGGCGGGCAGAGCCCGAGCGGAGTTGAACGTCTTGATCTGCTCGCGCAGCGTGGTCACCATATCCGAGCCGCGGAACCGAGGAGCGGCCAATCGAGCATCCATTCGCACCAGGTAGTTGGTGATCGTGGACAGGCGATGTTCGGGCGGCAGGGACAGGGCCGGCGTCACCTGTTCGGCGGCGGCGTCCAGGTCCTCCATCATCACGTACGCGATTCCGGCGCCGAAGCGGACTTGTGCCCAGGTGCCGGCCACCCAGGGAGCGCCGTTGGCCCATGCGTCGTCGGCCGCCGCTGCCGCCTGCAGTGCTGCGGCATGGTCGCTCGCTTGGAGTGCCACCGACAGGGCGTACAGTGCCCGCCTGGGTGCTGGGCACGACCAGGGTGTCACGCCGGAGTCGCCAGCCACGGAATTGGCCGCCTCGTCTGCTCGGTGAAGTGCTTCCCGGGCTCGGTCGAAGTCGCCGAGCAAGCTTGCGGCATTCGCTTCCTGGCTGGCCAGGAGTACTCGCAGAGGTGTGGGCGGGCTGCATTCGTAGCCGCGTCTGGCCGCGTCGGCAGAGACCGCGTACCGGCATCGCCACCGCTCGGTCTTGGCCTGGGCGCTCAACGCCGCCGCCTCGCTCGCGCCGGCCTCTTGGGCGGACAGGAGGGCGGCCCTGCCGTGGACGATGGCCGATTCGTCGTCGTACAGGTCGCCCAGCAGGATGCAGGCGTGGGCGAGGAGTTCGGCGTCGATTCGGTACAGCTCACGCGTCTGATGAAGCCGCTGTTTGCCACCCCGCAGGAGCGCCAGCACTCGCCGGTGCAGGCGGAGCACATCCGCGAGCAGTGGCGCGGGGGCGGTCTGGGTGTGGCGCTGCGTCAGGTGGTAGCGGGTCTCGTCGATCAGGGTGATGGTGCTGTTGCCGACGTTGGTCTGCTCGATCCAGGCTGTGTGCTCGATCAGGTCACCGCTCGTCGGCAGCGTCCCCACCAGCTCGCCGTCCTGGTCGAAGAGGACGGCCTCGTCCATGCCGAACACGCGGCAGTACAGCAAGGGGTAGGGGTCCTTCGGACGGTTGTTGCCCGTCTCGTGGTCTTTGATTCTGCGGACCACCGACTCGAACTCGGGCAAGACGATCTCCTCGCCCGCCGCCAGGAACAGGTGTCTGGCCAGTTGCTTCTGTGACCAGCCGCGCTGACGTCGCTCATCGCGAATGCGTTCGGCCCACCGGGGAGTTCTGGGCTGTTCCAGCATGCCGTCGCACCTCACCACCGAGTTGGGGGACACGGTCGCCGCCCCCAGTGTCCCCCAATCACATCTGTCTACGCGTCGTTACTCAGCGTTGTGATGGATTCGTGTACTGGGACACGAATCACCTAGACGCCGACACCAAAGCCGGGCTGGACGAGCTGCTGAGGGCCACGGCTCAGAGCGTTCGCCAAGCCTCCGCACTGGCGGCGCTCATACAGGACTTGCGGGACCGCCAGCTCTCCGTACTGCGCGGCACCTATCCGGCCTGGGACATCGCCCTGGAGCTCGACTCCACGGAGAGGCTGTGGTGGACCGCCGTGCCGAATCGGGCTCTGACTGTCGAGCTGGTGGCGGAGGGGGTCATGCGCGTCGTCAGGTGCGAGGACGCGATCGCGCTCGCGGCCGCCTTGGCCTGGCAGTCGACTCTGATCGGCAACGTCAAGAACGCTGCAGGATCTCCGCACATCCATCCGGCTCGCCAACTGCAGGGGCGGCCGGCATGACGTCGACGCTTGAGCAGACGTGTGAACTTGATCTGCGAGGTGCGTTCAGGCGCTTCTACGTCTGGTGCGACGCCACAGGTCTATGGCATGCCAGGCCGCTGCCCAAGCTGACGGCCGGCGAAGTCGCCTACGGCGTCCTGCGGGAGCTGGTCGCCGACTCGCCTCTGCAGCTCGCCTACAGGTGCACCTGGCAGCGGAGCCGTCGCAAGGTCTACCGGTACGTGAGGCAGTACGACGCTGGGGAACCGGTGCATGACCCAGCCTCCTGACGAGCCCGTACCTGAGTGGGAGCCGTACCTGCGTCCTCCGAGGGACCGCATCCGGATCACGGAGACCTCATGTTGCGGTGCTCTTGAGTGGGCCTGCCAGGGCGGACAGTTCCTGATCCTCCGGCGCACCTCTACAGGCCAGTACGAGGAGACGGCCAGGGGGCTGTACCGGCATGCGCGGTCCGTCTGGGAGGCGCTGCTCATCCTTCATGAGGACGAGCACAAGCGGAAGGTCCGGGCTCGGATGGCTGCTCGTCCCAGGCAACGTGGCCGGGGGCTTCCGGGGAAGGCCACGTGAACCGCCACCAGAGCAACTCCCTTGGAGCAAAAGAGCTGATCCAATCTGCGGTGTTCCGCGGCAAAGTGCGAGCCATCGTGGCCGCGAGGGCCAGCGAGGGGTCATGGGCTTGGATGCTGGGATAGTGGGTTCTGCGGATTGCGCGGCAAGCCCGCCAAGATCTACGCCTACCACCAGCGTGAACAAGCTGGTTCCGTACGGCGTCCCCTCGCTGCGCGTAGGGAAAGACCAAGGGAGACATGGTCCGCGAAGCTTCGCCAGTGGCCATGTCCCCCGCCCTACCCTAGAGACACTGTGCCTCGGCGAGGGAGCGCGATGAGCAAGGCGAAGGACGCCCGTATCTACGTCCGAATTGCAGAGGACATCCGCAATCGCATCCTCCAGGGTGATCTGCCGGCCGGTGCCATGCTGCCCTCCGAAGCCACCCTCGCCAGCACGTACGGCGTGGCGCGAGGGACCGTACGTCAGGCGGTCGCCGAGCTGGAACGCTCGGGGCTGGTGGCCAGCGAGGCCGGCCGTGGCCGGCGCGTGAAGAGCGAGGACCCCACAGCCCCGCGGGCAGCAACAACACAGTACGAGTCGATTGCCGAGACCCTCCGAGGGCGCATCAAGAACGGCGAGCTGGTGCCTAGCCAGCAATTGCCCGGAGAGGCCGCAACAGCGGAGGAGTTCGGGGTGTCGAAGGGCACGGCCCGCCAGGCGCTGCAACTCCTGGCCGGCGAACGGCTCATCACAGCCGTCCACGGCAAAGGCTGGTTCGTCGGCGGCCCCGAGCACGCGCGAACCCGAGCCGACGCGGTCGCCGCCGAGTTCCGGCAGGACATCTCCACAGGCAAGCTCGCTGTGGGGTCCGTCCTGCCCGGGGAGAACGCACTCGCCCAGGAACGCGGCGTCGGCCGCATCACCATCAGGCGCGCCTTCGCGCTGCTGGAAGCGGAAGGAGTCATCGAGAAAAGGCCCGGCATGGGCCGCGTCGTCAAATCACGAGCCGAAGGTGACACGTGACCGTATCCCAGACGCCCTCGATCCCCTTCACCACCACCGAAGCACTGGCGACCCTGCACGTAACCTGCGAGAGCGCAGGACTGGCCAGCCAGGACGCCCACCTGATCCGCCTCGGCGAGAACGCTCTGTTCGCACTCCCCGCCGAGCAAGTGGTCGTGAGGATCGCGCGCAGCGTTGAGGTGCTGGACGACGTACACAAGGAAGTAGCCGTCTCGGCCTGGCTGAACGACTCCGGGATACCGGCGGCGAGAACGACGGCGCACGACCAACCGCTCATCGTCAGAGGTCACCCGGTAACGCTCTGGCACCTCATCCCCGACAGCGGCTCGCCCGCGACCCTCGACGACCTGGCCGGCGTCCTGCACGAGCTCCACGGCCTGGCCGTCCCCGCCGACCTGGAACTGCCGGCGATGGACATCCTCAGCCGCGTCTCCGAACGCATCAACGCGGCGTCCGTCCTCACCGACGAGGATCGAGACTTCCTGCTGACACGGCGACACGAGCTGCAAAGCGCGTACGACGAGCTGGCCTTCCCTCTCACGCCGTGCGCAGTCCATGGTGACGCGCACAACGAGAATCTCATCAGAACCGGCGACGGAAGAGTCCTGCTCATCGACTTCGAGCGCTTCGCGTTCGGCCCACCGGAGACGGATCTCGCGGTCACCGCCATCGAGCACACCGTCGGCTGGGGAACGCGCACCGAATATGACCGGTTCGCGGAGCGGTACGGATTCGATGTTCTGGCCTGGGAAGGGTACCCGGTGCTCAGAGACATCAATGAGCTGAAAATGACGACCTGGCTCATGCAGAACGTCGACGAAGACGCGGCCATAGCCCGGGAGTTCCGCAATCGCATGAACTCGCTGCGGAATCCCGACGCACCTCGCCGCTGGCGTGCTTTCTAAGGTCGATGTCCTGGGCCGGGAGATGACCGCCCTGCAGGAGCGCAGTACGGGTGTGCCACCTACTCGAAAATTAAGGTCGGTGTCTGCGGCTCACGTGCCGTATCCGACATGTTGTGACGGCTATCAGTCGCAGGGACGGAATGCCCCTCTCCAACAGCCACAGCTCTCGTCGCTCAAGATCACCGATAGGGTGCGCCAGAAGCAAAAGGAGCCTCTGACGTGTCACCCTCAGCCCCGTTAGCCTGGCTGGCGGCCCTCGCCGCTGCGGCCTACCCCACCTGGGACACCTGGAAGACCAGGTTCGACTGGTCCTCCCTGTTCACGACCGCCGACGTGCCCGAGCAGTACCTCGCACAGTTGCACTACGAAGGCTTCACCGAGGGCGTAGTGAGCTGCGTACGTCCGTACGACGCGATAGACCACTCACTGTTCCTACCACTGCGCGACGACCTCGCCCCCCTCACCGAACTCGCGACGACCTGGGCCGTGCCCCTGCTGGTCGTGCTGGTCGCCCTGATCCGTCGGCATTCGGCAACGGCGGGACCACGCGCAGCCTGGATGCTGGTGCTGATCGCGCTCGCCCGGCCGCTCTCGGCGGACTACCAGGGGGACAGCATCTGCTCGGGCTCACTGCACATGTTCACCCCGGACTGGTTCGAGGCTCTGTCCGGCGGCTGGGGACTCTGGGAGTTGTGCCTGCTGGCGGCTGCCCTGCTGGTGCTGCTCGCATCGAACTCCCCCGCGCTGCCGATCTCTGGGCGGCGCGCGTTGACGACCGTCATGGACGCCCTGGTGGTGTACGGGCTGGTGGGCCTCGCCCCTCTCCTCACCGGGGACGAATCCCTGCGCGCCGGCCTGCTGCACCAACTCCAGTTCGACGGCCTCCGCGATGCCCCTGCTCGGCTGCTGGTGCTCGCGCTGCCGCTCGGTTACCTCCTGTGGAGATACGGCCGGCCACCTCGCCACGGGTACGACAGCTAATGCGGTGACCATGAACGTTCACCGGGTGGAAAACGCACCGGCTTGACCGCGCTCTCGTTGATCCACGCGGTTGCCGATCTCGTTGTTATATGGTCTGACGTCGGCAAATATCGCGGGGAGGGCAAGGGGCGTGGAGCGCGAAACACTGGTCGGTTACCTGGACTCGCAGCGCAAGCACGTCCTGGGCATCCTGGACGGCCTTGGCGAGGAGCAACTACGCCAGGTGGTGCTGCCGTCCGGTTGGTCGCCCCGCGACCTGGTGCACCATTTGACCTGGTCCGAGGCGCTTTGGTTTCGCGGCGCGATGACCGCCGATCGCCAGGTCATCGACACGCTCGTGGTCGGCGAGTTCGGTTGGAAGGTCCCTGAGGAGTTCTCCGGTGCGGACGTGCTCGCGCGGTATCGGCGGACGATCGAGCAGTCGAACATGGTCATCGGGGCGACGGCGATCGATGCCGTGCCGGCCTGGTGGCCGACGAAGATGTTCGGTTCGGGGCCATGGCGGCTGGGGTCTTTGCGCGAAGTGCTGATGCACGTGATCGTCGACACTGCGACGCACGCCGGACAGCTCGACGCGGTCCGAGAGCTGATCGACGGACGGCAGTGGCTGGTCAACGACGACTGACCGGCCGCAGGTCACTGAACCCGGTGAACGTTAGCGGTCACCGCACTAATCGCTCTCCGACGAATACTTCCGGGCGACGACGGCGTTGAACTCCGCCACCAACCCATCGTCCGCGTACGCCTTCAGGTCTGCTTGCAGGTCTCGGATGTACCGGAGATAGCGCTCCGACTTGAGCGGCCCGGCGAGGTCGATGGCCTCCAGCGCGACGGCCGCGGCCTGTGACGGGTCGCCCATGTGCACGTAGCTCGCCGCCTGGACCAGCCGGTCGAAGGCCAGGGTCCGCACGTACATCGGATCGCAGAGCCCGACCGCCTGGCCGACGAACTCCATCGCCCGGGACGGCTTGCGAAGGTCGCGGTAACAATGCGCGCCCTCGCTGGCCAGTTCGGCGGCATCGAAGTACCCGACCCACGAGGGGTCATCGTCCACGTTGCGCTTGGCGAACCATTTCTCCGCCTCAAGCAGGGCTCGCGCACAGGCGGCCTCGTCGCCGTTCCCGGCGTGCGCGCGGGCCTCCATGGCAAAGAACAAGGCCATGGGCGTCGCGGTGGACGCGTTACGGCAACCCTCCTGCGCCGCACGCGCGAGTTGAATGGCCTGATCGTATCGGCCCAGATAATTGGCCTGGTGGCTCATGTCGGCCAGGATCAGGCCACCCAGCATGCGATCTCCGGACACCTGGGCGAGGCGCAATCCTTGCAGGAAATAGCGTTGCGCGAGCCCGTGTCGGCCGAGGTCGTACGCCGTCCATGCGACCAACTCCGTAATTTCGGCCGCCGCCGCGTACAACGCCCGCCCTACCGACTCCTGGAATTTCCCGTCGAGCATGGGAACGACTTCTCGGTGGTAATACTGGACGAGCGCGGAACGTGCATGTCCGCCTCCGAATTGAAAACCCATGCTCGCGAACAGCTCTGTGGTGGCGCGAATGGTCTGCACGTCCCATGGGCCGACAGACGGCCGCGCGTGCTCCCGTACCAGCACCGGCTCCGGCCGTGACAGGAGCCACGCGATGAGGGACTCGTTCCAGGCGTCCGGGACGACCACCGATTGAAGCGCCACCGGATCGTCTGCGAGGTCGCGCCGCGTCAGGCCCAGCAGCCGACTCCCCACGTCGGAGATGCCGCCGCCATGAGCCAGCGTGCGTTCCAGCGTCTCCGGAGTCACGACGCTGGCGAACCCGATGTCGTCCAGCGTGAAGGTGACCCCGGCCTTCCTGCTGAGTGCTTCCGCGATGAAGCGCGCGGTGGCAGGTCGCGGCTTCACCCCGTCGAGCCAGCGTTTGACGTCCACGTGCGTACAACTCAGGGTTACGCCTTCTTCTTGCGCAATCTGTCGCACTCGTGAAGCAAGTCCCGAATTAGAGCAATCGGCACGCCGCATCGCATCAGCAAGCCCCACATTGGGCATTCGAGACATCTTCACCTCCACATGTGCACGCCTCGGCAATCATGGCGCGAACACGGCCTTAAACGCCCGCTTTCCCGAGAAATACCGGCCCGCGTTTCTCCTGCCCAGGGCTTGAATCACCCCCAAAAAGCACCCCCTGTGCATTCAGTCCCGATCATGAGCACAGTGTTGGGGCGGCGCCCGGCGAGGAAGGCTTGAGTCAGCAAGAGCGGGCGAGCCAAGCACCGCGGGACTCCAACACAAGCAGTCCCTCACACTTGACTCTCCGTAGCTATACATGTTCTATGTCTCTTAGGACCTGCTCGAAGGGTCCTCGAACCGAGAGGTCTCGTCATGCTCATCCGTCCGCGCAAAGTGCTCCCGACCGTCCTGACGATCTGCGCCGCGCTCTACGCCCTGAAGGACCCGGAGGGCGCGGCGACCATCGTCAAGGCCGCCGCCCACCTGGTCATGAGCGCGTCGGAGTCCTTCGCCCGGTTCGTCCACACCGTCAACAAGTGATCGCAGAAAGAGACGCCGTGACTAAGAACCCGAACCGCCCCATCCATCCGGCCCGCATGTCACTCGCCGAGATCGAAGCCGCCTGGCAGACCGACGACGGGACGCCGCTCCCCGAATGCACGTACGACCCCGAGCTGCACACCGGACCGCGGCTCACCATCGAGAGCACCGAGGAACGCGCCGCCCGCGAGGCCGTCGCCCGCGAGGTCTGTGCGACCTGCCCCGCCCTGTCGCTGTGCGAGCAGTACGCGAGGCGCACCCGCCCGACCTCGGGCATCTGGGCCGGCCTGCCGGCCGCCGCCCTGACCACCTACAACACCGACCTGACAGACATGGAGGTGGCCTGAATGGCCAGCCGCATCCGCACCCGCTTCTGGGACCCGTCCGGCGCCCGGTACGGCATCCCCACATACCCACGGCACCTCGTCCCGCCGCACCTGCTCACGCTCCACCAGCTCGCCGCCCAGGGACTACGCCCTGGCCCTCAAGGCGCACAGGCCCAGTCTCTGTGGCGCGGCCGGCGTCCCGGCCCGCCTCGCGTTCGGGCCGTTTCCCTGTACGACGTGCGGTTCGCCCTGCCGAAGCGCACCCCGAGCCCTCGGCGACGTACCGACATCTTCAAGACCAGCCGGACGTGCCCCGAGTGTCTGATCGACGTCGGCTACGCGCTGCCGCGCCACCTCGGCGTGTGCTTCGACTGCGCCGAGGAGGCAGCCGCGTGAGCCGCCGCATCCTCGACACCTCCGGGCGTCCCGGCCTCACCGTCCACGGCGAGAAGCTCCCGAGCCTCTACCAGCCGGAAGCCGGACGCGACGGATGGCTGGAGGCCGACCGCAAGCGCGGCATGAGCCGCAGCGGACGCCCCACCCGCGAACGCCGCCCACGAACCACCGACAGGAAGGACGCACGATGACCGCCTACGAGGCCACATCCCGGCCGTTGACCGAGGGCGAACGTACCGCCATCTCCACCACCGCAGCCGTCACCGGCGCCCTCGGGCTCCTGGGCTTCGTCAACAGCTTCGAGCGCGTCGCCACGGCGGCCGAGCCCTCGTTCGGATGGTTCGCCTGGACCGTTCCACTCGGCATCGACCTGGGGATCGCGGCCTTCTCGGCGCTCGACATCGTCCTTGCCCGCCTCGGCATGCGCCTGGGCTGGCTCCGCTTCATCCCATGGGCCCTGACCGCCTCGACGGTCTACCTCAACGTGGCCGCCTACCTCAACACGCCAGGACCGACGGACTGGTTCGCCGTCGTCGCGCACGCCCTGCTGCCGCTCCTGTGGGTCATCGCCATCGAGGTCGGCGCCCACGTCGTCCGCAAGCACGCCGAGTTGGTCAGGCCGGATCGCATGGACGGCATCCGCCGCTCACGCTGGCTGCTCGCCCCGCTGGCAACGGTCTCTCTCTGGCGCCGCATGGTGCTCTGGGAGATCCGCAGCTACCCGGAAGCCCTGGGCAGCGAGCGCGAACGCATCCTGGCCCGCACGGAGCTTCAGGACCGGTACGGCCTGCTGTGGCGCTGGAAGGCCACCCGTCGCGAGCGAGCCCTGTACCGCCTCGGCGAACTCACGCCCAAGCACATGCAACTGCCGACCGTGACACTCCCGCAGCTGGAGGCCCCCAGCACCGCGCTACCGCCGGCCGCTCCAAGGCGACACGGCCGTGGACCCAAGCGGCCCCAGAACACGACACCACCGAACGTAGGAGACCTCCTGCCACTGGGACGGCACATCGCCGCCGACCTGATCTCACAGGGCGAGCCCCTCACCCGTGACCGCCTCCGCGACGCCATCCGCAACCGCGGCCAAAGCATCTCGACCGACCGCGCCGGCGCGCTCCTGGCCCAGCTCAAGGCGGAAGGCCCCATACCCGAAGGTGAGGCCGCCTGATGAGTCTGACCGTCACCGACACCCGGATCAGCTCCGACCGGTGCCTGAACGTCGCCGAACTCGGCGCGGGCGGATGGACCGTCACCGGCTACCCCGGACGCCTCTTCGACCGCGACGAAGCCACCACCGCCATGCTCCTGGCCGAACTGCTCGCCCTGACCCTGCCGACCGCACTCGACATCGCTCAAGCGGTCGGACCGCAGTCGCCGACCGCTGACCACAGACCCGCCGACCGCCCGGACGAACCGCGGTCCGACCGCACATCGTCCCTGACCGTCACGTGGGGCGCGGCCTCATCCGCCAAGACAACGACCGCGCCCCAGGACCCCACCACCCATCAGGCAGCAGAGGTGCCTTCATCATGACTCACCGACCGGACGACCCCAACCACCACCCGAACGAGGACGACACTCCAGACCGGTCCGACGAACCGACCCCGGACCGCCAGGACGGCAAGGGGGCGGACATCGTCGACCTCGACGCCGCCCGGTCCGGACGCCACTGCTCCCAATCAGACCCGAAGAAGCCCGCGCAGAACGACGCGGACGGACCGGTCCTTGACGGCGAGATCGTCCGAGTGGACCAGCCCGGTCCGACTCGGGCGGACTGGCGGGCGAGCCTGGAACGGAAGGCGACCACCCGACAGCCGATCATCCCGCTGTGGCTGCGCTCCCGCTCCGAGGCCATCGAGACCATCCGCTGGGCGAGCCTCCACTACCTGCACGTCGCCTGCTATCAGACCCTCCGCACCCCGCTGTACGCCGGACGGCTGACCGCCCGCGCCCCGCGCGGCTTCGTCCGCCTCGTGAACGGCATGGCGCGGTGGACGTTCGACCTGGAGGGCGAGCCCGCACGCGTGGCGGCCGTCCGCAAATCCGACTACGAGGGGTACCTGAAGCTGAGCAGGCAACGAGACTCACGTGTGCGGCTGCGTGTCTGGATCACCGGGACGATCCTGATCGCGCTGCTGGTCCTGGCCATCGTCGCGGCCAACGAGCCGTCCGCCGCCCGCTGGGGAGCGCTCGCCGTGGCCATGGCCGTGCTGGGCCTCCTCGGCAAGCCCGCCGACCGGCCGCTGATCAACCGGGCCGTCATGGCGTCCGAGGTGGAGAAGCTGACCAGTGACATCGTGGTGCGCGCGCTGAGCGTGCTCGGCATCGCCGGCATCACGCAGGCCCTGTCCAAGAACCCCAAGGACGCCATCCGTTTCGTCGCCCCGATCACCCGGGACGGCCCCGGCTGGCGCGCCGACATCGACCTGCCGTACGGCGTGACCGTGGCCGACGTGCTGGACAGGCGGAAGCAACTGTCCGGCGCGCTGCGCCGCCCGCTCGGCTGCATCTGGCCGGAGGGCGACCCGTCCGTCCACGAGGGACGGCTGATCCTGTGGGTGGGTGACAAGGACCTGTCCAAGACCATCGTGCGATCCCCGCTCAAGCGGGCCGGCTCGCACGACGTGTTCAAGGGCATCCCGTTCGGCAACGACCCGCGCGGCCGCCTGGTCACCGTGCCGCTCATCCAGCACAACGTGCTGATCGGCTCCCAGCCCGGCCAGGGCAAGACCTCGTCCATCCGCGAGCTGGCCGCCGGAATCGTGCTCGATCCCACGGTCGAGGCGTGGTTCCACGAACTCAAGGGCACCGGCGACCTGGACCCGTACGACAAGGTCTGCCACCGCTACGTCTCCGGCATCGAGGACGAGGCCATCGCCTACGCCGCCGACTCCCTGACCCTGCTGCGCAAGGAGGTCATGCGCCGCTCGGCCGCGCTCAAGGCCCTGCCCGCGGACCTGTGCCCGGACAAGCGCGTCACCCGGCAGATCGCCGACAAGCGCTCGTTGGGCCTGCATCCGCTGGTCTGCATCATCGACGAGTGCCAGAACCTGTTCGCCCACCCCGAGTACGGCGACAGGGCAGGCGATGACGCCGAGTTCATCATCAAGCTCGGCCGCGCCCTGGGCGTCGTCCTGATCCTGGCTACCCAGCGTCCGGACCGCGACAGCCTGCCCACCGGCATCTCCGCGAACGTCTCCATCCGGTTCTGCCTGCGGGTGGCCGGCCAGCTTGAGAACGACATGATCCTCGGCACCTCGGCGTACAAGAACGGCATCCGCGCCACCGTCTTCGTCCCGGAGAAGGACGCCGGCACCGGCTACCTGGTCGGCGCGACACCGATGCCCAAGGTCGTCAAGGCCGCCTACCTCAACACCCCGGAAACCCAGCTCATCGCCGACCGCGCCTACGCACTTCGCAAGACGGCAGGCACGCTCACCGGCTACGCCCTCGGCGAGACGCCCGAGCAGTCCGCGCCGACCTTCGACCTGCTGGCCGACATCCTCGCTGTGGTCCCGCCGTCCGAGGCCAAGGTCTGGAACGAGGTCATCGTGGATCGCCTGGCCGAACTCCGGCCGGACATCTACGGCGCATGGGCGGCCCTAGAAGGCGGGGCGAAGACCGCCCAGCTCACCACCGCGCTCAAGCCGTACGGCGTCCGCACCATGCAGGTCTGGGGCACCCCGGAAGGCGGCGGCAAGGGCGCCAACCGCATCGGCATCGCCCGCGACGACCTCACCACGGCCATCACCCTGCGTGACAAGGGCAAGGCGTCGTAGCTCGCCCGCTCGCCTCTAGACCTAGAGGCGCATCCCTCTAGGTCTAGAGGCTTCCCTAGAGCTCGAAACCCCGTTCTATCAGGGCTCTAGCGCCTAGAGCCTGACCTGCGGAACCCTGAATTCGGCCCTGGAGGCCCTCATGGCCAGCGTCATTGTCCTTCTAGCAGCCTGCCTACCGTTCGTCACTCTCAGCTACATCGTTATGTGCCTGGCGTCGCCCTGGGGCCGCTGCACCCGATGCCGTCCCGGCGGCAAGAACCGCACCTGCCGCGCCTGCGAGGGCACCGGCAAGCGCCCGCGCCTCGGCTGGCAGCTCTACTTCTACGCCCGCCGCCTCCACCGCGACGGCAACCACTGATGCCGCCCTCTGAGGAGATGCACATGCACGACCCCACCCGCTACGCCCTGGCCGCCGCCGCCCGCGGCTGGCGCGTCTTCCCGCTCACCCCGTACGACAAGCGCCCACTGCCCGGCTTCACCGCCTGGGAGCAGCACGCCACCACCGACACCGCCCTCATCCGCCACATGTGGGCCCGCGCCCCGTTCAACATCGGCATTGCCTGCGGCCCATCGGGCCTGGTGGTGCTCGACCTGGACGTACCAAAGCCCGACGAGCACCCGCCGCCCGACTGGGCGCGACCCGGCATCAACGACGGCGCCGACGTCCTGGCCTCACTTTGCGAGCAGGCCGGCCAACCGTTGCCACTGGAGACCTTCACAGTCCGCACCCGACGCGGCGGCACCCACCTCTACTTCACCACCCCGGCCGACACCGACCTCCGGAACACCGCCGGCAGACTCGGCTGGAAGATCGACACCCGGGCTCACGGCGGCTACGTCGTCGCCCCCGGCAGCCGCGTCACCCTGCCGGGCGGCATTGGTTCCTATGACGTCCTGCACGACCCAGCTCCGGCCACGCTTCCAACCTGGCTGACCGAGCGTCTCAGCTCTCCCCCGCCATCCATGCCCCGCACGTCTGCGGGGGCAGTGCTGGCCGCCTGCGGCGGGGACCGGGCAGCCGGGTACGCCCTGGCAGCACTGCGCGGCGAGATCGAACGAGTCCTGGACGCCGTCCCCGGCACCCGCAACGACACCCTCAACCTCGCGGCATTCGCTCTGGGCCAGCTCATCGCGGCCAGCCTGCTCCCACGCAACCTCGCCGAGGCGTGCCTGCACAACGCAGCCGAGGCCATCGGGCTCGACTTCCGCGAGGCGTTCAACACCATCCGCTCCGGGCTCGACAGCGGCCTACACCGACCAAGGAGGGCAGCCGCTTGACCACCAACGGACGGCCCACCGCCGAAACCATCCTGAGCAACCTCGGTGCCGCAAAGCAGCTCACCGAACTGCACAATGCACCCGCGGCTTGGGAGCCGCCCGCGCCACTCGGCCAGCGCGGCGACCTCCCGACCTTCCCAGTACACGCCCTTCCCGGCTGGGTCGCCGACCACGTCAGCGCCGTAGCAGAGGAGACACAGACACCACTCGACCTGGCAGGCTGCGTCGCCCTGGCCGCACTGTCCACCGCAGCCGGCGGACGGGCAGTGGTCAACGTCCGCGGCTCATGGGTCGAGCCGGTGAACCTGTTCGTCCTGGTCGCCATGCCACCCGGGTCACGCAAGTCCGCCGTGTTCCGCGCCATGACCAACCCACTCATCCACGCCGAACGTGCCCTGCTCAGCCGCATCGGTCCGCAGATCACCGAGGCCGAAGTCGCCCGGCGCCTGGCCGAGGACCTCGCCGAGAAGGCCGCACGCGCGGCCAGCTCGGCACGCGGCGAATCCGCCGCCGAGGCGATCGCCGAGGCCCAGAGCGCAGCCCTGGCCGTGGAAGAGATCAAGGTCCCGGTCAAACCACGACTGATGGCCGACGACGTCACGCCCGAATCCGCCTCCACCATCCTCGTGGAGCAGGGAGGCCGCCTCGCCGTCCTGTCCGCCGAGGGCGGCATCTTCGCCACCCTCGCCGGCCGCTACTCCGGCACACCCAACCTGGACCTGTTCCTCAAAGGCCACGCCGGGGACCCACTCATCATCGACCGCCGAGGCCGCAGCGAGCGCGTCGACCAAGCCGTCCTGACCATGGGCCTGGCCGTCCAACCCGAGATCGTCTCCGACATCGCCACCATGCCCGGCTTCCGCGGCAAGGGCCTGCTCGGCCGCATCCTCTACAGCCTGCCGAAGAGCAACGTCGGCTACCGCAACGTCGACGCGCCCACCGTCCCGGATCACATCGCCGCCCGGTACGACGCCAACCTGCAACGCCTGACCATCGACATGCACGACTGGCACGATCCCGCCCAGCTCGTCCTGTCATCAGAAGCCGCCGAGATCTTCACCGAGCACCGCCGAAGCACCGAACGTCGCCTGCGCCCGGACTCCGGCGACCTCGGCCACATCACCGACTGGGCTGGCAAGTTCGACGGCGCCGTCATGCGCATCGCCGGCCTCATCCACCTGGCCGGCCGCGTTGAAGACGGCTGGCGCCACCCGATCACCGCCGACACGGTCAACGCCGCCATCACCATCGGCCAGTACTTCATCGCCCACGCCCTGGCCACCTTCGACGCCATGGGCGCCGACCCCGACCTCGAAGCCGCCCGCATCGTGCACGCCTGGCTGCAGCGCACCAACCCGCGGCGCTTCACCGTCCGCGAAGCCTTCACCGCTCTACCGCGCAACCGCTTCCGCAAGGTCGCCGAGCTAGAACCCGCCCTCGACCTGCTGGAGCAGCTCGGCTGGATCCGCCGCGAGCCCGAACCACCCCGCACCGGCCCGGGCCGCCGCCCATCACCGGCCTACGCCGTCCACCCAGGCCTCCACCAGCAAGCAGCTTGAGAAGGAACCGCCCTTGAAGACAACAACCCGCACCGACGAAAAGCTCACCGTCGCCGAGGTCTGCGCCGAACTCAAGATCGCCCGCTCCACCTTCTACGACTGGCGCGCCAAGAAACAGGGCCCCCGCTGCATCACCCTCGCCAACCGCGAACTACGCATCCGCCGCTCTGAACTCGACCGCTGGCTCAACGAGCGAGAGGACGCCGCCTGATGCAGGAGATCACGTACGACGTGCGCATCCGCAGCATAGAGAAGCGCAAAAACGCCCAGGGCGCGATCATCTCCTACCGGCTTTCTTGGAACGTCGACGGCGAGGTATGGAAGGAGACCTTCAAGACAGCAGCACAGGCAGACGCCTTCCGCTCCGAACTCATGACGGCAGCCCGTCGCGGGGAGCCGTTCTCCATCTCCACCGGTCGGCCGGCCTCCTGGCAGCGCGAGATCGAGCAGCCGGAACCCATGAGGTGGTACGCCTTCACCCTGCGATACGTAGAGGCCAAATGGCCCTACGCGTCCCCGAACCACCGCCGGGGCATCGCCGAGGCCCTGACCGACGCCACCGAAGCCCTGCTCACCGATGCGCACCCGTTCCCGAGAGAGGCCCTACGCGCCGCCCTCCGCTGGTCGTACAGCAACCGGGTCAGGGACACCACCGAACCGCCCCCTGAGTTCGTGGACATAGTGCGCTGGCTGGAGAGCCACACCACTCCACTCGCCGCTCTGACCGAGCACGGGTCGGGAGCCGTGCTGACACGCCATGTACTGGCCCGCATCAGCCAGACGAAGCAAGGAAAGCCTGCCGCCCCAAACACCTCCAACCGCAAGCGCATGGTCCTGAACAACGCCATGGAGTACGCCCAGGAGATCGGCGAGCTGTCGTCCAACCCGCTCAAGGCCGTGAAGTGGGCCAAGCAGCGCACTCTTACGACAGTGGACCCGCGCGTCGTCATCAACATCAGCCAAGCGCGCCGCTTCCTTAAGGCAGTGGAGAACCAGAGCGAGCGAGGCAGACGCATGAAGGCGTTCTTTGGATGCATGTACTTCGCCGCGCTCCGGCCCGAAGAGGTCGTAGACCTGCGTCAGGAACACCTCGTCAGCCTTCCTACGAACGACTGGGGAGAGATGCGGCTGACCAACGCCGAGCCTCGCTCAGGCAGTCGCTGGACGAACAGCGGCAAGGTCAGGGAACGCCGAGAACTCAAACACCGAGCCGTAGGCGAGATACGGCGAGTGCCCATCCACCCCGAGCTGTCCAACATGCTGATCGAGCACCTCAAGGAGTTTGGCGCCGGCCCTGGCGGACGCATCTTCATCGGCCCTCGCGGCGGCCTCATGACCGACCGCGCCTACCTCAAGGTCTTCCACGCAGCCAGAACGAAAGCCTTCACACCGTCGGAGGCCGAGTCGCCCCTGATGGAGGTCCCCTATGCCCTGCGTCATGCCGCCGTCTCCACATGGCTCAACGCCGGCGTCCCCGCACCCCAAGTGGCCGAATGGGCAGGCCACAGCGTTGACGTCCTGCTACGCGTCTACGCCAAATGCATCTACGGACAGCAGAGCGAGGCCATGCGCCGCATCTCAGACGCCACGCAGTGAAGTCCTTGCACCTGCCGATCCGGCTCAGCGGGC
Organism: Nonomuraea sp. NPDC005692; assembly: GCF_040631115.1. Taxonomy (NCBI): domain Bacteria; kingdom Bacillati; phylum Actinomycetota; class Actinomycetes; order Streptosporangiales; family Streptosporangiaceae; genus Nonomuraea; species Nonomuraea sp. NPDC005692. The sequence goes on along the minus strand of NZ_JBEXYU010000002.1, from coordinate 310,841 downwards.
CAGCTGGCGCAGCGCAGAAGCCATCGGGCAGGCGTGGGCCTGCTTGCGTTGGTAGTCGTCAGCACGCGCCCCGAAAGCGTTACCGATGCGCTGGTCCGCACTGGTCCGCGCTGGTCCGTACTGAACCGCGCTGGTCCGCACTGGTCCGCACTGGTCCGCGCTGGTCCGTACTGAACCGCACTGGTCCCGACTGGTACGCACTGAACCGCACTGAGCCGCGCTGGTACGCACTGGTCCGCACTGAACCACACTGAACCGCACTGGTCCGCACGGAACCACGCTGGTTGACGCTAGTTGATGCGGAGCCTCTCTAGCTCTTGCTGCCTATCGGGCTAGGACCTCCTTACGAGCGCTACCCTCTCGACGTCTATCGATCTCAGCGTGGCCCACAACTCATTCAGTTCTTGGGCCGCTACTTCATGCTCGTCACTGCTTCTGTGAACAATGAAAAACTGCAGAAGTCGAGCCGCATCCCTAGGAAGGCTTCGGTGGAGTACCTTGAGAAGGTTGATTATTCGAGTTACTTTTAGGTTGAGAGCCAAATTCTCAAGAAACTCGTCCGTAACTTCGCGCTCCTTGGGAACCTGTCTGCGATATGCAGCGAGGATGGCCTTCAGCTCAATTTCGGGCCGAAAAACGGCATACGAGATGGTAAAGCTAGCGAGCTGATCCATGTTTCGAGACCGTAAGTGCTCTAGGAGGTCCACCAGCAGGTCGGGGGCCCGATAGCGCCCTACGGCCTCCGCGTATCCATTGGAAAAATCCTCACCCTCACCCAGATTGTACTTTGGCAGAGCGGCTAGAACGTCCTCATTGCTTGCCAAGACTGCCCAAGCTCGGAAATCCAGTTCATCAGGAGACTCTTGATCTCCCAGTGCTGCTTCCTGGGGCTTACTCTCATGAAGCGTCTCGGGCTTCGTTGCAGGGGCTCCGCCAGTTTGCTCCATCACGGCGTCTTCTTCTCTCGCCTGCTGATGTCGGAGCCAGATACTCCGTATGCGTAGCGTTTCTGCATCGGGGTCGCGAGGTGGCTGAGCGAGTCGAGACATGGTTCGCACCAGCGCTTCGACTGTCAACCAGCGAGGGAAGCCGCGTCGCCCGAGGAGGATCTGACGGATCCTCTCATGGCTGACCGCATCCGGGATGTCCTCCGACTCTTTCATGATGTCGCTGAGACGCTGGTAGGAGTACCCCTGAACGGAGTGGCGCACCTCCTGCAATGCCATCACTAAGTCTCGGTGAGGGCCCGGCGGCAACTCCTCGTAGCCGGGCATCTGGAGTTGTGCCATGGCTCGACCTCTAAGTTTCGTCTAACGGCGTCAACTTGCCACGACTATCCTGACGGATCGCATCAATCTTTGTGGGCTTTTCTGCAGCTTTTATCTTCGCCCTCTGAGCACCAAGGATGCTCGTTCCACAGAGGATCGCCATCCGGTCACACCGGTACGACATCGGTCTCGCGTGGATGCCCAGGCGTGGCCGACCAAGGAGGGACTACATGAACCGATCGCCCAAACCTGATCCGTGGCGTCACCTGGTGGAACTCGCCGCGTTCATCGCTATTCTCGCGGCAGGTCTGATCTTGATCTGTGTCGCAGGGCTAGGAGCTACGGAGTTCACCGCGTGCGCGGCAGCCTTCGGGACTCTTTGGGCGGCTTGGCGCCAACCGGGCTCTAAGAGGTCGTCTAAGGTTGACTGAAGCGTCCATTCAGGTCCCCCAATGGGCATAGGCCGTGCTTGGCACGACCGGACAGAGAATCGCAACGCCTGCGCGAGCAAGTCGTCGGTAGTGGTCGTCGGTTGGTTGGGCGATCACTTTCGAGACCGTGACCCGCAGCCCGTCACTCCCCTTCCCTTCCGGGATGACCAGAAGGCAATCTCCGCAGCCCCTTCTCGGACCTGCATCAACGACGTCAACTGAGAACAGATGTAGGGCGGCGATGGTCACCACCACCAGGACCACGCCGCCCACTGAGCCATACGATCACGGCCAGAACCGTCGCGCTGCCGGCGCGAGCGTACCCCCCGACCACGCCGCCGCACATCCTCACGGTACCCAGGACCACCTCCGTGCCTGGCCGCGGCCGGCACAAGCGCAAGCGGGACCTCGCCGAGCAGCATGCCCCTGAGCCGCCGCGACCGGCGGAAGTGCCGGGTACCGAGCAACTACGCTTCGACGCCGGAGGATGTCGTCTGGTGCTGCCAGTTCATCGTGACCGCCTCGCTCAGGCTGTCCGCCGCCGAAGCCCAACTCCATGACCCTTACCAGGGCACACAGACCTGGAAGAGAATCGCCACGCGCCCCTCGCCCGGCGCTGAACTCGTTGGGACGAAGAGTGAGTACGCCGCTGCCCCGCGCCGCCACAGACCTCCCGCTGAGCGAGGCGACGCCCGCAGGCACATCCAAGGCCGCGGCCCACCAGCCATGATCGCTAGGGAACGTATAGGGAACGATCAACCGTAGAGCGCCGGTGTCAGCCGTGGACGGCCGGACACAACGCGAGAGGCCCGTCACCGCGTTTCCGCTGGTGACGGGCCTCTTCCCGCTGGTGTGGCAGGTGCAAGGTTCGAACTTGCGTAGGCTGAGCCGACGGTTTTACAGACCGCTCCCTTTGGCCACTCGGGCAACCTGCCGTGCCATCCGCTCTCGCGGCGACAGACAGAAGAATAGCGGACTTCCGAGGTGTACGTGACACCAGTTTGTCCCCAGCCGGATCGTGGTCACCGGCTGCGCCGGAACAGCAGGCGTCCCATCCCGCGTGCGTGCTGGTCGAAGCCTGCCGCGTCGTTGGTTCTGGGGAAGGGTTCGTCCGGGACGGGTACGTCGAGGAAGTCGCATAGTGGCTGCCAGCCCTGGGCGACTTCGAACACCAGCAGGCGGTCCTGGGGGATGGTGGCTTTGACCTCCTCCACGTGTTCGGTGAAGATCTTCAGGGCGAGTTCGGTGTCGGGGATGCCGCCGCCGAAGACGCGTTCGCTCACGACCAGCCGGGTCATCCGGATGAATGCCGCGAAGTCCGTGTCGAGGAGGCGGGAGAGCGTAGCCATCGTCCGGCCCGACCAGGTGCGGGCGCGGGCCGACTGTTTGAAGATGGTGGCGTTCATGCTGGCCAGCCAGCGTTCCGGGTCGCGGACGGTGAGGATGACCTTGGCGTCGGTGTAGTGGTGGGCGAGTTCGCGCCAGTACGCGGCGGCCGGCCAGTCGACGCAGGAGTCGTACCCCGACATGAGGGTTTCCCAGCTGACGGGACGGCCTTCGGCGAGGTCCAGCCAGCGGCGGATGTGGACGGGGTTCTGGAGCACCTCCGTCATGTGGTGACATGGGCCGAAGCCCAGACGTTCCAGCGCGGTCTTCGTGGACAACGTTCCGGTACGGCCGAAGCCGGCTCCGATGACTCGCATGATCCCTACCAATACGATCGGAAACTGCGAAATGTGGGCCCACAGGCATGATCCGCCGCCAAGGGCCCGGCATCAAGCCGCCTCACGCCCACGTGGACTGCACGGCGCGCCGATGCTGGCTAGGCTCGTTCGCTGGGTCCACGCATTTGGCGTACGACGGAGCGGTTTCGCGTACGGCGGAGAGGCGGGATCCCGAATATCGCTTTCACAGCCGAGAGGATGGGTGTTTTGGCCGATTCATCTTTCGACATCGTCAGCAAGATCGACCGCCAGGAGGTCGACAACGCGCTGAACCAGACGGTCAAGGAGATCGGACACCGCTTCGACTTCAAGGGCACCGGGGCGAGCATCAGCTGGACCGGTGACAACATCGAGATCAAGGCGAACAGCGAGGAGCGCGCAAATGCCGCACTCGACGTGTTCAAGGAGAAGGTGGTCAAGCGCGGGCTCTCGCTGAAGACCCTCGACGCGGGCGAGCCCAGGCTGTCGGGCAAGGAATACCGCATGCTGGTCACCCTCAAGGAGGGCATCGACCAGGAGAACGCCAAGAAGATCTCCAAGCTGATCCGCGACGAGGGCCCCAAGGGCATCAAGGCGCAGATCCAGGGCGAGGAGCTGCGGGTCAGCTCGAAGAAGAAGGACGATCTGCAGGACGTCATTTCTCTGCTCAAGGGCAAGGATCTGGACATCGCTCTGCAATTCGTGAACTACCGCTAACAGGTCGGCATCCGGGGCACATGGCGGCGTACGCGCCTTCTTGTGCCTCGGGCCTGCGTTCTCGTTGGAACGGGCGAATCCGGCATCGTAAGCTCGACGACCGTGACGAAGATCCCCCTGCGCCGCTTCACGGCACGCGTCCTGCCCCTTGATGCGAAAGACCGGGTGCTGCTGCTGCACGGCTTTGATCCGCAACTGCCGGACGAGCCGTTCTGGTTCACCATCGGTGGCGCGACGGAGGCCGGGGAGGAGCTTCGGCAGGCCGCCGCGCGCGAGTTGTACGAGGAGGTCGGGATCCGGCGGGAGGTGGAGGAGTTCGCCGGGCCGTACGGGACGAGCACGATCGAGTTCTGCTGGTCCGATTATGCGATCACGCAGGACCAGACCTTCTTCGCGATCCGGGTGCACGACGCCGCCGTCTCGTTCGAGCACATGGAGCAGATCGAGAAGGAGACGACGACCGGGCATCGGTGGTGGAGCGCGGAGGAACTCGAGAACACCCAGGAGACGTTCTTCCCGGAGGACCTGCCGGCCATTCTGAGAAGGATCACTGCGACCGGAGAGCCCGGGTAGCCACGACGTCGCTGGAAGGCCCTGATCGCTGCAGCAGGACCGCCGAAGAGCAAGATGAGGGGTGAGCCCCGTTCAGGGGCTCTCGGTCGATTTCGGAGGCGCTGACGCATTCAGCGCGGACGCGCCCCCGCACTTCGTCTGGCCGGGAAGGTCAGCGGCGGTAGCCGGCCATGCGCTCCAGCCTCGCCACCCGCTCCGACGTGGGCGGATGTGTCGAGAAGAGGCGGCCGAAGCCGGATCCGCTGAACGGGTTCGCGATCATCATGTGGGAAGCCGACGTGAGGCGGCTGTTCTCGGGAAGCGGCAGCCTGCGCGCACCCATCTCGATCTTGCGAAGGGCCGAGGCCAGGGCCAGCGGGTCGCCCGTGAGTCTCGCGCCCGACTCGTCGGCCTGGAACTCTCTGGTCCGGGAGATGGCCATCTGGACCATCCCGGCCGCCACGGGCCCGAGGATCATCATCAGCAGGGCGCCCACGAATCCGGGCCCCTCGTCGTCGTCGGAGCCGCCGAAGAATACGGCGACGTAGCTGAGCCATGTGATCATCGTGGCCAGCGCACCGGCCACGGACGAGACGAGGATGTCCCGGTTGTACACGTGGGACAGCTCGTGCCCGATCACGCCGCGCAGCTCGGACTCGTCGAGCAACTGGGTCAGGCCGTACGTGACGCACACGGCGGCCTTCCGCGGGCTGCGGCCGGTGGCGAAGGCGTTGGGCTGCACCGTCGGGGAGATGTACAGCCGCGGCATCGGCTGGCGCGCCTCGGTGGAGAGCTCACGGACGATCCGGTAGAGCGTGGGGTGCTCGACCTCGCTGACCGGTCTGGCCCGCATGGCCGACAGCGCGATGCGGTCGGAGAAGAAGTAGGCGACGCCGTTGCTCAGCAGGGCCAGCACGAGCGCGATCTGCAGGCCGGTGCCACCCCACAGCCACGCGCCCATCACGATGATGAACGCGGACAGACCTCCCAGGAGGATGGCGGTACGCAGACCGTTGTGGTGCAAGGTCTCCCCCCCTTCGTGGTCCGGGTTTCACCTCGTCCAACGACGACGACCCGGTCTATCGTTCCCCGGTGTGCTCAGCTGCGGGCGGAGCGCGACTTACCCCCGTGTCCGCCTGGGATCGGGGCGGGTTGCGGCCCGGCTGCCCGCATGGGGACAGCCGGTGTCAGGGCCCGCCTGCGGTCAGCTCGTGGCCGATAAGGACGTCAGGTCCAGGACGAGCTGCGGAGCGACCGAGAAGAGGATCGCCACGGCCAGGGCCAGGCCGACGGCGATCCACGCCGACGGGGACGAGCCCCGCAGGCGCGTCTCCCCGGGAGGGGCGAAGAGGCGGGCCGCCCAGGCGGCGTAGTAGTAGAGGCCGATCACGGTGTTGACGGCCATGACCAGCGCGAGCCAGCCGAGGCCGCCCTCGACGATCGTCCGGAACACGAAGACCTTGGCGAAGAGGCCGGCCAGCCCCGGCGGCAGCCCCGCCAGGCAGACCAGGCAGAAGGCCAGCGCGATGCCGGCCGCCGGGCTGCGGAGGACCAGGCCGCGGTAGTCGTCGAGCTCGTTGCGTGGGGCGGCCCTGGAGACGAGCATGACGACGGCGAAGGCCCCGAGGTTCATGGCCGCGTAGATGACCAGGTACGCGACGGATGTGCCGGTCGCGGCCTGGGACGTGGCCGCCGTGGCGGCGATCGACAGCGGGGCCAGGATGTAGCCGGACTGCGCGACCGAGGACCAGGCCAGCATGCGGACGGCCGACCGCTGACGCATGGCGAGCAGGTTGCCCACGGTCATGGTCAGCGCCGAGATGACCGCGATCACCGGCCCCCAGGTGGACGACTGGCCGGCCAGCCCGGCGACCAGGACCAGGATGAGCCCCGCGAACCCGGCCGCCTTGGAGATGACCGAGAGCAGGGCCGCCACCGGGACGGGCGCGCCCTGGTAGACGTCGGCCGCCCAGGAGTGGAACGGCACGGCTGCGATCTTGAACGCGAACCCGGCCGCCACGAGGACGACGCCCACCGTGACGACCGCGGGCAGCCCGTGGGCCGTCTCCAAGGCCGTGGAGTGCGTGCCCGCCGCCGCTCCCGGTGCCGGGAGCCGGCCGCTCAGGACGGCTGCCAGGCGGGAGAGGTGGACCGCCCCGGAGACGCCGTACAGGAGGGAGACGCCGAACAGCATGACGGCCGTGGACACGACCGACACGACGAAGAGCTTGACCGCGGCCTCGGAGGCGCGGCCGTCGTAACGTTTGAGCGCGGTGAGGGCGAACACCGGGAGCGAGACCAGTTCGAGCGCCACCACGAGCATGACCAGGTCGCGGGAGGCGGGCAGGGTCACCGCGCCGACGAGGGTGCACAGCAGCAGGAAGTACCACTCACCGGCCGGGATGCCGCCCCCGGCCAGCTCCGTCATCGACATCAGCACGACCACCAGGGCCGCGACGAGCACCAGCCCCGCGAAGGCCGTCGTGAACCGGTCGGCGACGAACGAGCAGAGCGTGCCTGCTCCCCCGGTCGCGAGATCCGGTGGCACGCAGAACGTCGCCCGGGACGTGCCGCCTGCGGCCTGCGCGATCACGAACCCGAGTGCCACGACGACCCCCGCCAGGGTCACCAGCCCGAGCGTGGTGCGGGTGCGCGTCGTGGCAGGCAGGAACACGTCGAGCAGCAGCACGAGCCCGGCCACCACCGCCAGCGCCAGCGGCGGCGCGATCACGAAGTAGTCGATCTGCTGAGTCATGGCAGGGCTCCCAGCAGGGTCTGCGCCACCGGCGTGGTGAGTGAGAGCAGGAGACCGGGCCAGAGCCCGAAGAGCACGATCAGGACCACCAGCGGGGTCCACGCCGCCACTTCGTAGGAGCGGAGGTCATCGATGCGCTGCGTGGCGTTCCCGGCTTCGAGTGTCGCGGTCGCCGGCTGCCCGGCGAGCGACTCGTCCGAGCCTAGAGGCACTACGGGGCGTTCGTCCGGGGTCTCCCCCTCCGGCGGGGTCTCCCGCCGCCGCGCGGCTCCTGACGGGCGGCCGTGGGTGACGCGGGACAGCATGAGCACGAAGTACGCGGCCGTCAGGACCGCGCCCAGGCCGCCGATCACCATGTACGTGAGGAAGAGCGCACGCGGCAGGCCGCTCGCCGGCTGGAACGCCCCCAGCAGCGCCAGCATCTCCCCCCAGAACCCGGCCAGACCGGGCAATCCGAGCGAGGCGATCGCGGCGAACGTGAGCACCGCCCCCAGGCGGGGCATCGTGGCCAGCAGGCCGCCGCCGAGGCTCGGCATGTCGGCCGTGCGGTAGCGGTCCTTGATCGCGCCGGCCAGGAAGAACAGCAGGCCGGTGATCAGGCCGTGGGCGACGTTCGCGAACAGGGCGCCGTTGACGCCGACCGGGGTCAGGGTGGCGAAGCCGAGCAGGACGAAACCCATGTGGCCCACGGAGGAGTAGGCGATCATGCGTTTGAGGTCGCGCTGGGCCAGGCAGGCGAGGGCGCCGTAGACGATGCCGACCACGGCGAACGCCCCCAGCCACGGCGCCACCGCGGTCGCCCCCTCGGGGAGGACGGGGATGGCGATCCTGGCGAAGCCGTACGTGCCCATCTTCAGCAGCACTCCGGCCAGCAGCACCGAGCCGACGGTCGGGGCCTCGGTGTGGGCGTCGGGCAGCCAGGTGTGCAGGGGCCACATCGGCGTCTTTATCGCCAGGCCCACACCGATCGCCACGAACGCCAGGATCTGCACGGACCTGGACATTCCTGCGCCGTGGGCCGCGGCCAGTTCGGCCATGTCGAGCGTGCCGGTCCGCGCCCAGACGAGCAGCAGGCCGAGGAGCATCACGACCGAGCCGAGCAGCGTGTACAGGATGAACTTGACCGACGCCGCCCGGCGCCCGGCACCGCCCCAGATGCCGATCAGGAAGTACATCGGGATCAGCACGATCTCGAAGAAGACGAAGAAGAGCAGCAGGTCGAGGGCGAGGAACGTGCCGATCATGCCGACTTCGAGCACCAGCAGCGTGAACACGAGCGCCCTCGGCCTGTTCCCCAGGAACCGGCTCGGCGTGCGGGGCCGGCCCCAGGCCAGGTAGCCGAAGCAGAGGAACGTCAGCAGCGCGGTGAGCACGATCAGCGGCAGGGAGATGCCGTCGACGCCCAGGTGGAAGCGGAGCCCCAGGCCGGGGATCCACGGCTGGTCGATCGCGAACTGCAGGCTCGACGGCCGCCCGTGGTCGAACGTGGCCGCCATGACCAGGGCCAGTGCCAGCGTGACCCCCGAGAGGATCAGGCCATACGTGCGCAGGACCGGGCGGAGCGCGCCCGGAGCGAGGAGGAGCACGAGCGCGCCGAGCAGTGGCACGGCGAGCAATGTGACCGACAGCCAGCCCGTCATGTGAGCATCACCGCCCCCACCGCGATCAGGATCACGCCGGCGAGAACGCCGCTGACATAGAGCTGGACGTTGCCGTTCTGGGCCAGGCGCAGCCATCCGGACAGGCCGCGGGCGGTGTGGCCCGACCCGTGGACGGCGCCGTCCACGACCACGTCGTCCGTTCTGACGACCAGCCGGGCCAGGGCCGTGATCGGGCGGACGAACAGCGCCGCGTAGACGTCGTCCACATAGAACGCGCGCTCGCAGGGCACCCGCAGAGGGCCCAGCAGGCGTGCCGGGTCGGTGACGGGATCGCCGCGCCAGACGGCGTGGACGACGCCGGCGCCGAGCAGGGCGAGCACGACGCTGATCGCGGCCACCGCCAGGTCGATGTGCGGCTGCCCCGCGAAGCCCAGCAGCAGGGCGGGGACCGCGAGGAGCACGACGGGCACGAGCATGGTCTTGGGAGCCTCGGTGACGTCGACGACGTGGGCCGTGCCGGGCTCGGGCTCGGGGAGCGCCACCACTCGCGGCGGCCCGAAGAACGTGCGGAGCCAGGCTCTGGTGGCGTACGCACCCGTGACGGCGACGGTCGCGAGGGCGCAGCCGTACAGGAGGAGGGCGGCGGCGTCCGTCAGGCCGCCGCCGGCCAGCGCGCCGTCCATGGCCGCCAGGACGCCGTCCTTGCTGAAGAATCCGCTGGCCGGCGGGAGGCCCATCAGGGCGGCGAACCCCACCGTCATCGTCACGAAGGTGACCGGCAGCTCGCGGCGCAACCCGCCCATCTGGGTCATCAGGTTGGAGCCGACGTGGTGGATCACCACTCCCGCGCACAGGAACAGCAGCGCCTTGAACGCCCCGTGGGTCACCAGGTGGAAGATCGCTGCCCGGTCGGAGCCCGCGGCCAGGCCGCCGGCCATGTAGGCGAGCTGGCTGACCGTGGAGTAGGCGAGCACGCGTTTCAGGTCGTCCTGGGCGAACGCGGCCAGCGCGGCGCCCAGCATGCCGATCGCCGCGATGACGGCCAGGACGTCGAGCGTGGGACGGGCGGCGAGGAAGGCGGGAAAGAGCCTGGCCACGATGAAGATTCCGGCGGCGACCATGGTGGCGGCGTGGATCAGCGCGCTGATCGGGGTCGGGCCGGCCATGGCGTCCGGGAGCCAGGTGTGCAGCGGCACCTGGGCGCTCTTGCCGGCGACGCCGCACAGCAGCAGCATGGTGGCCGTCGTCAGGGTGGCCGCGGACATGTCGGGCACCTTCGCCAGCACGTCGGCGACGCGGAAGCTGCCCGCCGCCGTGCCGAGGACGAAGATGCCGAACAGGAAGCCGACGTCGCCGAGCCGGGTGACGAGGAACGCCTTGACCGCCGCCCGCGAATTGCCCCGGTCTTCCCACCAGTGACCGATGAGGAGGTAGGAGCACAGGCCCATGATCTCCCAGCCCACGTAGAGGACCAGGAGGTCGCCCGCGTAGACCACCAGGAGCATGGCACTGGTGAACAGGCTGATGAACGCGCTGTAGGAGGGGTAGCGGGGATCGTCTTTGAGGTAGCCGACCGAGTAGACCTGCACGGCCAGCGCCACCAGCGTCACGAGGACGCCGAGGACGGCCGACAGGTCGTCGGCCAGGAGGGTCAGCGAGATCGGGACGCCGCCGGTGACGATCGAGCCGTACGTGCGGCCCACGGGCTCCGAGGGGGCGCCGCCTTCGAGGAACGCGAAGCCAGGCCCCCAGGCCAGCCAGAGAGCCAGGACGGCCGACACCGCGGTCGGGATGACGGCGATCCAGGCGGCTCGGGTGTTGGCGCGTTCGCCGGCGGTCTTCTCGGCCGCCGCGAGCCGCGCTCTGCCCACTGGTTGTTCCTGGACCGCGGGGCGGCCGTGCGGCCAGCGGGAGAGCAGCAGGCCGGTGGCGGCGGCGATGGCGGGCAGCAACACGGCCAGCAGCGGGAACGTCGTCACAGCTCGCCCCCTCGCCGGGCGCGGTGGTCGTCAGCGGGGGGCCGGCCTGGGCCGGCCGGCGAGGCCGGGTGGTGGTCGTTGAGAGGGGTCGGGCTGGTGTCGGCGGCCTGGCCGGAGGGGCCGGCGGTCGGGCGGGCGCCGCTCGGGACCAGGTCAGGACGTTCGTCGGCGGGCTCGGCCAGGTCGCGGAGGTGGTCGAGGTCGACGGTGCGGCGGTTGCGGTAGAGGGCCAGGACGATCGCCAGACCGAGGCCGACCTCGGCGGCGGCGATGACGATGACGAAGAGGGTGAGCACCTGACCGCTGTGCAGGCGGTCGCGCAGCCACACGTCGAACGCCACCAGGTTGAGGTTGACGGCGTTGAGCATCAGCTCGACCGACATCAGCACGAGGATCGTGTTGCGTCTGGCGAGCACGCCGTAGACGCCCACGGAGAACAGCAGCGCGGAGACGACCGCCGGGTAGACGATGTGCACTAGTGACCCCCGGTCTGATCGGGCGGCGAGCCGGGAATGTCCGTACGGGACAGCACGATGGCTCCGATCAATGCGGCGAGCAGCAGCACGGACAGCGCCTCGAACGGCAGCACCCAGGTGGCGAAGACGCTGGCGCCCAGTTCCTTCGCCGCCCCCTGGCCCGGTGTGAGCGGGGTGTACGCCGTGCGGAAACCGTCGACCACGACCGTGACCAGGACCGCAGCGGTCGCCACCGCCACCAGGGCGGCCACCGGCCGGTTGCCGCTGTCGAGGTCGGCGGAACGGCCGATCGGGGCACGGGTGAGCATGATGCCGAACAGCATCAGGACCACCACCGCGCCCACGTAGATGAGCACCTGGACCCAGGCCACGAACTCGGCCGTCAGCACCAGGTAGCCGCCCGCGAGCGCACCGAAGGAGACCACGAGCCACAGGGCCGCGTGGACGAGTTGCCGGGTCGTGACGACGAGCAGCGCCGATCCAACCGCTACCGCTCCCAGCAGCAAGAAGACGATCTCTTGCCCGGTGGGTGACAGGTAGGAGGGCACCGCCTCGGTCACGACTCCTCCTCGGACTCCTCTGTGTCGTCAGGGCCGAGCCGCCCTGGCGGTCGGATGGACCTCGGGTCCGCCATCCGGCGCCTGCGGGGGCTCGCGGAAGAAGTCTGCTCGTCCGGGCCGGGCTCCGGAGACGGTTCGCCCGCGCCTGTGGAAAACCCGTTCGAGGGCGGCTCGCCTGTGGATGAAGGCGGCGGGTGCTCGTCCGAGGCCGGGCCGCCCTGATCCCCTGTGGGCGGGCGGTTCGGCTCCTCGCCTGCCGGAGCAGCGGCGTCGTCGTCGTGGACGCGTGGCGCGTCGCCCTCAGCCGCGGGGGGAGCCTCCCCTTCCGTCACGTCTGACGGGCTTGCCGCTGTTGACGGTTTCGGGGTCTTCGTCTCGGACGGGCGAGTGTCTTCCGGTTCCTGGCCCTGTGCAGGGGCGGGAGTTGTGGAGGACGGTTCGGCCGGCTGCGGACCGGGCGGGAGAGCGCCTGGCGGACGGATGCCTCGCACGTTGGACATGGGCCTGCGCGTACGCTCGCGGCGGCCCGCAGCGGACGGCGGCGCGGCGGGACCTGCGCCGGGGGCGGCTTCGGGAGCTTCCGCGGCGCCGGTCTTCTCACGTGCCTGTTGTTCCTGGTCGGCGCCGGCGCGCTCTTCGACGTCTCCGGCCGACGGGCCCGTGTCGGTGCGCCCCGGAGGCGGAGTTGCGCCTGCCCGTCCGGTGTCACGTGCCGCGGCGCCCTCGGCGGCAGGGCCCCCGCCTTCGGGGCGGCGCGCTGCTTCGGTGCCGGGGGTTGCGCTTTCGGCGGAGTCGGGGGTTGCGCTCACGGTGGCGTCGGGGCCGAGCGCCGATGCGGCGCCGGTCCCGGAGTCGGCGCCCGCGTTCGCACCGGCGGCCGCCCCAGGCTCTTCGCTCCCTGGGGGCACGGCTCCCGGCTCAGCGGCGCCCGGCTCGGTCACGACCTCGCCCGGAGCGCCCGTCGCCCGCCTGCCGGCACGCGCGCCCTGCGGGCCGGCACCCGGCCGGGCTGCGCCCGTTCCCTGGGGGGCCGTTGTGGACGCTGCTTCGCCCGGGGCGCGGCGGGCGGTTCCGGCGGGGCCGGGCGCTTCCGGTGCTGCTCCAGGGCGGGTGGTTCCGGTACGGGCCGCGGGACGGCGAGGGGCCGCCCTGAGCTCCTTGGGAGGTTCGGCGCCGGGATCGTGCGCGGGCGGCGGCGGGACGGTCTGGGTCCAGGACGCCAGCTTGTCCTTCTCGTGGAGAAGGTTCCGGATGTCACCCTCGGCGTACTCGAACTCCGGAGACCAGAAGAGGGCGTCGAAGGGGCAGACCTCGATGCAGATGCCGCAGTACATGCAGAGCGCGAAGTCGATGGCGAACCGGTCGAGCACGTTGCGCTGACGGGGACGCCCGCCCTCCGGGGCCGGGATCGTCTCCTTGTGGGAGTCGATGTAGATGCACCAGTCGGGACACTCTCGGGCACAGAGCATGCAAGAGGTGCAATTTTCCTCAACGAGGGCGATAACGCCTCGACTGCGCGGCGGTAGAGCCGGCTTGACCTCGGGATACTGCTGGGTGACGGATTTGCGCAGCATGTGGCGAAGAGTGATGGACAGCCCTTTCGCCAGTCCGACTCCCGGTATCCGCGCCATGGTTCAACATCATGACGTACTTGGCGGCGGAGGTGAATGAGCCAAGACCGTTGTCCCCAGTTTTTCCACAGCCATCCACAGGTTCGGTGGAAGTTATCCACAGGCTGGGTGACTGTCCGATATGAACGACTGCATGGCGATAGTCTCTCGGCCATGCCGTACAGCCATCCGATCCGTCCCAGCAGCGGGGCGTGGGCGGCCGCCATCGGGTGGGCCAGCCTGGCCCTGATCTCGTGCGGGCTGGCGACCCCGTTCACGATCGGGTTCGCGGCATTTTGGCTGCGGAGCACCTGGCAGGCCATCGGGGCCTGCGTCTACCTGGTCCTCATCGGCTCGTTCGTCATCGCCATCATGCTGTACGACGACTTCGACAACATCCCCGAGCCGATGTCCACGTTGATCTCGTTCGGGTTCGTGATCGCCTGGATCGGCGGGATCGCCCATTCGGCCGTCCTGGTGCCGGCGATGGCGCGGGCACGACACCGGCCGCCGGTGCACGCGCAGGCCCCCGTGCACACGCAGGCACCCATGCACGCGCACGCACAGACGCCCGTGCCGCAACACCGGCCCGCCGACCTGCATCAGCGGACCACGGCCCCCACCCATCAGCAGCATCGCGGGCAGCCGGAGTGGATCGGGCACTACCGGGTGCTGCACCAGCTCGGGCGCGGCGGGCAGGGCGCCGTCTACCTGGCCATGGCGCCCAACGGGGCGCGGGTGGCGGTCAAGGTGCTGCACGACCTGGTCGACGAGACGGCGCGCACCCGGTTCGCGCGGGAGGTGGACGCGGCTCGGCGGGTCGCCACGTTCTCCACAGCCCGGGTGCTCGACGTGAACATCAACGGGCAGCACGCGTACATCGTCTCCGAATACGTCGAGGGCCCGTCGCTGGAGCAACTCGTACGGCGCCACGGGCCCCGCGACGAGGACGGCCTGACGCGGCTCGCGTTATCCACAGCCGGAGCGCTGGCGGCCATCCACAAGGCCGGGGTGGTGCATCGTGACTTCAAGCCGAGCAACGTCCTGATCGGGCACGACGGGCCGCGGGTGATCGACTTCGGGATCGCACGGGCGCTCGACCGGATGACGATGACGTCCGGGAAGATGGTGGGGACACCGCCGTACATGTCGCCTGAGCAGCTGACCGGGGAGCCTGTGGGGCCCGCGTCCGACGTGTTCAGCTGGGCGGTGACGATGATGTTCGCGGCCACCGGGCGTCCGGCGTTCGGGGAGGACACCGTGCCTGCCGTCTTCAACCGGGTGCTCACGTTCCATCCGGATCTGTCGCCGTTGCCGCCCGCCTTGCGCGGTGTGGTGGGGGCATGCCTGAACAAGCGCCCCGAGGAACGACCGTCGGCGTCGGACGTGATGGTCGCGATCGTCCACTGACCGCCGACCACCTCCACACAGCCCGGCAACCACCGCACAACCGACCGCAAACGGATGACCACCGCTGACCGATCCCCCACCGGTGGCCGCCGAACGACAGCCCGCCGCTGACGCCACCGAACAACCGCGAACCGATGATCGGCACCGAACCACCAAGGCCAGTGACCACCGCCGACCAACCGCGGACCGGTGACCGCCACCGAGCCACCAAGGGCCAGTGGCCGCCACGGAACCACCACCAGCTGGCGACTGCCACAACCGACCACGGAGCGGTGATCGCCGCCGAACCCCCAAAGGCCGGTGACCACCACCGAACGACCATCCACCAGTGGCCGCCGAACGACCGCCCACCGGTGGTCGCCGCCGAGCGACAGCGGACCGATGACCACCGCTGAGCGGCCGCCCACCGATGATCGACCGCGGGCGGGCCTTTCCAGTCGGAGCGGAAAGTCCCCAAGCGAATCACCCTGCTCCGAAGCGCCGTACGACGAAAGCGGGTCATCACCTACCTCAAGGAACAGAAAGGCAGGGGATGGAGTGGGGAGCCGCCTTCACGGGATCTCGTACAGGGCGTCGGGATGAGGAAGGGGTCAGGGGAAGGCCTGTGGGGAGTGGGTGGTGAGGGTCAGGTATTCCTCTCGGGAGACCCGGTGCATCGCCAGGCCCAGCCCGTGGCGTTCGGTGAAGCGGTGGAGAGGGGACGGGGGCCAGCGGCCGGGCAGGTGGAGCAGGGGCTTCCCGGCGGGGTCGAGGACGAAGACGCCGCACAGGTCGTCGTGGCGGTACCGGAGGAGGCTGCTACCCGGTTCGACCGGAAGTTCGGTGATGACCCCCGAACGGCGGTACACCGACAACATGCGGGACGACTTCATCCTCAGGTACGGCCCTCCAGGCGGCCCCACGACAAGGCCGCGCTTCTCCTGCCACCGGTGCACCCCGCCGAGCACAGGCCGCACGACGAGCAGCGCGGGGCTGAAGGCCACCATCAACCATTTGACCTCGATCAGTTCCATCAGGACACGTCCGAAGGACGAGAAGCCGCGCCAGGCGCCCCACATTCCGGCGGCCCCCAGATACACCATCAACGCCAGCCCGGCGATTCCCGCGCACACCCCCAGCGTCGTGTTCCAGCGGGCGAAGCGCGGCGCCGGGATTCCGCGGATGCGTTCCCAGCCGGGAGCGCGGGCGGCGAGGATCCGGCGCGCCCGCTTGGAGCTGTCGTCCTTGCCGTCCCGGAGCGGGATGCCGGCCTTGGAGGCGAATTCCCGCAGGTGGGGCAGGTGCCAGTCGCCGGGGAGGTCCAGCAGGACCAGCCCGTCGGGGTCGAGGGCGGCAACCCCTTTCATGAATCGCGACCGCTTCCCGGAGCCGTCGATCGAATAGTCGTAACGGTAGAGCGACGCGGGTGACAGGGTCGTGGAACGGCCCCTGGCGTTGTCGGTGACGGTCAACGTGCGGCCGTCGGAGGTGAGGCTGACTTTCGGGCAGCGGGCGCCTTTCATCGCACCCGCGACGGGCAGGATTTGCGCGTTCACGAGTCGTACCCCTTCATCCGGGGCCCCCTATGCCGGGTACGACGGATAAGGGCGGCATAAAGTTTCCGCCGGCGCGAAACTCAGATGAGGACCTTCACCACTCCGGTGAGCGCGAGCTGCACGAGGGCCAGCGGCACCAGACCGGCCCAGGCGAGCTTCTGGAGCTGGTCCTCACGCAGCCGCGGATAGGTGACGCGCAGCCAGATCACCACGAACGCCAGCGCGAAGACCTTGATCAGGGTCCAGATCCAGCCGGGCAGGAACGGCCCGTGCCAGCCGCCCAGGAAGAGCACGGTGGTCAGGAAGGACAGGACGACGATCCCGGCGTACTCGGAGAGCATGAACAGGGCGAAACGCATGCCGGTGTACTCGGTCATCGGGCCCATGATGATCTCGGACTCGGCGATCGGCATGTCGAACGGCGGACGGCGCAGCTCGGCCAGCCCCGCCACGAAGAACACCACGCCGCCGATCGCCTGCCAGGGCAGCCACCACCACTGCCACGCCTCGACGATGCCGGGCATCGACAGCGTGCCCGCCGCCATCGCCACGGACGAGGCCGCCAGCACCAGCGGCAGCTCGTACGACATGAGCTGGGCAGCGGCCCGCATGCCGCCGAGCACCGAATACTTGTTGGCCGACGCCCACCCCGCCATGATCGCGCCGAGCACCCCGATGCCCATGACGGCGAGCACGAAGAACAGCCCGAGATCGAGATCGACGGCGACCAGGCCGCGGTCAAGCGGAATGACGATCAGCACGACCAGGTACGGGACCAGCGCCACGCCCGGCGCGATCATGAAGACACGGCGGTCGGCCGCGGCCGGGATGACGTCCTCCTTCTGCATGAACTTCACGCCGTCGGCGATGAGCTGGGCCCAGCCGTGGAAGCCGCCGGCGTACATGGGGCCGAGCCTCGACTGCATGTGGGCCATGACCTTGTGCTCGGTCTGGCCGACGATCAGCGGCAGCACCAGGAACACGACGAGGATGACGACGAAGCTCAGCACCACTTCAAGCATCAGGCGGACCCCAATCGGCCGGTACTCCGGGCGGAAGCGTCTTGCGGCGGCTCGGGGCGCCGTGCCCTGACTCGCCCGGCTCCTTGGCGCCCGGCCACGGCTTGGCCACGCGGGCGGCCAGCACGAAGTCCTTGCGCAGCGGATGGCCCTCGAAGCCGTCGGGCAGGAGCAGCGGCACCAGGTACGGGTGCCCCTCGAAGATCACCCCGAACATCTCGTACGTCTCGCGCTCGTACCAGTTCGCCCCCCGGTAGACGCCGACGGCGGACGGCAGGCGCGGGTCGGCGCGAGGAACCCGGGTGCGCAGCAGCAGCCGCTCGCGGGCGTCCGGGTTGTAGACGTGGGCGACGACGACGAAGGCGTCGGGCGGCTCGTCCACGCCGGTCAGCCAGTCGAAGAAGGCGTGGCCGAGGTCGTCGCGTGCGAAGGTCAGCAGCTCGATCCAGTCGGCGGGGGCGACGTCGACCGTGGTCTCGCCGTAGGACTCGCTGATCTCGGCGCGCTCGCCGAAACGGGCGGCGACGGCGGCGTTCACGCCTGGTCCTCGGAGCCGTGGGAGCGGGACCAGACGTAGCGGTCGCTGAGCTTCTCCCCCGCGATCTTCTCCTGGAGCTTCATGATCCCGTAGAGCAGTGCCTCGGGACGGGGCGGGCAGCCGGGCACGTAGACGTCGACGGGGATGATCTGGTCGACGCCGTTGGTCACGCAGTAGGAGTCCCAGTAGGGGCCGCCGGTGTTGGAGCAGGCGCCGAACGAGATCACGTACTTGGGGTCGGGCATCTGCTCGTAGAGGCGCTTCACGGCGGGGGCCATCTTGTCGGTGACCGTGCCGGAGACGATCATCAGGTCGGCCTGGCGGGGGCCGTTGGCGAACGGGATGACCCCGAACCGGATGAAGTCGTGCCTGCTCATGGAGGTCGCGATGAACTCGATGGCGCAGCAGGCCAGCCCGAAGTTGAACACCCACAGCGAATAGCGCCGCCCCCAGTTGAGCACGAACCGCATGGGTTTGGGCGCGAGCCTGGAGACAGGTCCGACGGTGGGCATCGGGAGATCCGTTGCTGCCATGTCGCCCATTCTTGCGCGAATCGCAGGTCAGGCAAAGGAATCATGTCTCTTGGCCGCGCCGAGCTCGGTGGCGAGCCGGTCGAACAGGGGGGCCAGTTCGGCCTCGATGGCCTCGTTCTCGTTGTCGCGCAGCCTGATCAGGGGCCAGTCGTGAGGCAGCGAGCGGACGAACTCCACGCGCAGCGGGAGCAGCGGATGCGAGTCGTCGAGGCGGGCCTGTGCCATGGCCTCGATCCGGCGACGCCGTTCGAGCTCGGAGTCGGGGACGGCGGCCTGCCGCTCACGCAGGTGCTCCCACACCGAAGGGCCGAGTGCGGACGACATCCAGGCCAGTTCGTTCACGTCGACGTCGCCGGTGGCGACGAGGTCAAGGGTCGCGGCGGCGGCCGCGGAGGAGGCGATGCGGGCGGAGCGTTCGTCGGCGACGTACTCGGCCTGGCGGGCGGAGCGCATGGTGACGACCAGCAGGAGCAGGCCCACCAGCCGGACGACGACCCCGGCCACGCGCATCACGATGAGCAGCACCAGCGCCAGGACGCTGAGCACGCTCTGCGGCACGGCCTCCGCCGCGTACTCCCCGCCCCCGGCCGCGCCGCGCATCGCCCGGTGCACGGCGGCCAGCGCGCCGAGCGCGGTACGGGTGAACCGGTCGTGGCGGCTGTCGCCGTTGCTGGAATGGCTCAGCTCGTGCGCGAGCAGCGCCACCCGCTGCTGGGGTTCGAGCAGCGCCCAGAGGGGGGCGCCGATCGTGAGCACGCGCCTGCCCCTTGGGCCCACCTGTTCGAAGGACGCGTTGAAGACGGGGGTGACGACGACGAGGTCCACCCGGTCCGCCCCGATCTCCGCCCCGACCCTGTCCGTCAGGTCGTACAGGCGCGGCGCGGCGTCTCTGGTGAGCACGAGCGGCCCGCTCGGCACCCGGCCCAGACGCGGCCGCATCAGCCAGGCCACGAACAGCAGGAACGCACCGAGCAGCACGCCGAGAACGTTCGGCCACATGACGACCGCCCAGCCGGCCGCGGCGAGCGCGCTCACCGCGATCAGGTGGATGAGCCCGGCGAACAGGTACGAAAGCGCCCGCGGGACTTTCCCCTTCGGTACGTCGACGCCTTTCCTGAGCGCGTCGGCGTGCAGTCCGGCCGTCAGGCGGTCGGCGAGGACCGCGCTGATCGAGCGCTTGCCCTGAGGGACGGGCAGATTCCATCCGCAGGACGGACACCAGGCGGGATACCGCTCATCATGCTCGATCGAAACGTCGCAGCGGGGACACGATCTTTGTCTCGGCACGACCGAGGACGGTGGCACACGGCGCATTCAGGGCGCCAGCACGTCCGGGTAACGATCGGCGGCCAGGAGCCGGGCTATGTCCAGGACAGGACGCGTTTGCGCCAGGCGTACAGGATGCCGAGGGCGATGAAGCCGAGGAACACGAACATCTCCACCAGCGTCGTGACCCCGTAGCCGGGCGCGTCGAAGATCGTGGCCCACGGGAAGAGGAAGACGGCGTCGACGGCGAAGACGACGTAGAGGTAGGTGAAGACGTAGTAGCGGACCTGCGACTGCGCCCAGCCGTCGCCGACGGGGTCGACGCCGCATTCGTACGTGGTCAGCTTCTCGGGGGTCGGCCTGGTGGGCCGCAGGAGCCGGTTGGCCATGAGGGCCCCGGCGACGATGGCGACGCCGATCGCGAACAGCACGGCGACCAGCACGTAGGACCCGAAGTAGCCCTCCATGACGTGATCGTAACCCAGTCAAACCTCAGACCCCATAACCCCAAGACGGGGCAAAAGGTAAGATCCCCCACATACCCTGACAGACATGCACCAAACGCGATTCTTTGCTGGAATCGCTCTGCTGGCCCTCTCGGCCGGGGGCTGCGGGCTGGCCGCCGCCGCACCCGAGCGGGACGTGCTGGTCCCGGCAGAGCCGACCGCGATCGACTTCGTCGACCCCGCGACAGTCGTCGGCCTGTCCACCGCGACCATCACGGACGAGGACGACGACCACAGCAGATTCGTGCACATCAGCTACCCCGAACTGGCCGACGCGCCGGGCCTGAACCGCGCGCTGCGCGCGGACGCCGAGCGGCAACTGCGGGACTTCCGGGCCGCCAAGAGCGTCAACGGCGACTACCCGCGTCCCGAGCTGAACGTGGACTGGCAGCTCGCCGCCCGTTCCCCGGAGGCCGTCGCGGTACGGCTGCGCACCGGCGAGTTCCTGGGCGCGAGCTGGGGCAACTCCACCCGTACCTTCTGGTTCGACCCGCGTACCGGCAAGGCGGGCGGGTCCACGGCGCTGCTCGGCGGGCCGCAGGCGCTGGACCGGCTCGCGGTGCTGGTCAAGGAGCAGCTCAAGGGACGCGGGCCGCAGGTCGAGCGGGACGGCGTGCGGGCCGACCCCGGCCAGTTCGACTCCATGGCCTTCAACCGGAGCGGTGACCTGGTGGTCGAGTTCGACGACTGCCAGATCGGGCCGTGCTCGCTCGGCCGGGTGGCCGTGGCCGTCCAGGCGGGACGGGTCGCGCCGCTGCTGTCCGAACTGGGACGCCAGGCGCAGGAGAGCGTACGGGAGGCCGCCCGCAGCGCCCCTCCGGCCGGGCCGAAGACGACGCCGACGGCCAGCCCCGAGGCGTCCAGCAACCGGGCCGGGAGCGTGAACTGCGCCAGGACCAAGTGCGTGGCGCTGACGTTCGACGACGGGCCGGGCCCCCGGACCGGGCGCCTGCTCGACCTGCTGGCCGCCGGCAAGGCGCGGGCCACGTTCTTCACCGTCGGGACGAACGCCGTCGCGCAGCCGGGCCTGCTGCGCAGGATGAGCGCGGAAGGCCACCTGGTCGGCAACCACTCCTGGTCGCACCGTGACCTGTCCAAGCAGGCGACCAGCAAGATCGCCGACTCCTTCCGGCGTACCGACGACGCCGTCCGGGCGGCGATCGGGCAGGAGCCCACGCTGGCCCGCCCGCCCTACGGCGCGATCAGCAAGGACGTGCGCGACGTCGCCCGCGACCTCGGACTGTCGCTGGTCGGCTGGGACGTGAACTCCAGGGACGAGCCCGGCGCGAAGGCGTCGGAGATCGCCGACCGCGTCGTGCGCAAGGCCCATCCGGGCGCGATCATCCTGATGCACGACACCAACCCCGAGTCGGTCGACGCGATTCCGGGCATCCTGAAAGAACTCAGCGGGAAGGGTTACACCTTCGTGACCGTTCCAGAGTTGTACGGCTCCGCAGCGATGCGCGCCGGACGCCTGTACGAGTCGGGGAACCAGCAGTCGCGCAAGCAGCCCCTGACGTAGCACACGTGTTGGGGGGACGTATCATTGGCGCTCGTGACCCGAACCGTCCTCTTCGCACGCCTGCATGTAGACCTCTGCAGGCTCGCGTCAGGGCTGTGTCGTCGTTCTCCCGCCTCACCCTGACTTCCGACCGCGTTACCCGCTTTCGCGGCTGGCAAACGCGTGACCTTCCGAGGATCTAGCATGGAAACAGAGAACGCGCCCAACGCAACCGCGCCTTGGCGCGTCGAGGAGGACTGAGCTGTGACGAAGCAGGTCCAGCAACTCGACCGCGTGATCATCAGGTTCGCCGGCGACTCCGGCGACGGCATGCAGCTCACCGGCGACCGCTTCACCGCGGGGACGGCGGAGTTCGGCAACGACCTGTCGACGCTGCCCAACTTCCCCGCCGAGATCCGCGCCCCCGCAGGAACCCTGCCCGGCGTGTCGAGCTTCCAGCTCCACTTCGCCGACCACGACATCCTGACGCCCGGCGACGCGCCCAACGTGCTCGTGGCCATGAACCCGGCGGCGCTGAAGGCCAACCTCGGCGACCTGCCGCGCGGCGCCGACATCATCGCCAACACCGACGAGTTCTCCAAGCGCAACCTGCAGAAGGTCGGCTACGCGGCCAACCCGCTGGAGGATGACTCCCTGAGCGAGTGGCGCGTGCACGCGGTGCCGCTGACCTCGCTGACGGTCAAGGCGCTCGAAGGCTTCGAGATCTCGAAGAAGGACGCCGAGCGCGCCAAGAACATGTTCGCCCTCGGCCTGCTGTCGTGGCTCTACCACCGGCCGACCGAGCAGACGATCTCGTTCCTGGAGCAGAAGTTCGCTAAAAAGCCCGACATCGCCAAGGCGAACATCGCGGCCTTCCAGGCGGGCTGGAACTACGGCGAGACGACCGAGTCGTTCTCGGTCTCCTACGAGGTCAAGCCGGCCAGGCTGGCTCCCGGCGTCTATCGCAACATCTCCGGGAACCAGGCCCTGGCCTACGGGCTGATCGCGGCCAGCGTGCAGTCGAAGCTGCCGCTGTTCCTGGGCTCGTACCCGATCACGCCGGCCAGCGACATCCTGCACGAGTTGTCCAAGCACAAGCGGTTCGGCATCCGCACCTTCCAGGCGGAGGACGAGATCGCGGGCGTCGGGGCGGCGCTGGGTGCCGCGTTCGGCGGGGCGCTGGGCGTGACCACCACCTCCGGCCCCGGCGTGGCGCTGAAGGCGGAGACGGTCGGCCTCGCGGTCACCACCGAGCTGCCGTTGATCATCGTTGACGTCCAGCGCGCCGGTCCCAGCACGGGCATGCCGACCAAGACCGAGCAGACCGACCTGCTGATGGCCATGTTCGGCCGCAACGGCGAGTCGCCGGTGCCGATCGTCGCGCCGCTCTCGCCGAGCGACTGCTTCGACGCCGCCGTCGAGGCGGCCCGCATCGCGGTCAAGTACCGCACGCCGGTCATGTTGCTCTCGGACGGCTACCTGGCCAACGGCTCGGAGCCGTGGCGCCTGCCCGAAGTTTCCGACTTGCCCGACATTTCACAGGAATTCACGACCGAGCCCAACGGTGAGGGCGGCGAGTTCCTGCCGTTCAAGCGTGACACCGAGACGCTGGCCCGCCCCTGGGCCATCCCCGGCACCCCCGGCCTCGAGCACCGCATCGGCGGCATCGAGAAGGCCGACGGCACCGGCAACATCTCCTACGACCCGGACAACCACGACCTGATGGTCCGCACCCGGGCCGCCAAGATCGCCGGGATCGACGTGCCCGACCTCGAGGTCGACGACCCCGACGGCGACGCCAAGGTCCTGGTCATCGGCTGGGGCTCGACGTACGGGCCGATCGCGGCGGCTGTGCGGCGCATCAGGCGCGAGGGCGGCAAGGTCGCCCAGGCGCACCTGCGCCACCTCAACCCGCTGCCGGCCAACACCGGCGAGGTGCTCAAGAGCTACGACAAGGTGCTGCTGCCCGAGATCAACCTCGGCCAGCTCGCGCTGCTGCTGCGGGCCCGCTACCTCGTCGACGTGATCAGCTACAACCGCGTGCGCGGGCTCCCGTTCAAGGCCGAGGAGCTGGCCGGAGTCATTCAGGACGTGATCGACAGTGACTGAGCTGGTGAACGGGAAGGGCCTGAGCCTGGTTCCCAAGACGGACGTCAAGCAGGGGCTGAAGGACTTCAAGTCCGACCAGGAGGTGCGCTGGTGCCCGGGTTGCGGTGACTACGCGATCCTGGCCGCCGTGCAGAGCTTCCTGCCCGAGCTGGGGCTGCGGCGCGAGAACATCGTGTTCGTCTCCGGCATCGGCTGCTCCTCGCGCTTCCCGTACTACCTCAACACCTACGGTTTCCACTCGATCCACGGCCGCGCGCCCGCGATCGCGACCGGCCTGGCCGCCTCGCGGCCCGACCTGTCGGTGTGGGTGATCACCGGTGACGGCGACGCGTTGTCGATCGGCGGCAACCACCTGATCCACGCGCTGCGCCGCAACGTCAACCTGAACATCCTGCTGTTCAACAACAGGATCTACGGTCTGACCAAGGGCCAGTACTCGCCCACCTCCGAGGTCGGCAAGATCACCAAGTCGACGCCCATGGGCTCGCTGGACAAGCCGTTCAACCCGATCTCGCTGGCCATCGGCGCCGAGGCGTCGTTCGTGGCCCGCACGATCGACTCCGACCGCAAGCACCTGCAGTCGGTGCTGCGCGAGGCCACGGCCCACCGCGGCACGTCGCTGGTGGAGATCTACCAGAACTGCAACATCTTCAACGACAACGCCTTCGAGCAGCTCAAGGACCCGGCGGTCCGCGACGACATCACGCTGCGCCTGGAGCACGGCGAGCCGATCGTGAGCGCGTCCAAGGCCGTCGTGCGCGGCGCGAACGGCGGCATCGAGGTCGTCGCCAGGGACGGCGTGAGCGAGGAGCAGATCCTCGTGCACGACGCCCACAACCCCGACCCGTCGGTGGCCTTCGCCCTCAGCAGGCTCGACGAGCCGGCCTTCGAGCACGTGCCGATCGGCATCTTCCGCCAGGTCGACCGCCCGGCCTACGACGTGCTCATGGCCGACCAGCTGGAGGAGGCCGTGGCGCAGAAGGGCCCCGGCGACCTGAGCGAGCTGCTCATGGGTGGAGACACCTGGCGCATCGGCTAGTTCGTGTATTAGATGGAGCCGTCGGGCCCGACGGCTCCATCTTCCACGGAGGTCAATCCACGATGTCGCATTGGCCTGAGGCCGTGGTGCTGGTGACGGGTGCGGCCGGGTTCATCGGATCGCACCTGGCCGCGCGTTTACGCGTGCTCGGCGCCCAGGTGCACGCGGTCAGCCGGCGGCCCCAGCGGGCCCGCCACGGGGAGATCTGGCACCAGGCCCGGCTCGACGACGCCGACGACACCGCGCGGCTGTTCCGGTCGGTACGCCCGAACCTGCTGTTCCATCTCGCCGGCGAGGTCACCGGGTCGCGTGGCGACGAGGTCGTCCGGGCCACGCTGGAGAGCAACGTCGTGGGCGCGGTCAACGTGCTGTCGGCCGCGCGCGAGCACGGCGTCCGTACCGTGTTCACCGGCTCGATCGAGGAGCCGCGGCCGGGCAACGACCATGCGCCGCCCTCGTCGGCGTACGCGATGTCCAAGTGGGCCGCCACCGGCTACGCGCGGCTCTACCACCGGCTCTGGGACCTTCCCGTCACCGTGCTGCGTCCCAGCATGGTCTACGGCCCGGCCCAGCCCGACACCACCAAGCTCGTGCCGTACGTGACGCTCTGCCTGCTGCGCGGCGAACGTCCCCGGCTGACCAGCGGCGCCAAGCTCGCCGACTGGATCTACGTGGACGACGTCGTCGACGCGTTCGTGCTGGCGGGCGAGTCCGACAAGGCGGTCGGCCACACGCTCGACGTCGGCACCGGCGTACGGACCGCCGCCCACGAGGTCGTCGAGCGGCTCTACCGCATCACGGGCACGGGCACGCGGCCCGAGTTCGGCGCCGCGCCCGACCGCCCGCACGACATCACGCAGGTCGCCGACATCGTCCCGGCGGCGGACCGGCTCGGCTGGCGCCCTGCCACGGAATTGGACGAGGGGTTGCGCCGGACGGTCAATTGGTATGCATCCCAAGAATGTCACGAAGAAACGCGCTCTTAGCCGGGCAGGCGAAATTCTGCGAGCATAGGGCTACTTATTCCGGCCGGAGGAGTTGCCTTTATGAGCCGCCTGAACGCCCTGCGCAGTCGTTTCGTGGACGCTCCCGACTCGCTGGGGGCCAAGGCGCGGGCACGCAGGTGGCAGTGGTTCGCCGCCCGCTTCCCCGACCTCGACCGGATGAGCGTCCTCGACCTCGGCGGCACGGCCGGGGCCTGGATGCGCGCCCCGGTCAGGCCCGCGCACGTGCACATCGTCAACCTCGAACAGCCGCCCGCCGACCTGCCGTCGTGGCTGCGGGCCGACGTCGCCGACGCCTGCGACCTGCCGCCCGCGATCCGCGGCACCCGCTACGACCTGGTCTTCTCCAACGCCGTCATCGAGCATGTCGGCGGCCACCAGCGCCGCCAGCGCTTCGCCGACACCGTGCACGAGATGGCCGATCGCCACTGGGTGCAGACGCCCTACCGGTACTTCCCGGTCGAGCCGCACTTCCTGTTCCCCGGCTTCCAGTTCCTGCCGCTCGCCGCGCGGACGACGATCCTGCGCCGCTGGCCGCTCGTCCACACGCCGACCTCCGACCGGGACGCCGCCCGGATGATCGCCATGGAGGTCGAGCTGCTGAGCGTGACCGAGATGCGGCACTACTTCCCCAAGTCGCGGCTGCGTTTCGAGCGGCTGGCCGGGCTGGTGAAGTCGGTCATCGCGGTCCGCAGCTAGCGTCAGGAGCGCGGTCCGCGGCCGGCCCGCCCTGGCTCGCCGGGGTCAGTCCGCGCCCATGATGCTCGCGCCGCCGCCCTCCCAGGAGTTGCCCTTCCAGACGTTGCCCGGCCCGTTCGCGTCCCAGTACGACACCGGGCCGGCGTAGCCGCCCTTGGGCCAGACCTTGCGGCTGAAGACGTTGTCGATCACCTTGATGTTGGACGACAGGCCCTTCCGGCCGGCGCCCGCGTACAGCGACCAGCCGCCGCCGGCCAGGAAGTTGCCCTGGACGGTGACGTTCCTGGTGACGCCGAAGTCCTGGAAGAGGGCGATGGCGCCGGTCTGGTCGAGCGTGTTGATCACCGTGTTGTGCCTGATGACCAGCTCGGTGCCGGGAGCGGCGGTGCCGGTGGACATGATCATGTCGGTGTGGTCGCCGGAGTAGTACTTCGGGTCGTGCACGTAGGAGTCCTCGACCAGGCCCTGGTCGGTGAGGATGCCGTTGGAGATCGTGTGGATGTCCACGCGGCGGATGGTGATCATCTTGCCCTGGTTGAGTATGCCGAACTGGGTGCGCACCTTGCCGTTGCCGAAGATCTCGCTGTCCTCGACCTTCAGGCCGGAGAAGCCCTCGCGCTGCAGGATGCCCCAGTAGTCGCTCTGGCCGCGGACGCGGGTGTTGCGGATGGTCACGTTGTCGGCCTCGACGGTGATGTCACCGGTGACGTCCCAGCCGTCGATGACCTTGCCGTCCTCCTTGATGACGATCGAGCCGGTCTTCTTGACCAGGTCGGTGCCGTCGGGGACGCCGGTGTTGCCCGCGCCGGGCCAGCCACCGCTGGGGGGCGGGGTGGCGGTGGGGGTCTTGGTGGGGGTCTTGGTGGGGGTCTGGGGCGGGGTCTGGGGCGGGGTCCTGGTGGGCGTGGGGGTCGCCGTCGGGGTGCCGCCGGTGGGCGTCGCCGTCGGGGTGCGGGTGGCCGTGGGGGTCACGGTCGGGGTGTGGGTGGCCGTGACGGTCGGCGTGGCGGGAGGGCTCACCGTGGGCGTCACCGTGGGCGTCGCCGTGGGCGTCGCCGTGGGCGTCCTCGTGGGCGTCCTCGTGGGCGTCGCCGTGGGTGACTTCGTGGGTGTCCCGGGTGGGGTGCCGGGCAGGGTGCCGGTCGGCGTCGGGCGGTGCGTCGGCCGGTGGGTGGGACGGCGCGTCGGGCGCGCGGTCGGCTTCCTCGTGGGCCGCCTGGGCCACCACCAAGGCTCCTGGCTCCGGGTCCTGGTGGGCCGGGGCTTGTGGGTGGTGGGACGCGGCCGGGCTCGCCGGCCGGCGGCGGCCTGCGGCGAGGCCGCGCTGCTCGCCCCGCTCGCGTCCGTCAGGACGGCCCGGGGCTCCAGTACGTCGGAGACGACGAGGCCGTACCCGCCGGCCAGCACCGCCACCACGGAGACCCCGGCCAGGGATAACCAGCCGGTACGTCTCTTCCCTCTTCGATGCCGCGACACAGGCGACTCCTTCCGATCGTGGCCGAGTCCGAGTCCCCCAAGGGGAGAGAGTAGCCATGCCGAAAGAAGAAGTGGTGCCTTTTACCGAAATAAACTCGTTATCCTCCAAATTCACAACAAGCTCATGTTTCTCATCTATCACGGCAAATCCGACAAAGAGGCGTCATCCCGGCTGTACCGTGCCGCCGTTTTCCCAGGTGTTCCCGTGCCACCTGTTTCCGGGCCCGTCTTTATCCCAATATGAAACCGGCCCCGCCGCTCCGCCCTTGGGCCAGACGCGGCGGCTGAAGACGTTCCCGATCACCTTGATGTTGGACGACTTCCCCTTCACCCCGGCCCCGGCGTACAGCGACCAGCCGCCGCCGGCCAGCAGGTTGCCCTCGACCGTCACGTCCTTGACCACGCCGAAGTCCTGGAAGAGGGCGATGGCGCCGGTCTGGTCGAGGGTGTTGATCACCGTGTTGCGCCGGATGACCAGCTCGGTGCCGGGAGCGGGCGGCCCGGTGGACATGATCATGTCGGTGTGGTCGCCGGAGTAGTACTTCGGGTCGTGCACGTAGGAGTCCTCGACCAGGCCCTGCTGGGTCAGGATGCCGTTGGAGATCGTGTGGATGTCCACGCGGCGGATGGTGATCAGCTTGCCCTGGTTGAGAATGCCGAACTGGGTGCGCGCCTTGCCGTTGCCGAAGATCTCGGTGTCCTCGACCGTCAGGCCGGTGCGTCCCTCGCGCTGGAGGATGCCCCACCAGCCCTTCGTGCCGCGCACCCGCGTGTTGCGGATGACCACGTCGTCGGCCTCGACCGTGATGTAGCCGGTCACCTCGACGCCGTCGATGACCGTGCCGTCCTTGGTCACCCGGATCGACCCCGACTCGCGCAGCGCCACCCCCTCGGGCACGCCGGTGTTGTGCGCGCCCGGCCAGCCCCGCTCGGCCGGCTTCGACGGCGGAGGTGTGCCCGGCCTGGACGTGGCCACGGCCGGCGACCGGGTGACCTCGGGCCCGCCGGGGGACCCGGTGCAACCGCTGAGCAGCACGAGCAGGACCGCGAGGAGGCACCAGCCTCCTCGGACGTACGACCTCACTCGCCCTTGGTCCTCCGGCCGCCGACGAGGTCGGCCAGCGCGGGCGGCGTCCAGCGTTTGGCGACCTGGCGCAGGTTGCTCTTCCACGCCTCGCCCGGCCGCTGCTTGAACAGCGTGGTGTGGTCGTCGGTGACCTCGTCGTCGGGTCTGCCGTTGGAGTAGTAGTAGAGCGCCATCGAGCGGCGGGCCCGGTCCTCCGGGCAGGTGAGCGGGTCGGGGTGGCCGTGGTTGGCGTCGTCGGTCGTGGCGAACAGCACGAACCGGTTGAAGACCGGGAGGATCTTGCCCTCGCACTCGGTCATGTCCTGGTTCCACAGCTGCAGGTGCCCGCCGTAGCTCTCCTCCCAGTCCTTGTTGAGGTAGAGCAGGCCGTTGAGCCGGCGGTCGAGGTTGAGCCGGCGGCTGCGGTTGAAGTCGGCGTGCACCTTCAAAAAGCCGCCGGGCCGGATCTGGTGCAGGCCGCCGCCCTCGAAGTGCGGGTCGGAGACCAGTTGCGTGATGCCGGTCAGCCGCTCCAGGAACTCGACGAACACGCCGCTGTTGAACTCGGCCAGCAGGCGCCGGGTGGCCGGCCCCATGCGTTCGGTGTCGGCCAGCGCCAGCTTCACCTCGCGCGCGCTGTCGAACCGCTGCCAGGTGGCGTCGCGCGGCTCGGGGAACTCGTCGAGGACGGGCTCCAGCACCTCGGGCGGCAGGAAGTCGTCGATGACCACGTGACGGAACGGCGAGGCGGTACGGAACTGCTCGGAGTACTTGTCCGCCAGCGGGAACAGCTCGTCCCGGCGGAAGGTGAAAGCCTGCAGATCCTGCATGGAATGTGTCTCCGTCTCCTACGACACCCGGCCCCTACCTCCTCATCGCCTCATCAGTGCCTTCTGTTACCTGTAACGATCCATTCCCGGCCGCCGATGGCGACATGTGACGCCCGGCCCTCCCCGAGTCGCGATCGTGATCGTGACCTACAACAGCGCGCCGGTCCTCGGCGGTTGCCTGGCCTCCCTGCCCGAGGGCGCGAAGGGAGTCCGGCTCACCGACGTCGTCGTGGCCGACAACGCCTCCAAGGACGACTCTCTCGGCATCGCCGAACAGGCCGCCGGTCTGCCCGTACGGCCTCTTCAGGTGGGCCGGAACGCGGGTTACGCCGCGGCGATCAACGCCGGGGTCGCCTCGCTCGACCTGGACGGCCTCGACGCGGTGCTCGTCCTGAACCCGGACTGCCGCCTGCGCCCCGGCGCGCTGGCCGTGCTGGCCGCGGTCCTCGACCGGCCGGGCACCGGCATCGCGGTCCCCCGGCTGGTCAGCACCGAGGGGGTGCTGCACCACTCGCTGCGCCGCACGCCCGCCGTCCGCCGCGCGCTGGCCGAGTCGCTGGTCGGCGGCCGGCTGGCGGGCCGGATCGGCACGCTGGGCGAGATGATCGTCGATCCGGCCCGCTACGAACGTCCCGGGCCGGCCGACTGGGCCACCGGCGCCGCCATGCTCGTCTCGGCCACGGCGCTGGCCCGGCTCGGCCCCTGGGACGAGTCCTTCCTGCTCTACAGCGAGGAGACCGAGTACGCGCTGCGCGCCGCGGACGCCGGCTGGACCCTCTGGTACGAGCCCGCCGCGGTGGTCGAGCACATCGGCGGCGAGGCCAAGACCAGCCCGATGCTGGCCGCGCTGCTCACCGTCAACCGCGTCCGGCTGTTCCGGCGGCGCCGGGGCCGGGTCGCGACCGCGGGCTTCTACCTGGCCGTGCTGCTCGGCGAGGCGATGCGGGCGGCGGCCGGGCGGCGTACGGCCAGGGCCTCGGTCGTGGCGCTGCTCAGGCCGTCCCGCCGGCTGCGGGCCCTGCCGGGCTGAGCCGCGGGCCCTTCCACAGGAGCCGCGGGCCGTTGCACAGCCGCGGGCCCTTCCACAGGAGAGGAACACCATGAGAGTCGAGCGACTGGGGCTCGAAGGCGCGCTGCTGTTCGTGCCGACGCCGAGCCACGACGACCGCGGCCTGTTCACCAGGACCTTCGACGCCGCGATCGCCGCCGAGCAGGGGCTGGACCATGCGGCGTTCGTCCAGGACAGCCAGTCGCGCTCGCGGCTCGGCACGGTCAGGGGCATGCACGGCCGGTCGGGGCGCGGCGAGGCCAAGCTGGTGCGCGCCGCCCGCGGCGCGGTGCTGGACGTCCTGGTGGACGCGCGGCCGGGGTCGCCGACGTTCGGCTCGCACGTCGCCGTCCGGCTCGACGACGTGACCTTCGCCAACCTGTACGTGCCGCCGGGCGTGCTGCACGGCTACCAGGCGCTGACCGAGCAGGCCGACGTCTGCTACCGCATCGACAGGGAGCACGACCCGGCCGAGGACCTGGCCGTCCGCTACGACGACCCCGACCTCGCGCTGCCGTGGCCGTTGCCGGTGACCGCGATCAGCGAGCGCGACAGGTCGGCGGGCTCGTGGAAGGAGCTCAGGACCATCCTGGCCTCCTGATCGCGGCGTTCGAACCGCATCAGCGCCCCGGCCGCGCCGACGAGCAGGAACAGCACGCTGGTGATGCCGGGGAAGGACAGCAGGTCGAAGGTGGCCGCGCCGAGCAGCGGAATCACCAGGCAGGCGGCGATGGTCAGGCCGAGGTTGCGCACGTTCGGGTCGGTGCTCATGCGGCGCACCCGCAGGGCGACGACGATCCCGCACACGATCACGCCGACGAACCCCAGCACGCCGACCACCCCGGTCTCCACCAGGGACAGCAGGTACTGGTTGTCGAACACCTGGTGCTTGAAGGGGTACCAGGTGCCGAGGCCGCGGCCGAAGACCGGGCTCTTGGCGAACTCCCGCATCGCGAAGGGATAGTCGTGGGTGCGGTAGATGACGCTGCTGTCCTCGCCCGCGCCGGCGAACAGGTTGTAGAACGTGCCGATCAGGCCCGGCGCCAGCACCTTCATGAAGCCCAGGAACACCACGAACGCGCCGATGGTGACGATCCGCCGCCGGTTGGACCAGCCGAGCAGCAGGATCAGCCCGGCCCCGGCCAGGCCGAGCACGGCCGTCCTGGAGACCGAGAACATCAGGCCGGCCGCGATGACGCCCGCGCAGATCCACCAGCGGGTCGCGGCCTGGCCCCGGCTGCGCGCTTGGAAGCCGAGGTGGGCGGCCAGCGGCAGCAGCATCGCCGACAGCGCGCCGAACTCGATCGGGTGGCCGAGCGTGCCGGCGACCCTGCGCAGGTCGGACCGGGAGATCACGGTCGGCACCTCCTCGACCGAGGAGTGGCGCAGGCCGGGGACGCGCATGTACTCGGTGAGGTCGAAGTCCAGCCGGAACTGCAGCAACGCGACGATCGCGGCGAACGTGCCGCCGATGACGACCGCCTTGAGCACGAAGTCGAGGCGCTCGCGGTTGCCGATGCCGTCGCACATGACCAGCAGCAGGCTCGCGTACCCCAGGTAGAGCACCAGCGTGTGGTCGGCGAGGTTGAGCTCGTCGGAGGGCAGGTAGCGGTAGGTCGTGTAGCCGTAGACGGCCAGCAGGAGCATGCCGTAGACGAAGATCGAGGTGCGGACGGGGTTGCCGCCCTTGGCGACGCCGGTCGTGCCGACCATCTGGGCGCACACCCACACCAGGCCCAGGAACAGGGCCATGATCTCGGCCGGGGTGAGCGAGAGCGGCAGCCCGGCGACCGCCAGGCGGGCCGGCAGGATCAGCAGGAACAGCACGAACAGGCAGGCCAGGGTGGCGCCGTCGGCGCGCCGCGGCAGGGTGGTCACGGTCATCCTTCGTGTCCCGCCGGTGTCCTGGCGCCGTTGGCGAGCGCGGGCTCGAACCGCACGGAACCGCCCGCGGCCCCCCGGCGTGACCGGCGGTGCCGGGCGAAGCTCTCGACGGCGAAGGCGGCGAACAGGCTCATGAAGAACGCCAGCGCGCCGGTGATGACGGCGCTGCGCATGCGGCTGCCCTTCTTCTCGTCGGGCGCGGTCGGCGGCACCACGACCGTGGCGGTCACGTACGTGGTGGGCGGCGCCTTGACCTGCTGCTGCCGGGCCCGCAGCTCCTTCTGGGCCAGGGCGGTGACCTTCACGACGATGCCGTGGGCCAGCTCGGCGCTCGGCGCCTCACAGACGATCACGATGAACGGCGTCGCGGGCATCAGCTCGGGGTTGGTGCCACCGCTGGTGATCTTGAGCGTGACGTCGCCGCCGATGGGCGCGCCGAGCGCGGCGGCCGTCTGGGGCGTGTTGAGCGCCTGGATGAGGATCGAGGAGGTCATGCTGAGCCCCTGGTCGAAGGAGACCAGGGGGTTGGTGCGCGGGTTGGGGAACTTGGGGTCGCTCGGCACGCTGCCGCCGGTCACCGGCAGGGTCAGGACGAGCGCCGAGCTGGAGATGAAGGTCTTGGGCGCGACGGCGAAGACGCCGAGGGCCGTCACGACCGTGAGCAGGAACGCGGGGACCGTCACGTACCAGCGCTTGAACAGGATCTTCGCCGTCGCCCAGAAGTCCATGGCGGGCCCTCACTTCTCGCCGTCGTCCTGGTTCGCCTTCCTCGGCCCCGGGACGGGCGACAGCGGGCCGGCCCGGTAGGCGGGGAACTCCATGGTGGCCGAGCTGTCCTCGTCGAGGACCGGGAGCTCGGCGGGCTCGCTCGCCTGGGCCTCGACCGGCTCGGGCGCCGCGACCGGAACCGGGATCGGAACGGGGGCGGGGGCGGGGGGCGCGGCCGGGGCGGCGAGCTCGGGCCGGCGGCGCTGCCGGGGCTCACGCCGGACCACCACGCCGTAGGCGATGCCGAGGCCCAGGAACAGGGTGAGCAGCGCGCCGCCGATCGCCCCCTGCCAGTTCACGCTGTGGTCGGCCTCAGGCTGGGACGGCGGCACGATGTCGGTGGAGGTGATGAAGGTGTTCGGCGGCGCGCCGAGCGTCTTCTGCCACTTGAACAGCTCGGTCGCCACGCGCTCGCGGGCCGCCATGAGCACGGTCGTGGCCTGCCGCGGGGACTCGCTGTCCACCCTGATGTAGATGTAGGGCCCGTTGATGTCCAGGACGTTGGGGTTGGTGCGCCCGTCGTCGATGGTGATCTCGGTCGGGCCGTCCTTGGGGGCGCCGAGCTCGGTCCAGACGTCCTGGGTGTTCATCGCGAGGATGACGATGCTGGCCCCTGTCTTGAGGGCGTCGTTGAAGGAGAGGAAGGGGTTGGTCAGCCCTTGCTTGGTCTTGTCGCTGTTGACCGTGCCGCCGTTCACCGGGGTCGCGAGGACGAGGGAGACGTCGGTCGTGTAGTGGGCCGGAAGGACGACGTACACCACGCCGCCCACCAGGATCGACAGGAGGATCAGCGGCGGGCCTATCAGAATTCGTCGGAGAAGACCAAGGATCGCCTTCCAGAACTCCATTTTGGTACGTTCCCCCGCATCAGCGAACTTGCCCTATAGCGGACCATCGCCCAATCACTGGCAGACGTTACATCCCCCCAGATCGGTTACATCGGGCGTGATCGCCGCGATAGACCTACGACTACGGCGACGGGGGCTTTCGGTGGGGCTGACAATTGAGCGTCCGGCGACACGGAGCAGGCTCGCCGGGCTCGACGGGTTACGGGGGCTGGCCGCGCTGTTCGTGGTCCTGCACCACTGCTGGCTGCTGTCGTTCCCCGGGTTCCCGGTCAACGACGCGCCCTGGTGGACGGGGTGGCTGCTCTACGGGCACTTCGCGGTCGTGGTGTTCATCGTGCTGTCCGGGTTCTCCCTCGCGGTCTCGCCCGCCCGGTCCGGCTGGCGGCTCGGCAGCCTCCCCACGTTCTTCAACCGGCGGGCCTGGCGCATCCTGCCGCCGTACTGGGCGGCGCTGCTGTTCAGCCTGGTGATCGCGTGGACGGTGATCCCGCAGCCCGGCCAGCAGGTGCCCACCGGGCAGTCGGTGCTCATCTACGGCCTGCTGCTCCAGGACGTCTTCGGCTCCCCCAGCCCCAACGGCGCCATGTGGTCGATCGCCGTCGAGGCGCAGCTCTACCTGGTGTTCCCGCTGATGTTGCTGGTGCTGCGCCGGTGGGGCGCGGCGGTGATGCTGGGCGCGGTGACGCTGGTCGTGGTGGCCGTGGGGGCGCTGGCGCCGTACGTGCCGGCCGTGGAGCTGCTGATGCGGCTGACCCCGCAGTTCGCCGCGCTGTTCGCCGTGGGCGCGGTGTGCGCCGGGGTGGTGCGGGCGTCGGAGCGTGCCGGGCGGCTGCCCTGGCACTGGCTGGCCGCGGCGGCCGCGCTGCCGGTGCTCGCGCTGGTGGTGGTGGCCGGTCCGGCGTGGGTGGTCGGGCACTTCTTCTGGGTGGACCTGGCCGTCGGGCCCGCCGCCGGTCTGCTGCTGGCGGGCGTGGCCACGGGCCGGCCCTCCTGGCTCGTCCGGCTGCTCGACACCCGTCCGGTACGGCGGCTCGGCTCGTTCTCCTACAGCCTCTACCTGATCCACGCGCCGCTGGTCGTCATGGTCAACCGGCTGGTCGTGGCTCCGCGCGTGCCGCCGGGGATGCCGGCCTTCCTCCTCACGCTCGCCCTGGCCGTGCCGGCGAGCGTGGGAGTGGCGTGGTTGTTCGCGTCCGTCTTCGAGCTGCCCTTCCAGCGGCACAGAGGCTGGCGGAGCCTGCGCGAGGCCGCGCGGGCGCGGTTCAGGTGACCCGGATCAGGTGATCTTCGCCAGCGCCTCGGCCTCGTAGGCCGCCGCGAGCTCCTCGGGGATGCGCGACAGGTCGTCGGCCCGGTGGAAGTCGCGCAGGGTGGTGCCGCGGCAGGCGGCGTCCACGTTGGGGGCGGCGGCGCGGGTGCGGACGTCGTCGATGTGGACGGTGCGGAAGTCGATGCTGAAGCGGGTCCTGCCGGAGGTGTTGGCGACGGTGGAGTGCAGGTGCGCCCCGGAGAACAGCATCATGCCGCCCGGTTCGGGGACGAGCCGCAGCTCGGGGTCGAGGTCGAGCGTCTCCTCCGGCTTGGGCTGCTCCCTGGTGTCGCTGTGGACGTGCTGCGCGGCGGTGGGCCGGCTCACCGCGGTCCATTCCGCGTAGTCGTAGCGCCCGCTGCCGTTCAGCACGGGACGGTCGAAGTACTGCGGGTGCAGGGCGAAGACGTTCTCCGGGACCACCTCATAGATGGGCATCCACCAGTTGACCTGGCAGAACGGCGCGGAGTACCAGCAGTCCCTGTGCGCGTGGTAGGCGTAGGAGATGCCCGAGTCGAGGTAGTGGTCGGCGGTCGAGGTGCGCAGCCGCGGCACGTCGAAGTAGGTCTGGTCCAGCGCCATGCCGAGCTCCTCCAGCAGGGCGCCGATCAGCTTCTTGCTGGTGGGATGATGGATGAAGCGGGGCTTGAGCTCGGCGAGCAGCGCGGCGAAGTCCTCCACCGGCATCTCGTACTGGGCGGTCTGCGGGTCGCGTGCTCCGAACGCCTCCTCGATCAGCTCGCGGGCGAACTCGATCAGCTTGGTCGAGGCGGGGGTGGCGGAGTAGAGGAACACGTCCCCTTTGAAGATCATTTGGCGCCGAACATCATCCCGAATTCGGCTATTGGTTAATATAACGGACATAGCGAGATTTACCCCCTCGCGTCGTTCTTTTCCTTTCTCTCGCCGATGCCCGCTTCTTCGTTACAGGGACTCACAGCGGCAATTGTGTCTCGGTGTCCGGACGGGCGACATAGGTCGAGTAGTCGGGGTGGTCGAACCGGTGCAGCGCCTGGATGTTGTCGTTCCAGGGGGCGGGGACCGGGCGCTTGTGCCGCAGGCCGTGGATCGGGGCCAGCTTCATCGCCTTGTTGTCCTCGTTGAACTCGCGGATCGCGCTCAGCTCGCCGACGTAGTCGTTGTGGATGACCTGGTCGTCGTCGCCGACGGTGTCGTCCAGGTAGACGAACACGCGGGGCAGGAAGTAGCGGTGGTCGCCGGCGAACAGCCTGAGCGCCGCCGCCGTCGAGGAGTAGAAGTCCACGTCGATGGAGACGAAGCCGATGGGCGCGGGGTGCTCGCCGTCCAGGAACTGCCCGACCGTGTCCTCGATGTTGCCCAGGATGAGGTGCGCCGCTCCCAGGCGGGCGCGCAGGGCCTCGACGTCCATGACGAAGTCGCCCTCGCGCCAGATGTAGGGCAGGTCGCGGTAGTCGGTGGGCTTGGGCAGGCCGGCGCCGGTGTCGAAGCCGTACACGTCGATCTTGACGCCGGTCGCGGCCGTCGCCAGCGCCGCCATGCGGTTGAGCTCGACCATGCCCGCGCCGCCGGCGACGCCGAACTCGACCACGCTGATCCGGCCGACGCCGAGCCGCCTGGCCAGCTCGGCCGCCTGCTGGACGCCGTACGCGTAGTGCGGCCGCGGATAGAGGTCGAGCGCGCAGCGCAGCTCGTGGGAGCCGAACGGCAGGCGTCGCAGAACGGCCAGCAGGATACGGCCCGGCTGCATGAGCAGCCGCACGATGCGAATCAGCACGAGGGTTTCACCCTTTCGAGGAGACGAGTCGGGCCGCCAACCCGGCGATCTTGCGGCTGCGGTGCGTCAGCATCTGCTGCTGGCGCCGCCAGTACGTGCGCAGCAGCACGGCCCGCGCGCGGGCGCGTTGCTCCGCCGACAGTTCCGTGCCGCCGAGGGCCCGGTGCATGGCCCGGAACTGCAGCGTGGTGGCGAAATGGGCGGTCCAGGCGGGCACGCCGAGCGCCGCGGCGATCCCGGACAGACGGCGTTCGCGCAGGTTGCGATGGGCCAGCACCTGCGGGACGTGCCCCCAGGGCGCGGCCAGCGCCAGCATGGTGGCGTAGACCTCGTCCTCGCGGATCATCAGCGGTCTCGGCACGGCGGCCACCCGTTCGCGCCGCATCAGCCCGTAGAGGGGGTCGAGGCCGTGGTGCTGGGTCGTGACCACGTCCCACAGCTCGTCGAGGCGGTCGACCGGGTCGTCGGAGAGCATCCGGGTGCCGCGGTAGCGCGGCTCGTGGACGGTCCCGTCCGCGCCGGTGTACCGGACGTCGGAGGTGACCAGGATGAGCCGCTCGTCGGCCAGGAACGGCTCCAGCGTGCGCGAGACGTAGTCGGGTTCGAGCAGGTCGTCGTCGCCCATCCAGCGGAAGAACTCGCCACGTGCGCGGCGCAGCACCTCCACGAAGTTCCCGACCACGTGCAGGTCGTGGGGCTGGCGGTAGTAGGCGATGCGGTCGTCCTGGCGGGCCAGCTCGCGGCAGAGCTCCTGCGTGCCGTCGGTGGAGGCGTTGTCCGAGATCACGACCTCCAGCTCGGCGTGATCCTGGGCGAGCGCGGAGCGCACGGCCGTCTCCAGCCGGTCCGCACCGTTGCGTACCGGGATTCCGATGGACACCAGCATCGTCTCTCCTCGGGGTCAGCGCGCGCGGGCGGGCAGCAGCCGCACCAGACGGGCGCTCACTAGGTGGAACTGGTCGCGGGTCACCACGACCAGCACGTACGCCAGCAGGCCGCCGCCGCCGGCCAGGACGAGCTGGACGAACGGGCTGCCGTGGGTCAGGCTCGCCAGGCCGAGCATGACGGCGGCGCAGACCACCGCCCCGACCGCCGGGCGTACGAGACCGGGCAGCACCGGCCGGAGCCGGACCCCGGCCCGCTGCACGGCGATCATCGCGAGCGGCAGCGCGACCAGCACGGCGGCGGTGGCCTGGCCGATCGCGGCGCCGCGGATGCCGTCGAGGTGCGTGCCGGCGATGACCGCGGGGATCATCGCCGCGGCGTGGCCGAGGTTCATCCAGACGGTCGAGCGGGTGGCGCCCTGGCCGTTCAGGATGTCGAGCGCGAACGCGGTGAGCATGCGCACCACCATCAGGACCGCCAGGAAGCGCAGCACCCCGGCGGCCTGCTCCCAGTCCGGGCCGTAGATGAAGATGATCAGCGAGTGCGCGAGCACCGCCATGAACACGGCCAGCGGCAGCACCATGGCGATGAGCAGCGGCACGCTGCGCTGGACGCCGATCGACAACGACTCCTCGTCCCGCTCGGCCAGCCGGGAGAAGCCGGCGATCGACACCATGCGGATGGCGCTGCCGATGATGCCGGGCACCCAGCTCGACACGTTGAACGCCATCAGGTAGAACCCGAGCCACGACTCGCCCATGATGTTGCCGACGATGATGTAGCCCACGTTGAGCAGCAGGACCTCCAGGGCGATCCCGGCCGCCGAGGGGATCCCGAACCTCAGCAGCCGGCCCGCGATGTGCCGGTCGAACCCGAACCGGTAGGGCAGCCGGGCGTAGATCAGCATGAAGACGCCGGTGACCACGGCCCCGGCGAGCTGCCCCCAGGCGAAGCTGTAGGCCCCGGCGCCGTTGACCGCGAGCACGATGGCCACCGGCGCGTTGACCAGGAAGCCGGCGAGGACCGCCTTGGCGTTCTTGCCGGTGCGGAACCAGCGCAGCAGGGCCGCGCTGCGCACCGCGGTGACCGCCTCGACCAGGATGACCGCGGTGAGGATGCGCACCACGGAGGTGGCCTCCTCGCTCCCGGCCAGCGCCGAGAAGTACGGCGCCCCGGTCCAGAAGATCCCGTACAGGCCGAGCGCGGAGATCATCGTGAGCGTCGTGGCCGTGGGCGCGATGTCCTCCAGCCGGCCGCGCCACTGCACGACGGCCGACATGACGCCGACGTCCTTGACCACCATGACGAACTGGGTGGCCGCGAGCGCGACGGCGTACGTGCCGAAGTCCGCGGGTGCGAGGAGCCGGGCCAGGATCAGCCCGAGGATGAACGAGCCCGCACGGGTGACGAGCGTGCCGAGCAGGCTCCACACCGCCCCTCGACCCGCCTTGCGCCCAATGTCACTGATGTCCGGGCTCGCCTGATCCACCATGCTGTGCCCTACTTTTGCTCGTTGACCCGCTCCAGCCAGATCTCCCGCCAGAACGGGATGAACGCGCGGGGGCAGTTGGACTTGTACACACCGTCGCAGATGATTCCGTCCAAGGCGATGCACGGATTTTTCATCTCAAGCAGCTTTCCGGTCTTCTCGTCGATGCAGCGCTCGACCCGCGCGGTGACCCGGGCGACCTTGCCGCACGACCGGGCCATGTCCTCCTCGAAGCCCAGCCCCCTGTTGAACCCCTTGGTGGTGAGCGTGGCGACGATCTCGTCCTTGGACTTGATGCGGACCAGCTCGCCCGGCTGGAGGTCGGTCGTCCCGGTCGGGGCCGGGCCGGTGTGCGGGCCGGGCTGCACGAACCCCCAGTCCAGGCCGCCTCTGAAGCGCAGCGCCCGGGGGAACTTCCTGGACAGCCGCTGGTAGCGGTTGAACAGGCCGAAGAACAACGTCCGGACGGTCGAGGCGATCCCGGCGTTGCCCACCCGGACGTCCGTGACGTACTGGCCCAGGTCGCGGAACGGGAGCAGCTCGGGGGCGGCCCGCAGCAGCTCGGTCGCCTGGCAGCGGAACCGTTCCTCGCCGTCCGGCGCGGGCTCCTTGCGGGTGTTGACCTCCAGCAGCGGCAGCAGCGGCCGCTCGGGACGCACCCGCTCCTCGGCCGAGGGCGGCCCGTCGACCTTCCGCAGCCAGGACGTCTTCCAGTAGAGCAGGCAGGCCGTCTGGCAACCGCCGTGGGCCGTGCCGTCGCAGCGGGAGCCGGTCAGGTGGACGGCGTCCTCCATCTTCCGCATCCCGGTCCTGGTCATCGTGTCGCAGAGCTTGTTGGCCACCTTGTGGACGGTCAGCCGTTGCCCGCAGAACCGCAGCATCTCCGGCATGAACGGGAGGTTGTCCAGCTCTCCGCGCTCATCGAGGGTCGCCAGGATCTCGTCAGCACTGAGAACCTCGACCACGTCGCCGACTTTCAGCGCCAGGCTCAATCCACCCACTCCTTCAGCAGGCCCGCGTTCTGCAGGGCGTTCGCCGCGTCCGCCAATGCCTGGAACGGCAGGTTCGACCGTTCCGCGATGTCGAGCAGGCTGTGCCGCCCGTCGGAAAGGTTGAGCACCCACAACATCGCCATCTGGGCCTGTTTCGTGTCACTGCGGCCGCCCAGCGAGCCGTACAGGCCGCGCGCCCCGAGCTGGGGCTCGCCGTACGGGCTGAGATTCTGGTAGCGGCGGTTGCCCTCCAGGACCCGTACGGCGCTCCACAGCGTCTCCAGGGTGTCCTCCATGGCCTCGGGCTGCACGAAGTCCGGATTGTCGGCCGAGGTGTGGTACTCCGGGTAACTCCCGTAGGGCGTCCTGGTCAGCGAGCCCACGGGCAGGTCGAACCCCGGCGAGCAGTACTGCCGCTCGTCGTAGCCGTAGGGCGAGAAGTCCAGGAGGGTGTGCGGCCGGTCCTTGAGCACGTGCGCGAAGACCTGGTCGATCTCGGCGTCGCCGCGCCTGCTGCGCTTGTAGGTGACCGTCCCGGCATCCCCGGCGCAGGCCAGGGTGAGGCCGTGCCTGATCCGGTCGGTGCGCTCGCGGTTGAGCGCCAGCCAGGTGATCGCGCCGATGGTGCCGGGCGCGAACACGAACCGGTAGGTGTACCAGGGGTCGGCCAGTCGCTGGGCCAGCGACGCCGCCACCGCCACCCCGGCCAGGTTGTCGTTGGCCAGCGAGGGATGGCAGACGTGGCAGGAGATCAGCACCTCCTCCGAGCTGCGGCCCTGGATCACGTGCTCGCCGTAGGTCAGGTGGCCGTCGGCGAGCGTGGAGTCGATCCTGACCTCGTACGGCCCGTCCGCCAGCCCGTCCAGGGTGTTCTGGCTCAGGCAGAAGCCCCAGGTCTCGGCGTAGTAGCTGGTCCGGTACGGCACCAGGTCCGGCTGGGCGGGCAGCGTGTGCAGGCGCCCGCGCAGCTCGGCCAGCGACATGGTGGCCTCGACCGGCGCGCTGTAGCCGACGACGTGCAGGTTGCTCTCCTGGAAGTCGACGACCCGGTTCCCGGCGGCGTCCTTGACGTAGGCGTCGCGGATGTTCCACTCGCGGGGGATCGTCCAGTCGAGCACCTGCGTGCCCGTCGGCACCTCGGTGATCTCCAGCGGGATGGACCCGCCGATGATCTCCAGGGTGCGGCGGAGGCCGTCGCCGGTGATGCTGCGGCACAGCGGGTAGAGCCGCCGTACCAGGTCGTGCATCTCCGGGCCGGTCATGGCCGCAGGGTGGCGTCGACGGTGCCGGCCTCGCGCCGG
Organism: Nonomuraea sp. NPDC005692; assembly: GCF_040631115.1. NCBI lineage: Bacteria > Bacillati > Actinomycetota > Actinomycetes > Streptosporangiales > Streptosporangiaceae > Nonomuraea > Nonomuraea sp. NPDC005692. The sequence continues at coordinate 268,378 of NZ_JBEXYU010000002.1, read as the reverse complement.
TCGGCGAGCCGGGCCAGCCTGGTGAAGCGGCGGTCGAAGTCGTGCCGGGTCAGGCCGTGCTCGCGGTAGGCGTCGATGAGCTCGACGGCGCCCGCCTTGACCGTCCAGCGGGCCTCGTAGCCCAGGGCGGACCTGATCCGGGAGAAGTCGACGCGGTAGGAGCGCGGGTCTGCGCCCGTCTCGCCGGTGATCGTCAGCGTCGAGCCGGGCACGGCCGCGACCACCTCGGCCGCGATCTCGGCCACGGTCACGTTGTTGACCTCGGTGCCCACGTTGAAGGCCGTGGCGTGCACGGCTTCGCGCGGCGCGGTCAGGGCGGCGGCGAACGCGTCGGCGATGTCCCTGGCGTGCACCAGCGGACGCCACGGGGTGCCGTCGGACAACACCCGGACCTCGCCGGTCAGGTGCGCGTGGCCCACCAGGTTGTTCAGCACGATGTCGGCGCGCAGCCTCGGCGAGAACCCGAAGGCGGTGGCGTTGCGCAGGAACACCGGGGTGAAGTCGTCGTCGGCCAGCGCGGTCAGGTCGTCCTCGACCCGCACCTTCGACTCGGCGTACGGCGTGACCGGGCGCAGCGGAGCCTCCTCGTCCAGCAGGTCCGCGCCGCCGGAGGCGCCGTAGACCGAGCAGGTGGAGGCGTACAGGAAGCGGCGCACGCCCGCGTCCTTGGCCAGCCTGGCCAGCCGTACGGAGGCGTGGTGGTTGATGTCGTAGGTCAGGTCGGGCGCGAGCGCGCCGAGCGGGTCGTTGGACAGGGCGGCCAGGTGGATCACCGCGTCGAACCCGGCGACGTGCTCGGGGCCGGCGTCGCGCAGGTCCACGGCGTGCGCCTCGACCGGCTCCGGCTCGGGCCCGAGCACGCAGTCGGCGAACAGGCCGGAGTCCAGGCCGACGACCTGGTGCCCGGCCTCGGCCAGGACGGGGGCCATCACGCTGCCCAGGTAGCCCTGGTGGCCGGTGAGAAGTACCCGCATCAGTTCTCCAGATCGACGGTCAGCTTGGATACGTGGAACGCCTCGGCGTACCGCGCGTGGCACTCGATGCCCCGGATGCGGGCCAGACCCAGGAACGCCTCGCGGTCGTACCAGGGGCGGTGCCGCTGGGAGGCGTAGTGGCGCTGGAGCAGGTCCACCTTGCGCTCGGCCACCTCCGGGGCGAGCGGCTGGTAGACGGCGGGCGCGGCCAGGTCGCCGTCCCATTTGACGATCTCGTAGCCGAGCGTCAGGTGGTCGCGGAAGGCGGTGGGCACCAGCTCGGCCAGCCCTCGGTGGTCCTGGTGGGCGTCGCCGCGCCAGGGCGCGAGGACCAGGCCGGGCTCGGTGCGGGCCCGCAGCTCCTCGACCGCGGCCTTGGCCTCCTCCCAGCGGGCCGGCAGGTAGCCGTCGGGCAGCTTGAGCACGCTCACCCGCAGGTCCGCGCCGGGACAGAAGTCGGCCAGCGCGGCGCGCTCCTCGTCCTCCCGCTCGGTCCCGCCGCCGGACAGCACCAGCGCGTCCACGCGCACGCCGGGACGGGCGGCGCAGATCGTCAGCAGGCTGCCGCCGGCTCCGATCGCCAGGTCGTCGCAGTGCGCGGCGAGCGCCACGACGGAGGTCACGCCTCCGGGACGCAGTCCGATCACCGGGACCGTTCCCACAGAGCCCACGGGCGCACGCCGCGCGAGTACGCCTCGTCCAGCTCCATGCGCTGGTTGACGGTGTCGGTGGGCCGCCAGTAGCCCCGATGGGGGTAGGCCAGCAGGCGTCCGCGCTTGGCCAGCTCGGCGCAGCCGTCGGCGACCAGGTCGCCGTTCTCCGGGATGTGCTCGAAGATCTCCTGGGTCAGCACGAAGTAGCCGCCGTTGACCCACACCGGCATCTCACTGACCGGCGAGATGCCGCCGATCAGCCCGTTCTCGCCGACGTCCACGCAGTGGAAGGTCTGGGACGGCGGCACCACCATCATCGAGGCGGCCGCGCCGGACTCGGTGAACCGGTCGATGATCTCGGGCAGCGGCGCGTCGGTGAGCACGTCGGCGTAGTTGGCGAGGAACACCTCGTCGTCGCCCAGATGGCTGCGGACCCGGCGTAACCGCTCCCCGATCGGGGAGTCCGTCCCGGTCTGCACGAACGAGATGGACCAGTCGGAGATGTCGCTCGACAGCAGCTCGACCTTGCCGCCGCGCAGCACGAAGTCGTTGGACGTGGCCTCCTGGTAGCCGAGGAAGAAGTCCTTGATGTGGTGGGCGCCGTACCCCAGGCACAGGATGAACTCCTTGTGTCCGAAGTGGGCGTAGTAGCGCATCACGTGCCAGAGCAGCGGTCGCGGACCGACGAGCGCCATCGGTTTGGGCACCTCGCCCGGCACACCGGTCCGCATCCGGGTGCCGAATCCTCCGCAGAACAGGACAACCTTCACACGACCTCCAGGTGTGGGATCGGGAAGACCAGCCGGCCTCCCCATTCGTGCACATAGGAGAGCTGAGCGGTGAGCTCTTCGCGCAGGTTCCACGGCAGGATCAGCACATAGTCCGGGCGGTCCTGGGCGATGCGCTCCGGCGGAGCGATCGGGATCCTGGTGCCCGGCGTGAACCTGCCGTGTTTGTACGGATTGCGATCCACCGTGTAGGCCAGCAGATCCGGCCGGATGCCACAGTGGTTGAGCAGCGTGTTGCCCTTGCCCGGCGCGCCGTACCCGGCGACCGTCTTGCCCTCCTCGGCGGCGGTGATCAGGAATCGGAGCAGGTCGCGGCGGACGCGGGCGACCCGCTCCGCGAACCCCGCGTAACCGGAGAGGTCGTGCAGCCCGGCGGCCTTCTCCCTGGCGAGCACGTCGAGCACCCGGCCGGACGGGCTGCCCGAGGGCCGCGCCCACAACCGGATCGACCCGCCATGGGTGGGCAGCAGCTCGACGTCGACCAGGGTCAGCCCGCCGCTCGCCAGCGCCCGCTGCGCGGAGGCCACCGTGTAGTACTGGAAGTGCTCGTGGTAGATCGTGTCGTACTGGTTCAGCTCCACGAGCGTGAGCAGGTGCTGGACCTCGATCGAGACCCATCCGTCGTCGGCCACCAGGGCGCGCAGCCCCTTGGTGAAGCCGATGACGTCGGGGATGTGCGCGTAGACGTTGTTGGCCACCACCAGGTCGGCGGGACCGTTCCCGTCCCGCACCGACGCGCCCGTCTCCGGAGTGAGGAACGCGGTGAGCGTCGGCACGCCCTTCTCCTTGGCCGCCTGCCCCACGTTGGCCGACGGCTCGATGCCGAGGCACCGGATACCGCGTCCGACCACGTGCTGCAGCAGGTAGCCGTCGTTGCTGGCCACCTCGACCACGAACGACGGCTTCAACCGTTCCACGGCCGTGTCGACGAACCGCCGCGCGTGCTCCACCCAAGAGGCAGAAAATGACGCGAAGTAGGCGTATTCGGTGAATGTCTCTTCCGGCGTGATCAACGGCGGGATCTGGGCCAGCCAGCAGCCCGTGCATACCCGCAGATGAAGGGGATAGGTGAGCTCTGGCTGATCGAGTTGTTCCGCGGTGAGGAAGAGTTCACAGGGCGGTGTCGCCCCGAGATCCACCACGCCGACCAGGTCCGTCGAGCCGCACAACCGGCACGATGTCATCAACAAAGGGCCCCACCCAGAAATGACAAGATTTCCCCCTTTGGAAACCCACAGCCATACTTCGGGTGAGCGGCAATGAGTGTTACAAGTGTCTTCATGAAACGCCTGAGCATCGATGGAGCATTGCTCTACACCCCCCGCATCCTCAGCGATCCCCGGGGCGTTTTCCTGGAAAGCTTCCGCGCCGCCGACCTGCGGGAGGCGACAGGGCGCTCGATCGAGCTGGCCCAGGTCAACTGCTCGGTCTCCAGCCGCGGCGTGCTGCGCGGCATCCACTTCGCCGACGTGCCGCCCGGCCAGGCCAAATACGTCATGTGCGTGTCGGGCGAGGCCATGGACGTCGTGGTGGACGTCCGCGTGGGCTCGCCGACGTACGGGCGGTGGGAGGCGGTGCGGCTGGACGACGTCTCGCGCCAGGGCATCTTCCTGACCGAGGGGCTGGGCCATGGCTTCATGGCCCTCAGCGAGTCGGCCACGGTCGTCTACCTCTGCTCCTCCCCGTACGACCCGGCGCACGAGCACGGCATCCACCCGCTCGACCCCGATCTCGCCATCGAGTGGCCGATCGACGTGGAGCCGGTCCTGTCGGCGAAGGACGCCGCAGCCCCCACGCTCAAGCAGGCCCGCGACGCGGGGATCCTCCCGTCGTGGTGAGCGTCGTGATCCCGGCGCACAACGAGGCCAAGGTGCTCGGCCGCCTGCTGGACGGCCTGCTCGGCGAGGCGGCGCCCGGCGAGTTCGACGTGGTGGTCGTGGCCAACGGCTGCACCGACGGCACGGCGGAGGTGGCCCGGCCGTACGACGTCCGGGTGCTGACCACACCCGTCCCCTCCAAGAGCGCGGCGCTGCGCATGGGCGACGCGGCCGCCCGCGGCTACCCCCGCCTGTACGTCGACGCCGACATCGAGCTCAGCACCGCCTCGGCGCGAGCGCTGGCGGCCGTGCTGTCCGCGCCGGACGGGCCGCTCGCCGCCGCGCCGGAGCGGGACCTGACGCTGGCCGACCGCCCGTGGCCGGTGCGCGCCTACTACGCGATCTGGACGCGGCTGCCGCACGTGCGCGCCGGGCTGTTCGCCCGGGGGGTGATCGCGGTGAACGGCGTGGGCAACGAGCGGCTGCGCGCGCTGCCGCCGGTGATGGCCGACGACCTGACCGCCTCGCTGGCGTTCACGCCCGACGAACGCGTGATCGTCGGCACGGCCCACGCGGTGATCCATCCGCCGCGCACGGTCGCCGACCTGCTGCGTCGCCGGGTCCGGGCCATGACCAGCGTCACCGAGCTGGAGCGGACCTCGGCCACCGCCGGCGAGCGCACCGGCCCGCGCGACCTGGCGGCCATCGTGGCGAAGGAGCCGCGCCTGGCGGGCGCGGCGGTGGTCTTCGCCGCGATGGCCGTGCTGGCCAGGCGGCGGGCCGCCCGCGCGATCCGCGCGGGCGACTACACCACCTGGCTGCGCGACGAGAGCAGCCGGAGCTAGCTGACCGGGGTGTTCATGTCGGTGGTGATCTGGGCGGCGGTGAGCGCCTTGTTGTAGACCCGCACCTCGTCGATCAGGCCGCTGAAGTAGTCACCGGAACCGCTGTTCCCGCCGATCCGCAACGGACTCGTCCCGGTGCGCAGGTTGCCGACCGTCGGATTGGTCGCCACCTGCGTGCCGTTGACGAACATCCGCAACGTCGACCCGTCGTACGTCGCCGCCACATGACTCCAGGTGTTCAACGGCAGGTTGCTCGCCGCCGGAGCGTTCGCCCCCGAGGACGTGTAGACGAACGCCGCCGGGCCGCTGCCGCCGCTCCCCATGATCGCGTACGCCAGATCCGCCCCGAACTCCTTCATCAACACCGTCCGCCACCCCGTCACACTCGACGGACGCACCCACGCCTCCAACGTCATCCCATTGGTCAGACGCAGCGAACTGGAGTCGGCCACCGTCACCCAGCTCGACGTGCCGTCGAACGACAACGCCTGGCCGTACCTGCCGGCCGTCCAGGTCGCCGCGGTGAGGGTGCCGTTGTTGCCGTTGCCGGAGGCGTCGGCGACGGCCGTCCCGGTGCCCGCGTTCATGCCGTACGCCGCCACCAGCCCGCTGACCGTGGGCGGCTGGGTCACCACCGCCGACGCCTCGTTGGACGGCGGCCCTGTGTTGCTGGAGCCGTCGAAGGCCACGACGCGGTAGTAGTACGTGCCCGCCGCGACCCCCGAGTCCGTGAACGACGTGCTCGCGGTCGAGCCCACCTGGTTGGCCCCGGACGGCGTGAACCCGGCGGTCGCCGACCGGTGGACGGTGTACCCGGTGACGGCCACGTTGTCGGTCGAGGCCGTCCAGGTGAGCTGGGCGCTGCCCTGACCGCCGGTCGCGGCCAGCGAGCCCGGCGCGGTGGGCGGCTGGGTGTCGGGCGGTCCCTGCTGCCCGACCGGGGTGTTCATGTCGGTGGTGATCTGGGCGGCGGTGAGCGCCTTGTTGTAGACCCGCACCTCGTCGATCAGGCCGCTGAAGTACTCGCCCGAACCGCTGTTCCCGCCGATCCGCAACGGACTCGTCCCGGTGCGCAGGTTGCCGACCGTCGGATTGGTCGCCACCTGCGTGCCGTTGACGAACATCCGCAACGTCGACCCGTCGTACGTCGCCGCCACATGACTCCAGGTGTTCAACGGCAGGTTGTTCGCCGCCGGAGCGTTCGCTCCCGAGGAGGTGTAGACGAACGCCGCCGGGCCGCTGCCGCCGCTCCCCATGATCGCGTACGCCAGATCCGCCCCGAACTCCTTCATCAACACCGTCCGCCACCCCGTCACACTCGACGGACGCACCCACGCCTCCAACGTCATCCCATTGGTCAGACGCAGCGAGCTGGAGTCGGCCACCGTCACCCAGCTCGACGTGCCGTCGAACGACAACGCCTGGCCGTACCTGCCGGTCAGTGACCACGTGGTGTTCGCGGCCGTGCCGTTGTTGCCCTTGCCCGAGGCGTCGGCGACCGCCGTGCCGGCGCCCGCGTCCATGCCGTACGCCGCCACCAGGCCGTCCGGCACCTGGGACTGCTGGTAGGTCGCGGTGTAGGTCGCCGCGGTGGCCGGCGCCGTGACGTTGTGGGTGGCCGCGCCGCCGTCGGACCAGGAGGTGAGCGTGTAGCTGGAGCCGCCGGAGCTCTGCGGCGAGGGCGCGGAGACCGAGTTGTGGGAGCCGACGATCACCGTCCTGGTGAAGGGGGCGACGGTCTGCTCGCTGTTGAAGCCGAGCTGCAGCCCGGCGGGCACGGTCTGGAAGGTCAGGTTCACCGTCTTCGGCTGCAGCAGCACGCTCTTGGTGTCGGTCAGGCCGTGCGCGTCGGTCACCGTCAGCCGGAGCTCCAGGTGCGAGGGGTATTCGTGGTCCGGCGGCGCGAAGGAGCCGCCGGTGCCGGTGAAGGTGGTGATCTCGTGCTCGTGGCAGGTGCTGGGGCAGTGGTGCATGATCAGCTTCCACTGCATCCGCGAGCCGGGGATCGTGCCGTCCTGGGCGTCGGTGCCGGTGCCGGAGAACGTGATCGTGTCACCGACGGCCCACGTCAGCGAGGGCGACGGCGTGTTGATGGTCGCCGTCGGGGCCGTGTTGCCGACGTTGATCGTGACGGTGGCGGTCCCCTGGCCGCCTCGCCCGTCGTCGGCCCGGAGCCTCACCACGTAGGAGCCGGGTTGCGTGTAGGTGTAGGACGGCGTGGCCGAGGTGGAGTCGTCGTAGTCGCCGTCGCCGTCCAGGTCCCAGCGGAAGGTGAGCGGGTCGCCGTCGGCGTCGGCGGATCCGGCGGAGGTGAAGTTCACCGTGAGCGGCGCGTTGCCCGAGGTCGCGCCGGCGCCGATGACGGCGGTCGGCGGGATGTTGTTGTACAGGTACCGGATGATCTGCCCGTTGGTGTAGTCGACCGCGAACAGGTCGCCGCCGGGGCCGGTCTGCACCTCCACGGCGGGCATCCCGGAGTCGAACGTGGTCACCGTCGCCGGGTCGGGCAGGCCGTTCGCGCCCTTGGTCATGACCCAGACGCACGACCTGCTGAAGTCGGAGAAGAACAGCGCGCCGTCGTAGGCGTCCGGGTAGGAGCCACCCTTGTAGAACGCGACGCCGCTGGAGGACGATCCGCCTGACGGGCACGGGTCGTTCGGCGCGGGCTTGGAGGAGTGGTTCCAGGCGAAGTACGGCTGCGTCACCGCCGCCGGGCCCGCCGCGTACAGGTTCTCGCAGAGGGTCAGGTTCAGGTTGTCGTAGCCGCCCTGCCGGGCCGGGCCCTCGTAGCAGGGCCAGCCGAAGTTGCTGACCGGGCCGGTCGGAGCGGCGATCCGGTTGATCTCCTCGTAGGTGCTCCAGCCGACCTCGCCCGCCCAGATCTCGTTCGTGCCGGGCCGTACGGTGATGCGGAACGGGTTGCGCTGGCCGTAGGCGATGATCCGGGCCGCGTTGGGGTCGCTGCTTCCCGCGTTCGGGTTGCCGGGAGCGGCGGCGCCGGTGTCCGGGTCGATCCTGATGATGCTGCCGTTGAGGCCCGCCGGGTCGCCGCCGGTGCGCAGGTCCTGCGAGCGCAGCGCGCCGCCCTCGGCGGCCGGCGGGCTGAGCGCGGTGCCGACCGGCGAGGGCGGGTCGCCGCAGGGGTTGTCCGGGGTGACGTCGGAGCTGGTCAGGTTGTCCTGGCCGTAGTCGGCGAAGTTGAAGCTGGCGCCGTCGCCGCCGCTGGCGTAGAGCATGCCGTCGGGGCCGAACGCCAGGTCGCCGACGGAGTGGCTGGGGTGCTGCTGGCACCAGCCGGTGATCAGCGGGGTCTCGGCCACCGAGCCGCCCGAGGGCGCCAGCACGGACAGCCGCCCGGTGATCAGGCAGCCGTCCCCCGTCGCGCCGGGCGGGGTCGGGCACGGATCGGCGCTCGCGCCCGCGGTGCCCCAGCGCGGCGCGCTGCCGCCGGGCACCGCGTCGTAGGAGTACAGCACGTAGATGCGCGGGTCGGCCGGGAAGTCCGGGTGCAGGGCCAGGCCGAGGAGCCCGCGGTCCCAGAAGTTGTGCACCTGCGTGCGCAGGTCGGCGTAGATCGCCGGCGTGGTGTCGGCGAGGGAGTCGAAGACCTTGATCAGGCCGCTCTTCTCGGCGACGAACACCCGGCCGTCCGGGGCGAACTCGATGTTGGTCGGATTGGTCAGCCCGCTGAAGACCACCTGTCTCTGGAAGCTGCCCGGAAGTGCCTGCGCGGGCGGCGGCGCGACGATCGCCAGCCCGGTCGTGATCAGCAGGACGGATAAAAGCGCATGGCGAAGCCGCCGTAACACGGGAACCCCCTTGAAACGGAAAAATCCCCCGAGCCCTGAATCGATCTATCGCACCGATTCAGGGCTAAGTCACGCGCTTTGTCCGCATCTGGCCAGCCACGCGTACAGCAACCACCCCAGCTCGTACGGCCGGCACTCCCGGTCCACGGCGACCGGCGGGTAGACCCGGTCCAGGACGCCGAGCCGCATCCCCTGATGCACGCCCGTCGCCATCGCCCGCAGCCCGCGCACCAGCTTGCGCGGATCGGCCCTGGCCTCCTTCCGCCAGGTCAGCGCCAGGTCGTCGAGCACGAACGAGGGCCGCTCGATCATCCAGTCGAGCCCCTTGGAGATCTCCGCCACGTACGCCGTGCCACCCGCGTCGGCCAGGTCCAGCAGCGCCATCGGCCCCATGGAGAGCTGGTGGACGCTGTACACCGGATACCCCTCCACCACCGAGCCGGTACGGGCGTCGTAGTGCCACCACCACTCCCCCTCCGGCCCCTGCGCCCGGCAGATGCCCGCGGCCACCTGCTCGGCGGCCCGCAGCGCCTCGGCGTCCCCGGTGGCGGCGTGCAGCCTGGCCAGCGCCTGCAGCGGGTAGACCTGGTCGGCGAAGCAGCCCACGTGGGCGCGGTAGCGCGGCACCAGCGCGCCGCGGCCGAGCGCGTGCGGGTAGAGCCGGTTGCCGGCCAGCCCGCCGAGCAGCCGCTCGCGGGCGCGTTCGGCCCGGCCGTCGCGCACCCCGGCCGCGACCAGGGCAGCCAGCACCCACGCCGCCTCGACGGTGTGGATGTGCCCGCCCGCGTCCAGCTCGGCCAGGCGGCTCAGGGCCAGGTCGAGGTCGGCGTGCCCGGTCTCGGCCGCCGCCCAGCAGATCAGCGCCGCGTCGCCGGCGCCGCTCACCTCGGGAAGTCGCTTGACCAGGTTCCCCACCAGGTCGAGGACGCCGTCACCGGCCAGCGCCGCCCGCTGCCGCTCCTCCTCCAGGGTGGCCACGCCGAGCGCGACGATCGCGGAGTAGCGGATGCTGCGCCCCTCGGGCACGGCCGTCCACGTGCCGTCGGGCTGCCGCCGGCCCCGGCGGGTGAAGACGAAGCCGCCGTCGCCGTAGCCGGGGGGCAGGCCGCGTACCGACAGGTCCAGCATGCCCCGCACGAAGTCCTGGTGGCCGGAGCTCAGCAGAGCGATCCGGTGATCCGTCACGTCGTCTCCTCGATCCTGCGTCTGACACCGGCCCACTCCCTGACCACCAGGAGCAGGAATCTGCCGTTGGTGCGCACGTAGCGCGGCCCGAGCCGCAGCGGCTCCTGGAGCATGCGGTAGAGCCATTCCAGCCCTAATCGCTGCCAGCGCACCGGCGCCCTGCGGGTACGCCCGGCCAGCACGTCGAACGAGCCGCCCACGCCGTGGATGATCCGCGCCCCGGTGCGCTCGCCCCACTCGCGGATGAAGATCTCCTTCTTCGGCGAGGTGATGCCCAGGAACAGCAGGTCGGCCCGCGAGGCGGCGATCTCGGCGGCGACCTCGGCCGACTCCTCCGGCGCGAAGTAGCCGTCGCGGGACCCGGCGACGGCCAGCCCGGGGTAGCGGGCGCGCACCTCGTCCAGCACGCCGGCTAGCACCTCGCCGGTCGCGCCGAGGAAGTAGGCCCGGTAGCCGCGCCGGCCGCCCTCGGCCATCAGCTCGGTGAACAGGTCGATGCCCGCCACCCGCTCGGGGATCCGGTGGCCGAGCACCCGCGCCGCCCAGACCACCGCCTGCCCGTCGGCCAGCACGAGATCGCTGTCCAGCACCGACTGGCGCAGGGCGGCGTCCGCGCGCATGTTGACGACCTTGGCGGCGTTCACCACGCCGATGGTCAGCCTGCCGCCCTCCGCGACGGCCGCCACGCAGCGGGCGATCACCTGGCTCATGGTGAGGGCGTCCAGCACGGTGCCGAACACCGTCTTCCTCTCCGGCAACCTCGTCATCCGTCCCCCTGGGTGTCCATGACATATCGGTCTCAGCTCCGGAAACGTCACATCAAGGAAGGACCAGCTCGGTGAGCGTGGCCCGGTGGTCGGTCCGCGGCACCCGCAGGGTCTGGAAGCTCCGGACCGCGATCCGCCGGTCGGCCAGCACGTGGTCGATGGCCACCTTCGGGAACAGCCGCGGCTGCTCGTAGTAGGGCCAGGTCATGGAGAGCCCTTTTCCGGTGACGTCGGCGGCGTCCCGGTAGCCGGTGGCGATCAGGTCGCGCAGCACCGCGTGGTCGAGGGTGGAGTTGAAGTCCCCGGCCAGGATCCGCAGGGGGCCGCCGGCCGGCGGCAGCGCCCGGATGCTCGACGCCCAGCAGGCCGTGCGCCAGCCCTCCGAGGGCGCGCACGCGTGCACGGCGACGATCTCGGCCTCCCGCCCGCCCGGCAGCGTGACGACGGCGGGCAGGTGGCGCGGGCTCTCCTCGAAGGGCGGCGCCGCGATCGGCGAGTCCGCGGCCCGCAACGGGTACCGCGAGTAGATCGCCGCCCCCGACGAGTCCTCCCCCGGCAACACGATCCGGTACGGCAGCAGCCGCGTCAGCCCCAGCTCCTCCACCCGCTCCCGCATCAGGCCGGTGAACTCCAGCAGGTGCAGCACGTCGGGCCGCTCGCGCTCGACCGTCTCCACCAGCACCGGCGGCAGCACGGAGGAGTGCAGCAGGTTGACCGCCAGCACCCGCAGCACCGGCCCGGCGGCCGGCGGGTTGCCCTCGGGCACCGCGCGCGGCACGACGGCCACCGCGAACGCGCACGTCACGGCGAGCGCGGCGGCGATCAGGGGCCCCGCGCGCAGGTAGAGCGCGAACGCCAGCGGCACCACCGACAACGCCGCCGCGTACGGCGTGAACGACACGAGCTGCGACCACAGGAACTTCGGCTCCCACCCGCACAGCCGCAGCCCCGCCCATCCCGCCAGGCCCGCCACCATGAGCCACAGCACCGCGCCGCCTACGCGACGCCGCACCGGCGCCCGCGCGTCAGCACCGGCCAGGCCGCGCGCAGCGCCTGGTGCCAGTGCCGGATCGGCTCTCCCTTCGTGTGCGCGAGCACGCTGTTGGCCGGACGCCGGGCCGGCCGGGGGAAGCCCGCCGAGCTCACCGGGCGCACCCGTTCCGGGTCCAGGCCGAGCAGCGTGAAGATCTCCTTGGCCAGGCCGCACCATGTCGTCTCCCCGGAGCTGGTGCCGTGGTAGACGCCCGGCGGCAGTTCGGAGCGCGCCAGCCGTACCAGGTAGTCGGCCAGGTCGGCGGTCCACGTCGGCTGGCCGTGCTGGTCGTCGACCACGTCCACGGTGTCGCGCTCGGCCGCCAGCCTGATCATGGTCCGGACGAAGTTGGGGCCGGCCGCGCCGTACAGCCAGGCGCTGCGCACCACGTGGTGCCCGTGCTCCAGCGCCGCCCGCTCGCCGGCGAGCTTGGTCCTGCCGTACGCGTTCACCGGCGCGGTCGGCGCGTCCTCCGGGTACGGGCCCGGCGCGGTGCCGTCGAAGACGTAGTCGGTGGACACGTGCACGAGCCGCGCGCCGGCCCGCGCGCAGCTGTCGGCCAGCCAGCCCACCGCGTGCCCGTTGATCTCCAGCGCCTCGTCCTCGTGGGTCTCGGCGTCGTCCACGGCGGTCCAGGCGGCGCAGTTGACCACCACGCCCGGCCGGTAGGCGGAGACGAAGTCGCGGACCGCGCGCCGGTCGCACAGGTCGAGCTCGGACCGGCCGAGCGCGAGCACCGGCTCGCCGGTCAGCGCCGCCCGTTCCAGGACGTCGGCGGCCAGCATCCCGCCGCCGCCCGTGACGAGCCACCTCATGGCAGGCGCCCGGTCACGCGGGCCACCAGTCGCGGTGCTCGGCGTACCAGCGGATCGTGTCCTTCAGCCCCTGCTCGAACGGGATCTCCGGGCGGTAGCCGAGCTTGCGCAGCTTGCTGTCGTCCAGGGAGTACCTGCGGTCGTGGCCCTTGCGGTCCTCGACGTGGCGCACCGAGTCCCAGTCGCGGCCGCAGGCTTCGAGCAGGCGGGCGGTCAGCTCCTTGTTCGTCAGCTCGGCGGTGCCGGCGATGTGGTAGATCTCGCCGGGCTCGCCCTTCTCGGCGACCAGGCGGATGCCGGCGCAGTGGTCCTCGGCGTGGATCCAGTCGCGCACGTTCCCGCCGTCGCCGTACAGCGGGACCGGTCGGCCGCGCAGCAGGTTCGTGACGAACAGCGGGATCAGCTTCTCCGGGTACTGCCGGGGGCCGTAGTTGTTGCCGCAGCGGGTGATCGACACGTTCAGGCCGTAGGTGATCGCGTACGAGCGGGCGATCAGGTCGCCGCCCGCCTTGCTGGCCGCGTACGGCGAACGCGGCCGCACCGGCGCGGACTCGTCCCAGGAGCCGATGTCGATCGACCCGTAGACCTCGTCCGTCGAGACCTGGACGACCTTGGGCGTGCCCGCGTCCAGGCACGCCTGCAGCAGCGTCTGGGTGCCGAGCACGTTGGTCCGCATGAACTCGGCGGCGGCGCCCTCGATCGACCGGTCGACGTGTGACTCGGCGGCGAAGTTCACCACCAGGTCGTGACCGGGCACGACCTCGCGCAGCAGCTCGGCGTCGCAGATGTCGCCGTGGACGAACTCGTGCCGCACTCCTTCCAGGTTGGCCCGGTTCCCCGCGTAGGTGAGCTTGTCGAGGACGGTGACGTACGCGTCGTGCAACCCCCGGACGAAATGGGAGCCGATGAATCCCGCGCCGCCCGTCACCAGAATTCTTGTCATGTAGTGATCTGTACCTTGCTGTGATCGCCCAGCACGAGACGGTGGGCTCTGGGCGTGTTGGGCGCTCGGGTGACCTCGACGTCGTGGCCGATCAGTGACGCCTCGATCCGGCCGACGCCGTCGATGGACGCCCGGGGCAGCAGGATCGAGTATTCGATCTCGCTGCCGGTGACCACGCACGACGCGCCGACCGAGGTGAACGGCCCGACGTAGCTGTCCTGGATGCGCGCCCCCCGGCCGATGATCGCCGGGCCGACCACGCGGGAGCGCTCGACCACCGCGTCCGGCTCGACCACGACCCGGCCGATCAGCTCGCTGGCCTCGTCGACCCGCCCGCGCACGCCGGGCTCGACCGACTCCAGGACCAGCCGGTTGACCTCCAGCATGTCGGTGACGTTGCCGGTGTCCTTCCAGTATCCCGAGATCACCGACGACTCCACGCGCAGACCGGCCTCGATCAGCCACTGGATGGCGTCGGTGATCTCCAGCTCACCCCGCCACGACGGCTTGAGCTCGGCGACGGCGGCGTGGATCGCCGGGCTGAACAGGTACACGCCGACCAGCGCCAGGTCGCTCTTGGGCCGGGCCGGCTTCTCCTCCAGGCCGATCACGCGGCCCTTCGCGTCCAGCTCGGCGACCCCGAACTGGCCGGGATCGCCGACCCTGGTCAGCATGATCTGCGCGGCGGGCCGTTCCCTGGCGAACCTGTCCACCAGGTCGTTGATGCCGCCGACGACGAAGTTGTCGCCCAGGTACATGACGAAGTCCTCGTCGCCCAGGAACTCACGGGCGATCAGCACGCCGTGCGCCAGCCCGAGCGGCGCCTCCTGGCGAAGGTAGGTGACCTGCAGCCCGAACGCCGAGCCGTCCCCCACCGCCGACTCGATCTCCGCCTGCGTGTCCCCGACCACCAGGCCGAGCTCCCGGATCCCGGCGGCCGCGATGGCCTCCAGCCCGTAGAACAGGACCGGCTTGTTGGCGACGGGGACCAGCTGCTTGGCCGAGGTGTGCGTGATGGGCCGGAGCCGTGTGCCCGACCCTCCGGCGAGCACGAGTGCCTTCACTGCTAGTAAGCCCCTTCTCCACGGGTGACGACGGACCAGGTCTTCCACAGGATCTGCAGGTCGAGCAGGAGCGACCAGTTCTCCACGTAGCGCAGGTCGAGCCGTACGGACTCCTCCCACGTCAGGTCGGAGCGCCCGCTGACCTGCCACAGGCCGGTCATGCCCGGCTTGACCACCAGGCGGCGGCGCACGTCGGCGCCGTACCTGGCGACCTCCTCCGGCAGCGGCGGCCGGGGGCCGACGAGGGACATCTCACCACGGATGACGTTGAGCAGCTGCGGCAGCTCGTCCAGCGAGTAGCGGCGCAGGAACGCGCCGACCCGGGTGATCCTTGGATCGTTCCTTATCTTGAACAGCACGCCGTCGAACTCGTTCGCCGCGAGCAGCTCGTGCTTGAGCCGTTCCGCGTCGACCACCATCGTGCGGAACTTCACCACCCGGAACTCCCTGCCGCCCCTGCCCACCCTGGTCTGGTGGAACAGCGCGGGCCCCTGGCTGGTGAGCCTGATCACCAGGGCGAGCGCCAGCAGCGGCAGCGCGAGCACCAGCAGGGCCGCGCCGGCCACCAGCCGGTCGAAGGCCGCCTTGACGAGCTGCCGCGAGCCGTCGAACTCCGGGTGCTCCACGTGCAGCAGCGGCATCCCGGCCACCGGCCTGATGCTGATGCGCGGTCCGGCGACGTCCATGAGCGCGGGCGCCACGAACAGGTCGGTACGCGCGGTCTCCAGGCTCCAGGCCAGCCGGCGCAGCGCCGCGCCGTCCAGCTCCGGACAGGCCAGGACGGCCACCGCGTCGGCCCGCGAGTGGGCCACGACCTCGGCGACGTCGCCGAAGGAGCCCATCACGGGGATGCCGTCGAGGTCGACGTCGAGCGTGTCGTGCGGCAGGCAGGCTCCCACCACCTGCATGCCGTGGTGCGGCTGACGGCGGAACTGCACGACGAGGTCGAGGATCGACTCCCGGTGCCCGACCGCGATCACCTGCCGCATGTACTCGCCGATCGCCCGCCTGCGATGAAGACGCTTGCGCATGCGGTAGCGGAAGTAGAGCGTGGCGGCCAGCACCAGCGGCAACATCGCCATGACGAAGCTGCGCGCGATGGCCGTCTGCGTGGCGTAGGCCAGGATGGCCGTGGTGGCCATCAGCCCGATGCCGCCGGCGAAGACGGCCTTGAACTCCTCGGTGCCCTCGCCGTTGGCGCGTTGACGGTACGCGCCCGCCATCATGAGCGCGACCGGCCAGACGACGAGCAGGCCGAGCCCGAGCACGTACTCGGCGATCGGCACGTACACGCCGGAGGCCAGGCGTACGCCCAGCACGCACGCGCACGCGAACAGCGCGCACGCCGTGTCCCCACCTAACAGGAGCCGCAGATACGCCCGCGTCCAGATGTTGGACTCAAGGCGTGGCGCGGCCTCGAGGAGCACAGCAGTGGACTCCCCAGTCCCCACCCTCATAGCACCACCCTGTGATAACTGCTTTCACCGCGATAACAGGACGTTCCTTGTGCCGCATAGGTTGACAATGACCCATGCGTTATCAAGGGCGGCGGCCCCCACTAAAGAGTAAAGATCGATTCCAACCTGGGGAATAACGGGAAATGTCCACAATCGGACGTCGATCTAGGGGTTTCGGGGGTTGACGGAACGATCCAAAAGTGCAGCGTGTGGGCGAGAAAATGTGAGGTTTATGGCGACATTTCGCCAGGTGACCGGCAGGCAAAGCCGCTAGTCGTACTCCAGGTCCGGCAATGCGGACGGCGGATCAGGGCTGCGCCACACGACCACAACTCCGTCACGCGCGGAATCGGCGGCCAGGTTCAGCCGGTCGAGATCGAAATCGGGCAAGTAGCGTAGTCGGGCGACAAAGGTGGCATCAGTCGCGGAACGCGGCACCACGCAGCCTTCGCCGTCCCGATCGAGGAGGATGTAGAGGACGTCTTCCCCGGATTCGGTGGCGACACGGACCTCCACCACGTCCTCCCACGCGAGGGCTTCGACGCTGCCGTCGGCGTAGTGGCGGGTGACGCCCTCTTCGGTGACATATACGTAGGAGTCCGGCATCGGGTTGCCGTGCATGGCCGCGATTCTTGCGAGTTCCGGGGTTGTCCCGCAAGGGCTCGCGCGCAATGACGCACACGGCTCACCCGTTCAGGGGAGCTCGGGACTGCCCCAGTTGTGGCTGAGATGCGCCGCGACGGCCGCCCGCGCCGCCTCCACCGGGCCCGCCGCGATGGCGTCGAGCAGCTCGCGGTGCTCGCGGATCAGGACCTCCCGGTCGCGGTAGACCTGGCGCAGACGCACCATGCCGAGCCTGGTCTCGGCGGCGAGCGTGGCGTAGAGGCGTTCGAGCCGCCGGCTGCCGGCCGCCTCGATCAGCGCCTCGTGCAGGGCCATGTGCTCGGCCACGGTCGCCGACCACGGCGCGTCGGCCGGCAGCGCCTCCCACCTGAGCAGCGCGGCCTCGGCGTCGGGCACCCGGCGGCCGGCCACGGCCTGGGCCATCAGGTCCTCCAGGGGGCGGCGCACGTACATGAGGTCCTGGAGGTCCGAGATCGTCACCTCGGGGACATAGGCGCTGCGGTTGCGCTCCCGCCTGAGCAGTCCCTCGTGCACCAGGCCGGCCAGCGCCTCGCGCACGGTCGGCCTGGCCACGCCGTACGACGCGGCGATCTCCTGCTCGGGCAGCGGCGTGCCCGGCGCGATCTCGCCGGAGAGCACCCGGGTGCGCAGGGCGTCGGCGAGCGCGCCGACCGTGGAGACGGGTTTGAGGGGCAACATCACGGCTGTGATGCTAGTGCCGTTTCCCCGTCGCGCTCCCTGCCCTGCTCCCTGGCCCGGCCCCTGCCGCGTTCCGGCACGGCCACCGCCACCAGCCCGAGCACCAGCATCACCAGCCCGGCGACCGAGAGCGGGGACAGCCGCTCGCCCAGCACCAGCAGGCCCAGCAGCGCGGCGACGGCCGGCTCGGCCAGCGCCAGCGTCGAGGCCGTGGCGACCGGCGTGGTGCGCAGGCCGCGCCCGTACAGGATGTAGGACAGCGCGGTGGTGCCCAGGCCCAGGTAGAGCACGGCGAGCAGCCCGCGCGGCTCCCCCAGCCAGCCGACGCCGTTGACCAGCAGCACCGGCAGCATGACCAGGGCGGCACCGCCGAACATCACCCCCATCACGGCGTCCGACTCGGCCCCCTTCTCGATGGCCCTGGCCGCCGAGACCGCGTAGAAGGCGTAGAGCAGGCCGCCGAGCAGCGCGAACAGCACGCCCGAGACCATCTGGCCGCCCGCCTGCGCGCCGCCGCCGACGATCAGCGCCGCGCAGCCGCCGACCGCCGCCGTGGTCGCCAGCGCCCATCGCCCGCTCGGCCGCCGTCCGTGCAGCGCCCAGGACAGCAGGCCCGTGAACACGGGCCCGCTGCCGATCGCGACCACCGTGCCGATGGCCACGCCCGTACGCCCGACCGCCGCGAAGAAGCACAACTGGTACGCCGCCACCGCCAGGGCCGCCGGCACCAGCCCCGGCCGGAACGCCCGCCGGACGCCGGCCCGCGCGAGCAGGCCGAGCGCGGCGCCGCCGATGACCAGCCGGGCGGCGGCCAGGGCGACCGAGTCGGCCGAGACCAGCAGCCCCGCCGTGCCCGCGGTGCCCCAGAGCGCGGAGGCGCCCACGACGGCGAGAGGTCCGTTCTTCATGCCTCCATTGTCAGACAATTAGACAATTTCGTCCAGCAGGTCGTCCAGCATGCGGTCAGCGGGGGCGGCGACGTCGCCCGCGTAGTCGTCCAGGACGGCGAGCGCGGCGTGCACGTTCGGCAGGCTTCTGCGCGGCAGCTCCAGCAGCGGCTCGCCCTCCGCAGTGATCCCGCCCTCCACGTGGAAGGCGTCGCCGGAGACGGTGAGGGACACCTCGAAGCGCACCTCGCGGCCGTCGGGGAGGACGAAGTCGGCGCCCGTGCGCACTCCAGAGGGCGGGACGAAACAGGAGAACGGACGGCTGCGCACGAAGGGGTGGCGTAAGCCGGCGAGGATCTCGGCCGCCCTGCTCAGGGCCGCCAGCAGCCCGGCCGCGGCCCGGCTCTCGCTGTCCACCCGAAAAAGGGTAGTTCACCCCGCCACCACGTGACCAGCCAACCCGATCACCTGGCCCCCCGCGGCGGGTCAGGCCGGGCCAGTCAGTCGGTGGCGAGGCGGGCGTGGCGTTCGACGTCGAGGCGCACGCCCTCGTAGCAGAGCTTGCCGCGCTCGATGCCCTCCGCCCGGAACCCCGCCTTGGTCGCCACCCGGCACGAGGCCGGGTTGTCCGTGCGGTGCCCCAGCTCCAGCCGGAACAGCCCGCGCTCGCCGAACGCCCACCGGGCCAGCTCCTCGGTGGCCGCCGTCGCGATCCCGAGCCCCCGGTGTGCGGGCAGGACCCAGTAGGACACCCACCCGGTGTCGTGGGCGTCGATCCCGGCCACGGCCACGTTGCCGACCACCGCGCCGCCCTCGACGGTCACGGCGAACGCGTGCCCGACGCCCGTCCAGGACGTGATCCAGCCCACCGCGTCCTTGAGCGTGACGACGGGGAAGGACGACTGGCGGCGCAGATCGGGCGTACGGAACGCGCTCAGCACGGCCGGGGCGTCGTCCTCGCGCCACTCGCGAAGCCGGATGTCGACGGGGGTCACGCTGCCCGAGACTACCGCCGGCTCACGACGGCGCGATCTGGTGCTCCGCCTCGAACGCGCTGACCAGCGGCCGGGGCGCGGTCAGGCACCACGCCTCGGCCATCAGCTCGAACAGCTCGTCGGCGTCGATCTTGTCGAGGTGGACGACGACCCACCCGAAGCGCCCCGCGGTGAACTGCACCTCGAACACCTCGGGCCGCTCGGCCACCAGCGCCAGCTGCTCCTCGATCGTGGCCTTGACCCCGACGGTCTCGGTCTTCTCCCACAGGTAGCCGAAGCCCTTGCCGTGGACCTTGAAACCGACCCATTCCCCGCCGGGATGCTCGGTCACCTCCGGCAACCCGCGGACCAGGTCAAGGAACTCATCGACGCTCACACCCATGCAGCCTGTCTACCAAACCCGACCGACAACTCCGCCGACTCAGCGGTAGTAGCGGACCTCGATGACGTTGCGGTCCAGGTCGGGGAAGAAGATCGTCTCGGGCGCGATGCCCTGGGCGCCGAAGGAGTTGGAGCCCTTGCCGGTGACCTCGATCCCGTGGTCCTTCAGCCGCACCTGGAGCGCGTCGAAGTCCTCCCTGCTCACCGACAGGCAGAAGTGGTTGATCTGGTGTCCGGCGCTGCCCGTCACCCCCGTGCCCTCCTCCACGCCCTTCGACACCTCGTGCGCCATCAGGTCGATGATCGTCTCGCCGGCGATCCGTACGCTCGGGAACCCCGCTTTGCCCTCGCGGAACTCCTCCCCCCGGACCCCTGGCAGGCCCACCACCTGCTCGTAGAAGCGCAGGGCGGCAAGCTGGTCGGAGACCCAGAGAACGAGATGGTCCAGACGCGCATCCATGTAATAGATCCTCCATTCCCGTCCAATATCCGTTGCGCGCATGCCGCTGTCCAATTGAGGGCCCCCGGGGCGGACGATCGTCCCCTGATCGAAAGGCGTGATTCACGCGGGGTTCCCCTGTCCAGGCGGGCGGCCGGTCCGTCATCATCTGTCCTATGACGGTGACCGTGCGGACCGAGCCGATGCCCTTCGTCGTACGGGCCGCCAGGTTCGTCATGACGCTCCAGGTGGCGTTCGGGCTGGTGGCGATTGTCTCTCTGGGCGCCGCGGCGTTGTCCGTCCTCGCACCCGGCCCGCTCCTGCTGGTCGCGTGGGAGGCGGCGCTCCTCGGGCTGACCGGCTGGCTGCTGGGCCGCTTCGGCACCCGCGCCACGTGGGTGCGCTGGGCGGTCGTCGCCCTGGAACTGCTCGTCGTCACCGATTTCGTGGTACTGCGCCTGATCGACTCCGGCCACCTCGACCCGGTACGGCTGCTCGTCACGATCGCCCTCGGGCCGCTGCCCGTCCTCGTCCTGCTGCTCCTGCCGCCGTCCTGGGGCTGGTTCTCGCAGCGGAAGCGGACGGATGCCGCCTCTTGACAGGAATGGGCGAAGATCGTCCATGATCGGGCATGAACGCGTTGATCCGGGCGGCCCTCGTGGGGGCCGTCGTGGGCCTGGCACAAGCCGTCATCGCCTTCCACGGCCCTGAGGACGCCGCGGGCAACCTGCTGCTGATGTTGTTCGCGCCCCTTCCGGCCGGGATGTTGCTGGCCTGGTACGCCATGTTGCGGAACTGGTGGCTCGTGGCGCTGCTGGGGCATTTCGCCCTGGTCGCGCTGTACGTCGGCCTGACCATGACCGCACCCTTCCCCATCCTCGTCGGCCTCGGCTTTTGGCGGGTCGGCCTGATCACCATGGCCGCCGGAGCCTGCGGCTACGCCGTGGGAGCGGGGTTCGCCCTGCCGCTCGCCACACCGCTACGCGTCTCGGCGATCGGCGTGGCCGCGTCCATGTTCCTGGCGGCCTGGTCGAACCAGGACGTGATCGCGCTCGCCGCCCAGGCGCAGGCCATGGCCGCCCGGGACACCACGAACGTCGTGCCCGACCTGCCCGGTTTCCGGCTGGAGGAGGTGGCCGTCCTCCGCCAGGAGCTCCTCCTCGTGTACCAGCGCTCCCCCGCCAGCGGCGTCGGGGTCGAGATCCGGCCGGCGACCATGACCCCGGAGCAGGCGTGCGACGACGAGGCCGACCTCGAGGACATGGTCTGCGCCGAGGCCGCGCGGGACCTCTGGGTCCTGAAGGACGGCGACACCAGGACCGTGTTCACCGTCCATGGCGACACCCTGGTGGAACTCCACAGCTCGGACGTCCCGGAGAAGCAGTTGCTCGCCGCCGCACGCGCCCTGCGGCCCATCGGCCTCTGGGAGCTGGCCGCGCCCGCGTACGAGCGACAGTGATGCGGCGAGGCAGTCGGAAAGTGCTGGGACATGCTGGATAGGCTGGGGTTCAGCGACGAGGAGGAGGTCGTCTACCTCGAGCTCCTGCGCCGCCGCCGGGTGACGATCCCCGACGTGGGCGAGGCGCTGGACCTGCCGGTGACGGCCGTGACGGCGGCCGTGACACGGCTCGTCGCGTTCGGCCTGGCCAGCCGCGACAACACCGGGTTGTACACGGCCGTGCCCCCCGACGTGGGCCTCGGCACGCTGATCGCCGAGCGCCAGGCCGCGCTGCAGCAGGTGCAGGGCAGGCTGGCCGAGCTGGTGGAGGTGTACCGCACGGGCGCGGCCTCGCCCGCGGGCGAGATCGAGGCGCTCACCACGCCGGAACAGCTCGCCACCTGGCTCGGCAACCTGGAACGCGGCGCCCGGCGGGAGGTGCTGGCCTTCTTCCGGCCTCCGTACGTGCTCGACGTCAACCTGGTCGACTCCACCAACGCCCTGGCCACCTACCGCTACGTGTACGAACGCGCCGCGCTGGACGACCCCAGGGCCCCGGCCGAGATCGCCAGGTTCCTGAAGGGCGGCTACGAGATCAGGATCGCCGTCGAGCTGCCCAGCAAGATGATCATCGTGGACCGGGAGGTCGTGCTCCTGCCCGTCCTGCCCGACCAGACGAGCGTGGAACCGGGCTTCCTCCTGGTCAGGGGGCAGTCCCTGGTCCATCTTCTGGTGGAGTTGTTCGAGCGGGTGTGGCAGGCGGCGACCCCGCTGCGGCTCACCGCCACGAGCGTGACCGAAGGGGTCGCGGCCTGGGACGACACCGATGTGACGCTGATGACGTACCTGCTGTCCGGGATGCCGGACAAGACGGTCGCCAGCCGGCTCGGCACCAGCGAGCGCACCGTCCAGCGCCGGATCCGGCGGCTGATGAAGCTGGCCGGGACCGACAGCCGCATGCAGCTCGCCTGGTACGCGGCCCGGTCCGGCATGATCCCGTTGTGAGGGGCGCCCCCGCCGGGGACGCCCCTCACCTGGACCTATCGGCGTAGCTGGTACGCGCGGGTCACGGTCTGCTCGACGGTGCCGCCGTCGGCGTCGGTGGCCTGCACGCGCAGCGAGACGAACCCGCCGGGCTTCGCCGGGTTCCTGATCGTGCCGGTGAAGGCCCGCTCACCGGCACCGGCGAGCCGCACGGGCTGCCAGGTGGCGCCGTCGTCGGCGGAGGTCCACAGGGCGGCCCGGGTGATGCGCGGCCCCGCCAGGCCCTTGGGGTAGCGCAGGCCGAGGCCGACGCGGGTGGGGGCGTTCGCGCGGGCGCTGTTGGCCTCGTCCACGTCGAGGTCGTAGTCGATCGACAGGACCGGCAGCAGGGCGGAGGTGGCCGCCTGCTCCGAGTGGAACGTCCAGTCGGTGCGCACCTTGGTGGAGGTCGTCCAGAAAGGCTGGTCCCGCTGCACGTCGGTCACCACGCGGTACTGGGCGCGTTCCGGAACCACCGGGAAGGCGACGGCCGCCGACGGCGCGGTGCCCAGCAACTCGCCGTCGCGGTAGACCGTCGACTGCTCCTTGTCGGCGGAGGCGCGGAACAGGTACGTCTGGCCGGGCGCGGTGTCGAACAGCCCGCCCGCGAGGAGCACGCCGGTCGCGCCGTCGCGGAACGCCGACTTGTCCACCGTGGCCGGCAGCGCCGTGCGGACCACCGCCTTGTTCCAGTCGCGCGACACCCGCTGACCGGCCTTGAGCACGGACGGCGCGGTCTGCTGCCACGCCTGGCCGCCCTCCCAGACCGAGCCCACCTGCATCGCCTCCCAGGTCCGCAGGTCGGCCGTGACGTACTCGGTGAGGGGCCGTGGCATGATCAGCCGGGTGAAGACCGCGTAGGCCATGCTCTGCATCGGCGAGACCAGCAGCCGGACGTACCCGGCCTCCGTGGCCGGCGCCGACGCGTGGAACGACGACTGCACGGTGGCCAGCTCGCCGTCGCGCACCTTGTACCGCTGGTCCGCCGGGACGCCGCCGTTCCGGTACTTGACCAGCTCGTAGGCGTACGGGCTCACCGCCGTACCCGTGAGCCGGACCTGCAGCCTGCCCCGGCCCGCCGCCGCGGCCAGCCGGGCGCCCTGCTCACCCGCGAGCGTCATCGCCGGGATCCTGGTCGGCGACGTGCTCCAGTTCTCGGCGCCCCAGTTGTCGGGCTTGTCGTTGTAGACGATGACCGCGCCCGCGCCCGCGGCGGCCGCGTTGTCGACCTGCTGCTGCGGCGTGAGCTCGGCGCTGCGCTTGACCAGCGCGAGCCGCCCCCGGACCGCCTGCCCCGCGTAGTCCTCGGGACGGCCGGTCCCGGCGTCCGCGGCCCGCATGACCTGGGTGCCGTCGATGCGCGCGGAGCCGGCCCGGCCCCGGAAGTACGCCGGCTCGATCGGCTCGGCCCCGGCGCCGAGGATCTGCGCCTTCAGCTCCGGCGCGGTGAGCGACCAGCCGACCCGGGACTCGAAGCGGCTGCTCGTGCCCTGGGACGGGACGGAGTACACCTTCGTCTCGCCGTTCATCCACTGTTCGAGGCCGTAGGCGTTGGTGCCGGCCGCGCTCTGGATCGCCAGGCCGAGCCGGACCCTGTTCGTCTGGTTCGGCTTCGGGGTGTCCATGGTGACCGGTCCGGCCTTGGCGCCGTCGAACGTGATGGTCCGGTCGGAGTCGATGACCGCGCCCGGCTCGGCGCCGTAGGTGTACTCCCAGACCCGGTTCCCCTCGGCGGCGTAGTGGAAGATCTCCGCCATGAAGGCGTGCTCGCCCCGGGGCAGCCGGACCTTGGCGGTGCCGTCCGCGCCGATCAGGTAGCTGTCCGGAAGGCCCAGCCTGTCGAGGTTGATGTCGTGCACGACGGCGGCGCCGGTGGTCGGCTTGCCGTCCCGGTCGAGCACCTTGAGGGTGACGTCGAAGCGCTCCACGTCCCGGACGAAGCCGACGGCCGTGGTCACGACCGTCTGGCCGTCGGCGGTGGTCGCGGTGACGTGCGCGCCGTGCGCCCCGGCCGGCACGGCCGAGGTGTCGACGGTGACGGCCGCCGACGCGGTGCCGTGCGCCGGCACGGTCACCGTCTGGGCGCCCAGGGTCAGCGCCGCGGCCGGCAGGTCCTCGCCCGCGCCCTTGGCGGCGAGCGTCAGGGTGACGGGCTGGTCGCCATCGTTGACGTACTCGATCTGCTTGGTGGCCGGCTCTCCGGCGTCCCAGTCGGCGAGCCTGAAGTCGATCACACCGGAGCCCGAGACGGGCTGGCGTACGGCGCGGCTCACGTCCACGCGGCCGGCGCCCTGGCTGTGCACGGGGGTGCCGGCCGTCGTCCGCGCCGTGCTGACGAGCTGGTTCTTCAGCCTCGCGGCGGTCCAGTCGGGGTGCCGCTGCGCGAGGATCGCGGCGGCGCCCGCCACGTGCGGCGTGGCCATGGACGTGCCGCTCGCCGTGGTGTACGTGCCGTCGACCGGCGTGCCCATCGAGGTGCCCGCGGCGCGGGCGGCCACGATCTTGAAGCCGGGAGCGGTGATCTCCGGCTTGAGCGCCCCGTCGCCGCCGCGGGGACCGCGGCTGGAGAAGTCGGTGATCGCGTCCGCCGAATCGACCGCGCCGACGGTGAGCGCCGCCTCGGCCGCGCCGGGCGAGCCCACCGTGGTCGCCCCCGGGCCGCTGTTGCCCGCGGCGATGGTGAACAGCACGCCCGTCTCGGCGGTCAGCTCGTTGACCGCCACGGCCATCGGGTCGGTGCCGTCGGCGCCCTCCTGGCCGCCCAGGCTCATCGAGACGACCTTCGCACCCGAGTGGGCCGCCCAGTTCATCCCGTCGAGGATCCACGACTCCATGCCGGCGCCCTCGTCGGCCAGCACCTTGCCCACGATCAGCCGGGCGCCGGGCGCCACGCCCTTGTACTTGCCGTCCGAGCCCGCGCCGCTGCCCGCGATCGTGGAGGCGACGTGCGTGCCGTGCCCGTGGCCGTCCTGCGCCGTCTGGCCGGGGACGAAGCTGCGGCTCTCCGCGATCCGGTCGGCCAGGTCGGGGTGGTTCGCGTCCACGCCGGTGTCCAGGACGGCGACCTTGACGCCGGTTCCGTCGTAACCGGCGGCCCATGCCTCGGGGGCGCCGATCTGCGGCACGCTCTTGTCGAGCAGCGTCTTGACCTTGCCGTCCAGCCAGAGCTTCTCGATGCCGCCGGAGAGCCGGGCCTTGGGCGTCCCCGCCTTGGCGGTGTCGTCGTCGACGGCCTCCCAGAACGCGCCGCCGCGCTTCTTGTCCGCGGCGACGGCCGCGCCCCGGATGCCGGGCAGGGACCGGGTGACCCGGCCGCCGTCGGGTGGACCGGCCTTCGCCAGGCCCTTGCCGGTGTACCGCACGATGGTCGGGATCGACTCGCTGTGGGCGTCGTCGTACCCCTGGGCGATGAGCTGGGTGACGTTGAACAGCCGCTTGTCCACCTGGCCCGAGGCGACCAGCGGCGCGGCCTCGTTCGGCAGCACGTACACGTCGGTGCCGACCGTGTAGGTGCGCAGGTCGCCGGCCGACCGCCGGCCGGGGGTGACGGTGACCGAGACGGGACGGCCGGCCTGGCTGGCCACGACGACCTCGTCCCCGGTGATGAGGGTGACCCGCGCGGTGGTGACCGACGACGCCGGTACGCCGGTGACACCGGCGGCGGGGGCCGTCGCGTCACCGTAGGCGCTTCCGGTGCCGGCCGCGACGAGCGTGGCGGCGAGGGCGGCGCTGAGCAGCGCCGCTCTACGACTGAATGGCATGGCGGTGGCTCTCTTTCTACCGGTTGGGGGGTTGCGCAACCGGCAGAACAAAGTTTTGCCAGAAAGGGACGTACACACCATGACTAGGGCATGGCGGACAACCGACATGTCAGGTCGTCGCCACCGGCCGGGTCAGCGACGGTTGTCAAGGCTTGAGGTCGCGGGCGGTTCCGGCCGCGACAGCGCCCAGCTTGTCGGGGTTGGCGACGTTGTGGACGGCGGTGATGTGCCCCTCGGCGTCGAAGTCGAAGGTCACGGTGGCGACGACCCGGCCCTGACCGCTGAACACCACGCCGGGGCCGCCGTTGATCTCGGCGAGCTCGGCCCTCATGTCGCCCGGCTCGACGCCCTGGTAGGCGACCGTGCCGATCGCGGCGAACCACGCGGCCACCGTCTTCGCGCCCACGACCGGGCGCAGCGCCTGGCGCACCTTCCCGCCCCCGTCGGTCCACAGGGTGACGTCGGGGGACAGCAGTTCCATGAGCGTGTTGATGTCGCCACCGGTCGCGGCGGCCAGGAAACGCCGCGTGACGTCTCGCTGCCGCGTCCGGTCGGCCGTGAAGCGCGGCCGCCGGGCCTGCACGTGCTCCCGCGCCCGATGCGCGACCTGGCGCACCGCCGCCTCGGAACGCTCCACCGCCTCGGCGATCTCGGCGTGGCTGAAGCCGAAGACCTCCTTGAGCACGAACACCGCGCGTTCGAGCGGGCTCAGCGTCTCCAGGACCACCAGCATCGCCGTCGAGACCGAATCGGCGCCCGCGACGTCGTCGGCGGTGTCGCCGCTGGTCAGGATCGGCTCCGGCAACCACGGCCCCACGTACGTCTCGCGCTGGTACTGCGTCGACCGCAGCCGCTGCAGGGCCACGTTCGACACGATCCGCGCCAGGTAGGCCTTGGGATCGGCCACCTGCGAACGGTCGTCGGACGACCACCTGATCCAGGCGTCCTGGACCGCGTCCTCGGCGTCGGCCGCCGAGCCGAGCACGCGGTAGGCCACCGAGAACAGCAGCCTGCGATGCTGGTCGAAGACCTGCTGGTCCTGCTCCGAGTACGCGTGGCTCATCGCCCGGCGCCGATCCGGGTGAACCGGCCGCCGCGCGGCCAGAGCGCGCCGGAGACCGGCATCTTCTTCATGCGGACGTACGTCGGCCAGGGTGCTGCAGTCACCGTCTCCTTATACCGTGCGGCCGTGCGACCGGTGAGATACACCCTGCGCGGGCTGTCGTCGGGGTGGGTGAACTGCACGACCCCGTCGTTGCGGCCGAGGCTCACCGGGGTGTGGTAGTAGCCGAAGCGGAACGGCTTGAGCCGCCGGCCGTCCAGGGCGCGCAGGATCGACACCGCGGCGTGCACGCCGGTCGGCATGCCGCTCTGGCAGGTGCCGTGCATGACGCCGTAACCCTGGCGGATCGCGGCGGCGTCGCCGAGGGCGTACACGTCCGGGTGCGACACCGAGCGCAGGAAGGCGTCGGTGACGATCCGGCCGCGGTCGTCCACGGTGAGCCCGGCGGCCGCCGCCAGCGGCGGGACCCGCGTGCCGCTCGTCCACAGGACGACGTCGGCGGCGACGCTCTCCGCGTCCTGTCCGCACACCACCTCGACCGACCCGGGCAGCACCTTCGTGACCTCGACGCCGCTGCGCACCCGGACGCCCAGCCGGGCCAGCGCCTTGCGCATGTACTCCCTCGGCCCGGCCGCCATGGCCGCGCCGGGCTCCTGCCTGCCGAGCAGCACGACGTCCAGCTCGGGGTGGCGCTCGGCGATCTCGGCGGCCGACTCGACGCCGGTCAGCCCGCTGCCGCAGACGGCCACCGTCCCACGGCCCAGCCGGGCCAGCCGGGCGGCCAGCGCCTCGGCGTCCGGCACGCTGTCCAGCGTGTACGCGTGCTCCTCCACCCCCGGCACCGTCACCGAGTCGGCCACGCTGCCCAGCCCGTACACCAGGGTGTCGTAGTGCAGGACGCGGTCGTCGTCGATCCGCACGCTCCTGGCCCGCACGTCCACGGCCGTCACCCAGCCCCGCACGAACCGGGCCCCGGTGCCCTCCAGCAGCTCCGGGATGCGCATCTCGGCGACCTGCTGCCCGCTCGCCACGACGTGCATCCGCAACCGCTCGGTGAACCGCTCCTGCGGATTGACCAGGGTCACCCGGACGTCCGCCCGCCCCTTGGTCCGCGCCGCGAGCTGAATCGCGGCCGCCATCCCCGCATACCCCGCCCCCAGCACCAGGACGTGGTGCGGAGCCTTGCCGTTCTCGCGCTGTGTGGTCATCGTCGTGCCTTTCGTACGGTGCGTCTGACCACGTGATGCGAGACCCCACCCCATCCGTGACACGGCTCCACTGTGATCCGCGCCACAGCCCGGCCGAGAACCAAGCCGGTCCCGGCGGCATCCAACGGTTCATGATCGGCTTGACGCTCTCCCTGCTGCTGGCCCTGTCACCGGCGGCCGTGACCGAGATTCCGAAGAACTTCCTGTTCACCGAGCGTGCCGCGCGTGTGCCGCTGAGCCAGGACGACGCCGCCGAGCAGGGATACAAGATCAGCGACAGGCTTACAGCGCCCTTCGAGCTGAACCCGTGCCGGCATCGGCGCGCCGTCGACCGCGGCCGGACGGCCGCCCGCACGATCACCTACTGGAGCACCGCGCCCAGCAGGTCGGCCGAGCAGCTCGTCCTCTACAAGAGCCCGCGGGCCGCCCGTGCCGCGCTCGCCGGCCTGCGCGCCGAGGCCGGGCGGTGCGCGCGCAAGGGTGACCCGTCGGTGCCCACGCTCGAGATCCAGTGGCGGACGACCAAGGTGAAGGCGGGGGACGAGGCCCTGGGCATGGGCTACCGGACCCGGCAGGCCGGCAACGTGGACCGGACGATCACGGGGGTCGTCGCACGCAGGGGCAGCGCGCTGATCGTCTACCGGACCGACGACGGAGACTACGACCCCGGCCGGCTCACCAAGAACGCCAGGAAGATGGCCGTCAAGGTCTGCGGCCTGCCCGGCGTCTGCTAGCCCGCCCGCCGCGACGACAACCGGTCCAGCAGGACCGGGACGACCGTGAGCGCCGCCAGCCCCGCCCCGATCCACGGGACGGCGGTGACCCCCGCCCCCGCGTCCAGCGCGGCGGCGGCCAGCACCGGCACGAGGCTGATGCCCAGCTGGAAGGCCGAGACGGTGGTGGCCCCGGCGAGCGTCGGCGCCGCCGACGCGATGGCGAACACCCGCCCGTAGATGGCCGGGTTCAGCACGAACCCGGCGACGCCGAGCAGCAGCACCAGCGGCACGACGGCCGGGACGTGCCGCCCGAGCACGGCCAGCAGCACGGAGCAGGCCGCGATCCCGAGCGCCCCCGCCAGGAGCGCGTGGGTGGGCAGCCGGTCGGCGATGCGGCCCCCGACCGACAGTCCGGCGAAGGCCCCCACGCCGAACAGCGTCAGGATCACCGGCACCCAGACCCCGGGCACGCCCGTGACCTCCGTCAGGAACGCCGCCAGGTAGTTGTAGGAGATCATGTAGGCCGCGGTGCTCAGCAGGGTGACGGCGTACACGATCCACAGCTGGGGCCGGCGCATCGTGCGGAGCTCGCCGCGGATGCTCGCCTGCCCGTGCCCGCCGGTGGCGGGCAGCGCGACGAGCGTCAGGACGGCGCCGGCGACGGTGAGGGCGGTCACGGCCCAGAACCCGCCGCGCCACCCGGTGAAGTAGCTGATCATCGCGCCGGCAGGCCCGCCGGCGATCATCGCCAGGCTCAGCCCGCTGACGACCACCCCGGACGCGCGGGCGGTGCGGTCCGCCGGGACCAGCCCGATCGCGGTGACCGCCGCCACCGCCCAGAACCCCGCGTACGCCAGACCGGAGAGAAAGCGCGTGACCAGGAGCACCGGATAGCTGTCGGTGAGGATGCCGATCGCCACGCAGGCGGCGAAGGCCGCCTGGGCGACCACCAGCGTCGTCCGGCGCGGCCAGCGGAGGGTCATGATGGCCAGCGGCGGCCCGCCGATCACGACCCCCGCCGCGAACGCCGAGATCAGCCCGCCGGCGGAGGCCAGCGTGATCCGCAGGTCCGCGGCGACGGCCGGCAGGACGCCGGCGAGCAGGAACTCCGCGCTGCCCATCGAGAACAGGCTGAAGGACAGCAGGTAGACCCCCAGCGGCAGCCTGCCACGGGCGGCCGCCGGCCGCCCGGTGGCCGTGGCGCTCATCGGTCCACCCCCGCCTCGCGCAGGGCCGCGGTGAGGTATTCGTCCAGTACGTGCCGGGGAGCGGCTCCCGTCCAGGAACCGGCGGGCCGGCCACCGGCGTACACGACGAAGGCGGGGACGGCGGTGATGCCGTGCCGGGCGGCCAGGCCGGGCTGGTCGTCCAGGTCGGCCCGGACGACGTCCACCTCGCCAGCGCGGTCGGCCGCCAGGCTCTCCACGATCGGGGTGACCATCTGGCACGGACGGCACCAGGCCGCCCAGAACTGGATCAGGACCGGACGTTCCGCCTGGAGGACGCGTTCGGTGAAGTTCTGCTCGGTGACGCTGCGCACCGAGCCGGGAACATGCGCGGGCATGACGAAGTCTCCTTGCGTGTGGGGGTCAGCGAGCCGGGACGGACGTCGCGCGGCGCCGCTCGACGGCGTCCCGGACCTCTTCGTCCACCAGGTCGGCGTTGACGGCGAACGCTGCGGCCGAACCCATCCCCGCCGCCGTGACGACCTGCGCGCGCGGGTCGACGACGTTGCCCGCCGCCCAGACCCCGGGCACGCTGGTCCGTCCCGTCCGGTCGGTGACGACCCAGCCGGCGTCGTCCTTGGCACAACCCAGAAGGGTGAGCACCTGGTCCTGCGGCACCATGCGCGGGAACAGGAACACGGCGGCGCGCGGCAGCACCCGCCCGTCGGCGAGCTCGACGCCGCGCAACCGTCCGTCCTCGACGACGAGGTGGTCGATCGGGCCCTCGACGATGCGCACGCCGCGGGCCTCCAGACGGTCGCGGTCCTCCGGCGTCAGGTCGAGGGTGTGGGTCAGGAAGACGACGTCGTCACTCCACTGGCGCAGGAGCAGGGCCTGGTGGACCGCCCCCGGATGCGTGCCGAGCACCGCCAGCGCCTGGTCGCCGACCTCGTGGCCGTGGCAGTAGGGGCAGTGCAGGACGTCCTTGCCCCACCGCTCCCGCACGCCGGGGATGGCGGGCAGCTCGTCGTACAGGCCGGTGGCGACCAGGAGGCGGCGGGCGCCGAGCACCGGGCCGCCCTCCAGCCGCACGGCGAAGCCCGGTTCGACCTCCGCCACCCGCCCCCGGACGAGACGCACGCCGTACCGGTCGATCTCGGCCCGTCCGAGCTCCAGCAGGGTCGCGGGCGGCAGGCCGTCGCGGGACAGGAAGCCGTGCATGTGCGCGGCCGGGGCGTTGCGCGGCGCGCCCGCGTCGACCACGACCACCTTGCGCCGCGCGCGCCCGAGGAGCAGGGCCGCGCTCAGTCCGGCCGCCCCCGCGCCGACCACCACCACGTCGCACTCGGTGTTCTTGCTGTTCATCGCCGTAGTCATGACGATCACCTCCGGTCCCGATGGTGCGGTCCGGCACGCGGAGATGACAACTTCTGTTGCCATTTCTGGGAAATCGGCGGTGGAATGGGCCTCATGGAGCAGCAATCCCGGATCGACGCCACGCTGGCCCAGGTCGGCGCCCGGCTCAGACACCTCCGCACCCAGCGCGGCGTGACCCTGTCGGCCCTGGCCGAGGCCACCGGCATCTCCAAGAGCACGCTCTCGCGGCTGGAGTCGGGGCAGCGCCGGCCCAGCCTGGAGCTGCTGCTACCGATCGCGGAGGCGCACCAGGTGCCGCTGGACGAGCTGGTCGGCGCGCCGGAGGTCGGCGACCCGCGGGTCCGCCTCAAGCCGGTGGTCCGCAACGGCCGGACCGTGCTGCCCCTGACCGTCCAGCCCGGCCCGCTGCAGGCGTGGAAGTCGGTCATCCCCGCCGACCAGAACCAGCCGCAGCTCGTCACGCACGAGGGTTACGAGTGGATGTACGTGCTCTCGGGGCGCGTCCGCCTGATCGTGGGCGACCACGACCTGGTCATGGGGCCCGGCGAGGCCGCCGAGTTCGACACCCACCTGCCCCACTGGTTCGGCCCCGCGGGCGATCGTCCGGTGGAGGTGCTCAACCTGTTCGGACGGCAGGGCGAACGCATGCACATGCGCGCCCAGCCCCGCCCCCGGCAGCCGTCCTAGAAGTGTTCGGTCACTGGCTGGTGCAGCGGGTGGGCCGCACGACGATGACCACCCTGCGCTCGGCGTCGCCGACGGGCCGTTCGTAGTCGAGGCCGTAACGCCTGGCCAGCACGTCGAAGAAGTCACCCTGGGGGTCGGGTTCGACCCGCTCGACCGTCCCCCGGACCTCCAGGTAGCGGTACGGCTGCTCGGGATCGTTGACCGAGACGGCCACGTGCGGGCGGGCGCTCGCGTTGCGCCCCTTCTGCCGGTCGCTCGTGGTGGTGAAGCGCAGGAACTCGCCGTCCCAGACGGTCCACACGGGCGTCACCTGCGGGGTGCCGTCGGGCATCAACGTCGCCAGATGGACGTACAGGGGGCGGGTCAGCAGGTCGAGATGGCTCTCCGGGATCACAGACATGCCCGGAACACTATCAAAGCTTTTATACCTATAAGAGCTTTTAGTGCCTGCCGACTTGTAGGCTCCCTGCATGGACATGCCCCCGGAGGAGCGGCTCGGCCTCGACGTCAAGCGCGCCGAGCAGCGACTCATGGCGGCCAAGCACGCCGCGGTCAAGACCGCCGGA
The DNA here is from genome assembly GCF_040631115.1 of Nonomuraea sp. NPDC005692. Taxonomy (NCBI): domain Bacteria; kingdom Bacillati; phylum Actinomycetota; class Actinomycetes; order Streptosporangiales; family Streptosporangiaceae; genus Nonomuraea; species Nonomuraea sp. NPDC005692. The sequence goes on along the minus strand of NZ_JBEXYU010000002.1, from coordinate 235,198 downwards.
CTGACCGTGCCCCAGTACGCCGCCCTGCTCGCCCTCGACGCCAACCCGGGCATCTCCGCCGCCGCCCTGGCCAGGGAATGCCTGGTCACGCCGCAGGCCATGAACGTCGTACTGAAGAACCTGCTCGAACACGGCCTGATCGAACGTTCCCCCCATCAGTGGCACCGCACCATGCTCGAAACCCACCTCACGGACGCCGGCCGCGAAGCTCTGCGGGTGGCGGACGAGGCGGCCGTGATCATCGAACGCCGCATCTCCACCGCCTTCACCCCCGAGGAACGCACCACCCTCCGCACCCTCCTCACCCGCTTCACCGACGCGATCTGACCGGGCGCCGGACAAGCTCCTCATCCGGCCGGGGAGCCACCGAGGATCAGGTCGGCCATCCGCAGCAGCCGGTCCACGTACGTCCTCGCCTCCCGGCCACGCGCTCGCCGCCGGATCCAGCGCAGGTCGCGGGCGCTGCTGACGAGCCGCTCGCGTAGCTGGTCGGTGAGCGCCTTGCCCTCATTACGGACGTACCAGAACATGACACCCGCGACACCGTCGTCCGCCAGGACCAGGTCCGCGAACAGGTCCCGATCAGCCAGCCCGGGAAACGGAACGTGCCGATGCTCTTCCCAGAGCACGGACACTTCTTCGAACACCTCTGGCGACACTTTGCCCACGCGCCAAAGATACGGTCACCGCTCTATGCGAAGGCTCACCTGTGACCCCAGCTCGCGGAACCCGAGAGCTCGGGCCACCCGCCGCGACGCCTCCGGGCGCGCCCGCCACTGCGGCAGCAACCCCGCACCGAGCGCGTCGGCCACCGCCGCCGACGCCACCGCCCGAGCCAGCCCCCGCCCCCGGAACCCCTCGGCAGTCAGTACGGACAGATGCGCCGCCGTGTCCAACCACGTCCGATATCCGGCGGCGGCGACCACATCACCGCCCGCACGAACCACCCATACCGCCGAACCGACGTCCGCCAGCCCGCTCTCGTCGGCGTCCTGCTCGCTCACCGCCGCCACCAGCCCGTCGACGTCCCGATCCCCCACCGCCAGCCGTTCGACATCCGCGCCGACATGGCAGGGAACGAACTCCTCAACATCGACGTACGCGAGCGTCGCCGGCCCCAGGACCTCACGGACCTCCAGCCGCTCGGACAGCCGCTCGGACAGGCGCGAAAGATCGACGCCGTTCTCGCCGAGCAGGGCCTGGCGCACCGGCTCGGCCAACCCGGCATCAGGCACCGTGACCAGCGCCCCGCCGTCCAGCACGACGATCCCCGTCCACCCGGGCGGGCACAACCCCGACCCGGAGGAGACGACCACCGCGACCTCTCCCCGCCCGGGAAACACCACAGGCACCCGAGCCAGGTCCGCCCACAACCGCCCCGCCACATTCCACACCACACTCAATGATCCCAAACAGCGCCACAGGCACCAGGGGATATCAGCCTTCCTGTTGTGACGAAGACGCCGTCTCCCCCACAACAGGCGGTCTTCCCGACCGGCACCGGCCCGCTAGTTGCTCTCCGGTCGCTGCCGAAGGTCCGAACGGCGCAGGAGGCTGCAGCCATGGCCGTTGATGTGGTGCCGCAGCCCGGTGATCTCGTCGACCAGGGCCTCGTAATCTCGTCTCAGCTCGGCCTGGAAGGCAGCGAGTTCGGTCATCATCAGAACGATGCTGATCATGGTGATGTCGTCCGCGGTACGGGCGCTCGTCTCGAGCGCCTTGACGCGTAGCATCACCTCGAGGTTCTGCGCCTCCAGGTTCACGGCTCCTGCCTGTTCCACGCAGGGAAGAAGATGCCGCACCGGTGGCCCGGCTACGTGCTCTGACGTGAGCACAGTGACAGGTGGACGGCAAAGAACGGAGCCGCGGTCCGACGCAAGGTGTAGTTCTTTCTCCTACCGCCAAGCGTCTTTCCTCCCAGGGATGCGGTTTCTCACCAGCACCCTGCACACAAACACCGCCGAACTGCCTGAAAGGCCCTCAACCGCGCCAGGCCCCGCCGAGCCAGATCACCCTCACGGGCACGTCCCGCAGCCTCCAGCACCGCCCAGATCGAGCACCACACGAGCGAAGATCCTGATCGGTCCCAGCAGCCAGACAGGCCAACCCGCTGAGGCCGCGCACCGGCAGCCGGTTCCCTTACAGGTGGAACCAGTGAATCCGCCGGCACGTGGTACAGACGAAGCAGGTCGCGTCCCGGTTGGCCCAGTCCAGGCCCATGAAGGTCATTCCGGTCGTCTGCAGCTTCCACTGGCGGGACTCGAAGATCTCGCTCTGGCACGTGTCGCACCTGAGGTTCTGCCCGTGCGGGAGCCTTACGGTGGTGGCCTCGTCCATGTTCACGATGCTATGCGACCACCGATCGAGATGATCTGCCGAGAACGAGGCAGTTGCTCCTGCAAATCCCTGCCTCTCCAGAAACAGGCTCAACCACCTGTGCCGCGGCACGTAGCGGTCGCGGGAACGGCGCCTCTGTCTCAGCCGAGTGGCACAGTGGGCATCAGTGACCGAGGAGGAGTTGAAGGACTATGGGTGACTTTTTCGAGCGGATCGTCGATGTCGAGGTAACCGGCGAAAAGGCTGAGTCCCTCGCAGAGCGTGTGGTCGACTGGATGGTCGCCGAGGGGCTGATCACACGCGAAAGGTCCAGCGACGGCATGTACAGCCTGCAAGTGGACGACGGGTACGAGCCCGGCCCCAACTGGGAACGGGCAGTGGCCGACTCCTCGGACCCGTCGTGGATACCAGGCCCGGTGGCGGTCATCGTCGGGCGGGATCACCACGTCGGGGGCCAGGGGATGAGCGAGGCGGACTCCGCGACCTGCCCACGATGTGACGCGACCACCGTGATCATCGACTACCCGAACGCATGGGAGGCGGACCAGGAGGTCTGGCAGCCGTTCAGCGACGGCATCGACACCTGGAAGGAGACCGGCGAAGGAAGTGTCACCTGCTCCTCGTGCGGCGCCTCCGTCCCGGTCACCGAGTGGCAGTTCGGGTCCGGCTTCGACCTCGGCGCCCTCGCATTCGACTTCTGGGGCTGGCCACCTCTCCGCGCCAGCTTCCACACGGAATTGAGCAAGCAACTGGGCCACCGCATCGAGGTACAGACGGGCAAGTTCTGACCCCCACCAAAAGCGTTCAATCAGGTGACGATCACCCTCGCGACCAGCCGTGAGTGACCACCCACCCAGCAGGTCTCGCCTCCTTCGACGAGCGCTGGCTGCCGGTGCGCGGCCGGAGGACGGGGCGCGGCGACGCGCCGTACCCTCGCCCTGATCTGGGGGTAGGCACCCAGCTTCCCGAAGCGACCCCGCAGTCTATGTCAGAACACGATCTGATGTCCGTCGTCAGCCCCGAATGTACGCCGACCCCGGCCAGCAGTCCTGACGTACATCGCCGCGGAGGAGTCAGCCGGCCGGCCGCAGCGCGCCGCGGATGAGCATGGTGCCCGACCGGTCAGAGAGTGAGCAGGTCGAGGGGGCCGAGGTCGCGGACGGTCTGGACGAGGGCGCGGATCAGGTCGTTCTCCGCTTCCGTCGACCACACCAGCGCGAACCTCAGCGGATCGTTGTCCCGGAAAGGCAGGTACGTGATGTCGGGCCGGAGGTAGTACCGCCTCATGTGGTGGGCGACGAGGCTGACGGTCTCCCCGGTGGTGACCAGGGAAAGGATCTCCTCGGTGCTACGGGCCATGGGGCCGCGCTCGATCCGATTGCTCACAGGAGTCCAGGTCGGGAGGAAGCCGTCCGCCCAGTAGTCGGGCCTGGACGGAGTGTCCACGTGCGGGAAATCGGCGAGCATCTCCAGCAGGCCGGTGGTGTGCCGGGTGAGTTCGTGATCGGCGGACACGGCCAGCAGGCGCGGGTCCGTGAACAGGACCGGCCCCGTGGTCAGGTCAGGCTCTTCGACGGGCAGCCAAGCGACGAGGACGTCGATGTCGCCGCGCCGCAACCCGGCGAACGGATCGGCGAAGGGAGAGATGCGGATCTGCAGCTTCCACTGGGGGTGGTTGCCGCGGAACGTGTCCCAGTAGCGCCGCAGGTCGTGGGAGTTGTGCGGGATCATGCCGACTCGCAGCACGCCGGTGATGCCCTCGGCGGCCAGCCTGGCCCGGCGCATGCTCTCCTGGAGGCCGCTGTACATCGGCCAGAGATCGTCGCGGAGCTGCCGGCCGAGTGGCGTCAGACGTACCGACCGCGGGGTCCGTTCGAAAAGCAGGGCGCCGATCTGGCGCTCCTGCTTCTGGATCGCCTTCGTGATCCGGGCCGGGGTGACGTGCAGTCGTTCGGCGGTGCGGGCGAAATGGAGCTCTTCGGCCAGAGTCAGGAAGATCTCGATGTCGCGCAGCTCCACGACTCCCCCTCACGTTGCCCTTGGGGTCAATTCTGCCTTGCGCATTTTGTCATTGTTTCGGGCTATTTAGCGCCTGGATCCTGGTCACCGGACAAAGTCAGATGGTTCAGGAGTGACGAAATGATGCAGCTGGCAGGGAAGACGGCGCTGGTGACCGGGGCGTCGCGGGGCATCGGCCGGGCCGTGGCGCGGCGGCTGGCGGCCGCGGGCGCGCTGGTCGCCGTGCACTACGGCACCAACGAGAAAGCGGCTCTGGAAGCCGTGCAGCTGATCGAGAAGGACGGCGGCCATGCCTTCCCGGTACGTGCCGAACTCGGCGCTCCCGGTGACGTCGACACCCTGTTCGCCGGACTGGAGGCGGGCCTCGCCGCGAGGACCGGGCAGGTACGGCTGGACATCCTGGTCAACAACGCCGCCGTCAACACCGGCGGCCCGATCGACGCCATCACCCCCGAGGCGTTCGACCGGCTGATCGCGATCAACACCAAGGCGCCGCTGTTCATCATCCAGCGGGCGCTTCCGCTGCTGAACGACGGCGGCCGGATCGTCAACGTGACCACCGCGGCGACCAGGATCGCGATGCCCGAGGCGCCGTACGCGATGAGCAAGGTCGGCATCGAGGTGCTCAGCCGTTCCCTGGCGCAGCAGGTGGGCGCGCGGGGCATCACCGTCAACGCCGTCGCGCCCGGCCCGACGGTCACCGACATGAACCCGTGGATGCTCGGCAAGCCCGAGGTCCAGCAGATGGTCGGCACCGGCAACGCCATCCCGCGCGTCGGTCAGCCCGACGACATCGCCGACGTGGTCGCCTTCCTGGCCTCCGGGGCCGGGCGGTGGGTGACCGGCCAGGTCATCGACGCCTCCGGCGGCTGCTTCCTCGGCCCCCGGATCTGAGCTGGCCCCGGATCTGAGCTGACAGCGCCCCGGGGCCACGGTCAGCCGGCCTTCAACCGGCTGTCAGCGCTGCCCGGGAGATTCGGACCTGCCCAACAATCCCCTTCACGTACCAGGGAAACGCCATGAAGATTCTTGCCCTCAGCGGCCTGGCCGCCGTGACCATCGCCGGCACCGCCACCCCGGCGTCGGCCGACACCGGGGTGGTGTCCGCGCTCAACAGCGTGGCCAAGCCGCTGGTCTCCACCTCCCCGGACGTCCGGGCGCACGACCTGGACGCCTTCGGCGCCATGGTGGGCCAGGCGGAGGTGGTCGGCGTGGGCGAGGCCACCCACAGCACCGCCGAGTTCTACACCCTCAACCAGCGGCTGTTCCGCTACCTGGTGACCGAGAAAGGATTCACCACGTTCGCCCGCGAGCTGAGCTGGAGCACCGGCCTGCGCCTGAATGATTATGTTCTGTACGGCCAGGGCGACCCGCAAGCGATCTTCCACGACGAGGTCAAGGGCCCCTACGACCTGTTCGACAACCGCGAGTTCCTCGACCTGGTCCGATGGATGCGTGCCCACAACGCCGGCCACGCCAAGAAGGTCCAGTTCATGGGCGCCGACCTGCTCTACCCCGGCGACATCCTCTTCGACAAGGTGCTGGCGTACGCCAAGCAGCACCGACCCGCCCTGCTGCCCGAGCTCACCCGGTTGTACGACGGACTGCGGCCCACCACCAAGAACGCCGGCGAATACATGGCGCAGGCGCTGGCCGTACCGCTGGAGACCCGGCAGGACAAAGCCGAGCGGGCCACTCAGGCCCTGAAGCTCCTCCAGAAGCAGGGCGCCGACCGATGGACGGTCCAGCACGCCCGCGCGCTGTCGCAGACCTTCACCGACTTCGCATTCGACCAGGCCACCGCGGACGGCCGCCGCCAGGCGGCGATCTACCGGGACCAGGTGCTGGCCGACAACGTCGCCTGGTGGAACCGTACGACGGGCGCCAGGATCCAGGTGTCCGGGCTGAACGCGCACCTGAGCTACACCCCGATCGACACCACGTACGTGCCGGCCCCGATGGGCGGCGAGCTGCGCAAGCGGCTCGGCGACCGCTTCGTCACCGTCGGCACCAGCTTCAACCAGGGCGGCTACAACTTCCTCAGCTCCGACGGCGCCTGCCCCGACGGCGCCAAGCCCGCCGAACGGCCGGGAACGTGCAAGGGCTGGGTCCCCGCCGCGGGCCCCGACTACAACGAGTACGTCCTGGACCAGGTGCGCCACCGCGACTTCATGCTGGACACGCGGACAGTTCCGCGGACGGCTCGGACGTGGCTGGCGCAGGCCCGGCCCACCCGGCTCATCGGCGGCGGCTTCTGGTCCCCCGACCAGGCCGTTCAGGCCTCCCTGAGCCGCTCCTTCGACGTGGTGATCCACCTCCACCAGGTCAAGGCGGCCACCCTCACCCGCTGACGGCATGCCGGACGCCCCGGCCCGTGATCGCCCCCGGACGTACCGGTCGACCATGGGCCGCTCTCCGCCTCGCCATACGTCAGGCCGACCGGACAGCCACGGATCCCGCAGCAGCCGTTCGGGCCAGACTCTGTACCGCTGCTGCTGGCGGTGGCTGTTCACTTCGTGCCGCAGAACCAGCCCGAAGAGGCTTCATCCAGCTCGCAGGGCAGCGACCGCCTCAACGAGACCGGCCGCCTCCAGAGCGTCGAGCACGTCCTCGACGGTCTCGGGCGGGCTGGTCCGTGAGTCCGCAATCTGCTGCACACACGCCCAGACGACCCTTCCGTCCAAGTCGATTTGGTCGAGGACGAAGTCGTCGGGCGACTTCGCCTCGATATCCCATGGAGCCAAGTAGTCGGCAGGGAAGTCCTTGAGATTCGACGTGACGATGGCCTTCGCGCCCACCTTGATGGCTGCGGCGAGCACATGTCGATCGTCAGCGTCGGGGAGCTTCAGCCCTTCGATCAGTGGCTCATACCCCTCGACGAGGCAGTCGCGGACAGCGGAGTTCATCAGTCGGCGGAGCTTGTCGAGCTTTTCCGCTGGAATGTCGGGGCGGTTGGCGGCGAGGTTGCGCTGCATCTCGTCGAGGATGCTGTTGGTCCACCTGGCTTGCACCCGTGCCGTCATGGCGAGACGAATGAGCAGGTCACGCAGGGTGTTGCCGTACAACACGTTTGCGTCGTAGACCACCACGAATGTCATGACTCAGATGCCCAACTCTTGCCCCAGCGCAGCGAGTTCGTCGGCCGCGGTCCGGCGCTTGGCGTCATCGCGACGCCTGTACTCCTGGAGGTCCTCGTACTTGATTCGACGGTGCTTGCCAATCAACCGGAACGGAATCTCTCCCGTCTCCAGAAGTTTGATGACGTACGGGCGTGAGACGTTCAGCATGTCCGCCGCTTGCTGTGTCGTCAGCTCAGCATGGGACGGAATCACCGTGACTCCGCGCCCTTCAGCTGCTTGGGCAAGGATGAAGGCAAGCAGAGTCACTGCTTCACGAGGCAGGATCAAGGGGTCCTCTCCCCCGTGCTCACCGACCACCTGCACGGTCGGCTGCTCGGGATACCGCATGAGGTAATCCTTGATCCGGCGGACCGCACGAGCGGCCACCTCGGCATCGATGCTTCCCGGCTGAACTCGCTTGGCCTGCACGTCAGTCATGACGTCACCCCCTCTTCGCAGTATCCGCAACAGACGAAATAAACGCAAGCACGATCGCCAGCAGCCCGGCACCGCCCTGACCCTGTGATGAAGGTTGTCGCCGAAGACGGCTTTGGCCCATGATCGACGCCGGACGTGCCGGGCGACCATGGGCCAGGATCTAGCTATCTCCGCAGGTCTACGCGTCGCCGGAGGTCAGGCCGACCGGGCAGGACACACCCGTGCCGCCGATGCCGCAGTAGCCGTTGGGGACTTTGTACAAGTACTGCTGGCGGTAGCGCTTTGCTTCAGGCGATAAATGCGCGACCTAATGAGCCTTGGACCGGTACTCAGCCCACGTGTCGACCGCCTCTTCAAGGTCAAGGGCGGCAACATCCTCACGCGCCATCCCGACCGTGTAGATCAAGCGGTCCGCTAGCCAATCTGGAACGGGTTCCCTGGGAGATGCCTTCTCCACCCGAATATGATCGGCCAGCGCGCCGAGGCGTTCGATCACCTGGCCGAGCTGGATGATCTCGGGACGGCCTGCACCCGCCTCCCGGACCCTCGCCGTCGCCTCCTCGTACACTTCGGCGTCGGCACGTTCACCGACAGCCCACACCTCGCAGATCTCCACCGACTTGTCCTCGGTGATGCGGTAGACGACACGCCAGGTGTTGCGACCGACCACCAGCTTCCGGAAACCGGTCAGTTCCCCGCCAAGCGGATAACCAGCTTCAGGGTTGTCCAGCAGGAGAAGGATCTTCTTGAGCACCTTGGGTGCCGCGTCTGGGCCGATCCGCCGAAGGTCGTCGACCGCCGGCGCCGTGAAGGCGACGTCGGACACGAGTCACTCATCGTCCGGGATGGCGGACAGCGACTCGCGAGTATGCCCGAAAGCGGCAAGCACCTCATCGAGTGAGACCCGCTCCCCCGTGTCCGTAACCGACCGGGCGAGCACCAGCGCCAGATCGCGCAGATCAGCCGCCGCCTCTTCCAGCTCATTGAGCCGGCGGATACTCACCACGGCCGCCACTGGCTGACGCCGACGGGTGACCACCAGATCGGTCCCCTGCTCCGCATCAGCCACTAGGCGGGCAACCCCTCGCTGGGCCGCCTCTGTGACGCTCAGCTCAGTAGCGTCGTGCAGAACAGTCATACATGAACTGTATATCTATCTGCACAGAAGTGCGATGCTTGGGCCCACGTTCGGCTCACGCCTCGCCAGACGTCAGACCCACCGGGCAGGCGACGCCCGTTCCGCCGATTCCGCAGTACCCGTTGGGCACTTTGTACAAGTATTGCTGGTGATAGTCCTCGGCGTAGTAGAAAGGCTTGGCTTGGGCTATTTCGGTGGTTATGGTGCCGTAGCCGGCCTGGGTGAGGACCTGCTGGTAGGCGGCGCGGGACGTCTCCGCCGCCTTCTCCTGCTCCGGCGAGTGGTGGTAGATCGCCGACCGGTACTGGGTGCCGGTGTCGTTGCCCTGGCGCATGCCCTGCGTCGGGTCGTGGGCCTCCCAGAAGACCTTCAGGAGCTCCTCGTACGACACCTGGGCCGGGTCGAACACCACCCGGACGGCCTCGGTGTGGCCGGTGAGGCCGCTGCAGACCTCCTCGTACGTCGGGTTGGGGGTGTAGCCGCCCTGGTACCCGACGGCGGTCGTCACCACCCCTGGCGTCTGCCAGAACTTGCGCTCGGCCCCCCAGAAGCAGCCCAGGCCGAAGTCGGCCACCTCCAGGCCCGAGGGGTACGGCGGGGCGAGCGGAGCGTCGAGGACCGCGTGCCGCGCGGGCACGGGCATCGCCTCCGAGCGGCCCGGCAGAGCGTCCTCGGGACGGACCATCGATGTCTTGTTGCCGCCGAACAGCCAGCCCATCGTGCCACCTCCATCAGGTGTCTCCACCCTACGCAAGCACCGCGGGCGGCGGCGTGGCGTGGGTGGCGGGATTGCGCTTACACAACGCCCGAACAGTTAAGGATGCCTAAACATTCCCGTATAGTGACACACATTTGTATTTAAGCTGGTAAGGCCCGAAAATAGGTTACATGCCTGACCTTCGGCGCGGTGTACTGTTCGGGATCGCCGCCTACACCATGTGGGGGCTGTTCCCCCTGTACTGGCCGCTGCTCAAACCGTCCGGAGCCGTGGAGATCCTGGCTCATCGGATGGTCTGGTCCCTGGTCGCCGTCGCCGTCGTGCTGGCCGTGCGCCGGCACTGGAGCTGGTTCCGGGAGCTGGCCCGGCAGCCGCGCAAACTCGTCCTGCTGACGATCGCCGCCATCGTCATCACCGTCAACTGGGGCACCTACATCTACGCGGTCAACACCGGCCACGTGGTCGAGAGTGCCCTCGGGTACTTCATCAACCCGCTGGTCAGCGTGCTGTTCGGGGTGCTGGTGCTGCGGGAGCGGCTGCGTCCGCTGCAGTGGACGGCGGTCGGGTTCGCGGCGCTGGCGGTGGTCGTGCTGACCCTGGACTACGGCAGGCTCCCCTGGATCGCGCTCACGCTCGCCGTCAGCTTCGGCGTGTACGGGCTGGCCAAGAAGCAGGCGAACGTGGCCGCCACCGAGAGCCTGGCCGTCGAGACGCTGGTGCTGCTGCTGCCGGCGCTCGGGTACCTGATCTACCTGGAGTTCGCGGGGCAGGCCACGTTCGGGCAGGAGGGCCTCGGGCACGCGCTGCTGCTGGTGGGGGCCGGGATCATCACGGCGGTGCCGCTGATCTTCTTCGGCGCGGCAGCGATCCGGGTGCCGCTGAGCACCGTCGGGGTGCTGCAGTACATCGCGCCGATCCTGCAGTTCGTGGTGGGGGTGACGATCGCCGGCGAGGTCATGCCGCCCAGCCGGTGGATCGGGTTCTCGATCGTGTGGCTGGCCCTGGCCATCTTCACCTACGACAGCCTCCGGGCGGCGCGGACCGCCGCCCGGGTCAGGCGGTCAGCCCGAACGCTCGACCACGTAGTCGCAGAGAGCTAGGAACGCCGCCCTGGCCGGGATGTCGGGCAGGGCGGAGAGGTCGACGCGGGCCCGGTCGACCCACGCGGCCAGCTCGGCGCGGGCCCGCTCCATGGCCGGGTGGGCCCGCAGCAGGGTGAGCGCCTCCTCCACGTGCTCCTCCGGCACCGGGCCCGACAGCAGCTCGGTCAGCCGCGACTGCTCGCCGCTGTTGAGCGCGTAGAGAACCGGCAGGGTCCGGACGCCCTCGCGCAGGTCGGTGCCGGGGGTCTTGCCCGACTGGACGCCCGAGGAGGCCACGTCGAGCAGGTCGTCGCCGAGCTGCCAGGCCACGCCGACGGCCTCGCAGGCACGACTAAGCCGCTCCTCGACGTCGGAGGGGGCGCCGGACAGCAGCGCGCCGAACCGGCCGGAGGCGGCGATGAGGGAGCCCGTCTTGTCGGCCAGGACGCTCAGGTAGTGGCCGACGGGGTCCTCGCCGTCGCGCGGGCCGATCGTCTCGCGGATCTGCCCCTGGACGAGGCGGGAGAACGTCTGGGCCTGGATGCGGATCAGCTCGGGGCCGAGGTCGGCCAGGAGGTCCGAGGCCTGGGCGAACAGGTAGTCGCCGGTGAGGATCGCCACGGTGTTGTCCCACCGGGCGTTGGCCGAGGGCGAACCCCGGCGCACCGGGGCCTCGTCCATCACGTCGTCGTGGTAGAGCGAGCCCAGGTGGGTCAGCTCGATGACCACCGCGCCGGGCACGACACCCGGCGCGGACGGATCGCCGAACTGGGCCGCGAGCAGCACCATCAGCGTACGGAACCGCTTGCCGCCCGCCTCGATGAGGTGCTTGGACGCCTCCGTGACGAAGGCGTCCTCGCTCTCCACCGACGAGCGCAGGAGCTTCTCGACCGCGGCCAATCCGGTGGCCACGTCCTGCGCCAACCGTTCGTCCTCGATGGGAAGGTCAACCACGGGCGGCGCAGACATACGAGATCCCCTTATCTAATGAACAGAGCCGAAGCGGCGTCGTTGGCGACACCGAGGAGGGTCTCCGGGTAGAGCCCCACTCCTACGGTAACCAGCAGGGAAACGGCGATGACGGCCACGGTCCCCATACTGGGCACCGAGATCGCCGGGCCGTCGGCCGCGGGCTCGCTGAAGAACATCAGCACGATCACCCGGACGTAGAAGAACGCGGCGATGGCCGAGGCCACCACGCCCACCACGACCAGGCCGGCCATCCAGCCGCCCATCGAGTCGCCGGGCTGCGTGCCGCTGTTCAGCGCGGCCGCGAACACGGCGTACTTGCCGAAGAAGCCGCTGGTCAGCGGGATTCCGGCGAAGGCGAGCAGGAAGAAGGCGAACACCCCGGCGAGCACCGGCGAACGCTTGCCGAGCCCGGCCCAGCGCGACAGGTGTCCCGCCTCGCCGCCGGGGTCGCGCACCAGCGTGACCACCGCGAACGCGCCGACCGTGGTGATGCCGTAGACCGCCAGGTAGAACAGGATCGACTTGAGCGACTGGGCGTTCTGTCCGGCCGACCCGAACGTCGCCATCACGCCGACGAGCAGGAAGCCCGCGTGCGCGATGGAGGAGTAGGCCAGCATGCGCTTGATGTCGGTCTGCGTGATCGCCAGGATCGAGCCGACGATCATCGTCAGGGCCGCGACGGCCCAGATGACCGGCCGCCAGTTCCAGTCGAGGTTGCCCAGACCGACCCAGAACACCCGCAGCAGGGCGCCGACGGCCGCGACGAGCGTGCCGGAGGCCATGAGTGCGGTGATGGGGGTCGGGGCGCCCTGGTAGACGTCCGGCTTCCACGCCTGGAAGGGCGCGGCGCCGATCTTGAACAGCAGGCCGACGCCGAGCAGCGCGAGACCGGCCATGAGCAGCGGGTCGAGCAGCGCGCCCTTGGCCAGGGCGGCGTTGATCCCGGGCAGCGAGACGGTGCCCGCGTAGCCGTAGATCATGGCGGTGCCGTACAGGAAGAACGCCGAGGAGAACGCGCCGAGCAGGAAGTACTTCATCGACGCCTCCTGCGACAGCAGGCGGCGCCGGCGGGCCAGGCCGCACAGCAGGTACAGCGGCAGCGACATGACCTCGAGGGCCACGAACATCGTCAGCAGGTCGTGCGAGGCCGGGAAGAGCAGCATGCCGCCGACCGCGAACAGCACCAGCGGGTAGACCTCGGTCTGCCCGGCGCCGTTGTCGGCCGCCTCGGCCTCCTCCTCGTCCGCGCTGCCCGGCACTGCCGCCGCCGAGGCCACGAAGTGGCCCTCGTCGTTGATCAGCAGCACCGTCACGAACGACAGGACGATGATCACGCCCCAGATGAACAGCGCGGGACCGTCCACCGCGACCGCGCCCATGGCGGCGGCCTGCGTCGGCACGCCGCGCATGACCTGCAGGATGACCAGGGCGAACGCGCCGATCAGGCTGAGCAGCGTGAGCGGGACGTGGATGGACTTGCGCAGGTAGCGGGGCGCGAACGCCTCGACGAGCACGCCGATGCAGGCAGCGCCGAAGATGATCAGCAACGGCGCCAGCGTGCCGTACTCGATCGTCGGCGCTGGGATGACGTCGTTCACTGACCTGTCCCCTTCTCAGCGATGGTGGCAGTGGGTACGTGCACGTTGGTCAGCGTCTGCTGCACGGACGGGTTGATCACGTCGAGCAGCGGCTTGGGGAAGAAGCCGAACCCGATGATCAGCGCGACCAGCGGCGCCAGCACCCAGATCTCCCGGGCGTTGAGGTCCTTGAACGCCTTGACCGGCTCGGCGGTCGGACCGTTCAGCGTGCGCTGGACCATCCACAGGATGTAGACGGCGGCCAGGATCACGGCGACCGCGGAGATGATCGCGGCCACCGTCAGCGCGCCGGAGCCGTGCGCCTCGCTGGAGTACGTGCCGATCATCACCATGAACTCGCTGACGAAGGACGACAGTCCGGGCAGCGAGAGACCGGCCAGACCGGCGACCAGGAAGAACCCGGCGAGCACCGGGGCGACCTTCTGGACGCCGCCGTAGTCGGCGATGAACGGCGACCCGCGCCGGGCGATGAGGAACCCGGCGGCGAGGAACAGCGCGCCCGTGGCGAAGCCGTGGTTGACCATGTAGAGGGCCGCGCCGGACTGGGCGACCGACGACATGGCGAAGACGCCGAGCACGATGAAGCCGAAGTGCGAGATCGACGTGTAGGCGATGAGCCGCTTCATGTCGGTCTGGCCGATGGCCACGATCGCCCCGTAGATGATGCTGATGACCGCCAGGACGACGATCGGCATCGTGAACGCCTTGGCCGCGTCGGGGAACAGCTCCAGGCAGAAGCGGAGCATGCCGAACGTGCCGACCTTGTCGAGCACGCCCACGAGCAGCACGGCGGCGCCGGCCGGGGCCTGGGCGGCCGCGTCGGGCAGCCAGGTGTGCACCGGCCAGAGCGGCGCCTTGATGGCGAAGGCGATGAAGAAGCCGCCGAACAGCCACTTCTGCGTCGTCGGGTCCTGGATGGCCCCGACGAGCGGCTCGAACATGAACGTGCCCTTGTTCGCCAGCACGTACAGGCCGATGACCGCGACCAGCATGAGCAGGCCGCCGAAGAGCGAGTACAGCAGGAACTTGACGGCCGCGTACGACCGCTGGGCGCCGCCGTACGACCCGATCATGAAGTACATCGGGATCAGCATGGCTTCGAAGAACACGTAGAAGAGGAAGACGTCGGTCGCCGCGAAGACGCCGATCATCATCGTCTCGAGGACGAGCAGCAGCGAGAAGTACGTCTTGACCGACCGCTTGGGCGTGACCAGCGTGCCGTCCGCGGTCCTGACGCCGTCGGCGTCGTGCCAGGAGGCCAGGACGACGATGGGCACCAGCACGACCGACAGGGCGATCAGCACCAGGGCGACGCCGTCGACGCCGACCCCGAACTTCACGCCGAAGCTCGGGATCCAGTCGTACTCCGCCTTGAACTGGAAGCGCTCGCCACCGGGCTTGAACCCGGCGGCCATGACGCCCGTCAGCACCATCGTCAGCAGCGAGACCGCCAGCGTGACCTGCTTGGCCAGCTTGTCGCCGCCCTTGGGAAGCAGGGCCACCACGATGGCGCCCACAACGGGCACCGCCATGATTATCGGGAGCCAGGGTGACATCAGATGTTCCCAACGAGGAGCAGGGCGCCGGTCAGCAGGGCGGCACCGATCAGGATGGACAGCGCGTACGTTCGCGCGAAGCCCGTCTGGAGCCTGCGCAGGCGACCCGAGCTCCCGCCGATGCCTGCCGCCAGACCGTTGACCAGCCCGTCGACGCCGCGGTTGTCGAAGAACACCGCGATGCGGGTCAGCCACTGGCCGGGACGCATGAACAGGGACTCGTTGAGGGCGTCGCCGTACAGGTCACGGCGGGCGAACGTGGTGAGGAAGGAGCCGCGCGGCTGCACCGAGGGCACCTCTGCCCGGCCGTACCTCATCCAGGCGAAGACCACACCGACGGCGACGAGCGCGAGGGTGGCCAGGCCGGGCGTGCTGGCGAACTGGAAGCTCGGCGCCTCCGCCTCGCCGCCCACGGCGGGCCGCAGGAAGTCGTACAGCCTGCCGCCCAGCACCAGGTAGGCGCCCAGACCGAGCGCGCCCAGCGAGAGGATCATCAGCGGCACCGTCATGACGAGCGGCGACTCGTGCGGGTGGGCGTCGTCGGCCCAGCGCTTCTGGCCGAAGAAGGTCATGAAGACCATCCGCGACATGTAGAAGCCGGTGATGCCCGCGCCGAGGACGGCCAGCCAGCCCAGGATCGGCTGGTGGTGGACCGCGGTCTCGATGATGCCGTCCTTGGTGAAGTAGCCGGACAGCAGCGGGAACCCGATGATCGCCAGGTAGCCGATGAAGAACGTGACGAACGTGATCGGCATGAACTTGCGCAGGCCGCCGTACTTCCTCATGTTGACCTCGTCGTTCATGCCGTGCATGACCGATCCGGCGCCGAGGAACATGTCGGCCTTGAAGAAGCCGTGCGTGATCAGGTGGCCGATCGCGAAGGCGTACCCCGCGGGGCCGAGGCCCGCGCCGAGCATCATGTAGCCGATCTGCGACATCGTCGAGCCGGCCAGGCCCTTCTTGATGTCGTCCTTCGCACAACCGATGATCGCACCGGCGAGCAGCGTGGCCGCGCCGACGATGGCGACGGCGAGCGCCGCGCCCGAGCCCTCGGGGAAGAAGAACGCGCCCGAGCGGACGACCAGGTAGACGCCGGCGGTGACCATGGTCGCCGCGTGGATCAGGGCCGAGACCGGGGTCGGGCCCTCCATGGCATCCAGGAGCCAGGACTGCAGCGGGAGCTGCGCCGACTTGCCGCACGCGCCGAGGAGCAGCAGCAGGCCGATGGCGAGCATGGTGCCGTCGGAGGCGCCACCGGCGCCGATCTTCGCGCCGAGGTCCTTGAAGGCCAGGGTGCCGAACGACGTCCAGATGATGAACATGCCGACCAGCAGGCCGAAGTCACCGACGCGGTTGACGACGAACGCCTTCTTCGCCGCGACCGCCGCCGAGGGCTTGAACTGCCAGAACCCGATCAGCAGGTACGAGGCCAGGCCCACGCCCTCCCAGCCGATGAACAGGCCCACGTAGTTGTCGGCCAGCACCAGCAGGAGCATCGCGGCGACGAACAGGTTCAGGTACGCGAAGAACCTGCGCCGGTGCTCGTCGTGCGACATGTACCCGATGGAGTAGATGTGGATCAGCGATCCGACACCCGTGATGAGCAGCGCGAAGCTGATCGACAGCGGGTCGATCAGCAGGCCCATGTCGACCATGCCGGGGATGAACTCGTAGAGGTGCACCGCCCGGCGGCGCTCCTCCTCCCCGAACCCGATCAGCTCGAAGAACGCGAGCACCGCCACCACGAACGAGGCCAGCGACATGACCACGCCCAGCAGATGGCCCCAGCGGTTGGTGAACTTGTTGAACACCAGCAGGATGAACGCCCCCACGAGCGGAAGAGCGATCATCAGCCAGGCGTTCCCGATCACACCGCCGACGTGAGGGGTGATCTGAGCGATTTCAGATTGCATCAGTCACCTCTTAGTACTTCAGCAGGTTGGCGTCGTCGACGGACGCGGACCTGCGGGTTCGGAAGATCGTCACGATGATGGCCAGGCCGACGACGACCTCGGCCGCGGCCACCACCATCACGAAGAACGCGATGATCTGGCCCTCCAGGTTGCCGTTCTGCCTGGCGAAGGTGACGAACGCGAGGTTGCAGGCGTTGAGCATGAGCTCGACGCACATGAACACCACGATCGCGTTGCGCCTGATCAGCACGCCGAGCGCGCCGATCGCGAACAGCACACCCGACAGGATCAGGTAGTGGGTCGTCACTTGGTCACCTCGTTGGTCGTCTCCTCGGCGTCATCCTCGGCCGTGTGCTTGATGGCCTCGGCGAGCTTCGGGTCCTCGGGGAGGTGGCCGTGCTCGACGTCGTAGCGGGCGATGTAGCGGTTGACCGACGACTCCGCGACCGAGCCGTCGGGCAGCAGTGCCGGCATGTCGATGGCGTTGTTGGTGGCGTAGGTGCCGGGGCCGGGCAGCGGCGAGGGACGCTCGCCGAGGAACCGGGCGCGCGAGAGGTCCTTCTGCGTGGCCTTCTCGGTGAACTTCTCCCGGTGCGCCAGGACCATCGCGCCCAGGGCGGCGGTGATCAGCAGGGCCGAGGTGACCTCGAACGCGAAGACGTACTTGGTGAACAGCAGCAGCGCGATCGAGCGAACGTAGCCGCCCTGCGCCGTGGCCTGCGCCAGGCCCGCCTCACCGGAGAAGATCGCGTTGCCGACCGCCAGGATGATCAGGACGGCGAAGCCGAGGGCCGCGAGGGCGCCCCAGAAGCGCTGGCCCCTCAGCGTCTCCACGAAGGAGTCGGAGGAGTCCACGCCCACCAGCATGAGCACGAACAGGAACAGCATCATGATGGCGCCGGTGTAGACGATGATCTGCACCGCGGCGAGGAAGGGCGCGTCCTGGACGGCGTAGAGCACCGCGAGGCAGAGCATCACGGTGCCGAGCATCAGCGCTGAGTAGACGGCCTTCCTGTTGAAGACCATGCCGAGCGCCGCGCCGACGGATACGACGGCGAGAACCCAGAATGTGATGGTCTCACCCATTGGTTCGTCCCAGCCGGTAGTAGTCCTCTTCGGTCTCGCCGAGCCGCATCGGGTGGGGCGGCTGCTCCATGCCCGGCGTCAGGTCCGCGAGGAGCATCTCCTTGGTGTAGATGAGGCTCTCGCGGCTGCTGTCGGCGAGCTCGTACTCGTTGGTCATGGTGAGCGCGCGGGTCGGGCAGGCCTCGATGCACAGGCCGCACAGGATGCACCGCAGATAGTTGATCTGGTATGTGCGCCCGTAACGCTCACCCGGCGAGAAGCGCTCCTCGTCGGTGTTGTCCGCGCCCTCGACGTAGATCGCGTCCGCCGGACACGCCCACGCGCACAGCTCGCACCCGACGCACTTCTCCAGCCCGTCCGGCCAGCGGTTGAGCTGGTGACGACCGTGGAAGCGAGGAGCCGTCGGCTTCTTGACCTCCGGGTAGTTGGTCGTGACGGGCTTCTTGAACATCGTGTGGAAGGTGACCCCGAAGCCCTTGACGGGGTTCAGCCAATCAGTTAGTCCCACTGGGAATCTCCTTGTGCTGCACCCCGTGGTAGTGCGGCAGATCGAGCGGCGGCACAGGGAAGCCGCCGGCCGTCGGCTCGTCGGACAGTTGCTCGAACTCGGCCTCCACCTCGGCCTTGCGCGCCTCCTTGCGCCGCTGGTTGACGGTGTCGAACCGCATCCAGATGGCCAGCGCGCCGACCACGATGACCGCGCCGATCACGATGCCGACCGTCTTGTTGCCCTCGTTGACGACCACGTTGCGAGCCGCGGCGACGAGCAGGATCCAGGCCAGGTTCACCGGGATCAGCACCTTCCAGCCCAGGGACATGAGCTGGTCGTAGCGCACGCGCGGCAGCGAGGCACGCACCCACACGATGAAGCTGAAGGTCAGCACGAACTTGATGAAGAACCACAGCACCGGCCACCAGCCCGTGTTGGCGCCGTCCCACAGGGAGATCGGCCACGGGGCCCGCCAGCCGCCCAGGAACAGGGTGACCGCGATGCCCGAGGCGGTGAAGGTGTGCAGGTACTCGCCCATCATGATGAGGGCGAACTTCAGGGACGAGGAGTACTCGGTCTGGAAGCCGCCGACCAGCTCACCCTCGCCCTCAGGCAGGTCGAACGGGATTCGGGCGGCCTCGCCGAACATGCAGATCACGTAGATCACGAACGACGGGATCAGCAGGAAGACGAACCAGCCCTGCTCGCCCTGCGCCTTGACGATCTCGGAGGTGGACAGCGTCCCGGCGAACAGGAAGATCGCCACGAACGACAGGCCCATCGCGATCTCGTACGAGACCACCTGCGCCGCCGACCGCAGACCGCCCAGCAGCGCGTACGGCGAGCGCGACGACCAGCCGGCCAGCACCACGCCGTAGACCGAGATGGCGCCCATGGCCAGCATGAACAGCACCGCCACCGGCAGGTCGACGAGCTGCAGCGGCGTCTGGACGCCGAACAGGTTGACCATCGGCGCGAACGGCACGATCGAGAAGGCCAGGAACGCCGGCACGACCATGATCACGGGGGCCAGCAGGTAGAGCACCTTGTCCACGGTCCGCGGGAAGATGTCCTCCTTCAGGCCCATCTTGATGCCGTCGGCCACCGACTGGAGCAGACCGAACTTGCCGGCCCGGTTGGGGCCGTAGCGGTGCTGCATCCGCGAGATCAGCTTGCGCTCGTACCAGACGCCGAACAGGATGCCCAGCATCAGGAAGGCGAACAGCATCACGGCCTTGATGATGGTGATCCACAGCGGGTCCTTGCCGAAGTCGGCGAGGGTGGGATCGGCCGCGAGAACGTGGGTCATGATGCGCTCCCGATCGTGACGATGTCGCCGGCCAGCGCGCGCAGGTCGCGCGTGACCGAGCAGCCGCCGGAGTTCGCCGGCACCCAGACCACCCGGTCGGGCAGGTCGGCGACGCGGACCGGCAGCGTGACCGCGTTGGGGCCGGGGCCGCCGACGACGAGCTTGTCGCCGTCGATGACGCCGATCTCGGCCGCCGTGGCCGCCGACACCAGCGCCTCGGTGGCGCGGGCGGTGCCGGCCAGGTACGGCTCGCCGTCCTGGAGCCTGCCCTCGTCGAGCAGCAGGTGCCAGGTCGCCAGCAGCGCCTCGCCGGCCGCCGGGGCGGCCTGGGCGCGGGTGGCGGTGCTCGGCGCGGCGACGCGGGCCCCGCGCCAGGCGCCGAGGCTGGACAGCTCACGCCGGACGGCCTTGGCGTCCGGCAGGCCGAGGTGCACGTCCATGCGGTCGGCGATGTTGCCGATGACGGCCAGGTCGCTCTGGATGCCGGGCACGCGCAGCGGCGCCTCGAACGAGCGGCCCCTGCCCTCCCAGTTGACGAACGTGCCGCTCTTCTCCTGCACCGCCGCGACCGGCAGCACCACGTCGGCGCGGTCGGTGACGGCGCTGGCGCGGATCTCCAGGCTGACGATGAACGGCGTGTTCTCCAGCGCCTCCAGCGCGGCGGCCGGGTCGGCCAGGTCGTGCGGGTCGACGCCGGCCACGACCAGCGCGTCGATCTCACCGGCGCGGGCGGCGGCGATGATGCCGTCGGTGCCGCGGCCGGGCACGGCGGGCAGCGAGCCCACGTTCCAGACCCTGGCGACCTCGGCCCTGGCGGCCTCGTCGTCCACGGGACGGCCGATCGGCAGCAGGTTGGGCAGCGCGCCTGCTTCGAGCGCGCCGCGCTCACCGGCCCTGCGCGGCACCCAGGCCAGCCGGACGCCGGAGCCGGCGCCCAGGCGGACGAGGGCCGACAGCGCGCCCGGCACACTGGCCAGCCGCTCGCCGGCCAGCACGATCGTGCCCTCGGCCAGCGTGCCGACCAGGTCGCCGATCGCGTCGGCCTCGCCGCCCGGGGCGGTGGCGATGAGCGTGCCGCCCATCTTGGCCAGCCCGGCGGAGGCGAACGGCGCGATCGCGGTGACCTTCAGGCCCTTCTTCTGCCACGCCTTGCGCAGGCGCAGGAAGACGATCGGCGACTCCTCCTCGGGCTCGAACCCGACGAGCAGCACGGCCGGAGCCTTCTCGAGGTCGGTGTAGCTGATCTCGATGCCCTTGCCGGCGACCGCGTGCGCCAGGAACTGCGCCTCCTCGTCGGAGTGCGGGCGGGCGCGGAAGTCGATGTCGTTGCTGCCCAGCGCGACCCTGGCGAACTTGCTGTAGGCGTAGGCGTCCTCGACCGTGACCCGGCCGCCGACCAGCACGCCGGCCCTGCCGCGGGCGGCGGCCAGACCCTCGGCGGCGACCGCCAGCGCCTCCGGCCACGAGGCGGGCACGAGCACGCCTTCCTCGTTGCGCACCAGAGGCGTCTTGAGCCGGTCGGGCTGGGTGGCGTAGGAGAAGGCCCAGCGGCCCTTGTCGCAGTTCCACTCCTCGTTCACCTGCGGGTCGTTGCCCGCCAGGCGGCGGGTCACCCGGCCGCGCCGGTGGTCGGTGCGCAGGGAGCAGCCCGACGCGCAGTGCTCGCACGCGCTCGGCGTGGACACCAGGTCGAACGGACGCGCCCGGAACCGGTAGGCCGCACCGGTGAGCGCGCCGACCGGGCAGATCTGCACCGTGTTGCCGGAGAAGTAGGAGTTGAACGGCTTGCCGTCGGCGACCCGGACCTGCTCCTTGGCGCCGCGCTCGAAGAACTCGATGAGCGGGTCGCCGGCGATCTGGTCGGAGAAGCGGATGCAGCGGGCGCACTGGACGCAGCGCTCACGGTCGAGCAGCACCTGCGTGGACAGCGGCAGCGGCTTGGGGAACGTGCGCTTCTGCTCCTGGAACCGCGACTCGCCCTGGCCGTTCGACATGGCCTGGTTCTGCAGGGGGCACTCGCCGCCCTTGTCGCAGACCGGGCAGTCGAGCGGGTGGTTCATCAGCAGCAGCTCCATGGCCCCGCGCTGCGCCTTCTCGGCGACCGGCGAGGTGAGCTGGGTCTGCACGACCATGCCCTCGGCGACCTCGATCGCGCAGGACGGCTGCGGCTTGGGGAAGCCGCGGCCGTTGCCCGCGTCGGGGATGTCCACGAGGCACTGGCGGCAGTTGGCCGCCGGGTCGAGCAGCGGGTGGTCGCAGAACCGGGGGATCTGGATGCCCAGCAGCTCGGCGGCCCTGATGATCAGGGTGCCCTTGGGGACACTGACCTGGAACCCGTCGATGGTGAGGGTCACCAGGGTGATTTCTGTTTCTACGACGGTCACTGCTCACCCCAGAGAGTGGACTTCTTCGGGTCGAACGGGCAGCCGCCGATCTCGAAGTGCTTGAGGTACTCCTCGCGGAAGTACTTCACCGAGGAGTGGATCGGGCTGGTCGCGCCGTCGCCGAGGGCGCAGAACGAGCGGCCGAGGATGTTGTCCGCGATGTCGGTGATCGTGGACAGGTCCTCCTCGGTGCCCTGGCCCTTCTCCAGGCGCTTGAGCACCTGCTTGAGCCAGTACGTGCCCTCGCGGCACGGCGTGCACTTGCCGCAGGACTCGTGGGCGTAGAACTCGGTCCAGCGCAGCACCGTGCGGACCACGCAGGTGGTCTCGTCGAAGATCTGCAGCGCGCGGGTGCCGAGCATCGAGCCCTTGGCGCCGACGGCCTCGAAGTCGAGCGGCACGTCGAGGTGCTCGTCGGTGAAGATCGGCGTGGACGAGCCGCCCGGGGTCCAGAACTTGATCTGGTGCCCCTCGCGGATGCCGCCGGCCATGTCGAGCAGCTCGCGCAGCGTGATGCCGAGGGGGGCCTCGTACTGGCCGGGCCTGGTGACGTGGCCGCTGAGGGAGAAGATGCCGAAGCCCTTGGACTTCTCGGTGCCCATCGAGGCGAACCAGTCGGCGCCGTTGCTGATGATCGAGGGAACACTGGCGATCGACTCGACGTTGTTCACCACAGTCGGCGAGGCGTACAGGCCCGCCACGGCCGGGAACGGGGGCTTGAGTCGCGGTTGACCTCTGAAGCCCTCCAGCGAGTCGAGCAGCGCCGTCTCCTCGCCACAGATGTACGCGCCCGCGCCGCTGTGCACGACGAGTTCCAGGTTGTACCCGGAGCCGAAGATGTCCTCGCCCAGGAAGCCCTTCTCGTACGCCTCGCGCACGGCCGCGTGCAGCCGGCGGATGACGTGCAGCACCTCGCCGCGCACGTAGATGAAGGCGTAGTTGGCCCTGATCGCGAACGCGGTGATGATGACGCCCTCGACCAGCGAGTGCGGGTTGGCCATCATCAGCGGGATGTCCTTGCAGGTGCCCGGCTCCGACTCGTCGGCGTTGACGACGAGGTAGTGGGGCTTGCCGTCGCCCTGCGGGATGAATCCCCACTTCATGCCGGTGGGGAAGCCCGCGCCGCCGCGGCCGCGCAGGCCGGAGTCCTTGACCGCCTGGATGACGGCGTCGGGGTCCATGCCCAGCGCCTTCTTGGCCGCCTTGTAGTCACCGCCGTAGCCGTCGAGGGTGAAGGAGTCGGCCTGGTCCCAGTTGGCGGTCAGGACCGGGGTCAGTGTGGTGCTCATGCCTCGGGGGCCTTCCATCCGTTGGCCTTGGCCACCTTCAGGCCCTCCAGCGAGGGGCCGGCGGCCGACGGGCCGTCGCCCGCCTGGTCGTCGGGCAGGCCCGCGAGCACGCGCGAGGCCTCCTTGAAGGTGCAGAGCTTCTTCGGTCCGCGGGTCGGCCGCACGTCCTTGCCGTCACGCAGGTCGTCGACGAGCTGCTTGGCCGAGGCGGGGGTCTGGTTGTCGAAGAACTCCCAGTTGACCATCATGACCGGCGCGAAGTCGCAGGCCGCGTTGCACTCCAGGCGCTCCAGCGAGATCTTGCCGTCGCCGGTGGTCTCCTCGTGGCCGACGCCGACGTGCTCGGACAGCTCGTCCCAGATCTCGTCGCCGCCCATGACGGCGCACAGCGCGTTGATGCAGACGCCGACGTGGTAGTCGCCGGCCGGCTTGCGCTTGTACATCGTGTAGAAGGTGGCCACGCCGGTGACCTCGGCCTTGCTCAGGCCCAGCATCTCGGCGCAGAACTCCTTGCCGTCGTCGGAGACGTAGCCGTCGGCCGACTGCACGAGGTGGAGCAGCGGCAGCAGGGCGGACCGCGTCTTGGGGTAGCGGCCGATGATCTCCTTGGCGTCCTGTTCGAGACGCTCGCGGACTTCCGGTGAGTAAGTCACCGGTCCACACCTCCCATGACGGGGTCGATAGAAGCCACCGCGGCGATCACGTCGGCGACCTGGCCGCCCTCCGCCATGGCGGGGAAGCCCTGCAGGTTGCAGAAGGAAGGCTCGCGGAAGTGCACGCGGTACGGGCGGGTGCCGCCGTCGCTGACGACGTGCGCCCCGAGCTCGCCCTTGGGCGACTCGATGCTCGCGTACGCCTGGCCGGCCGGGACCCGGAAGCCCTCGGTCACCAGCTTGAAGTGGTGGATCAGGGCCTCCATCGAGCTGCCCATGATGTGCGCGATGTGGTCGGGCGAGTTGCCGAAGCCGTCGGGGCCGAGCGCGAGCTGCGCGGGCCAGCCGATCTTCTTGTCCTCGATCATCACCGGGTCGCCCTTGAGCGGGCCGGCGATGCGGTCGAGAGCCTGCTCGACGATCTTGAGCGACTCCTCCATCTCCCGCATGCGCACGAGGTAGCGCGAGTAGACGTCGCAGCCGCGCTCGGTGGCGACCTCGAACTCGTACGTCTCGTAGCCGGAGTAGGGCTGCGACTTGCGCAGGTCCCAGGGCAGCCCGGCGGCGCGCAGGATCGGGCCGGTGATGCCGAGCGCCATGCAGCCGGTCAGGTCGAGGTAGCCCACGTCCTTGGTGCGGCGCACGTAGACGGGGTTCTCGTCGAGGAGCTTGCGGATGTCCTTGATCCGCTTGGGCATCTCCTTGAGGAACTCGCCCACCTTGTCGACCGCGCCCGCGGGCAGGTCGACGCTGACGCCGCCCGGCCTGACGTAGGCGTGGTTCATGCGCAGACCCGTGATGTACTCGAACAGGTCCATGATCATTTCACGGTCGCGGTAGCCGAAGAGGAACGGCGTGGTCGCGCCCAGCTCCATGCCGAACGTGCCCATCGCGACCAGGTGCGAGGCGATGCGGTTGAGCTCCATCATCATCACGCGGATGGCCTGCGCCCGCTCGGGCACGCGGTCGGTGATGCCGAGCAGCTTCTCCACGCCCAGGCAGTACGCGGTCTCGTTGAAGATCGGCGAGAGGTAGTCCATGCGGGTCACGAACGTGGTCCCCTGGGTCCACGTCCGGTACTCCATGTTCTTCTCGATACCGGTGTGCAGGTAGCCGATGACGCTGCGCGCCTCGGTGACCGTCTCACCGTCGAGCGTCAGGACCAGGCGGAGCACTCCGTGCGTGGACGGGTGCTGCGGGCCCATGTTGACGACCAGGCGCTCTTCCTCGGTGTCGCGCGCTCCGCCGACGACCTCGTCCCAGTCTCCGCCGGTGACCGAGTAGACCTTGCCCTCTGTCGCCTCGTCATAAGCGGTGCTCATGAGTAAGACCTCCTCTGGTCCGGCGAGGGGATGGTGGCGCCCCGGTACTCGACCGGGATGCCGCCGAGCGGGTAGTCCTTGCGCTGCGGGTGACCGTCCCAGTCATCCGGCATCATGATCCGGGTGAGTGACGGATGGCCGTCGAAGACGATTCCGAAGAAGTCGTACGTCTCCCGCTCATGCCAGTCATGACCAGGGTAAACGCCCACGGTCGATGGGATGTGCGGGTCGGCGTCCGGTGCGCTCACCTCCAGGCGCACGCGCCTGTTGTGGGTGATCGAGCACAGGTGGTAGACGGCGTGCAGCTCCTCGCCCTTCAGGTGCGGGTAGTGCACCCCGGAGACGCCGAGCGACAGCTCGAAACGCAGGGTCGGGTCGTCGCGCAGCTTCTGGCAGACCTCCACCAGGCGCTCGCGGCGGACGTGCAGGGTCAGCTCGCCGCGGTCGACCACGACGCGCTCGATGGCGTCGTCGAGGGCGAGGGCGTCGACCAGCTCGTCGAAGTAGCCGCCGTACGGGCGGGGCGTGGAGATCTGCGGCGCCCGGCGCACGACGAGACCGCCGTAGCCGGAGGTGTCGCCGGAGTCGTGCGCGCCGAACATGCCGTGCCGGGCGACGGGCGCCTCGGGGACGGCCGGGACCGAGGCGGCCTCGGGGGCCTCCCCGCCCTCCGGGCTTCCGGGAAGGTGGTCGGGCGAGGTCACTTTCCGGCCCCCTGGTCGATCAGCGGCAGCGTGCGCAGCGCCCGCAGTTCGAGGTCCTCGATCTGCTTGGCGCGGTGGGCGCCGAACTTCATGTTCTGGATCTTGTCGTGCAGCTTCACGATCGCGTCGATCAGCATCTCCGGCCGCGGCGGGCAGCCGGGCAGGTAGATGTCGACCGGCACGACGTGGTCGACGCCCTGCACGATGGCGTAGTTGTTGAACATGCCGCCGCTGGAGGCGCACACGCCCATGGCGATGACCCACTTGGGCTCGGCCATCTGGTCGTAGATCTGCCGCAGGACGGGCGCCATCTTCTGCGACACGCGCCCGGCGACGATCATGAGGTCGGCCTGACGGGGAGACGCCGAAGCGCGCTCCATGCCGAAGCGCGCCAGGTCGTAGTGGGGGCCACCGGTGGCCATCAGCTCGATGGCGCAACATGCGAGGCCGAACGTGGCCGGCCATACCGAGCTCTTCCGAGCCCATCCTGCGGCGGCTTCGACCGTGCTGAGGATGAACCCGCTGGGGAGTTTCTCTTCAAGTCCCATTTTCAGTCCCAGTCCAGACCCTTGCGGCGCCACACGTACGCGTAGGCGACGAGCACGGTGACGATGAACAGCAGCATCTCGACCAGCGCGAACAGCCCGAGGCCGGACGCGATGGTGTCGCCCGCGTCGTTCTTCAGCGGCGCGAAGGAGACCGCCCACGGGTAGAGGAAGATGATCTCGATGTCGAACACGATGAAGAGCATCGCGGTGATCATGTATTTGAGCGGGAACCGTCCGCCACCGACCGGCTGGGGCGTCGGCTCGATGCCGCATTCATAGGCGTCAAGCTTCGCGCGGTTCCAGCGCTTGGGACCGGTGAAGGGAGCGATGGCGACCGAGAAGATCGCGAAGCCCCCCGCGAGAACGGCGAGCACCAGGATGGGCACGTAAAGGTCCATCGCTACGCCTCCTCTGGAGTCGCCACGCGCGCGGGCGCGCAGCTTGATGTGTCTGTCGTGGGAATCATGCTGGTGGGGCGACCTTCGAGAGTGCGTTGATGATCATGTCGGACGCATCGCCTCGCCGGTCGGTGAGATTACCAAGGAGCTTGAGCGCGAAGCGCATCAGCCTCGGGTGTGGCAGGCCGTGCCTGGTCCCGAAGCTCATCACACCCGGCTTCCCAATCGCCTCGACGAACAACCTCCCTAGCGTGAAGTAGCCGCCGTAGGCGTCCTTCATCACCTGGGGGTAGGTCCTCAGGATCCGCTCGCGCTGTGCGGGAGTGGTGTCCTTGAGGGCCTTCGCGATGATCTCGGCGGCGATCTCGCCAGTCTCCATGGCGTAGGCGATGCCCTCGCCGTTGAACGGGTTGATGGACCCGCCGGAGTCACCCACGAGGATAAGACCCCGCGTGTAGTGGGGCTGCCTGTTGAAGGCCATCGGGAGAGCGGCGCCGCGGATGGGGGCCGTCATGTTCTCCTCGGTGAAGCCCCAGTCGGCCGGCATGGCCTTGCACCAGCGCTTCAACAGGTCGCGGTAGTCGATGTTGCCGAACTGGGCACTGGTGTTGAGCAGCCCGAGCCCGACGTTGGCGGTGCCGTCGCCGACCCCGAACACCCAGCCGTAGCCGGGCAGCAGGGTGTCGCCGTCCCACAGCTCCAGCCAGGTCTCCAGGTAGTCGTCGTCGTGGCGGGGGCTCTCGAAGTAGGTGCGGACGGCCACGCCCATGGGCCGGTCCTCCCGCTTGTGCAGGCCCATGCCGATCGCCAGGCGGGTGCTGTTGCCGTCGGCCGCCACGACCACCCGGCTGCGGTACGTCGCGCCGTCCTTGGTGCGCACGCCGACGATGTGCCCGCTGCGGTCGTCGAGCACCGGCCCGGTCACGGTGACGCCCTCCATGAGGCGCACGCCGTTCTTGACCGCGTTGGCCGCGACGATCTGGTCGAAGTCCTTGCGGGTGCGAACGAGCCCGAAGTCGGGGAAGCGCTCCAACTGCGGCCAGTCGAGCTCGAAGCGGTGGCCGCCGCCGACGACGCGCAGGCCCTTGTTCCTGATCCAGCCGGGCGCGTCGATGTCGACGCCCATGTTGAGCAACTGCTTGACGGCACGTGGCGTCAGGCCGTCGCCGCAGACCTTCTCGCGGGGGAACCTGGTCTTCTCCAGGAGGAGCACGTCGAGACCGGCCTGAGCGAGGTAAAAGGCGGTTGCGGAACCGGCGGGACCGGCGCCGACGACGATGACGTCAGCGTCAGCCTGTATGGCTGGTGGCACGGTCACTGGACTGTCCTGTCCTACACGCTCGAAGGCCTCGGGGTCTTGCGCCTTCGTTCCTTTGTGAACCCCTTCACAAACTTGTCGGCCCGCAGTCTACTGCTTTTCCTGTACATAGTGGCAGTCGGGGTACGGATCCCGGACACAAGAAGACCCTCCGTCGTCAACGAAGGGCCGGGCACGGGAACGTCAGACTTCGAACTCGGCGTTGCGCACTCCGGCGGTCGTGCTCCGGGCGAACTCGACGCACTCGCCGGCGGCCGCGCTGAGACTGCTCTTGCGCCATCCGTCCGGCGAGACAGTGGGGCCGCTCATCGGACGGACTACCTCCCGAGTCTCATTGGTCTGGACCAATGACGGTAGCCAACAGAAGATCGGCCGAGCCTGCAAGACACGCCGCGATAACCATGTCGTTACGATTGATCTCCCAACGACGCGAGGAATTCGCGCTATTCCTCCTCATCCATGGCGGTCGGGCGGGCCGGAGCACCCTGAGGGTGAGGTCGGGCAGATCGCTCAGCTCGACCAGGTGCTGGAAGCCGGTCGCGCATCCTGGCCCGGATCCTGCGTTCGACCTTGCCCGGCGGCCCGGTGCAGCTCGGCGGCGAGCTTCCGGCGGCGGAGTGCCGGATTGTTTTCTCCGGTCACCGGGGGCTCCTTCCGCGAAATCGCGGAGATACGCCCACAAAGTGCGATGGCAAGACCTGCTTCGTCCCGGAAAGAGTCCCTGTCGTCATCCCAGCGGGAATTGCACGGGGTCTCGCTCCGACACATCCTCAGGCAGCCCGCAAAGCCGAAATCGGATCGAAAGACGGAAGATGATTCCAGAAACTTTCGCGGACCGCCCGCCCGCGGCTCAGGCGGGCTTGAAACCCCGGTGAACGGCGACGATGCCCATCGTCAGGTTGCGCCAGGCGACCCGCTCCCAGCCGGCGTCGCTGATCGTCCGGGCCAGCTCCCGCTGGTCGGGCCAGTCTCTGATGGACTCGGCCAGGTAGTCGTAGGAGTCGTCGTTGGAGCCGAACACCTTGGCCACCTTGGGCAGGGCCCTCATCAGGTATTCGCGGTAGACCAGGTCGAACGGCCCGAACGTGACGTGCGAGAACTCCAGGATCACCAGCCGGCCGCCCGGCCTGGTCACGCGGAGCATCTCGCGCAGCGCCTGCGAGGTGTCGTGCACGTTGCGCAGCGCCACCGAGATCGTCACCGCGTCGAAGGCGTCGTCCGCGAACGGCAGCCGCATCGCGTCACCGGCCACGAAGGGGATGCCGGGCCCGCTCAGCGAGTTGCCGCCGTGCCGCTGCACGCCCGTGCGCAACATGCCGAGGGAGAAGTCGGAGGCCACCGCGCGGGCGCCCAGGCTGGTGAAGCTGTCGGTGGAGGTGCCGGTGCCCGCTCCCAGGTCGAGCACGACCTCGCCGGGCCCCGCGTCGACGGCGGCGGCCACGGCCTTGCGCCAGAGCCTGACCTGCCACAGCGAGGCCACGTCGTTGACCAGGTCGTAGCGCCGGGCGGTGCGATCGAACATCGCGGCGACCTCGTCCGGCTGCTTGTCCAACTGAGCGCGCGTCATGCGGACAAGAGTACTCACGCGGCCCGCGCGGTATTCGCCGGGCGTTACGGCCTTTGACCAGCCACCACCGGGCCGGCGGCGAGCCAGGCTCTTGCGGCAATTGACGCAAAGTAACGGCACCGCTACCGAACGTCTGCTAGATGTTGGTGAATGCTTGCCCGTGTCGCCCTTGCGGCGATCATCGCCTCGGCCCCCGTCGCGCACCCCCGCGTGGTCTCGGCCGACCCGGTCGACAACACCCCCCACGTCCTCGACGGCATCGTCAACGCCATCGCGCTGGTCGGTGGCACCGTCGTCGTCGGCGGCTCGTTCAGCGAGGTCAGCGACGCCGGGCGCACGTACACGCTGCGCCGGGCCAATCTGTTCGCCTACGACCTGGCGACCGGCCGCATCCTGCGCGGCTTCGCGCCGTCCGTCGCCGGGCCGGTCTACGGGCTGGCCGCCGGCGACCACGGCACGGTCTACGTGGGCGGCGCCTTCCCCGGCGTCAACAACATCGGCGCCCGCGCGCTCGCCCGGATCAGCGTCGCCGACGGGCAGCTCGTCGACGGCTTCATGCCCCGGATCGAGGGGGGCATGGTCACGACCCTGGTCAGGAACGGCTCCAGGCTCTACGTGGGCGGCGACTTCGTCCGGCCGCGCGTGGCCCTGGCCGGGCTCGACGCCGCGACGGGCGTGGCCGACCCCGGCTTCGCCGTCACGCCGGGCGAGCCGCTGACGCCCAGGGTGAAGGTCCAGGCCCTCGCCCTGTCGGGCGGCCGGCTGGCGGTGGACGGCTCGTTCACCACGCTCGGCGGGCGATCCCGGCCGCAGCTCGGACTGATCGACGTCAGCGGGCCCGTGGCCAGGGTCGCCGACTGGCGCACCGAGGTCTACGCGCAGCGCTGCGCGGAGGCGTTCCCCTCCTACGTGCGCGGCCTGGACTTCGCCCCCGACGGCCGCTCCTTCGTGGTCGTCACGACCGGGGGCCCGAAGGGCCGCATGTGCGACACGGCCGCCCGGTTCGAGACGTACGCCGCAGGCCCGGACGTCAGGCCGACCTGGACGAACGCCACCGGCGGCGACTCGCTCTACGCGGTGGCGGTGACCGGCTCAGCCGTCTATGTCGGCGGCCACCAGCGCTGGCTGGACAACCCGCAGGGCCGCGACTCGGCCGGCCCGGGAGCGGTGCCCCGCGAGGGCATCGGCGCCATTCATCCGCGTACGGGAAAGGCGCTCGCCTGGAATCCCGGCCGGGAGCGGGGCATCGGCGTGAAGGCATTTCTGGCGCACAAGACCGGCCTACTAGTCGGTAGTGACACAACGCGACTCGGACGGGAGTACCATGCCCGGATTGGCATGTTCCCCCTGCCCTAGTCGTCCTGCGGCTCGGGCCGGTCGATCCGGCCGCTGAGGCGTGCGCTGACGGCGTCACGCTGCCTCGACAGCAGCACGTAGCTGGCTATGCCGCTGATCACGAAAGCGGCTGCGAGCAGGAACAGCGGGTTTTGCAGGCCGACGAGGTACAGAACACCCAGGGTCACGACAAACAGGCCGATCCGCGACGCGGTGTAAACGAGAACGGGATGCACAGGTTCGAGGTTACTCGTCCCTGCGTAGCGGTCGCTCTTCGCATCGGACGCGAGCGCTGCTACTGTTCCCAGTAAGGGTGTTTCGTAAAGAAACACCCACGAGAGCCCCAAAGAGGCTCTATCATATAACAATCGGGCAGTCAGCTGATAACAACCCGTGATCTTTGTCGAAAACCACGGATAAATCAGGCTTCGCTCGACACACTGGTTACCTGTCCGCCCGCTGGCAGGAAGCGGGATGCGAGGGGGAGAGATTGGTGGAGAGTAGCAGCGAGCGTCTGCTGACCCCAGGAGAGGTTGCCGCCCTCTTCCGGGTAGACCCAAAGACGGTTACGCGCTGGGCTGCGGCAGGCCGCATCAGCAGTATCCGCACCCCCGGAGGGCACCGGCGCTTCCGCGAGTCGGAAGTGCACGCCCTTCTTCGAGGCGAGGACGTTCTCACGGCCGACAGGCCAGCAGGTGAGTCCCCGCGCGTCTGACGTTCCGTCTAGTCGGTGATCCTGAGATCCGCCAGGATCACCGCTGGCGGGACCTCAATCCGCCTCACGTCGTGAGGCCGTGAACGAGCGTGCCTGCGGGCCACACTTCCCGAGGGCAGGCACGGGGCGGCGCCAACCGCCGACCGTGGCTGGCGCCTGTCCTTCTCAGGCGTCCTCCTGGCTGGCCTTGAAGGCCAGGAACTCGCGTTCGAGGTCGTCGTTCTCCTCTTCCCAGCGACTCCGGCGCTCGGCCGCCTCCTCCTCGGTCAGCGACTCGGGCAGCCACTTGTCGTAGTCGGGATCCCCGGGCTGCACGTCCACGTACGCGTTGCCGATCAGACGCCCGTCTTCGCTGGTCAGGCTCTGCGGCACGCGCAGGGTCCCGTCAGCGAGCCGGATGACGTACATGGCTGATCACCTAGATTCCGTAGCGCCGGTTGAAGAAGAGCATGACGTCGAGCGCCATCCGTGTGTCGCCGCCGAGCATGTCGACCAGGGCCGGGCGCTGGCGGGCGGCGATGGCGGCGAAGGCGTCGGCGAAGAACTCCTTGCGGCCCAGGCCGTTGCCCTGGCGGTGGAAGGTCGAGGCCAGCTTGGGGAAGGCGTTCTCGTAGAGCCGGAGGAACTCCGGCGAGTCGGACACCCATTCGCCGTGGAACGAGTCCAGGTCGTCGATGGCGTGGCCGACCTCGTGCATCATCACGTCCGGCGTGGGTGAGGGGCGGTCGCCCACCACGATCTTGCGGTCGCCGTACGCGCCGGCGCAGATGTCCCAGGTGGCCCGGCCGGACGGGAGCGGCGCACCGCGTAAGTACCCCATGTCGTCGAGGTCGGGGACGCCGCCGGGGCCGACGTAGATGCCTTCGAGACCGGCGGCCAGCAGCTCCTTCAGCCGGTCGGGCAGCCGGGCCAGGCTCTCCACGGCGCGTACGGCGTCCTTGGAGGGCGGGCCGTGCCGGGCGTCCCACTGGCGGTGGAGGATCTTCTCCAGCTTGCCGCAGTGGCGCAGGCCGTCGCCGATGGAGGGGGCCTCCGGCCTGTTGGGCTGGGCCCTCGGCGGCGTGTCGTCGAGCTCGAAGTCGT
Source organism: Nonomuraea sp. NPDC005692 (assembly GCF_040631115.1). Taxonomy (NCBI): domain Bacteria; kingdom Bacillati; phylum Actinomycetota; class Actinomycetes; order Streptosporangiales; family Streptosporangiaceae; genus Nonomuraea; species Nonomuraea sp. NPDC005692. Next base: position 202,107 of record NZ_JBEXYU010000002.1, on the reverse strand, counting down.
ACCAGGTGTAGCGGGGGCGTTCGGCGACGGCGGCGGGCAGGCGTTCACCGCGCTCGCGCAGCGAGAGGCCGTCCCAGGTCACCTCGCGCCGCTGGGGGCCGCCGGGACGGGCGAACCGGTCCGGCTGCTGCTCCCTGCGCCGCTCCGCGCCCTTGAGCTGCTCTCTCGGGGCCTCGGGGCGGTTGTCCCTCCGGCGGGACCAGAAGGAACGGTCCGCGTCCGGAGGAGCCTCGTCACGCCGCGAGAACAGGTACGACCCGCGGCGCCACCAACGGCCGCGCCGATGTCGGCCCTTGTCGTGAGAAAAGGCCATCGCACCCCTTCACGCCGCGTCCATGGCGAACCGGGTTCCACGGTACGACGCCGATCTTCCCGAGTCATCCGAAACGGGACATCGTCCGACACGATCACGTCGCGGATGGCTTACAGTTCGGGCATGGCAGGTGTTCTGATCGGCCTGGCGTTGCTGGCCTTCTGGCTCTTCTCGCTCTTCGACGTCATCACCGCACCCGAGGAAGAGGTCAGGAACGTACCAAAGGCGCTGTGGGTCCTCATCGTCGTGCTGGTCCCGTTGCTCGGCGGTGTGATCTGGATGCTGCGCGGGCGGCCGAAGGCCGAGCGCGACCCGTGGCCGGTGCCGCCGGGCCCGGGCGCGCCGAAGGGCCCGGACGACGACCCCGACTTCCTGAGAGATCTCGACCGGCGGATGCGCGGCGAGGACTAACCGCTGACGTCGGCGTAGCTGTGCAGGCCGGAGATGAAGATGTTGACGCCGACCAGGTTGAACAGCAGGCATCCGAACGCCAGCAGCTGCACGATCATGGCGGCCCTGCCCCGCCAGCCGGCGGTCACCCTGGCGTGCAGGTAGGCCGCGTACGCCACCCAGGTGATGAACGACCAGACCTCCTTGGGGTCCCAGCCCCAGTAGCGGCCCCAGGCGCGGTCGGCCCAGAGCGCGCCGGCGATGACGGCGAACGTCCACACCGGGAAGGCCAGCACGATCGCGCGGTGGGCCACCCGCTCCAGGTCGTCGCGGCTGGGCAGGCGCGACAGCCCCTCCCCGCGCACCAGGAACAGCACCCCCGACACACCGGCCAGCGTGAACAGCCCGCTGGCCAGGATCGCCGCGCTGACGTGGATCGCGATCCAGTACGAGTTCAGCGCCGGCACCACGGGCCCGGCCGCCGTGTAGAGCACCTTGACCGCGAACCCGAGCCCGAGCGTGGCGGCGATCATGACGAACGCGCCCAGGAACCGCACGTTCTGGCGGACCTGGGTGAACAGGAACGCGGTCACGGCGGCGAAGCAGATGGCCACCACGAACTCGTACATGTTGCCCCACGGCCACCGGTCGACCGCCAGGCCGCGGGTGATGATGGCGCCGAGGTTGGCGGCCCAGCCGATCCAGGCCAGCACGAGCGCGACCCGCCCGGCCCTGGCCCCGCCCGCCATGACGGGCGCGGGGTCGGCGACGGCCGCCTCGGCCTCGGGCGCGGCGTCGCCTTCCGAGGGGGCGCCGACCGTGACGGGCTGCCGGGCGGCCCGCTTCACGGCGGCCTTGCCCAGGACGGATCTCCCGAAGGCCAGCTCCATCGCGAAGCCCACCATGGCGATGATGTAGAGCAGGACGGCGCCGACGACGAAATTGTCGCTCAGCCCGGCCAATTGCTCAGCGGACATGCTGTTCTCCTGCTGATAGAGCCTTGACGATCTCGGCGAACTCCTCGGCGAAGCCCGCCGCGGAGCCCTCGGTACGGGTCAGGCCGCCCACGTCGACCCGCCCTTCCCTGACCCGCACCCAGACGCGCCGGCGGCGGATCATCAACGACAGCGCGATGGCCACGACCGCGACGGCCGCGGCGATCAGCGCGGGCACGCGCCCGGGGTCGTAGGCGGTCTGGAGCGTGATCCACTCCTTGACGCCGGTGAACTCCAGCTTCCCCGCCCCGCCGGGCAGCTCCGCCGACTCCCCCACCGACAGTGGCTTGGTCGCGAACGACCCCCGCACCACGGGGACGACCTTGCCGTCGAGCTCGTCCGGCAGGATCTTGTAGACCGACTGGGGCTTGCCCGACCGCATGCCGAGGTCGCCCACGTAACCGCCGAGGAGCTGCACCTGCGGCTGGAGCTCGCCGGGGAAGGCCGAGGCGTAGTTGCCGTCGGTCAGCGGCACGCTGGTGGGCAGGAAGCGCAGCAGGAACCCGAGCTGGGACGGCTGCGCGTCGGGCGCCTTGACGACGCACGACGAGGTCAGCGTGGCCTTCTGGTCGATCAGGCAGGCCACGGGCCCTTCGTAGGCGACCTGGCCCTTGCCGTCGGTGACCTTGAAGACGGGCGCGTAGCCGTGGCCGATCAGGTACGTCTGCGTCCCGTCGACCTCGAGCGGGTCGTTGACCTTGAGCTCGTAGTCGCGGGCGGGCGCGCCGGGCTCGTCGTGCACCTTCAGGTAGGCGGAGTAGTCGAGCTCCTGGCCCTTCTTGTCGCCCTCGACCTGGTAGGTGGCCTTGAAGTCGGTCAGCTCGAACGAGAACGGCTGGAGCGACTCGGCCGAGACCCGGCTGCCGGGGATGAACCTGTCGTAGGCGGCCACGGTGTTGGCGAAGCCGTCGCCCTCGACGACCAGGACGTTGCCGCGGTAGCCGTACAGGGAGCCGAAGCCGATCGCGAGCAGGATGCCGATCAGCGCGACGTGGAAGAACAGGTTGCCGGTCTCGCGCAGGTAGCCCTTCTCGGCGGCCACCCAGCCGTCGCCGGTGACGACGCGGAAGCGCAGCCTGCGCAGCCGCCTGGCGGCCTCCTCCACGGTCAGGTCGCCCTCGAAGGAGTCGGCGTGCGGCAGCCGGGACAGGTTCTTGGGCGCGGCGGGCGGCTTGCGGCGCAGCTCGCGCAGGTAGGTGGCGGTGCGCGGGATGATGCAGCCGACGAGCGAGGTGAACAGCAGCAGGTAGACGGCGGCGAACCAGACCGAGGTGAACACCTCGAAGAGCTGGAACCGGTCGTACCACTCGGCCAGGGTGGGGTTCTGCTGGTAGAGCTGGGCCACCTTGTCGGGTTCGACGCTGCGCTGGGGCACCAGCGAGCCCGGGATCGAGCCGAGCGCCAGCAGGAAGAGCAGGATCAGCGCGGTCTTCATCGAGGTGAGGGTGCGCCAGCCCCACCGGAGCCAGCCGACCGGCCCCAGCCTGGCCTGTCGCGGCTCGCGCTCCTCGCGCACCAGCTCGTCGACGCTCATCAGATCACCGGCTCGAACGCGCCGATGAGCCCCTGCATGGCCGCGATCATCGCACCCCACAGTCCGGTGACGAGCAGCAGCCCGACGGCCACCATCATGCCCCCGCCGATCCTGGTGATCAGCCGGGTGTGCCTGCGCACGGCCTGGAACGTGCGCAGGGCCTTGCTGTAGGCCAGGGCGGCGGCCACGAACGGCAGCCCGAGGCCCAGCGCGTAGGCCACGGCCAGCAGCGCGCCGCGCGAGGCGCTGCCCTCGTTGAGCCCGAGCGTGAGCACGACGGCCAGCGTGGGGCCGATGCACGGCGTCCAGCCAAGGCCGAACACCACGCCGAGCAGCGGCGCGCCGGCCAGGCCCGCGGCCGGCAGCTTGTGGATGCGCACGTCGCGCATCAGGCCGGGCAGCACGCCGAGGAAGGCCAGCCCGAGCAGGATCGTCAGGACGCCCAGCACCCGAGTGATGACCTGGGCGTTGCCCAGCATGATCGAGCCGAGCCCGCCGAACAGCGCGCCGCTGAGCACGAACACCAGCGCGAACCCGGCCACGAACAGCACCGTGCCGAGCACCAGCCGCCCCCGCTTGGGGTCGGCGCTCATGCCCGTCACGTACGACAGATAGCCCGGCACCAGCGGCAGCACGCACGGCGACAGGAACGACACCACCCCGGCCAGCAGCGCGATCGGCACCGCGAGCAGCAGCGAGCCCGAGGCGACGACGTCACTCATCGCGCACCTTGGTCACCGTGTTCATCAGGTCGGTGTACTTGACCGCCCCGAGCGCCCTGGCCGCGATGCGGCCCTGCTTGTCGATGACCAGAGTGGACGGGATCGCCGCGGGCGGCACGGTGCCCTGGAAGGACAGCGCGACCTTGCCGGGCTGGTCGAAGATGTGGGAGTAGCCGGTCTGCTCGGTGCGCTCGAAGGCGAGGGCGTCGGCCTGGCGGTCCTTGAAGTCGATGCCGATGAACTGCACGTCGCCCTTGGTCTTGGCGGCGACCTCCTTGAGCACCGGCGCCTCGGCCCGGCACGGGCCGCACCACGAGGCCCAGAAGTTGATCACCACGACCTTGCCCTTGTGGGCGGCCAGCGAGGCAGTGCCGCCGTCGAGCGTGGGGCCCTCGACCGGCGGGGCCGCCTTGCGGTCGGCGGCGTCGAAGACCTGCATCTTGCCGTCGCCCGCGACGAACCGGGTGTCGCCCACCTGGGGCTGCCCGCTCTGGTTTGCCGCGCAGCCCGCGGCCAGCGCGGCCAGGAGAACGAGGGAGATGGACGTCGCGCGCACGGAGGATGATCTCCTTGTACTACAACCGGTAGAGCTTGCAACTCTACCGGCGGGCAGACATGGCCCCGACATCAGGCCCCTGGTATCGACGGCCCCGAACTGAGCGACCCGGCCGGCTCGCTGTAGCCGACGCTGACCAGGCGGTCGCCCTCGAAGGTGAACGTGGTGAGGCTGGCCAGCGCGCACTGCCGACGGCGCGGGTCGTGCCAGAGCCGGCGGCCCTCGGCGGCCATCCTGATCGTCCAGATCGGGAGCTGGTGGCTGACCAGCACGGCCTCGTGCCCGCGGGCGGCCGCCCTGGCGTCGTCGACGGCCGACTTCATGCGCGCCACGATCGCCGGGTACGCCTCGCCCCACGACGGGCGCAGCGGGTTCCAGAAATAGCGGTAGTTGCGCGGGTTGCGAAGGATGGCCAGCCCCTGGCCGACCGGACGACCCTGCAACATGTTCGCCGCTTCGAGCAGGCGGTCGTCCTTGGTCACGTCGAGGCCGAGCTTGTCGGCGAGCGGGGCCGCGGTCTCCAGCGCGCGTTCGAGCGGCGAGCTGTGGACGGCGACGATGTCGCGGCCGCCGACGGCCTTGGCGACCGTCTCGGCCATGAGCCTGCCGGTGTCGGACAGGTGGTAGCCGGGCAGCCTGCCGTACAGGATGCCGCCGGGATTGTGCACCTCACCGTGGCGCAAAAGGTGGACGACGGTGGTTTCAGCCATGGTGTGCCACAGCCTATCCGTTTCGATGCCGGTCATAGTCAGGGGCTGCCTGGTCCGGCATTTCGCGCGGGGGTATGGTCGGGACGACTGCGCCTAGGGTTCCGCGTCCGGTCCGCCTCCCCCGTCACACAGCCAGGGCCGGAAGACAGGTCCGAGCGGCGCCGCGGCCCGCCGGGCCGTACAGCTGACGGGACAAAAGCCTGGAGGCTCCTCTCCGTCACCCCTGGAAGGAGTCGCCCGGATGAGCCCTTGGGCGCTGGTCCTCATTCTCGTCGCCGCCGTCGCGCACGCCACCTGGAACCTGCTGAGCAAGAAGGCGTCCCAGGCCGACGGCATCGTCTTCCTCTGGCTGGTCGGGGTCGTGGCCACGGTGGTGTGGAGCCCGCTGTTCGCCGGGTTCCTGCTGGTCACGGGCGCCCGGCTGTCGTGGGGCGACCTGGCGGTGATCTGCGGCAGCACGGCCCTGCACCTGGGGTACTTCGTGCTGCTCCAGCGCGGCTACGGCGCGGGCGACCTGTCGCTGGTCTACCCCGTCGCCCGCGGGACGGGGCCGATGCTGGCCAGCCTGGTCGCCGTGTTGTTCCTGGACGAGCACCCGGCGCCGGCCGGCGTGGCCGGGATCGCGCTCGTCGGGGTCGGGGTGTTCATGATGAGCGGCGGGGCGGCCGGGCGGGGCGACCTGCGGGGGCTGGTGTCGGGGCTGGTCGTGGGGCTGTTCATCGCCGGGTACACGGTGTGGGACTCGCAGGTGGTCAGCGCGTTCGCGGTGGCGCCGATCATGCTCAACTACCTCGGGGAGGTCGGGCGGGCGCTGGCGCTGACGCCGTTCGTCGCCGGGGGCAGGCGGCGGATGGTCGGGCAGGTGTGGCGGGAGCACCGGTCGCGGATCGTGGGGGCGGCGTTCCTGATCTTCCTGTCGTACCTGCTGGTCCTGATCGCGTTCACGATGGCGCCGGTGAGCGTGGTGGCGCCGGCACGAGAGGTGAGCGTGCTGATCGCGGTGCTGCTCGGCGGGCGGCTGCTGGCCGAGGGCGACCTGCGGCGGCGGCTGCTGGCGGCCGGCGTGATCCTCGGCGGCGTGGTGGCGATCGCGCTCAGCTGACCGCCCAGGCGTTCTCCTGTTCGCGGCTGACGCTGATCAGGGCCTCGACCGTGGCCCTGATCGCGGGCCGGCGGGCCGCGTCGGTGCGCCACACCGCGTAGATGCGGCGCGTCTGCCGCGGCATGATCGGGACCAGCCGCACGCCGTCGGGCACGCAGTCGCGGCCCAGGCGCGGCACGATCGCGCAGCCGAGCCCGGCGGCGACCAGCGCGAGCTGGGTGGGGTACTCGTCGGCCATGCACGCGATCTCCGGCTCCAGCGAGGCGTTGCGCAGCGTGAAGACCAGCCAGTCGTGGCAGACGGTGCCGGGCGAGGAGCTGATCCACCGCTCGCCGTGCAGCTCGGCCAGCCCCACCTCCCTGCGCTCGGCCAGCGGATGGTCGGCGGGGATGGCGACGTCGGCCACGTCGTCGAGCAGCGTGGCCCTGGACAGGCCCTCGGGCATGGCGATGGGCCGGTTGAGCCAGTCCTGCATCACGCCCAGGTCCAGCTCGCCCCTGGCCACCTCGCGCAGCACCCGCTCGGGCTCACGCTCGTAGAGCTGCACGTGCAGGTCGGGGTGGTGCCTCTTGAGCTGCACGAGCGCGCCCGGCATCAGGCCGCGGGTCGCGGTGGCGAAGGCGGCGATGCCGAGCCGGCCGACGACCTCGCCGCGCAGCGCCTCGAAGTCCGCCTCCGCGGTCTCGACCAGGGCCAGGATGCGCTCGGCGTGCTCGGCGAGCAGGCCGGCGGCGTCGGTCAGCCGCACGCCCCGGCCGCTGCGCTCCATGAGCCGGGCGCCCGTCTCCCGCTCCAGCTTGGCGATCTGCTGGCTGACGGCCGACGGCGTGACCATGAGCGCGTCGGCCGCCGCGCCGACCGACCCGTACACGTGCACGGCGTGAAGTGCCTTGAGCCGGTTCAGGTCCAACATGTAAGCCAGACTAAAGGGTTTAGCGTAGAAAGTCTCGCTTGTCCTTGTATCTGAAGCAGATGAAAATATATGCATGCGAATCATTAAGAGCAGGAAGCCCGAGACCCGTTCCACCTCGTACCTGAAGGTCCTCGCCGAGCAGGCTCGCGAGCAGCGCAACAGGTACCAGAAGACCCGCTCTGCGTGAGCCCCCGCCACCTCGCCCTCGCCGTCGGCCTCGCGGCCGTGTGGGGCTTCAACTTCGTCGTCATGCAGGTCGGCCTGAAGCACTTCCCTCCCCTGCTGTACGCGGGGATCAGGTTCACCCTGGCGGCGTTCCCCGCCCTGCTGCTCGCGGGGCGGCCGGGAGTCCCGTGGCGCTGGGTCGCCGGGGTGGCGGCCACTCTCGGAGTGGGTCAGTTCGGCCTGTTGCTGGTGGGCATGCGAGCGGGCATGCCGGCCGGGCTGACCTCTCTCGTCCTGCAGATGCAGGCGTTGTTCACCGTGCTGTTCGCGGTGACGCTGCTCGGCGAGCGGCTCACCGCCCGCCGCGTCCTCGGCCTGGCGGTCGCCTTCGGCGGCCTGGCCCTGGTCGCGTTCGACTTCGGGGTGTCCGGCCCGCTGGGCGCCTTCGCCCTGTGCGTGGCCGCCGCCGCGGCCTGGGGGCTCGGCAACGTGGTGCAGCGCAGGGCCGCGCCGCCGGACTCGCTGCGGTTCATGGTCTGGGTGAGCGCCTTCTCGGCGCCGCCCCTCCTGCTGCTGTCGCTGCTGGTCGAGGGGCCGCCCGTGCTGACCGCCCCCGCCGAGGGCTGGTTGTCGCTGGCCTACGTGGCCTTCGTCTCGACGCTCGGCGGGTTCGGCGTGTGGGGCTGGCTGCTGCGCCGGTACGACGCCTCGACCGTGGCGCCGTACACGCTGCTGGTGCCGGTGTTCGGCATGTCGTCGGCCGCGCTGGTGGCCGGCGAGCCACTCTCCTGGACCGAACTCCTGGCCGCGGCCCTCATCGTCGCCGGCGTGCTGTACGCCGGCACCAGGCCGCGCCGGGTCACAGAACCGCCGCGGCCGCCTTCGCCGCTGCCGGCAGGGCCTCGGCGATCCGGTTGAGCGCCTCGTCGTCGTGCGAGGCCGACAGGAACCACGCCTCGTACGCCGACGGCGGCAGGTAGACGCCCTGGTCGAGCATCGCGTGGAAGAACGCGGTGAAGGCCGCCGTGTTCTGGGCCCTGGCCTGGTCGAAGTTGCTCACCTCGCCCTCGGCGAAGAAGATCGAGAACAGGCTGCCGGCACGCTGCAACCGGTGGGGCACGCCCGCCTTCGCCAGCGCCTCGGCCGCCGCGTCGCCCACCGCGAGCGCGGCGGCGTCGATGCGCGCGTAGGCGTCGGCGTCGAGGGCGCGCAGGGTCGCCAGGCCGGCGGCGCACGCCAGCGGATTGCCGGACAGCGTGCCCGCCTGGTAGACCGGGCCCTCCGGAGCCAGGAAGGCCATCACGTCGGCCCGGCCGCCGAACGCCGCCGCGGGCAGGCCGCCGCCCATGACCTTGCCGAACGTCATCAGGTCGGCGTCGACCGGGTCGAGGCCGTACCAGCCGGCGGACGAGACGCGGAAGCCGGTCAGCACCTCGTCGACGATGAGCAGCGCGCCGTTGGCCGTGCACAGCTCGCGCAGCCGGGCGTTGAACCCGTCGCGCGGCGGGACGACGCCCATGTTCGCCGGGCACGCCTCGGTGATCACGCAGGCCACCTCGGCGGCCGCGAACGCCTCCTCCACCGCCTGGACGTCGTTGTACGGCAGCACGATCGTGTCGGCCGCCGACGCCCCGGTCACCCCGGGCGTGTCCGGCAGCCCGAACGTCACCACCCCCGACCCGGCCGAGGCCAGCAGGGCGTCGACGTGCCCGTGGTAGCAGCCGGCGAACTTGATCACCTTGGACCGCCCGGTGAAGCCGCGCGCCAGGCGCACCGCGCTCATCGTCGCCTCGGTGCCGGAGCTGACCAGGCGCACCTTCTCGACCGGCGCCATCCTGGAGACGATCTCCTCGGCCAGCTCGACCTCGCCCGGCGTGGCGGTGCCGTAGGAGAAGCCGTGGGCGATCGCGCCGGAGACGGCCTCGACGACCGCGGGATGCCGGTGGCCGAGGATCATCGGGCCCCAGGAGCAGACCAGGTCGACGTAGCGGTTGCCGTCGACGTCGGTGATGTACGGGCCCTGGCCCGAGGCCATGAAACGCGGCGTGCCGCCCACCGCGCCGAACGCGCGCACAGGCGAGTTGACGCCGCCGGGCACCACTTCCCTGGCGCGGGTGAAAAGATCTTCGGAGTTCTGTGTACGGCTCACCCGACCCAGGTTAGTCCCGCAGGCCCGTGCCCCCGCCGCGGGGCGTGCTCAGTCGGCGAGCCATTCCAGGATGCGCAGCGGGTCGGGCAGCGGACGGCCGTCCGGGGGCCGGAGCCAGGAGACCGGCTGGCCCGAGGGCAGCGTGGAGGGCGGCGCGACCACGTAGCTGTCGCGGCAGTGCCAGCGCAGGCCCGGCGTGTCGTCGATGGTGGCCGGGTCGCAGTCGAGCTGGCAGGACCACCACTCGTCCTCGTCCTCGGGGTTGCCGCGGGTGGCCACATAAAACAAGACCCGGTCGCCTTGAGCGGCGACCGGGCCTGGGTGGGCTCCGGCGGCGTCGATCCTGGTGAGGGCCGACAGGCCGGAGGCGAGCGGTACGTCGAACACGTCGAACACGCGCCCTGTGGGCAGGATCACGTTGGCCTCCGGCTCGCTCTCCCACCAGCGGGTCAGCAGCGTCGTGTCCGTCGTGGCCTGCATGTGCCAGGCGGGCGAGAGCGGATGGGCGCCGGGATCGGGACAGCCGACGCGGTCGCACGAACACGCGCGCGGACCGTGCCGCAGCGGAAAGGCACCCGGCACGACGGGCCAGCCCAGGGACGCGTACTCCAGCACGGAATCGATGCGTGTCGGCCGCGACCGCTTTCTGGTACGCCGAGCCAGTGGTACCCCCACCATGGTGTCTCCCGTCGAGTCAGCGCCTGAGGAGGTCCCGGCTCCGGGCCGTTCGCACACCGCGGGACACACCAGCACTTGTCATCGCACTCTAACGCACACGCCTCAGGAGTTGACGGGAAACCCCTTGGTTAGAGCCGTCGCGCCACTTCCGTCGCCCAGTACGTGAGGATCATGTCGGCGCCGGCGCGCTTGATGGCGACCAGCGACTCCATGATCGTCCGGTCGCGGTCGATCCAGCCGTTGGCCGCGGCCGCCTCGACCATCGCGTACTCGCCGCTCACCTGGTAGGCCGCCACCGGCACGTCGACCGCGTCGCGCACCCGGGTGATGACATCGAGGTAGGCCAGTGCCGGCTTGACCATGACGGCGTCGGCGCCCTCCGCCAGGTCGAGCCTGACCTCGCGCAGCGCCTCCTCCAGCGGACCGGCCGGGTCCTGCTGGTGGGTGCTGCGGTCGCCGAACTGCGGCGCGCACTCGGCGGCCTCACGGAACGGGCCGAAGAAGGCGGAGGCGTACTTGACGGAGTAGGACAGGATCGGGACGTCGGCGTGGCCGGCCCCGTCGAGCGCGGCGCGGATGGCGCCGACCTGGCCGTCCATCATGCCGCTCGGCGCGATCATCTGGGAGCCGGCGGCGGCCTGGGCCAGCGCGATGGAGGCGTAACGCTCGAGCGTGGCGTCGTTGTCCACCTCGCCGGACGGGGTCAGGATCCCGCAGTGGCCGTGGTCGGTGAACTCGTCGAGGCAGGTGTCGGCCATGACCACGAGGGCGTCGCCGACCTCGGCGGTCACCTCGCGCAGCGCGACCTGGAGGATGCCGTCGGGGTCGTCGGCCGCCGACCCGATCGCGTCCTTGACCGCGGGGATGCCGAACAGGATCAGGCCGCCCACGCCCGCCTCGGCCGCGTCGTGCGCGGCCTTGCGCAGCGAGTCGCGGGTGTGCTGGAACACGCCCGGCATGGACGACACCGGCTGCGGCGCGTCGATGCCCTCCTTGACGAACATCGGCAGGATCAGGTCCGCGGCGTGCAGCCGCGTGCCCGACACCATCCGGCGCAGCGCCTGGCTGCGGCGCAGACGCCGGGGACGTGCGACGGGGAACTGGGCGCTCACTTGGCTCTCCTCCTGGCGCCACGGCGGTTCTGGGAGGGCCTGCGGGGGCTGTCACCCGCGGCCACGGCCGCCTGGCGCTGCTTGGCACCGAACTCGGCCAGCGCTGCGGCCAGGGCTGATGCGGATGGCTTGTCGGACATGACGTCGACCCGGAGCCCGAACTCCTCGGCCGTCTTGGCCGTCTGCGGCCCGATCACCGCGATCACGGTGACGTTGTGCGGCTTGCCCGCGATGCCGACCAGGTTGCGCACGGTGGAGGACGAGGTGAACAGCACGGCGTCGAAGCCGCCGCCCTTGATCGCCTCGCGGATGGGCGCGGGCGGCGGCGCGGCGCGCACCGTCCGGTACGCCGTCACGTCGTCGCACTCCCAGCCCAGCTCGGTGAGCCCGGCCACCAGCGTGTCGGTCGAGATGTCGGCCCGGGGCAGCAGCACCCGGTTGATCGGGTCGAGCATCGAGTCGTAGGGCGGCCACTCGGCCACCAGCCCTTCGGAGGACTGCTCACCCGAGGGCAGCAGGTCGGGCTTGACGCCGAACTCGACCAGGGCCCGCGAGGTGGCCTCGCCCACGGCGGCCACCTTGAGCCCGGCGAAGGCCCGCGCGTCGAGCCCGTACTCCTCGAACTTCTCGCGCACCGCCTTGACGGCGTTGGCGCTGGTGAAGGCCACCCACTCGTAGCGGCCGGTGACCAGGCCCTTGATCGCGCGGTCCATCTGCTGCGGCGTGCGCGGCGGCTCGACCGAGATGGTCGGCACCTCCTCGGGCACCGCGCCGTAGGCCACGAGCTGCTCGGACAGGCTGCGGGACTGCTCCTTCGTACGCGGCACCAGCACCCGCCACCCGAACAGCGGCTTGGTCTCGAACCACGACAGCCGCTCGCGCTGCCCGACGGCCTCGCCGACCACGATCAGCGCGGGCTCGGTGAACCCGGCGTGCTTGAGGTCGGCCTGCAGCCGGCCGAGCGAGGACACGACGGTGTACTGCTCGGTGGTGGTGCCGCCGCTGCTGACGGCGACCGGCGTGGTGTCGGGCTTGCCGCCGGCGATCAGCGCCTTGCCGATGGCGACGGCCTCGGTGATGCCGTTGTAGATCACCAGCGTGCCGCGGGTGGCGGCGTGGGACGACCAGTCCTGCTCCTGAGCGGCGTCGACGACGCGGAACTCGGGCACGGCCGTGGCCGCCGGGATGCCGGCGTAGGTGAGCACCGCGGTCGCGGGCGGCACGCCGGGCACGATCTCGAAGTCCACCTCCGCCGCCACGCAGGCCGCGACCTCGTCGTCGATCGAGGAGAACAACATGGGGTCGCCCGCGCACAGGCGCACCACGAGCTGCCCGGCCTTGGCCCGCTGGACGTAGTCGCCCTCGGCGACCTCGACGCCCTGGCGGCAGTGCTTGAGCAGCGGGCCGAACTGCTCGTCGTCGAGCACGACGGCGTCCGCCTTGCCGAGAAGTTCGGCGGCGCGGAGCGTCAGCAGGTTGGGGTCACCGGGACCCGCCCCCACGAAGGCGACGAAACCGGAGGTTGGACTATCGGAGCTCAATGGGATTGCTCCCCCATCAATCTGTCGGCCCCTTCGGCGATCATCTCGGCCGCCAGGAGGCGGCCCAGCTGTGCAGCCTCCGAAGGAGAGCCGGCGGCGGACTTGCGGACCGCTTCGCGGCCGTCGATGGAGACGACCACGGCGGTCAGGTTCAGAGTGTGCCCGTCATCGGCCGCGAAAGCACCCACGGGGGCGGCGCAGCCTGCTTCCAGGGCGGACAGCACGGCGCGTTCGGCGGTCACCGCGCTGCGCGTGCGCGGGTCGTCGAGCACGGACAGGGTCTCGATCAGGTCGGTGCGCGGGGCCAGGCACTCCACGGCGAGCGCGCCCTGACCGGGCGCGGGCAGCAGCTCCTCGACCTCGAAGATCTGCGCGATCTCGCCGCCGCGGCCGAGCCTGGTGAGCCCGGCGCTGGCCAGCACGACGGCGTCGAGCTCGCCCGCGGCGATCTTGCCGATGCGCGTGTCGGCGTTGCCGCGGATCGGGACGTACTCCAGGTCGGGACGGAGCGCGCTCAGCATGGCGACGCGGCGCGGCGAGCCCGTGCCGACCCTGGCCCCGGCGGGCAGGTCGGCGAACTTGTGCGAGCCGACCAGCGCGTCGCGGTGGTCGTGGCGCTCGGGGAGCGCGGCCAGCGTGAAGCGCGGGTCCTGCTTGGTCGGCAGGTCCTTCAGCGAGTGGACGGCGAAGTCGATCTCGCCCTCGACCAGCTTGTCGCGCAACGCGCTGACGAACACGCCGGTGCCGCCGAGCTGCGCCAGGTGCGCCTTGGTCACGTCGCCGAAGGTCGTCACGCCCACCAGCTCGACCCGGTGCCCGGTGCGCCCGGTGAGGGCGTCGGCCACCATCTGGGACTGCGTGGTCGCCAGCATGCTGCGGCGGGTCCCCAACCGCAGGTTCACAGCTCCACCTCCCTCACGGCCGCGGGCATCTTCGGATCGAGATTGAACAATTCACGCAGGGCTTCCGCATAATGATCGCCCCCTGGACCGGCGGCGAGCTGCTTGACACGCACAGTCGGCTCGTGAAGCAGTTTGTCAACGACCCTCTGCACGGTCATGGCGACTTCGTCCCTGGCCTTGTCGTCGAGATCGGGCATGCGCATCATCAGGCGGCCCAGCTCGGACTCCACCACGCCCGCCGCCTTGCTGCGCAGCGCCACCACGGTCGGGGTGACGCGGGCGGCGCGGGCGGCGTCGAGGTAGGCGTTCAGCTCCTCGGCCACGAGCGCGCGCACGGACTCGACGGCGTCGCCGCCGCGCGAGCCGATGCCGGACTCCTGGATCGTCTCCAGGTCGACCAGCGTGACGCCGGGCACCTCGCGCACGGCCGGGTCGATGTCGTGCGGCAGCGCCAGGTCGAGCAGGAACACGCCCCTGGTCAGCATGTCGGGGGTGATGACGTGCCGCCCGGCGCCGGTGCAGGTGATGACGACGTCGGCGCCCGCCAGCTCCTCGCGCACGGCCGCGAACGCGACGGCCCGGCCGCCGACCGACTCGGCCAGCCGCGCGCCCCGCTCGTACGTGCGGTTGGCCACGACGATGTCGGTGACCCCGGCGCGCTGCAGCGTGACGGCGGCCAGCGAGCTCATCGAGCCCGCGCCCACCACCAGCGCCCGCCGCCCGGCCAGGTCGCCGGCGAGCGCGAGGCCCGCCGAGACCAGCGAGGGGCCCGCCTGGTCGATGCCGGTGTCGGTGTGGGCGCGCTTGCCGACGCGCAGCGCCTGCTGCGTCAGCTCGTTGAGGGTCGCGCCGACCGTGCCGTGCTTCTGGGCGAGCTTGAGCGCCTGGCGGACCTGGCCCAGGATCTGGCCCTCGCCGACGGCCATGGAGTCGAGGCCGCACACCATCGAGAACAGGTGCTCGACGGCCCGCTCCTCGTAGTGCACGTAGAGATGCGGGGTCAGCTCGTCGGCCGGCACCCCGGAGTGAACGGCCAGCAGCCCGCTGATCGAGGTGACCGCGGCGTGGAAGCGGTCGACCGTGACGTAGATCTCGACCCTGTTGCAGGTCGAGATCACCATGGCCTCCGCGACGCTGGTGTCCTGCTGCACGTCGTGCAGCAGCTTGACCAGCGCGTCGCCGGTCACCGAGACGCGTTCCAGAAGAGCCACCGGAGCGGTCCGATGGCTGAGTCCGATCGCCAGAACACTCATTGACCGTCCACCGCCATGAGTGGCCCCCCAGCCTTGCGTTGCTCGTGGAACGCGAGAATCTGCAGTTCGATTGATAGGTCGACCTTCCGGACGTCGACGGTGTCCGGAACGGTGAGAACGACTGGGGCGAAGTTCAGGATGCTGGTCACGCCCACGGCGACAACACGGTCGCACACTTCCTGCGCCGCTGCCGCCGGTGTCGCCAGTACCACGATCGAGACTCCACGCCGCTTGATGACGGCTTCCAGTTCGTCGATGTGCTCCACATTCAACCCCGCGATGGTGTCGCCCACGACTTCGGGGTCGGCGTCGAAGAGCGCGGCCACGCGGAAGCCTCTGGAGACGAAGCCGCCGTAGTTCGCCAGGGCGCGGCCGAGGTTGCCGACCCCGACGATCGCGACCGCCCAGTCCTGGGTGAGGCCGAGTTCGCGGGAGATCTGGTAGACGAGGTACTCCACCTCGTAGCCTACGCCGCGGGTGCCGTATGAGCCGAGGTGCGAGAGGTCCTTGCGGAGCTTGGCCGAGTTCACGCCCGCGGCCACGGCCAGGTCCTCCGAGCTCACGGTCGCGATGCCGCGCTCCGCCATCCCGTGCAGCGCCCGGAGGTACAACGGAAGCCTGGCGACCGTCGCCTCGGGGATGCCGCGGTCACGGGACTGGGACGGGCTCTTCACGTGCCGGAGCTCCAGGGAACGGGCGGTGGGGACCGCTGAACGGATTAGAACCGTCTTTCAGGTTAATCCCTTTGTGAACCGATGCACAAAGTAGGGGCGCTACGGTTGGGGACATGCATCGCATCACCTTGCTCGGCAAACCCGGCTGCCACCTCTGTGACGACGCCCGCGCGGTCATCGCCAGGGTGGCCGGCGAGCTGGGCGTGCCGTGGGAGGAGGTCAGCATCGACTCCTCCGAGGAGCTCAGGGAGAAGTACTGGGAGATGATCCCGGTGACGCTGATCGACGGCGTGCAGCACGACTTCTGGCGGGTCGACGAGGCCCGCCTGCGCGCCGCCCTGGCCTAGAACATGACGGTGGGCAGCGGCACCACCTTCGCGGCGTTGACGTTGAGCTCGATGACGTTGGTGGCCAGGACCATCGCCTGACGCTCGTTGAGGAAACGCTCGACGTGCGGCTGGCGCTGGTGGTCGCGGTAGGCGACCTCGTCGCGGTAGAGCTCGTAGACGATGCGCTGCAGGGGGGCCGACTTGACGGCGTGGCAGGCGTAGACGAGCGTGTCGGGCTCGCCGCGGCGCACGGCCTCGACGGTGGCCTCGGCCAGGCGGTCGAACGCGTCGCCGGCGCCGTCCATGATCGTGAAGACGGTGAGCAGGCCGTAGATGCTGGGCGAGGGCCTGCCACCCGCCTGCTGGGGCTGCGACGGGGTGAACAGCTCGGCGCCGGGGTAGGCCACGCCGGTGCCGGGCATCGAGTAGTCGGGCCGGGAGGGCTGGGCGTCCATGCGCGGGGAGGTGTCCATGCGCGGGGGCGGGGAGCCGTTCATGATGTAGCCGGTCGCGGGGCCCGACTCGGGCGCGGCCCCCATCCGGGCGGCGTAGTCGACCTGCTGGTCGCCCGCCCGGTACTCGGCCACCAGGTCGCCCAGGCCGGGCGAGCGGCGCGGGGGCGCCACGGGAGGCGGCTCGGCGGCCGGCACGGGAACGGGCATGGGCACGGGCTCGGGCGCGACCCTGCGGCCCGGCCGGCGCTCCACCTCGTCGTGCGGCGCCTCCAGGTCGTCCTCGTCGTCCTCGTACGGCGCCAGCGGGCGCAGCACGGTGTACCAGATCGCCGCCGCGCCCACCGCGAGCAGCGCGGTGGTGAACAGCGGCGGCACCGCGAACCGCATGGCGCCCACCAGGGCGATGCTCGACGGCGCGATGACCAGGACCGCGTGGAGGTTGTCGGTGTCGTACTCGTCGCCGCCGCGCCACTTGAGCGCGGCCACCACCACGCACGCCAGCAGGACGAGCACGTCGATCGTGTGCACGCCGGCGAGCAGGTAGTCGGGGATGAGCCCCCACGTGGCCGCGCCGGTCGGCAGCGCCTTGCCCAGGTCGGTGGACCTGAGCGGGTCGAAGGTCAGGATCGCGACGGAGACGACGGTGAGCGCGATGCCGAACAGCCAGGCCAGGAACCTCGGTGGCACCTTGTCGGACAGCAGCTGGATCAGGCCCACGGCCAGCCAGAGCGGCGCCAGCAGCGACCCGGTCACCTGGTAGAGGCGGAAGGTGACCGATCCGAACCCCAGGACGTGACCGACGCCGATCGCGGCCAGCGACAGGCACAGGGCGCCGGCTGCAACGGTCCAGGCGATCAACCACCCCTCGGGCTCGTCGCGCAGCCGCCTGATCAGGGCGCCTGTCGCGACGGCGGCGAGGAGCGCACCGGCAAGGGCTATGACAGCAACGAGGATCTCCATGGTGACTCCAATGCTGCCGGACGATGCCTCCCGGCCGGTAGCCGAAGAGGAAACAGGCGCTCCATGAGGGGCTTCGCCGCAGGCTGTGGGGTATGCGCCTATACGGTATAGGGCGATTACTCGTAGCCAGCCCAGCAGGCGCGGATTGTGGAATTTCCAGTTGATTTCTAGAGTATTCGAGCACGCCGCACCCCTTACCCCTAGGGATACCGGATGCCTGATTCGTGGCCGTTCGCCGGGCTGCTTGCTCCAGCGGTCGCTGGACCTGCCCGGACGGGCGAGCTTGGCGTGCGCGAAGAAGTGCCCGACGACATCCGTACGCTGGTGCTGCACGCCAAGAACGGATGCACGGACTCCTTTGGCACGCTCTACGACCGCTATGTGGACCTCGTCTACCGCTACATCTACTTCCGGGTCGGCTCCCACCAGCTCGCCGAGGACCTGACCAGCGAGACCTTCCTGCGCGCGCTGCGCAGGATCGGCGACTTCACCTGGCAGGGCCGGGACTTCGGCGCCTGGCTCGTCACCATCGCCAGGAATTTGGTGGCCGACCACTTCAAGTCCGGCCGCTACCGACTGGAGATCCCGACGGGAGAGCTGATCGACGTGCCGCTCGAAGGCGCGCACATCCCGGAGAACGCGGTGGTCACGGCCATCATGAACGACCGGGTGCTGCGCGCCGTCCGCGATCTCAATCCCGACCAGCAGGAATGCGTGGTGCTGCGCTTCCTGCACGGCCTCTCGCTCGCGGAAACCGCGTTGATCATGGGGAAGAAGAGTGGAGCGATCAAAGCGCTGCAGTTTCGGGCCATTCGAACGCTCGCCAGGGCACTCAAGCACGACCTGGCGTAACCTCTCCCACCCGCACCTCGTTAGGCCAGTTGTCACGGCTGGATCCCTCAGGGAGCTGTCATGAGTAGGGCGCGCAGGCGGCGGGAGCTCGTCATCGAGCGTCTCACGGAGCTGCACGGCCCGTCTCTGGGCGGCGGGCCCGAGCCGGCCTTCCGCGAGCGGCTGCGCGCGGACCTGGTCTCCGGCCGCCTGCTGCTGTCGGCGCCCGACGAGGAGCTCGCGCCGGCCCCGGCCGTCCCGCCCGTACGCCGCCGTCGCCGTCCGCTGCTGTCCCAGGTCGCCACGTTGGGTCTGGCGGGGGCCATGATGGTGGCGTCCTTCGCCACGTACCAGGCGGTCCCTGGCGACACGCTCTACCCGCTCAAGAGGGCCGCGGAGAGCACCCTGGTGCACCTGAGCACCGACGACGCCCAACGCGGCGAGCGCGAGCTGGCCTCGGCCGAGACCCGCGCCAAGGAGGTCGCCAGCCTGCTCGGCTCGTCCACCGACAGCCCGCTGGTCGGCCAGACGCTCAAGGACATGGAGGACTCCACCCGCTCCGGGATCAGCCGGCTGACGCGTACGCAGCCCCGTTCGTCCAAGATCAAGAAATTCGCCCAGAAGCAGCGGGAAACGGTCGAACCGATGCTTGACCACCTCACCGAGGCACAGAAGGGACAGGCCGCCGGCTACCTCGACTACATCGAAGGGCTCGTGGCACCGGCTAGGTAAGCTGAACCGCATGTGGCGGCTAATGCGACGACGACACGAGGTTGGGGCCGAGGCCGCCGGCGAGGCCGCGGCGCGGGCGGCGGTCACCGTCGCGCCGGCCGAGCCGGTCGAGCCCGACCTGGAGGCGGCGGCCTTCTTCGACGTCGACAACACCATGATGCGCGGCGCGTCCATCTACCACTTCGCCCGCGGGCTGGCCACGCGCGGCATGTTCACCACATCCGATCTGCTGAAGTTCGCCGTCGGCCAGGCCGTGTTCCGGCTGCGCGGCAACGAGAACCCCGAGCACATCGCGGTCGCCCGGGAGACCGCGCTCGCCTTCGTCGCGGGCGCCAAGGTCGACGACGTCGTCCGGCTCGGCGAGGAGATCTACGACGAGGTCATGGCCGACCGCATCTGGGGCGGCACCCGCGCGCTCGCGCAGAGCCACCTCGACGCCGGCCAGCGGGTCTGGCTCGTCACGGCCACGCCCGTCGAGCTGGCCCGGGTCATCGCCCAGCGGCTCGGCCTCACCGGCGCGCTCGGCACGGTCGCCGAGACCGCCGGCGGCGTCTACACCGGCCATCTGGTGGGCGACCTGCTGCACGGCCCGGCCAAGGCGGAGGCGGTGCGCGCGCTGGCCCGCCGCGAAGGGCTCGACCTGACCCGCTGCACGGCCTACAGCGACTCGGCCAACGACCTGCCGATGTTGTCGCTGGTCGGCAGCGCGGTGGCGATCAACCCCGACAGCGAGCTGCGCGAACACGCCAGGAAGCACGACTGGCCGGTCAAAGACTTCCGTACCGGCCGCAAGGCCACCATGACCGCGCTGCCGATCGCGGCCGGGGTCGGCGCGATCGCGGGCGGCGTCGCGGCGGGCATCGCCCTGCGCAAGCACTACCGCTCCCAGTAGCCGCCCGCGGACGAGGACGACGGCGTGGCCCGGCGACGTGGACGGCTCCTTGACGTCCACGGCCGGGCGCACGCCGGCGCCGGTCATCGCAGGCGCTCGAACAACTTCCGGGCCTCCGGCTGCCGCCACTCGATCCGGTTGGGGTCGTTCTGGGCCGGTTTCCATGGCACGGTGACGAACGACACCCGCGTCGCGGACGTGGCTCTGGCCAGCTCGACCATGGCCTCCAGGCTCAGGTCCGTCCTGATCGACTTGCGCACTTCGCCGAGGAAGCCGCTCAGCCGGGCCGGGTCGGCGGCCGCGCTCCTCGCCTTCTTCAGCATCGCCAGCAGCAGGATCTGCTGCCGCTTGATCCGCTGGACGTCCGAGCCGTCGCCGTAGCGGCGCAGGCGGGCGTAGCCGAGGGCGCTCTCGCCGTCGAGCGTGACTTTGCCGGCGGGCAGTTTCAGTTTCGACGCCTTGTCGTCCACGGGCGACCTGAGCGTGATCTGCACGCCGCCGAGCGCGTCCACCATGCCCTTGAAGCCGGTGAAGTCGACCTCGACCGTGTGGTCCACCCGGACGCCGGTCAGCTTCTCCAGCGTCTTGCTCAGGCAGTCCGCTCCCCCGGTGTTGTACGCCGAGTTGATCATGTCCTTCCGCGCCGGGTCGGACCCGCACGACGGGATCTGCACGATCGAGTCGCGCGGCACGCTGACCCCGACGGCCTGGCCGCGGTCGGCGGGCACGTGCACGAGCAGGATGGTGTCGGAGCGCCTGCCGCCCTTGTCGGGCATCCTGGCCGTGGCGGGCCCGTACTTGGCGTTGCCCGGCCCGCCGCGCGTGTCGGAGCCGATCACCAGGATGTTGCGGGCGCCGGTCATGTCGACCGGCCGCGCGCCCGCCGGCGGGGCGGCCACGGTGTTGCCGTTGACCAGCATGGTCGGCACCGCGACGGCCGCGGCCGTGCCCACGGCGACCAGGCCGGCCGTCCAGTAGGCGTTCCACCTGCGCCGCGGGCGCTCCCGCAGCAGGCGGTCGCGCTGGCGGACGAGCGTCGGGGGCGGCTCGTGCTCCAGTTCCCCGCCGAGGTCGCGGAGCATCCGCAGGTCGTCCATGGTCACTCCTCCTCCAGCATGGGGTTGGTGTCGCCGAGCGCGGCCCGCACCTTCCGCCTGCCCCTGTTGAGGCGGGAGCGAACGGTTCCGATCGGGATGCCGAGCGCCTGGGCGACCTCTTCGTAGGTGAGGTCACCCCAGGCGATCAGCAGCAGGACGTCCCGGTCCTTGGCGGGCAGCGCGGCCAGCGCCCCCGCCAGGCGGGGACGGGCGGCCTGCGCCGTTACCCCCGCGGCGACGCGGTCGGCGGGCGACTCCACGTCCTGGTCGAGGGGGGACCGCAGGAACGCCCGGTACCGCGCCCCCTCCTTGCGGTGGTGGCGGGAGATGAGCTTGGTGAGGATGCCGAAGAGCCACGGCCTGGCGTCGGGGTAGGACAGGTCGTAGCTCTTGCGGCGGGAGAACGCGACGAGGAACGTCTCGCCGACGAGGTCCTCGGCCGGCTCAGGGCCGAGGCGTTTGGAGACGTACCGGTAGAGCATGGCGGAGTAGCGGTCGAACAGCTCGGCGAACGCCTCCGGCTCGGTCAGGGAGGCGCTCACGAGCTCCGAGTCCGCCCCCCTGGTGGCGGGTTGCGTGATCATCTCCGCCTTTCTGTGGAGAATCGGTCACGGATGTCTTGCCACAACCCGCCAGGAGGGTTCAGATCTCCTTGAGGAACCCGCCGTCCACGGCGATGTCGGCGCCGGTCGTGCTGCCCGAGCGCGGCGAGACCAGCAGGGCGACCATGTCGGCGATCTCCTGCGGGCTCACCAGGCGTCCGGTGGCCAGCTTCATCATGCCGGGGGCGACCTGGGCGATGACGTCCTCCTTCGACGCCCCGGCCATCCCGGCGATGACGTCGGCGGCGCCGCCGTCCTTGGTCCACCAGTCGGTGAGCACCGGGCCGGGCGAGATCGTGTTCACCCGGACGCCCTGCGGGCCGTACTCCTCCGAGACGGCCTTGCTCACGTGGTTCATGGCGGCCTTGGCCGCGCCGTAGTCCACGTTCATGGCCCCGGGCTGGCGGGCCGAGCCGGAGGAGATGTTCACGATCGAGCCGCCGCCGCGCTCCACCATGAGGGGCACGGCCGCGCGGATCATGCGTACGGCCGCGAACAGGTTGAACTCGAACATGGCCTGCCAGTCGTCGTCGCCCGGCGCCATGAACCCGATCCGGGGCAGCGTCACGCCGGGGGGCGGCCCGCCGGCGTTGTTGACCAGGATGTCCACCCCGCCGAACTCCTCGACGGCTCGGGCGATCACCCGGGCGGGCGCCTGCGGGTCCATCAGGTCCACCGCGACGTGCGTCACCTTGGCGTCGGGCGCGGTCCGCGAGGCGGCCACGACGTGCGCGCCCTCCTCCGCCAGGGTGCGCGCGACGACCAGGCCGATGCCCTTGGACGCGCCGGTGACGACGGCCACACGGCCGGAAAGCTGGAGATCCATCGAAGAGGTTCCTCTCGGGTGTCAGTGACTACACCCGCAGAACACCGGCCGGGCGCGACCGGTTGCACCCTTCACAGGAACGGCGGGAAGGCCGGCCCCCTGCGCAGCCGCAACTCGTTGAGCATCTGCTGGATGACCTCGCGCACGTGGTCGGTCAGGTTGAACACCAGCATCGGGTCGTCGGCCGCGGCGGGCTCGTACTCGTCGGTGCGGATCGGCTCGCCGAACTCGATCATCCACTTGGACGGCAGCGGCACCAGCCCGAGCGGCCCGAGCAGTGGGAAGAACGGCGTGATCGGCAGGTAGGGGACGCCGAGGATGCGGGCCAGGAACTTCAGGTCGCCGATCTTCGGATAGATCTCCTCGGCCCCCACGATGGCCGTGGGCACGATCGGCACGCCCGCGCGGATCGCCGAGGCCACGAACCCGCCCCGGCCGAACCGCTGCAGCTTGTAGCGCTCGGAGAACGGCTTGCCGACGCCCTTGAAGCCCTCGGGGAACACGCCGACCAGCTCGCCCTTGCGCAGCAGCCGGTCGGCGTCCTCGGGGCAGGCCAGCGTGTGGCCGGTCTTGCGGGACAGGTGACCGAGCAGCGGGAGCTGGTAGACCAGGTCGGCCCCGAGCAGGCGGACGGCCCGGCCCGCCTCGTCGTGCAGGGCGACCTGCATCATGAGCGCGTCGATCGGCAGCGTGCCGGAGTGGTTGGCCACCACCAGCGCACCGCCCTCGGCGGGCACGTTCTTCAGCTCGGCCGTCTCGACCCTGAACCAGCGGTGGTAGAGCGGTCTGATCAGTTCGAGGAGCACCTTGTCGGTCAGCTCGGGGTCGTAGCCGAACTCGTCGACCTCGTACTCGCCGGTGATGCGTCGGCGGACGAACGCCAGCAGCCGGGCCAGCGGGTCGGGCTCCTCGAAGGACGGCGCGGCGCTGATCGGGATCACCCGGCCCTCCTCCTCGTGCGGCACGCTCACGGACGCACACCTCCGAACGGATGCATACCCCGTGAACGCACGAAGTCGTCGAAGGCCGCCGCGGTGGTGTACTTGGGCCGCCAGCCCAGCTCGGCCTCCAGCCTGGCGGTGTCGACCGCCCGGCCGTAGCTCATCAGCCGCAGCTGCTCGGGCGAGTACTCGACGAGGCCGAGCCTGCGCACGGTGTTGCCGAGCGTGCGGAAGACGGGCGCGAACAGCGGCAGCGACGCCCGCCCGGCCCGGCGCGCGCACTGCGACAGCAGCAACACGCCTGCCCCGGCCACGTTGAACGTGCCGGGGTGGTCTTCGTTCGCCATCCTGCGCAACACCTCGACCGCGTCGTCCTCGTGGACGAACTGCAACCGCGGGTCGAAGCCGAACACCGTCGGCACGAAGGGCTGGCTGAAGTAACGGGTGAGCGGCGAGTCGACGCCCGGACCCATGAAGTTGGCGAAGCGCAGCAGCGACACCGTCACGTCGGGGCGGCGGCGCGCGAAACCGCGCACGTAGCCCTCGACCTCCGCCGCGTCCTTGGCGTAGCCGTGGACCGGACCGACGTGCGGCTCCAGGTCCTCGGTGAACACCGCCGGATCGCGCGGGGACGAGCCGTAGACGGCGGTGGTGGAGCGCACCACCACGCGCCGCACGGTCGACGACCGCTGGCAGGCACCGAGCAGTTGCATGGTGCCTATGACGTTGTGCTCCTTCATGGCAGCCCTGCCATCGCCCTTGGACGGGGCGCTGACCAGGCTCATGTGCACAACGGTGTCGATGTCCGCGGCCGCGATCACCTCAGCGATGTCGGGGCTGCGCAGATCGACCCGGACGAACTCCGTCCGGCCCAGAGTGATGCCGCCGTCCCGCGTCAGCGAGGGGGGCGGCACGGTGTCCACTCCGATGACGCGGCTGATCTCCGGGTCAGCCGCGAGGACGCTCGCCACCCGGGCGCCTATGTGGCGCGAGACCCCGGTGACAAGCACGGTGTGGGTCATCAGCGCCTCGCAGCTGCGTCGGTTACTTCTTGTTACGCCGCTGGATGCGCGTCTTCTTGAGCAGCTTGCGGTGCTTCTTCTTGGCCATCCGCTTGCGGCGCTTCTTGATCACAGAGCCCACGGGACCCCCAGGTACTGATAGCAAGTCTGAATCGATGTGCGAGCGCACACCGGGTCACAGACTACCGGCGATCCGAGGTAGATCGCCCCTTGGGGGGTGAGAGCCCGGCCTCGTGGTGCGCAGGCCGGGCTTCTCCCGCGACCGAATTCACGGCGCGTTCGGGCGCGCCGCTACTTCAACCTGCCTCGATGTAGGCCTCCCGCAGATAGTCGTGGACCGCCTGCTCGGGCACTCTGAACGACCGGCCAACTCGGATGGCCGGCAGCTCACCTGAGTGGACGAGCCGGTACACCGTCATCTTGGACACCCTCATGACCGTCGCGACTTCAGCCACGGTCAGGAACTTCACCTCGCTGAGAGGTCTTTCGCCTGCACCCATCGGACGCCTCTTCCGCACGTGTTTCCGGGTTATCCCCACTGGTGCCATTGCTCACGCACGTGTACTGCCGTCAGCGTAAGTCGGGACTCCGGGTGCGCAAACCCCCTATTTTCTCAGTCCGCGGAGCCACCTGTCAGCCGGACCAGTAAAGTCGCTGGTTAGCAGCCAGGCCGAGCACCTCGCCTGGACCTTGGAACTGTCCAAGTTGCCACACATAAGAGTCGCCCAAGCCCCATCAAAAGTTGGCAAAGGGACAGCGAGCCTCTTGGAATGCAGGCGCGAAAAGACGGTATGGGGAGGGCCGTTTTCGACTCAAAGGGCTCGTGAGACCAGAGTGACCAATCGCTCGGTCAGCGGAGCGTAATAGCGGGGTAGCACATTGTCGTCGAGTGGCACGACGACGTCGATCTTTCCCTCGGCCTCGCCGAGGAACAGGCCGGGGTCGTTGCTGTCGGCGAAGGCGACCGTCGGCACGCCCGCCTCGCCCGCCGCCCCCGCCCAGCCGTGGTCGGCGATCACCAGGTCCGGCAGCCGGCCTTCGAGCTCGTCGAGCATGTGCCGCATCGGGGCCGAGTCGTGGGTGTGCACGAAGCCGCCGCGGTCGTCGAGCATGGCGATGTCCTGAAGGTAGCGGATGCGGCGCGGGCGTCCGAAGCCGGAGCCGGTGTACGTCCAGCCCTCGGCCGGGGTGAGCAGGGTCGCGCCGCGCTCCACGGCGAACCTGGCCAGCGGCAGGTGGACGGCGAGCAGCCCGGTCGGGTGGCCGGTGGCGAACAACACCCGCGGGGACGGCCGCGACAACACGGACGCGACGCGCGCCGCCATGGCGTCGATCGCGTCGATCGTCAGGTCGGGGTCGATGGTGTCCTGGCCCCGGCGGTGGCCGGGATCGGCGACCACGCCGGCCGACTTGGCCATCAGGTCGAGGACGTCCCGGAAGGTCCACGGCTGCTCGAACGTCAGGCCGAGCATGTAGTACGGGTCGCGGTTGGCCAGCGAGCTGTAGTGGTCGAGGTTGTTCTCGCGCGACGTCGCGACGTCACCGGCGATGCGGCTGTGGATCAGGTGTCGGCGGAGTTCGTCGCGGCTCAGCACAGGTCTTCCTCATCAGGGGCAGCGAGGACGTCGAGCGTCGTCAGGGCGGTCGTCAGGGCATCGGGTCGAGGCCGTGCAGAGGGAACACCGCCTGCCGGGTCGCCATGACCGCACGGTCGATGGGGTCCGCTGGGTCATAACCGCCGGAGATGTCGTGAAATTCCGGATTGCGTCCGTCGGTCATGGTCAGCGGGGGTGCCTCGCCGGTGCGCTCCCTGACGTACCGGCGCCAGGCGTCGGGGGTGGGCGTGGCCGGGTCGACGGGATGGCCGGCGGCCTCGGCGATGAGGTGCGTCCAGATGCGCGGCACGACCTGGACGAGCTCGTAACCGCCGCCGCCCACCGCGATCCACCGGCCGCCCGCCGTCTCGTGCGCCAGCTCGTGCAGGGCGGCGTAGGCCGCGCGCTGGCCGTCGATGCTGAGCATGAGGTTGGCGAGGGGGTCGAGGGCGTGGCTGTCGCAGCCGTGCTGGGTGACCAGGATCTCCGGGCCGAACTCGCGCAGCAGCGGCGGCACGACCGCGTGGAAGGCGCGCAGCCAGCCGGAGTCGCCGCAGCCGGCCGGGAGCGCCACGTTGACGGCCGTGCCCTCCGCGCCGGTCTCGTGCGGGAAGCCGGTGCCCGGGAACAGCGTGCGCGGGCTCTCGTGCAGGCTGATCGTGAGCACCCTGGGGTCGTCGTAGAAGACGGCCTGCACGCCGTCGCCGTGGTGCACGTCGACGTCGACGTACGCCACCCGCGTGGCCCCCTGCTCCAGCAGCCAGGCGATGGCCAGGGCCGGGTCGTTGTAGACGCAGAAGCCGCTGGCCACGGCCGGCATGGCGTGGTGGAGCCCGCCCGCGACGTTGACCGCGTGCTCGGCCGCGCCCTCCCAGACCGCGCGCGCCGCCGCCAGGGAGGCCCCCGCGATCAGCGCGGACGCCTCGTGCACGCCCTTGAAGGCCGGATTGTCGGTGGTGCCGAGCCCCGCCCGCAGGTCGGGCACGCCGGCCACGGAGACGCCCTTGACCGCCTCGATGTAGCCGCGGTCGTGCACCAGGGCCAGCTCGTCGTCGCCGGCGGGCGCGCAGCCGGCCATCTCGACCTTGTCGAGGACGCCGAGCGCGCGGGCGAGCGCGATCGTCAGCTCGACCCTGATGGGCGCCAGCGGGTGGCTCGGGCCGAAGTTGTAGGAGGTGAGAGCGTCGTCCCAGATGACTCGTGCCGTTCGGCTCATGCCCCGCCCTCCGCGCGTCCCTCACCTTGCGCCGACGTTACCGCAGCGCCCTGTTCCCGTTGTAGCCCGGGTGATCGTCGGGGACGGCCTCGGTCGCATCAGAAATTTCGTGACTTAGTGTTTTATGGTGCGCTGGGCGCGACCTTTCCTCAGAATCTTTCATTTCTTCCGACGTCCCCGGGTTTTCGACACCACGATCGTGGTGGTGCTCGTCCTGTTCCCCGGCCTCGGGCTGCTCATCTCGTCCCTCCAGACGGGGGTCGACGGGGCGCTGGGGTCCGTGCACTTCCTGCTGACCAGCGTGCTGCTGCTCGTCCGCCGGAGCAGGCCGGTGCTGGTGGCCGGGGCCGTCACGGCGTTCGACGTGATCGGCATCGCGGCCGGAATGGTGACGTCGGCCACCATCCCCGAGGGGATCGCCTTCTACAGCCTGGCGCGCCACTCCTCCGGCCGTCCGTCGCTGATCATGACGGTCACGGGGATGGTCGCCTACGGCACGGTGATGGAGATCAAGGGGCCGGGCCTCGGGCAGTTCCTGGCCGGCGCCTTCGTCGTCGCGATCCCGGCGGGAATCGGCGCGCTGGTCAAGGCCAGGGCCGAGCTGAACGAACGCAGCAGGCTGGAGGCCGCCGACGCCGCCGTACAGGCCGAGCGGCGGCGCATCGCGAGGGAGCTGCACGACGTCGTCGCGCACCACATCACGGTGATCAACGCCCTGGTCGGCGGCGCGCGGGCCACGCTCGCGCCCGAGCAGGAGGTCACCCGCGAGGCGCTGGAGAGCGCCCAGCAGACGGCCCGCCAGGCGATGTCGGAGATGCGCCGGCTGCTGCACGTGCTGCGGGCCGACGGCAACGACGGCCCGGACGCCGCGACCGGCGTGGGGGCCGAGCGGCTGCCCGCGCTCATCGGCGAGGCCAGGAGCGCCGGGCTGCCCGCCAGCCTGACCGTCACGGGCGAGCCGGTGGCGCTGCCCTCGGCCGTGGACCACGCCGTCTACCGGATCGTGCAGGAGGCCCTGACCAACACCCGCAAGCACGCGGCCGGCGCCAGGGCCAGTGTGCGCCTGGCCTACGAGTCCGAGGCGGTGGAGGTCGAGGTGCTAGACGACGGCGTGCCGCAGCAGGGCGGCGCGCCGGGGTTCGGGCTGGGCGGCATGGCCGAGCGGGTCGCGCTGTGCGGCGGCCGGCTTTCGACCGGCCCGCGTCCCGGGGGAGGATTCCGGGTGCACGCCCGCATCCCCTTGGAGGCAACATGATCACGGTGCTGCTGGTCGACGACCACGAGCTGGTCCGCAAGGGGTTCCGGCTGATGCTCGACGCGCAGCCCGACCTGTCCGTGGTGGGCGAGGCCGGCGACGGCGAGCGGGCCGTCGAGCTGAGCCGGTGGCTGCGTCCCGACGTGGTGCTGATGGACCTGCACATGCCGGGGCTCGACGGCGTGCGGGCGACCGAGCTGATCACCTCGGAGCTGCCGGGCGTGCGGGTGCTCGCGCTGAGCACGTTCGACCTGGACGAGAACGTGGTCGCGGCGCTGCGGGCGGGCGCCGACGGTTTCCTGCCCAAGGACGTCTCCCCCGAGGAGCTGATCGAGGGCGTGCGCGTGGTGCACCGGGGCGAGTCGGCGGTCGCGCCGCGGCTGCTGACCCGGCTGATCGGCACGTTCGTCCGCTCGTCGAGGCCGCCGGCCGCGCCCGCGCCGCCCGTGCTGGACGCGCTGACCGAGCGCGAGCGGGAGATCCTCGTGCTGATCGCCAGAGGCCGGTCGAACACCGAGATCGCCGGGGAACTGGCCGTCTCCCCCTCGACCGTGAAGAACCACGTGACCAGCCTGTTCGCCAAGCTCGGGGTCAGGGACCGGGCGCAGGCGGTGATCGTCGCGTACGAGGCGGCGCTGATCAAACCTGGAGACTAGGACCAGGCTCCCAGGCCGCGCCCGGCAAGAACGTTCTCACGGCCGAAGAGAACGGGAGACGCCGGCGGCACGCTGGGTGGCATGACGGCGATTCGCGCAACCAACCTGAGCAAACGCTACGGCGCCACCCATGCCGTCGCGGACCTGTCGTTCGACGTCGAGCCCGGCCAGGTGACCGGGTTCCTCGGGCCCAACGGCGCCGGCAAGTCCACGACCATGCGCATGATCCTCGGCCTCGACCGGCCCTCGGGCGGGTCCGTGCTGGTGGACGGGCGGCCGTACCAGGAGCATCGGCACCCGCTGCGCAAGGTGGGCGCGCTGCTGGACGCCAAGGCCGTGCACGGCGGCCGCAGCGCCCGCAACCACCTGCTGGCCATCGCCCAGAGCAACGGCATCCCGGCGAGCCGGGTGAACGAGGTGCTGGAGGCCGTCGGCCTGCGCGAGGTGGCGCGGCGCCGGATCGGCGGCTTCTCGCTCGGCATGTCGCAGCGCCTGGGCATCGCGGCCGCGTTGCTCGGCGACCCCGAGATCCTGCTCTTCGACGAGCCGGTCAACGGGCTCGACCCCGAGGGCATCCTGTGGATCCGCACGTTCATGCGCAAGCTGGCCGCCGAAGGGCGGACGGTGTTCGTCTCCAGCCACCTCATGAGCGAGATGGCCCAGACGGCCGACCACCTGATCGTGATCGGCAGGGGGCGGCTGATCGCCGACACGAGCGTGCAGGAGTTCATCGGGCGCAGCTCGCAGGGCTACGTACGGGTGCGCTCCCCGCGCCTGGCCGAGGTCGCCGACCTGGTCAAGGTGGGCGACCTGTACCCGGACCACCTGCGCGTCACCGCGATGAGCACGCTGGAGATCGGCACCCTGACCGCTCGGGCCGGGATCCCCCTGGAGGAGCTGACGTTCGTGCAGCCCTCGCTCGAAGCGGCGTACATGGAGCTCACCAAGGACAGTGTGGAGTACTCGTCATGACCGACATCCTGAGGTCCGAGTGGACCAAGATCCGTTCGGTGCGTTCGACGGTGTGGACACTCGCCGTCACCGCCCTGCTCCTGATCGGCCTCGGCGGGCTCCTGTCGGTCGCGTCCAAGGCCACGGCCGACGGGCGGCCCATCACCGGCGACCAGGCCGTCATGACGAGCCTGACCGGCATCATGTTCGCCGCGCTGTCCATGGCCACGCTGGGCGTGCTGGTGATCTCCAGCGAGTACCGGACCGGCGGCATCCGCACGTCGCTGCTGGCCGTGCCGAGGCGGATGAAGCTGCTCGCCGGCAAGATCGTGGTGTTCACCGTGACGGCGCTGGTGGTCTGCACGGTCGCGGCGGCCGCCGCGGTGGCCGTCGGCCTGGCGATCCTCCGGCCGGGCTCGGTCGACCTGGGCACCGCGGCGCAGTCGGTGTTCGGGGCCGGGCTCTACCTCACCGCCTGCGGCCTGTTCGGGCTGGGGCTCGGCACGCTGATCCGGCACACGCCGGGCGCGATCGTCTCGGCCATCGCGCTGATGATGGTGCTGCCGCAGCTCACCAGCGCGCTGCCCGGCCAGTGGGGCAAGACCGTCTCCGATCACTTCACCACCAACGCCGGCCTGGAGATCGTGCTGGACCAGCCCGGGAACCCGCTGGGGCCGTGGAGCGGGCTCGGCGTCTACGCGCTGTGGGTCGCCGTCGCGGTGGTGGCGGGGGGCGTCCTCATGCAGCGGCGGGACGCCTGAGCACGACTGGCTCCCCCGGCCGCCGGTCAGCCCGAGGCGAGCTGGCGCCCCCGGTCGCGGGCGGCCTCGATGGCGGCCAGGAAGGCGGCACGCACGCTGTGGCGCTCCAGCTCGGCGATGGCCGCTATCGTGGTGCCGCCCGGCGAGGTGACGGCCTCCCGCAGGATCACCGGGTGCTCCCCGGAGTCGCGCAGCATCACGGCCGCGCCGACGATCGACTGGGTGACCATGTCGAGCGCGGCGGCCCGCGGCATGCCGAGCAGGATGCCCGCGTCGACCATGGCCTCGACCAGGTAGAAGAAGTAGGCGGGGCCGCTGCCGGACAGCGCGGTCGCGGCGTCCTGCTGGGACTCGGGGATGCGCAGCACCTTGCCGACCGGCTTGAGCAGGCCCTCGGTGAGCTTGAGGTGCTCCTCGCCGGCGTGCGCGCCCGCCGAGATCACGCTCATCGCCTCGTCGAACTTGATCGGCGTGTTGGACATGACCCGGACCACCGGCACCTCGACGCCGAGCCGCTGCTCCACGAACGCGGTGGTGATGCCAGCCGCCGCCGTGATGACCAGGCGGTCGGCCGGGACGTAGGGGGCGATCTCGGCCAGCAGGGTCGCCATGTCCTGGGGCTTGACGGCCAGGATCAGGGTGTCGGCCGACTTGGCCGCCTCGGCGTTGTCGACCGTGCGCACGCCGTAGGTCTCGCGCAGCGCCTGCGCCCGCTCAGGACGGCGGCTGGTCGCCATGATGTCGCCCGGCTTGAACCCGGCGCGCAGCAGCCCGGACAGCAGGGCCTCGCCCATCTTGCCGGTGCCCAGAATCGCGATCATCTCGACCTCTCGAAGGGGAACGGACGCCGGCCCAGCCTACTAGCCCCGCGACAGCAGCGATCTGAGGAAGAACGCCAGGTTGCGGGGGCGTTCGGCCAGGCGGCGCATGAGGTAGGCGTACCAGTCGGCGCCGTACGGGACGTACACGCGTACCTGGCCGCCGAGGCCGACCAGGCGGCGCTGCTCGCCGGGGCGCACGCCGTACAACATCTGGTACTCGAAGCCGTTCACGTCGCGGCCGTCGAGCACGGCCAGGGTGGAGGCGATCTGGATCATCCTGGGGTCGTGCGTGGCGATCATGGGGTAGCCGGTGCCCGCCATGAGGATCTTGAGGCAGCGGACGAACGAGCGGTCGACGTCGGCCGGCCTGTTGTAGGCGCCGGGGGCGGTGTAGGCGCCCTTGCAGAGCCGTACGCGGGCGCCGACCAGCTTCTCGCAGCGTTCGAGCGCGTCGGGCAGGTACGCCTGGACCACGATCCCGACGTCGGGATGCTCCTTGCGCAGGGTGGCGTGCACGAAGTGCAGGCCACCGACCGTGTCGTGCTCCTCGGCGTCGAGCGTGACCGTGATGCCGCGGGCGGCCGCCGCCTCGCAGATGGTGGCCGCGTTGTCGAGCGCGACCTGCTCCGACAGCCGCAGCCCGAGCGCGGTCAGCTTGACCGAGGCGTCGCCGCCCGGCGGCAGCCGGTCGAGGAGCGACAGGTACTCGCGCACGGCCGCCTCGGCCTGTCCCCTGTCGGTCACCTCTTCGCCCAGGTGGTCGACGGTCACGAGGAGGCCCTCGTGGGTCAGCCCGCGGATGACCTCGCCGACGTCGTCGGCGACGTATCGCTTGACCACGTCCCTGGTCAGCGGCGATGTGGTGATGACGCGTTCGGCGCGTTCGCTCTTGGAGACGGCGAGCATTGCCTGACGGAGCACGTGACCCACACTAACCGCCCACTTCCCGGGTATAACGCTGAACCGCGGACCTGCCCTTTTCGTCCTATAGATATGCGCACAATGACGACAGCGACTCTTCTCGCCGGTTCTCTGGTGCTCGCGACGAGTTGTGCCACATCGCCGCCGGCCGCCCGTCCGGGGCCGCAGGCGCCCGTCGAGCACACCGTGACGCCGGTCACCACCGCCCCCACCAAGGCCCCCGAGCCGGTCAAGCCCACCGGCGACGCCATCAACGTGCACAAGGTCCGCTGGACCAAGGCCGCGTCCGTCGCCCGCGGCAAGCAGGTCAGGCTCACCTGGTGGTCGGGGGTGGAGCCGTGCACCGTGCTGGACAGGGTCAAGGTCAAGGAGACCGCCAAGAAGGTCACCATCACCCTGTACGAGGGCACGTCCCCCAAGGCCAAGAACGTCTCCTGCATCATGCTGGCCCTGGAGAAGACCACGACCGTCAAGCTCAAGCACCCCCTCGCCAAGCGCAAGCTCGTGGACGGCGCCAAGCCCTGAGCCGGACGTTCACTCGGCCGCCCTCCTCCTGACCACGTGTCGAGGTGGGCGGCTTACTCATGCCGGTGGAACCGCCGGGCGTCCGCCCCCGTTACGCCTGATGTGTGGAATCACGCCGGTTATCGCCCCAGTTCGTGGGAATGCTGACGCGCTCATCGGGGTTGAGTCGGGTAGGCTCAAGTCGTTTGACAAAGACGACACGAATCCGTAGCTTGAGTCCAACCGACTCAACTTTGACTACAAGGACGTACTCATGGCACGTGCGGTAGGTATCGACCTTGGGACGACCAACTCCGTCGTCTCGATCCTCGAGGGCGGTGAGCCCACCGTCATCGCCAACGCGCAGGGCTCGCGGACCACGCCGTCCGTGGTCGCCTTCGCGAAGAACGGCGAGGTCCTGGTGGGCGAGGTCGCCAAGCGGCAGGCCGTCACCAACGTTGACCGGACGATCCGCTCGGTCAAGCGCGAGATGGGCACCAACTGGTCCCAGGAGATCGACGGCAAGAAGTTCTCCCCCCAGCAGATCAGCGCCTTCGTGCTGCAGAAGCTGAAGCAGGACGCCGAGGCGTACCTGGGCGAGAAGATCACCGACGCGGTGGTCACCGTCCCGGCGTACTTCAACGACGCCCAGCGCCAGGCCACCAAGGAGGCCGGCACGGTCGCGGGCCTCAACGTTCTGCGCATCATCAACGAGCCGACCGCCGCGGCCCTCGCCTACGGCCTCGACAAGGAGCAGGACCAGACGATCCTGGTCTTCGACCTCGGCGGCGGCACCTTCGACGTCTCGCTGCTCGACGTCGGCCAGGAGGACGGCCACGGCTTCGTCGAGGTCAAGGCCACCTCCGGCGACAACCACCTCGGTGGCGACGACTGGGACCAGCGCGTCGTCGACGAGCTGGTCAAGCGCTTCCAGAACGCCCACGGCGTCGACCTCGCCAAGGACAAGATGGCCCTCCAGCGCCTGCGTGAGGCCGCGGAGAAGGCCAAGATCGAGCTGTCCAGCCAGGCCGAGACCAACATCAACCTGCCCTACATCACCGCTTCCTCCGAGGGCCCGCTGCACCTCGACGAGAAGCTGACCAGGGCCGAGTTCCAGCGCCTGACGGCCGACCTGCTCGAGCGGACCAAGGGCCCGTTCCACCAGGTCATCAAGGACGCCGGCATCAAGGTCTCCGACATCGCCCACGTGGTGCTCGTCGGCGGCTCGACCCGTATGCCCGCCGTCACCGAGCTCGTCCGCGAGCTGACCGGCGGCAAGGAGCCCAACAAGGGCGTCAACCCCGACGAGGTCGTCGCCATCGGCGCCGCCCTCCAGGCCGGCGTGCTCAAGGGTGAGGTCAAGGACGTCCTCCTGCTCGACGTGACCCCGCTGTCGCTGGGCATCGAGACCAAGGGCGGCATCTTCACCAAGATCATCGAGCGCAACACGACGATCCCGACCAAGCGCTCGGAGGTCTTCACCACGGCCGAGGACAACCAGCCGTCGGTGCAGATCCAGGTCTACCAGGGCGAGCGCGAGATCGCCTCGTACAACAAGAAGCTGGCCACCTTCGAGCTGACCGGCATCGCCCCGGCGCCGCGCGGCATCCCGCAGATCGAGGTCACCTTCGACATCGACGCCAACGGCATCGTCAACGTCTCCGCCAAGGACCTGGGCACGGGCAAGGAGCAGACGATGACCATCACCGGCGGCTCCGCGCTGCCGAAGGACGACATCGAGCGCATGATGCGTGAGGCCGAGTCGTACGCCGAGGAGGACAAGAAGCGCCGCGAGGAGGCCGAGGTCCGCAACAACGCGGACGGTCTGGCCTACCAGACGGAGAAGTTCCTCCGCGAGAACGACGACAAGGTCCCCGGCGACATCAAGACCGAGGTCAACGACGCCCTGTCCGAGCTGAAGAAGGCTCTTGAGGGCACCGACACCGACGTCATCCGCACCTCCGCGGAGAAGCTCGCCACGGTCAGCCAGAAGATGGGCTCGGCCATCTACGCCGCCAGCCAGGGCCAGCAGGCCGGCCCCGAGGGCGCTCCGCAGGACGCCTCGGCCGGTCAGGGCGCCAAGGCCGACGACGAGGTGGTCGAGGCCGAGATCGTCGACGAAGACCAGCCGAAGAAGGACCAGTGATGCCGGCGCGCGACAACGGGCACGAGGAGCCGGTGATCCGCGACAAGCGCAAGATCGACCCGGAGACGGGCGAGGTTCGGGAGACCTCGGGCGAGCAGCCCGAGGCGCCCGCCGAGCAGGCGCCGGCGGCGGCCCACGACGGTGAGCTGGCGGCCCAGCTCGCCGAGCGGACCGCCGACCTCCAGCGCCTCCAGGCGGAGTACACGAACTACCGCAGAAGGGTCGAGCGCGACAGGGTCGCGGTCCGCGAGCAGGCCGTCGCCGGCGCGCTGACCGAGCTTCTCCCCGTGCTCGACGACATCGGACGGGCCCGTGACCACGGCGAGCTGACCGGTGGCTTCGCGAAGGTGGCGGAGTCGCTGGAGTCGGTGCTCACCAAGCTGGGCCTCAGCGCCTACGGCCAGAAGGGCGACCCGTTCGACCCGACGGTCCACGAGGCGCTGATGCACAGCTACTCGCCCGACGTCACCGAGCCCACCGCGATCGAGGTGCTGCAGCCCGGTTACCGCATGGGTGAGCGGGTGCTGCGCCCGGCGCGGGTGGCGGTGGCCGAGCCCGAGGACGCTCCTCCCGCGTCCAATGACGACGAAGCAAACTGACAAAAGGACGAAGGGCCGTAGATGAGCACCAAGGACTACCTGGAAAAGGACTACTACGCCGTCCTTGGTGTGCCCAAGACCGCCACCGCCGACGAGATCAAGAAGGCGTACCGGAAGCTGGCCAGGCAGTACCACCCGGACACCAACCAGGGCGACGCCGCCAAGGAGACCAAGTTCAAGGAGGTCTCGGAGGCGTACGACATCCTGTCCGACGGCAAGCGCCGCAAGGAGTACGACGAGGCGCGCACGCTGTTCGGGTCCGGGGTGGGCGGTCAGCGCCCCGGCGGTGGCGGTTTCCCGTTCGACTTCGGCGACCTGTTCGGCGGCACCGCCGGCCAGCAGGGCGGGGGCGCCGGTGAGCGGCTCGGCGACCTGTTCGGCGGGCTGTTCAACCGCGGTGGGGCGGGGGGCTCCACCCGCACGACGAGCGCCACCAGACCGCGCCGCGGCCAGGACGTCGAGTCCGAGGTCACGCTCTCGTTCACCGAGGCCGTCGAGGGCACCACGGTGTCGCTCAGGCTGACCAGCTCGGCCGCCTGCACCGCGTGCAGCGGCACCGGCGCCAAGGCGGGCACGACCCCCCGGGTCTGTCCCACCTGCGAGGGCACCGGCGCGGCCAGCCGCAACCTGGGCAACTTCGCCTTCTCCGAGCCCTGCCGCGACTGCAAGGGCCGCGGGCTGCTCGTGGACGACCCCTGCCCCGTGTGCGAGGGCAACGGCCGGGCCAAGAGCACCCGCACGATCCAGGCCAGGATCCCCGCCGGCGTGGCCGACGGGCAGCGGGTGAAGCTCAAGGGCAAGGGCGCGCCGGGCGAGAACGGCGGCCCGGCCGGCGACCTCTACATCCTGACGCACGTCAAGCCGCACCACGTGTTCGGCCGGACGGGCGACAACCTCACGATCACGGTTCCCGTGACGTTCTCGGAGGCCGCGCTGGGCGCCGAGATCAAGGTACCGACCCTCAAGGGCATGCCGGTGACCCTGCGCGTCCCGGCGGGCACGCCCAACGGCCGCACGTTCCGCGTGCGGGGCAGGGGCGTCACCCGCAAGGACGGCACCAAGGGTGACCTGCTCGCCAGCGTCGAGGTGCTCGTGCCGAAGACGCTCGACGACAAGTCGCGCGAGCTCCTCAACGAGTTCAACACCGCGACCGCGGGCGACGACCCGCGCGCCGATCTCATTCAGCGAGCCAGAAGCGAGTAGCCGATGGACGCCAACTATTTCGACCTGTCCGACGACACGCCTGTTTATGTGATTTCGGTGGCCGCGCAGCTCTCCGGGCTCCACCCGCAGACGCTGCGCCAGTACGACCGGCTCGGCCTGGTCAGCCCGGGCCGCACCGCCGGGCGCGGCCGCCTCTACTCCACAAGAGACATCATCCAGCTCCGCGAGGTCCAGCGGCTCTCCCAGGAGGAGGGCATCAACCTCGCGGGCATCAAGCGGATCCTCGAGCTCGAGAACGAAGCTCTGCGGCTGCGTGAGGAGGTTCACCGCCTGCGCGCCGAGATGCGGATGGTCAGGGCGCTGATCCGCTACGAGCTGCCACCGGGGGCCTAGGTTATGGACTACAAGCTCACCCAGAAGAGCCAGGAAGCTCTCTCGGGTGCCATGCGGCGCGCCGCCGCCGAGGGCAACCCGGAGATCTCTCCGGCCCATCTGCTCTCCACGCTGCTCTCCCAGACGGGCGGCACGGCCGTGCCGCTGCTCGAAGCGGTCGGCGCCGACTGGCGCACGCTGCGGGCGCGCGTCGAGGAGCAGCTGGCGGCGCTGCCGAAGGCGCAGGGCGCGACAGTGGGCGCGCCGTCGAGCTCGCGGCAGCTCCTCACCGTCATGAACACCGCCGCCCAGCACGCCAACCGCCTCGAAGACCTCTATGTCTCGACCGAGCACCTGCTCGTCGGCCTGGCGGCCGACGGCGGCCCGATGGCCGAGCTGCTCAAGTCGCAGGGCGCGACCCCGCAGGCGCTGCTCGACGCCTTCGAGAAGGTACGCGGCCACGCCCGCGTCACCAGCGAGACGCCCGAGGACACCTACCAGGCGCTGGAGAAGTACGGCGTCGACCTGACCGAACGGGCCCGCGGCGGCGGCCTCGACCCGGTGATCGGCCGTGACTCGGAGATCCGCCGCGTGGTCCAGGTGCTCAGCCGCCGCACCAAGAACAACCCGGTGCTGATCGGCGAGCCCGGCGTCGGCAAGACCGCCGTCGTCGAGGGCCTGGCCCAGCGCATCGTGGCCGGCGACGTGCCCGAGTCGCTGCGCAACAAGCGACTGATCTCGCTCGACCTGGGCGCGATGGTGGCCGGCGCCAAGTACCGGGGCGAGTTCGAGGAGCGTCTCAAGGCCGTACTCTCCGAGATCAAGGAGAGCAACGGGCAGATCGTGACGTTCATCGACGAGCTGCACACCGTCGTCGGCGCGGGGGCCGCCGAGGGCGCCATGGACGCCGGCAACATGCTCAAGCCCATGCTGGCCCGCGGCGAGCTGCGCATGATCGGCGCGACCACGCTCGACGAATACCGCGAGCGCATCGAGAAGGACCCCGCGCTGGAGCGCCGCTTCCAGCAGGTCTACGTGGGCGAGCCCACGGTCGAGGACACGATCGCGATCCTGCGCGGGCTCAAGGGCCGCTACGAGGCGCACCACCAGGTGCAGATCGCCGACGGCGCCCTGGTCGCCGCCGCCGCCCTGTCCGACCGCTACATCACCAACCGCTTCCTCCCCGACAAGGCCATCGACCTGGTCGACGAGGCCGCCTCGCGGCTGCGCATGGAGATCGACTCCCGTCCCGTGGAGATCGACCAGCTCCAGCGGAACGTCGACCGTATGAAGATGGAGGAGCTGGCCCTGACGAAGGAGACCGACGAGGCGTCGGTCCAGCGGCTCGACCGCCTGCGCCAGGAGCTGGCCGACCGCCAGGAGGAGCTCAACGCCCTCGTCGGCCGCTGGGAGCACGAGAAGGCCGGGCTCAACAAGGTCGGCGAGCTGAAGAAGCAGCTCGACGAGGCCAGGGGCGCGGCCGAGCGGGCCCAGCGCGACGGCGACTTCGAGGCCGCCTCCCGGCTCATGTACGCCGAGGTGCCCAGGCTGGAGCAGGCACTCCAGGCCGCCTCCGACGCCGCGCCGCCGGACAACGCCATGGTCAAGGAGGAGGTCGGCGCCGACGACATCGCCGAGGTCATCTCCTCCTGGACGGGCATCCCCGCCGGCCGCCTGCTGGAGGCCGAGACGGCCAAGCTGCTGCGGATGGAGGAGGAGCTGGGCCGGCGGCTCATCGGCCAGCAGCAGGCCGTACAGGCCGTCTCCGACGCCGTACGCCGCAGCCGGGCCGGCATCGCCGACCCCGACCGTCCCACGGGCTCGTTCCTGTTCCTCGGGCCGACCGGTGTGGGCAAGACCGAGCTGGCCAAGGCGCTGGCGGAGTTCCTGTTCGACGACGAGCGGGCGATGACCCGCATCGACATGAGCGAATACTCCGAGAAGCACAGCGTGGCCAGGCTCGTCGGCGCGCCTCCCGGCTACGTCG
The DNA here is from genome assembly GCF_040631115.1 of Nonomuraea sp. NPDC005692. NCBI lineage: Bacteria > Bacillati > Actinomycetota > Actinomycetes > Streptosporangiales > Streptosporangiaceae > Nonomuraea > Nonomuraea sp. NPDC005692. The sequence goes on along the minus strand of NZ_JBEXYU010000002.1, from coordinate 162,763 downwards.
GCTACGAGGAGGGCGGCCAGCTCACCGAGGCCGTCCGGCGGCGGCCGTACACGGTGGTGCTGCTGGACGAGGTGGAGAAGGCGCACCCGGAGGTGTTCGACATCCTCCTCCAGGTGCTCGACGACGGACGGCTGACCGACGGCCAGGGCCGCACGGTCGACTTCCGCAACACGATCCTGATCCTGACCTCCAACATCGGCTCGCAGTTCCTGGTCGATCCGAAGCTGGAGAACGACGCCAAGCGCGAGGCCGTCATGGGGGCGGTGCGCGGCTCGTTCAAGCCGGAGTTCCTCAACCGGCTCGACGACGTCATCCTCTTCGACGCGCTCGGCTCCGAAGAGCTGGCCCAGATCGTCGACCTCCAGGTCGACCGCCTGGCCCGGCGCCTGTCCGACCGCCGGCTGACGCTGGAGGTCAGCCCGGCCGCCCGCGAATGGCTCTCGCTGACCGGCTACGACCCCCTGTACGGCGCCCGCCCGCTGCGCCGCCTGGTCCAGTCGGCCATCGGCGACAAGCTGGCCAAGGCCGTGCTGTCCGGCGAGATCGCCGACGGCGACAAGGTCAGGGTGGAGCTCGGCGACGACGAGCTGGTCATCCAGCGCGGCTGAGGCAGTGCCGTCGAGCCCGGAGATCCACGCGGATCTCCGGGCTCCGGCATGTCATGCCAGGGTCATATCCCGTCGCCGCGGGGTAAGGTTCCCGCCACCCTTCGGACAAGCCGCACGCGACCGGCCGGACACGTGGCTAGCTTCGGCGTTCGTCAGATCAGCGATTCCGATCAGAGGGACGTACGGTGTCATCTCGTAAGATCCGCAGCATCCTCACGGTGGCCGCTCTGACCGCGGGCGTCACCTGGCCGGTCGCCGGGCCTTCGGTGGCCGACACCTGCCGGCCGCGTGAGGCGGTCGCCTCGTACTGCGACGGCCACGCCAAGCTCCAGCTCAACGAGGGCAGGACGAACGGCCACCGGGTCGTCACCGAGGAGGTCGGCAAGCTGGCCATGGCCGCCGGTGACATGGCCAGGCGGCTCGGCCTGACGGGTCTGGCGGCCGCCAGGTCGGCCATGGGCCCGCTGGCCGACCTCGGCGGCGTCGGGGCGACGTGGGGCATGCCCTCGCTGAACAGCGCCTCGCCCGCGCTGTTCCCCGCGGCCGCCGGCAACAGCGGGATGCGTGACCTGGCGACGACGCTGCAGGTGCCCGCGCTGCCCGCACTCCCCGCGCTGCCGCCGGCGCCCGTCGCGGCCCGGGTGCCGACCGAGATGACGCTCGGCGAGCGGCCGACCGCCCCCGCTTCGGCCCGCGCCGCGAAGTCGCCGGGTCAGGCGCGGCAGCCGGTGCGTGAGGTCGGCGGCGATCTGATCTCGAACCTGCTGCCCAGGGCCGTCGAGGGCATCGAGGGCGCGTCGACGCTGCCCGGCGGCTACCCCGCCATCGACGGCTTCAGCCGCCTGCTGCCCGGTCTCGACCTGCACTGAGCCAATGTGTCCGGGCGCGGGTCGTGCCTGCCGCGCCCGGCTTCCTCAGCCGGAGGGGTCGTGGCCGCGCACTGTCGCGGCCCCTCCGGCCCCGCTTCGCGGGCACGCGACAAGCCGGGCCCCGCGCGGGGGCCCGTCGGCCGGCCTCCGCGACTAGGAGACGAGCTCGTCGAGCTCGTCCTCCGGAAGGCCGAGGTCGACCCTGATGCGGTATCGCGTCCGCAGCAGCGCCACCTGCTCGGGGTCGCCCTCGTCGCAGCCCAGCACGGCCTGGGTGGCCCATTCGAGGCCGCCCCGCAGATCGCCGTAGGCGACCAGGGTCTCCGCGATGGTGTGGGCCGTCGCCGTGGAGACGTCGCCCTCCGCGCGGATGGTCTCGATGAGCTCCCGGGCCTCGTCGGGCCTTTCGAGCTCGAAGAGGGTGTCGGCGATGCCTGCGCGCGGGTCGAAGCCCGCGTCGCCGCCGTCCTCCACGGCGCGCTGGAAACACTCCATCGCGCGTGCGGGCTGTCCCGCCGCTCGCCACTCCTCGGCGGCGAGGACGAGGATGGACGCCCTGGAGACGTCGCCGGACGAATAACCGAGCGCGACGTCGTACAGCCGACTGGCCAAGGAACTGTGGTCGTCGGCCAGCAGGGCCTGCTCCAGCAGACGATCAAGGTGCTCTCGGGTCACATGCGCCACACCCGCGAGACTACCGAGCCGCCAGGCGCTTTGCCCGGTCAATGCGCATCGCCGGTCACATGCAAATTCGGCAACGTCTCGTCCAAGGCTGGTCACGCTGCGCGTGTCCGTGCAGGTCAGTGGGCATATACGGCATGCTTTGCGGTACGCGGGCGGAGGGGGCTGTAATGGGCATGTCTCGGCAGATGACCTTCACGCTGGCTTGCGCCGTCGTTCTCTCGGCTCTCGGGCCCGGCGTGGCGGGGTATCTCTCGGCCCGGCTGGAGGCGATCCGGACGGCCGAGCGCAACCTCCATGCGCTGCGGGCCAGGCTCGACGTCCGGCAGGCCCGGGACGTACGGCCGGTGTCGTTTCCGCTGCCCTGCCTGCGTACGCCGATGACGCCGCGCATCCAGCAGGTGCCCGCGACCGCGCTGGGCGACCGGCGGCCCACCAGGCACCGGCACCGGGAGGCCGCGCCCCTGGTGCCCGAGTCGTGGCGACGGGCCGCGTCCGGCGCCCAGCGGCCGGTCATCGCCGGTACGGCGCGGTGATCCGGCCGGCGACCACGGACCGCACGGCCCGGGCGAGCCCGAGCGCGACGCGGACCGGCCCACGCCTGTGGCGGGGATCGAAGGGGGCACTGCGCTTGAAGGCGGACGGCGGAAGATCGTACATCTTCACCTCGCGAAAGACCCGTGACGGACAGTGACGATCGCTCGATGCTGTCATGCCCAGATCTCGGTCAGCGTCCCACCTCGCCCTCGGTCAGCACGTGCGGCGACCACGACTTGAGCTGACGCGACAGGAACCCCCGCACGAGGTGCTTGGCGGCGTCGATGATGTCGGGCGCGCCGGCGGGGTCGCGCCGGAAGGCCAGCTTGAGCACCGCGTCGCCGGCCTCGACCGCGACCAGCACGGCCAGGTCGAGCGTCTCGCTGTCGGCCAGCCCGAACTCTTTGAGCAGCAGGCCGCGCAGCCTGCCAGCGATGACCGTGTTGTTCTCGGAGTCGGAGTCGAGCAGGTTGAGGTCGACGACGTCGCCGAAGTGCAGGCTCCTGAAGCCGGGGACCGTGCGGTGCATGTCGACGTACTCGTCGATGATCGCATCGACGGCCTCCCACCAGCCGCGGTACTCCTCCTCCATGAACCGAAGGCCCACCCGTGCCACGAACTGCTCGACGTTGCGCCGGGTGAGCTCCTGGGTGATGGCCCGCTTGTCGGGGAAGAACTGGTAGACCGAACCGATCGCGACGCCTGCCCGCTCGGCTATGCGGGTGGTGGACAGGGCCTCGTAGCCGGTCTCGTCGAGGAGTTCGGCGCAGGCGTCGAGCATGCGCTCGACGCGCCGGGCGCTGCGGCGTTGGGCCGGCTGCCGCCGGAGAGCTTTGGGGTGGACGCAGTCATCATCCATTTGCGGCGAAGACACGGATTCATCTTCTCTCGTCTGCACGATCGTTACCTACTCATTTGCGGGATTTCTCGGACGGCTGCGCGTCGCGTCGCCCATGGCGAAATCCACGAGCCGGCATAACCGAATTTCCGCACTGGTCAGCGTGCCGAATGTGCACCGGCCCGCGGCCCGCGGCCCAGCGCGGACGGCCGGTGGCCCGGTGCCGCTCCCTGGGGATGCGGCCCTGGATAACAGGCCGCCGATGGTGTGTTCGATAAATGTTCCCGGACGGCGACCGTCATATTGTTCAGCACAATCCCGGGACACTATATTGCGAGACGATATTTCGCGAATAATCTTCAATTCGAGCGATATCAGCGACGCCGGGCCGGGCCGGAGGCGTCGTCCCCGTGCGGCGGCGCCCGCCGCGCTCCCCTCGCCGCGGCGCCGCCCTCCACGTGCGTGACGAACTCGGCGATCAGCCCGGCGACGGCCGCGGGGTGGCTGCGCTGCGCCCAGTGGCCGGCCTCGATCGTGCGGCGCCACGGCCGGTCGGCCCACCGGGCGGTCGCCGCCAGCAGCGCCGGGGTGACGAACGGGTCCCAGCGGGCCTCGACGAGTTGCACCGGCACCCGCACGACCTCGGGCCCGGCGTCCCGCCGCCCGCCGAACATGTTGCGCCGGTAGAGCTCCAGCCCGTTGCGCGCGTCCCTGGCCAGGGTGTGCGCCGGATGCCCCGGCCGCGGCCCGACGCCGTCGGTGCGCCGCAACGTGCGCGCAAGGACGCGCGGCACGACCGTGCGCCAGGCCAGCTCGGGCAGCACCGGCACCTGGAACGCGCCGATGTACCAGGAACGGGCGAGCTGCCTGAGCACCTCGCGCCGCCCGCCGTGCCGCATGAAGTGGGACACCTGCCGCAGCCCCGGCCCGCCGAGGCTGGTGAAGGAGGCCAGCCGGTCGCGCAGGCCGGGCGTGACGGCGGCCTCCCATCCCTGGAGCGAGCCCCAGTCGTGGCCGGCGAGGTGGACCCGCGGCTTCCCGACGGACCCGATCACCGCGGCCAGGTCGGCCATCAGGTGGCCGAAGGCGTAGTGCCGGCGGTCGCGCGGCGCGGTGGAGGCGCCGGCGCCGCGCACGTCGTACCTGACCAGGTGGAAGCGGTCGCGCAGGAGGGCGGCGACCTCGTCCCAGACGCGGTGGGTGTCCGGGTAGCCGTGCAGCAGCAGGATCGTGGGTGCGGCGGGGTCGCCCTCCTCGAAGACCGCCAGCCGCACCCCGCCGGACTCGACCTGCCGCATGGCGACCTCCTATTGGACGAACTGTCCAGAGGATAGATCGATCATGGCCGCGCGGCCAGCCCCGAGCACGAGCGCAGCGCCTTCCAGTCGCTCACGGCCTGGGTCCTGGCCGTGCCCGTCATGGGGACCGGGATGCCGCCCTGGATCGTGGCCGGGGTCCACTGGTCCTTGAGCACCTTGCGGCCGTTGATCGTCAACGTCAGCACGCCGGTCCTGCCCGTGGTGCCCGGGGTGGAGTTGTAGAAGACGAAGTTGCCCATGCCGTAGCTGACGTAGGCGTTGTCCAGGTATCCGGCGCCGAGCAGGATGTGCGCGTGCCCGCCGACCACGACGTCGGCGCCCGCCGCGACCAGCTTGGGGGCGAGCGAGCGCTGGGCCTCGTTGGGGCATTTCTGCATCTCGGTGCCCCAGTGCAGGTGCACGATGACGGTGTCGGAGTTCTTGCGCGCCTGGCGTACGGCCTTCAGCAGGCTCGCCTCGTCCTTGGCCGAGGCCAGTCCGCCCTTGTCGGCCGTGGCCGTCCACGACTGGATGAACTCGGCGTCGAGCACCTGCGTCGCGCCGATGATCGCCACCCGGTTGCCGTTCACCGTCTTGCGGAAGGGTTTGTAGGCCTGCGCGGCGTTCGCCCCGATGCCCACGATCGGGAACCTGCTGCGCTTGATGGCCGCCAGCGAGTCGGCCAGGCCGCTCTCCATGTAGTCCATGCCGTGGTTGTTGGCCATGGAGGCGACGTCCACCCCGGCCGCCTTGAGCGCGCTGAACGCGGTCGCCGGCGCGCGGAAGGTGAACTGCTTGCCGGGCGCGGGCGTCCCGGCGGTGGTGATGGCGGTCTCCAGGTTGACCATCGTCAGGTCGGCCTTGCGCAGCACGTTCGCGATGGGTCCGAGGGCGGTGCCCGGGTTGGCGAGCCTGCCGCGCAGGACGCCCTCGAAGTGCACGTCGCCGCCGAAGGAGATGGTGAACGGCCGGCGCGCGGGCTTCGGCTTCGAGCTCGGCGACTCGGCCGCCCGCTGCTCGACCTGCTTGCTCTGCGGTTCTTTGTCAGGTGCCGACGAGCATGCCGCGAGGGAGGCGGCGACGACCAGCACCGGTAGGACACGGGGGAGTCTCATCTACCGCCATTTCCGCTCGATCCAGACTTTTACGGATCGAGCATTCTATGGGCGGCAGATTAGGACTTGGTATCACCACTTCCCATCAACCAGGTCAAAGCGGACCTGGTGGCCTCGTCCTTGGGGCTGTAGACGATCAGCCGCGTCTCGGGCGTGGCGGAGACGTTCAGGCTGGTCGTGCTGAAGCGGAGGTCGCCGGCGACCTCGTGCTTGAAGACCTTCACGCGGGGGCCCGGCTCGGCCACGTCCTGCCTGGCCCACATGCGGGCGAACTCGGCGCTCTCCGCGCTCAGCCGCCGCACGAAGTCCTGCCAGCAGGGGTCGTCGGCATGCCTGCTGTAGGCGCCCCTGAAGACCGCGACCGCGCGCGGCAGCTCCGACTCGCGGTTGACGAGCGTGGTCGGGGCATCCGTGTTGACGAACGTCTGCCACAACGAGTTCCGCTCGCCGTCCGGGGCCGCGACGACGTGCGGGAACAGGGCGGCGTAGGCGGCGTTCCAGGCCAGCAGGTCGGAACGGCTGTTGGCGACGGACGCGGGCATGTCACCGAGCCGGTCGAGAATGCCCTGCATCTCCGGCGGCATGCGGCTGGCGTCGACGACGGCGGGGGCCTCGGCCTGGCCGGTGAGCCGGTAGAGGTGCTGGCGCTCGGCGGTGTCCAGCATGAGCGTACGGGCGACGGCGTCGATCACCTGGCCGCTGACGTTGATCGGCCGGCCCTGCTCCAGCCACGTGTACCAGGTGACGCCCACCCCGGCGAGCTGGGCGACCTCCTCGCGGCGCAGCCCGGGCGTACGCCTGCGGGGGCCCGGCGCGAGGTTCACCATCTCGGGGGTGATGCGCTCCCGGCGAGTCCGGAGGAACGCCGCCAGATCCGTACGTCTTGCCTCGGTCACGGTCACACCTCCACTATGGGGGCATCCGCGCACACTTATCCAGGTGCCGCCAATACCAGTATAAAGGGACTCTCGTTACTGGTATCGGGTTCGCACAATAATGAAACACATGACCGAATCCGCCACTGTCACCTCTCCTGTCCAGGTCACCCCACCGGACAGGACCAAGGCCAGCGGTCTGCTCCTCGCAGTGATCCTCGTCGGGCAGTTCCTGGCCATCCTCAACGTCAACATCGTCAACGTGGCCACCCCGACCATCGAGGCGGACCTGCACTCCTCCGGCGCGGGGCTGCAGATGATCGTCGCCGGTTACACCATTGTCTATGCCGTCCTCTTGATCACCGGCGCCCGGATCGGCGACCTCTTCGGTTACCGCAACGCCTTCCTCGGCGGTCTGGCCGTGTTCACCGTCACCACGCTCGGCGCCGGCCTCGCGCCCTCGACGGGCTGGCTGATCGGCTTCCGCCTCGCGCAGGGCGCCGGCGCGGCCATGATGATGCCGCAGGTGCTGACCCTGATCCAGCGCAACTACCAGGGCGCGGCCCGCGGACGGGCGATCGGGCTCTGGTCACTGGTGATCAGCGGCGGCATCGTCGTGGGCCAGGCTCTAGGCGGCATCCTGCTCGGCTTCGGAGCCGGCTGGCGGGTGGTGTTCCTGGTGCTCGTGCCGGTCGGGGCGGTGCTGCTCGGCATCGGCATCCGCGCCCTGCCCGCCGACGAGGGCGGCGGCAGGACGGGGCTCGACCCGTGGGGCCTGGTGACCCTGTCGGCGGCCGTGCTGCTGTTCGTGGTGCCGCTGGTGCTCGGACGCGACCTGGGCTGGCCCGTCTGGGGCTGGGTCTCGATGGGGCTCAGTGTCGTGATGTTCGTGGCGTTCGTCCGGGTCGAGCGCTGGGTGACCGGTCGCGGCGGGCGTCCGCTGGTGGACGCCAAGGTGCTGGCCGCGCCCGGCATGCGTCCCGGCCTGGCGATCCTGCTGTTCGGCCCGGCGACCTGGGGCGCGTTCCTGTTCACCTCGGCTCTGCACCTGCAGGGCGACCTGCACCTCTCCCCGCTCGGCTCGGGCATGATGCTGGTGCCGTGCGCGCTCGCCTTCGGCATCGTCGGCCTGCTGTGGCCGCGGCTGCCCGCCGGGCTGCAGCGCCCGCTCGTCCCGGTCGGCTACGTGGTGGCCGCGCCCGCCTACCTCGGCCTCGGCCTCGCCGCCGACGGCGGCGTCCTGTACGCCGTCATGAGCGCCCTCATCGGCGCCGGGCTCGGCGTGCAGGTGGCGGTGACCAACATGGCGACCGAGCAGGTGGACGGCGCGTACGCGGCGGACGCGAGCGGCGCGCTGCTCACCGTGATGCAGCTCGGCCAGGTCATCGGCGTCTCGACCGTGGGCACCCTGTTCATCTCACTGAGCCAGGGCCACGGCACCGTCTCGGCCTCCCTCATGGCCGCCGTCGCGATGGCGGGCCTGGCCGTACTGGCGGGCCTGAGCAGCCTCTTCCTGATCCGCCGCCGGGCCGTACGCTGATCGGTGGGCTCCGCGTACCCCAGGCCCTCGGCCGCGGAGTGAGCGGCACGGAGGCGTGCCGAGACGGGGTACGCGATGCTTCGGGGAGAGAGAGGCCCTGGGGCTTGGCGGTGCAAGGGCCAGGGCCGTTCGTCACCTCGGGCGGGCGCAGACCTTGATCACCCGGGTGGTCCTCATGCGATGATGTAGGCGTCTTCACTGCTCACAAGCTGGGCGACCGAAGTACGGTCGTGGCCGATCCGGCCTCGTCCCGAGCGGCCCTGCGAGGTTGTGCCACCAACTCGCCAGGGCCGCTTTTCACGCGCGGGCGGCCAGGGAGTCCAGGTCGAACTCACCGTCGCGCACGCCGGCCGTGAAGGCGGCCCACTCGGACGGCGTGAAGACGAGCACCGGGCCGTCCTGCACCTTGCTGTCCCGCAGGGCGACGTTGCCGTCGCCCAGAGGTGCAACCTCGACGCAAGAAGACGCTCCGTTGCAGAAGCTGCTCTTCCGCCAGGCCCGGATCGTAGTAGTGGTGTGCATTTTCTCCCCAAAAGGTATAAGCGGGCCCCATTGCCCGCCTACTGGGACCGCGCGCTCTAGCGCCGCCACAACATGGCCTTGCGTTGGATGAGTACGCGGGATTCGTCCTCGTCGAGTGCCTCTGCCCACATGTGGTCAAAAGCGTTCTCATAGCCGGCGACTCGTTCGAGGTCCTCTACGAAGTGAGCAGTGTACAAGTGCTCCAAATAGACGACATCGTCGAAACCGGTGAACTTCAGATGAATGAACGCCCCGGTATTGACCGGATGGAGCGAGTCCAGCGGCAACACCCGGACGTTGACGTGCGGCAACAGGGAGACCTCGATGAGGTGTTCCATCTGCTCCCGCATGACCGAGGGCTCCCCGAAGCGCCGCATCAGCACCGCTTCGTCGAGCACCACGTTGAGGCGGCAGGGATCGGGCCGGTGCAGAACCCGTTGCTGCCGGTCGAGGCGGGCCTCGACGCGACTGCGCACGCCGCTGTGCGTGATCCGGACGATTCCGCGCGCGGAGAGGATGACCTCTCGCGCGTAGTCCTCGGTCTGGAGGAGACCGGACACCAACTGGGGTTCCCAGTTGCGCTGAACCGTCGCCTCCGCCTCCAACCCGAGAAGCCTGATGTACTCCTCGGGCAGGGAGTCTTCATAATCTTCCCACCACCCACGCTGCTCCGCATCTCGCAGGAGGCCGAAGAGTTCGTCAAGTCTGTCGACGTCGAGGCTGTAGAGCTCGCCCAACGCCTTGATGTCGGCGGCGCTGGGCATGGTCTTCGCGGCTTCGATGCGGCTGACCTTGCTGGCCGACCAGCCGAGCTCTCGCGCCGCCCGGGCCCCGGTGAACTTCCGTCGTTCGCGAAGGAGGCGCAACTCCTGGCCTAGGCGGAGCCTGCGCACTGTCGGACTGCCCTGCTGCGATGGCACCGTCCACTCTCCTTGTCGGGAATGAAGGTGTGGCGGGAACGGATCGTTTGGCAACCCGGTTTGTGGGCCGTTCACTCAATCTTACACTGCAACTTGCACGAATCCTGCCGCATGGGGTTGCTCGAAGGCTTTCACGGAGAGAGCGTGGGAGCAAGACAAGGCTTCGCGTAGGTATAGAGGTCAGGGGGAGGATTTACGGCCACCTCGGAGGCCCCTCAAGCCCCTGACAGAACACGTGCAAGTTGCACGGCAACTAGAACGGCAAACTGCGAAGAAACTTAATTCTTCCCTTGCTCGACGTATTGCAGCATCCCGGAAGGCGGAGGACGATCGAGCCAGGAGGGTTCTCGACCGACGAGGGGAGGCCGGGATGACGAAACGGCCCCGCCCGTCGAGCTCTCCGCTCACGATCGGGCGCCCGCGCGAGGGCCGCCTCACCGGCAACGGAGCCGTCCCGGATACGAATGTCCGCCCAAGGGAGGCCGCTTGCCGGAAGGACCGTCCCATCGCCTGAAAACGTGTCGCTCATCGGAGCACCAAGAAAATGCCGGGCCGAGACCGGATCCGCGTTCGCCGCATATGGGCTGCCACCCTGCGGCGGGACTGGACCCGACCTACGACCCGGCGAAGAAGCCACCTCTGGAAATGCCGCGAAAGGGGTCTTCTATGTACTCACAAGGTACCAAGGGGCTCGGCCGAATCAAGTCCCGGATCCGGGATCTGCTCGCATATGCCGACCGCGAGATCTGCATGGAGCCGGACGAGTTCGCCATCTACCGGGGCTGGACGGTCACCAGGACGGGCTTCGGCGCCCGCTCCTACCGTGACCCGCGCTTCGACCAGCTCACGGTGGCGTCACGGGTGCCCGAGGAGGTGTCCTGACATGTCGAGGAACCCGCGCAACCAGATCTACCCGGCCGTCGAGGACCTCCCGGGCGCGGGCGGCGGGGGCCCGCTGGTGCGCATCTGGCGCGTCCGCAGCGAGCTCATGGCGCTGGGGGCGGTGGGGCTGTTCGTTCTCGCCCTGCTGGGCGCCGCGCGGGACGGCCACTGGGTGCCCTTCGTCCTGCTGAGCAGCGCCGTCTCGGTGCCCGCCGCCACCAGGACCGGCCGCAACTGGGCCCTGGCCCACTTCTGGTGCGTGCTCTCCCGGCACCGCCTGCAGCGGGTCTGCCTGGAGACGACCATGCACACCCGGGCCGGACGGATCCCGCTGGTGCTCTGGATCACGCCGTCGGCCAGGGGCGAGAAGGCGCTGGTCATGACGCGGGCGGGCATCTCGGCCGAGGAGTTCGACGCGTACGCCGAGGAGATCGCGGCGGCCTGCTGGGCCAGGAGCGCCACCGTCCACAGGCACCGCGACCGGGCCCACCTGCTGATCGTGGAGATCGTCCGGCGGGACGAGCTGCCCGGCGTGACCGCACCCGGCCTGGAACGCCTGTACGGCCGCCGCTCCTGGACGCCGCTCCGGTCCGACCTGGAGGAGCCGCCCGATCTGCGCACGCCGCTGGCGTTGCCGCAGGTCGTCCGATGACCTAGGGAAACCGGGACATCTCCCTAGGAACAGCCCCGGGGACCGCGGGGGCTCCCGGGGCTTCCCCATGCGCACGGGACGGGCCAAGATGAGTTCACCTGGCGAACTCAGGAGTCGCGATGACCTCGACCGTCCACCGCACCTGTCCCCTCTGCGAGGCCGTCTGCGGCCTGACGCTCACCCTCGACGACGGCGGCCACGTCACCGGCGTCCGCGGCGACAGGGACGACCCTTTCAGCAAGGGGTTCATCTGCCCCAAGGGCGCGAGCCTGGGCCGCCTCGACGAGGACCCCGACCGCCTGCGCAAGCCGCTGATCCGCGAGGGCGACCAGTGGCGCGAGGCGAGCTGGGAGGAGGCGTTCGAGGCCGTCGGGCAGGGCCTGGCGCGCGTCACCGAGCGCTACGGACGCCGGTCGGTGGCGGTCTACCTGGGCAACCCCAACGCCCACACGATGGCCGGCGCCCTGTACGCCGGGCCGCTGATCAAGGCGCTCGGCACCCGGAACGTCTTCACCGCCGCCACCGCCGACCAGATGCCCAAGCACGTCGCCAGCGGCCTGATGTTCGGCCACCCGCTGGCCGTCCCGGTCCCCGACCTGGACCGGACCGACTTCCTGCTGATGCTGGGCGCCAACCCGCTGGAGTCGAACGGCTCGCTGTGCACCGCCCCCGACTTCCCCGGCCGGCTCAAGGCCCTGCGCCGGCGCGGCGGCAGGTTCGTCGTGGTGGACCCGCGCCGGACCAGGACGGCGGCGCTGGCCGACGAGCACGTCTTCGTCCGGCCGGGCTCGGACGCGTACCTGCTGTTCGGGATCGTGCACACGTTGTTCGCCGAGGACCTGGCCAGGCCGTGGCACGAGGTCAACGGGCTGGCCGAGGTGCGCGAGGCGGCCGAGCACTTCCCGCCGGAGGCGGTCTCCCGACGTACCGGCGTACCGGCCGGGACGATCGTCCGGCTGGCCAGGGAGCTGGCCGGCGCGCGGACGGCCGCCGTGTACGCCAGGATCGGCACGTGCACGACCGAGTTCGGCACGCTGGCCCAGTGGCTCGTGGACGTGCTCAACGTGCTCACCGGCAACCTCGACCGGCCCGGCGGGGCCATGTTCCCCAAGCCGGCGACCGAGTTCGGGGCGCGGCGGCGGCCGTACACGGTGGGCCGGTGGCGCAGCCGGGTGCGGGGGCTGCCCGAGGCCAACGGTGAGCTGCCCGTGGCCACGCTGGCCGACGAGATCGAGACGCCGGGCGAGGGCCAGGTCAGGATGCTGGTCACGGTCGCGGGCAACCCGGTGTTGTCCGCGCCGCACGGCGACCGGCTGGAGGCGGCCTTCGCCGGGCTCGACTTCATGGTGAGCGTCGATCCGTACCTGAACGAGACCACCCGGCACGCGCACGTGATCCTGCCGCCGCCGCGCGTGCTGCAGTCGGGCCACTACGACTTCGCGCTGCTCGGGTTCGCCGTACGCAACTACGCCCGCTACTCGCGCCCCGCGCTGCCGCTGGACGGGCGGCCCAGCGAGGCCCGGATCCTGGCCGGACTGGCCGCGATCGCGGCCGGACTGGACGGGCCGGAAGCGGACCTGGACGAGTTCCTGATCGGCGAGATGCTGCGCAAGGCCGCGCAGACGCCCGGCTCCGGCGTCGAGGGGCACGACGTGGCCGGGCTGCGGGCCGCGCTGGAGGGCGAGACGGGCGCCGAGCGCAGGCTGGACCTCATGCTCAGGCTCGGCCCGTACGGCGAGTGGGCCGGCAAGGGCGACCTGTCGCTGCGCAAGCTGCTCGACCACCCGCACGGCCTGGACCTCGGCGCGCTGGAACCCCGGCTGCCCGAGGTGCTGAAGACCGCCTCCGGCGTGATCGAGCTGGCCCCGCCGCGACTCGTCGAGGACGTCGAGCGCCTGCGCGCCAGGCTTACGGAGGAACCGCCGGACATCGTCCTGATCGGGCGGCGGCACCTGCGTTCCAACAACAGCTGGCTGCACAACGTGGGCCCGCTGGTCGGCGGCACCAACACCTGCACGCTGCAGATCAACCCCGCCGACGTGGCCAGGCTCGGCCTGGCCGGCCAGGCCGTGGTCACCTCGGCCACCGGCAGCCTCACGGTGACGCTGGAGCCCACCGACACGATCATGCCGGGCGTGGTGAGCCTGCCGCACGGCTGGGGGCACGCGGGCAGCACCCAGCAGGTGGCGGCCCAACACGCCGGTGTCAACACGAACGTGCTGACGGACGAATCCGCCCTGGATATCCCAAGTGGTAACGCAGTGTTCAACGGAGTTCCGGTCACGATTTCACCAACCGGGGTGATCACCGCACATTAGGGTGTCGCGCGTGACTATCGCGCCAGAAGAGGACCGCCTGTACGCCCAGATCGCGTTCGCCGTCGAGATCGACAAGTTGAAGCGGATCATCCGCCGCAACCATCTGATCGACGGGTCGCGGCGGGAGAACTCCGCCGAGCACTCCTGGTACGTGGGCACGCTGGCGATGGTCCTCGGCGAGCACGCCCCGCCCGGAACGGACCTGCAGCGGGTGGTGGCGATGTTACTCGTGCACGACCTGGTCGAGATCGACGCCGGCGACACCTTCGTCTACGACCACGTGGCGGTCGCCGCCCAGGCCGCCGCCGAGACCGCCGCGGCCGACCGCATCTTCGGCCTGCTCCCCGGCGAGCAGGGCGCCCGGCTGCGGGAGCTCTGGGACGAGTTCGAGGCCAGGGAGACGCCGGAGGCCAGGTTCGCCAAGGCGCTCGACCGGTTCGCCCCGATCCTGGCCAACCACCACACCGAGGGCGGTACGTGGCCGCTGTTCAAGGTGACGGCCGGCGAGGTCCGGGAGAAGGTGCAAATCATCCAGGAGGGATCGCCCTCGCTCGGCGCGTACGCGCTGGAGCTGGTAGAACTCTCCGTGGCCAGGGGACACCTCTCCGAGTGATCCCGTCAAGGCCGGGGTAGGGGACTTGTCGTGAAAGAGACAGTGCGAGCGAGACGTCGGCAATTGCGGGGTTTCGTCGGTCCGGTTGACCTCGCCGATCGACTCGAGAAGTCGAAGGCGATGGACAAACCGATCCGGGGGCTGGCCAAGTTCGTACGCGAGCGCCTGCGTCAGGGCACTCTGCGCGACCTGCTGCACGGCGTGCCCACGGGGAAACCGCTGCACCCGCCGCTGGCCACGGTCACCCTCGGCTGCTGGCTGTCGGCCGCCGTGCTCGACCTGGCCCACGCCGACCCCAGGGCGAGCAGGCTGCTCCTGGCCACGGGCATCGGCAACGCGCTGCCCACGGCGGCGGCCGGGCTGACCGACTGGTCCTCGCTCCACCGCGAGCAGCAACGCGTGGGCTTCGTGCACATGGCCGCCAACATGGCCGCCCTCGGCCTGATGTCGGCCTCGCTGGTGGCCCGGCTGCGCGGCGCCGAGCGGGCCGGGCGGATGTTGTCGTACGCGGGGCTCGGGCTGGGCGGGCTGGGCGGCTACCTCGGCGGCCACATGGCCTACCGCCAGGCCGCGGGGGCCAACCACGCGCCGCAGGTAACCCATCTCGTACCGCTGGGCTGGCACGACCTGTGCCCGCTCAAGGACCTGCCCGACGGCAGACCGGTCGCGCGCCGGCTCGGCTACATCCAGCTCTTCGTGCTGCGCCAGGGCGACGGGGTGACCGTGCTGGCCGACCGCTGCCCGCACCTGGCCGGTCCGCTGCACCAGGGCCGGCTGGTCATGGAGGACGGCGAGGCGTGCGTGGTCTGCCCGTGGCACAGCAGCACGTTCCGGCTGACCGACGGCTCGGTGAAACACGGTCCCGCGACCGCGCCCGCGCCCATGTTCGAGACCCGCATCCGCCGCGACGGCACGATCCAGGTACGGCCGGGGTTGACCTGAACTTAACTTGAGGTCCTACCGTCGGGGCCATGAGCAAAATTCTGGTGACCGGCGCGACCGGCAATGTGGGCAAACATGTGGTCTCCCAGCTCGCGGAGGCGGGCCTGGATGTACGGGCGCTGGTCAGGAACCCTGACAAGGCCCGGCTCCCCGAGGGTGTGGAGGCGGTGCGCGGCGACCTGACCGTGCCCGAGACCCTTGAACCGGCGCTGCGCGACGTCGAGAGCGTCTTCCTGCTGTGGCCCGGCTACTCCGAGGCGGCGACCGCGGACGCGGTGACGGCCATCGCCAGGCACGCCCGCCGCGTGGTCTACCTGTCCGCCGACGTCGAGGACCTGGCCGACGGCGAGGAGCCGACGCTGTTCCACCAGAGCGTCGAGCGGCTGATCCGGCACTCCGAGCTGGCCTGGACGTTCCTGCGGCCCGGCGGCTTCGCCGCCAACACGCTGGGCTGGGCCGGCCAGATCCGGCAGGGGGTCGTGCGCTGGCCGTTCGGGCAGGCGGTCAGGGCGCTGATCCACGAGAAGGACATCGCCGCGGTGGCCGCGCACGTGCTCACCTCGGCCGGCCACACAGGCGGCAAGTACATGCTCTCCGGCCCCGAGCAGCTCACCCAGGCCGAGCAGGTGCGGATCATCGGCGAGGTGGCCGGGCACGAGGTGCGCTGGGAGGAGCAGCCGCTGGACGAGGCCCGCCGGCACCTGACGGCCGCCTGGGGCGATCCGGGGTTCGTGGAGAGCGCGCTGAAGGGCTGGGGGGCGGCGGTGCACAACCCGGAGCGGGTCACCGACACGGTGGAGCGGCTGCTCGGCCGGCCCGCGCTGACCTTCCGCCAGTGGGCCGAGGACCACGTGGCGGACTTCCGCTAGTCGTCCCCGGCGGCTTCGTCGGCCGGATGCTCCACGAGGGCGAGGATCCGGCTGGACATGAAGCGGGCCGTGCGTACCGGCGTGCCGCTCCGGGTGACCTCGCTCACCTCCACCAGCCCGCGCCGGTTGGCCACCTCGACGCGCCGGCCCGCGCGGGTGGCCGTGACCTCGTAGGTTCGCGGGGAGCCGCCCGCGTCGATGACGATCTCCACCCGATCACCCTTCATGTACTGATTTATACCCACTTAGTCCGGTATTTATCCGTACATGTGTTTGAGTTATCCTTCCGGGTTCTTCGGCGCGAACAGCCCGCCCAGCCCTTCCAGCACCTTGCCCATCTCCGAGGGCACGATCCAGACCTTGTTGGCGTCGCCCTTGGCGATCTCGGGCAGGGTCTGGAGGTACTGGTAGGCCAGAAGTCCCTGGTCGGGCTTCCCGTCGTGGATGGCCTTGAACACCATGCCGATCGCGTCCGCCTGGCCCTTGGCGCGCATGGCCTGGGCCTCGGCGTCCGCCTGGGCCCGCAGCACGGCGGCCTCCGCCTCGCCCCTGGCGCGCAGCACGGCCGCCTGCTTGTCACCCTCGGCGGCCAGGATCGCCGCCTGGCGCTGCCCCTCGGCGGCGAGCACGGCGGCGCGCTTGTCCCGGTCGGCGCGCATCTGCTTCTCCATCGAGTCCTGGATGGAGACGGGCGGGTCGATGGCCTTCAGCTCGACCCTGTTGACCCGGATGCCCCACTTGCCGGTGGCCTCGTCGAGGCTGCCGCGCAGCTCGGTGTTGATCTCCTCGCGCGAGGTCAGCGTGCGTTCCAGGTCCATGCCGCCGACCACGTTGCGCAGCGTGGTGACGGTCAGCTGCTCGACGCCGATCAGGAAGTTCGCGATCTCGTACGTGGCCGCCTTGGGGTTGGTGACCTGGAAGTAGATGACCGTGTCGATCGACACCACCAGGTTGTCGGACGTGATCACCGGCTGCGGCGGGAACGAGACCACCTGTTCCCGCAGGTCGATCAGGTCTTTGATGCGGTCGACGAACGGGACCACCATGTTGAGCCCCGGCGTCAGCGTGCGGTGGTAGCGGCCCAGCCGTTCGATGATGGCGGCCGTGGCCTGCGGGATGATGCGGATGCTGCGGGCCACCACGAAACCCATCGCCGCGACCACGACGAGGGCGACGATGAGCTGCTCGGTCGACATGGCGAAGCTCCGGAGTCGAGGGGACCGACTCGGTGCATGATATTTCGTTTCACCTTTAGGCGACCGATATCCGCATAAATGGTGATCCAGTGAGGTCAGTGTGCCCTGGCGTACCAGCGGCCCTCGGCACTCCGGTCGAGCGTCAGCGGCACCCCGAACGTACGGGACAGGTTGTCGGCCGTCATCACGTGGTCGAGCGGCCCCTGCGCCACCACGGACCCGTGCCGCAGCAGCAGGCCGTGCGTGAACCCGCTCGGCACCTCCTCGACGTGATGCGTCACCAGCACCAGCGTCGGCGAGCGGTAGTCGCCGGCCAGCGCCGACAGCCGGCGCACCAAATCTTCCCTGCCACCCAGGTCGAGGCCGGCGGCCGGCTCGTCGAGCAGGAGCATCTCGGGGTCGGGCATGAGCGCGCGGGCGATCTGCACCCGCTTGCGCTCGCCCTCGGACAGTGTGCCGAACCGCCGCCTGATCAGGTGGGCCGCGCCCATCATGTCGATCAGCTCGACGGCCCTGGTCACGTCGTTGGAGTCGTACTCCTCCGTCCAGCGGCCCATGATGGCGTACGAGGCGGTCAGGACGAGGTCGATGACCTTCTCCTCCGGCGGGATGCGCTCGGCCAGCGCGGCGCTCGCCAGCCCGATGCGCGGCCGCAGGTCGAACACGTCGGTCTGCCCCAGCCGCTCCCCCAGCACCTCGACCACGCCCTCGGTCGGATAGAGCAACGTCGCGGCGACCTGCAACAACGTGGTCTTGCCCGCGCCGTTGGGACCGATGACGACCCAGCGCTCGTCCTCGTTGACCGTCCAGTCGATGCCGCGCAGCAGGGCCGCTCCGTCGCGCCTGACGGCGACGTCCTGGAGCCGCAGCACCTGACCACCCATCCCCGTTCCCTCCTTTGGAGTCACCCTGGAGACCTTTGGAGTCACCCTGGGGACAAACCTATTGCAGGGCGAGCGCTTATCGTGGATCGGTGCACCCTGAATCACCTGTCTGTCCCTCGCTCGTCGCCTGGGGCAACGCGTGGCTCTCCGGTCACGTCGGCCTCGACGAGGCGGCTGACCACGTGGAAGCCGTCGCGGGGCCCGTCGTCGCCGGTGACGTGCCGCTGCGTAAATACCTCGCAAACCTGCGGTCCGACGGTCTGCACGAGTTCCGGCTCGCCCTTCCCGCGCCCGGCGACCCGCTGGGGCTGTCCGGGCCGGCGACGTTCAACTCCTCCGCCGTCGAGGCCGGGCAGGCCGCGGTCGCCGTGCTGCGCGACCGGCGGCTCGGCCTGGTGCCCGTCCCCGACCGGCGCGGCTCCTCGTACGTGGGGACCCGCCTGGAGGTGCACGACGCCGGGCCCGTACGCCAGGACCTGCCGTCGCTGGCCGAGGCCGAGCACGAGCTGTCGTCGGCCATGCGCGCCGCCACCGAGGCGCTGACCGGCGTCGACGGCCCGGCCCAGGCCCGCCCCGACCGGTCGCAGCGCGGCGGCGAGCTGGCCCCCGGCTACCCGGCCCGCGCCCACCGCGTCTCCACGCTGGCCACCCGGCTGGCCGCCGTACTCGTCCTGGCCGACGACCGCGGGCTCACCTCGACCCAGGTCGCGGCCAGGGCCGCGGCCCTGCGGGAGCTCGACCGGGCCGTCCGCCGCGCCCTGGTGGCCGCCCATCACGCCATCTTCGAGCCGGTACGCCACTCGTAGGCGGCTTGCGGGCCCCGACCGGCCGAGAGTCAGGCCAGGCCGTGCCGGACGGCGTACAGCGCGGCCTGGGTCCGGTCCTGGACGCCCAGCTTCATCAGCACGTTCGACACATGGGTCTTGACCGTCTTCTCCGCGACGGCGAGGCTCCGCGCGATCTCCCTGTTGGACCGCCCGGCCGCGATCAGGGCGAGCACCTCGCGCTCGCGCTCGGTCAGCGGCGCCGGCCCCGGCACGGCGGCCGCGGGCGCCGGGGCGGACAACATCGCCTCGGCCGCCTCCGGCGCGAGCAGCACCTGACCGTTGTGCACCGCGCGCACGGCCTGGACCAGCGCGGACGGATCGACGTCCTTGTAGAGGAAGCCCGCGGCCCCCGCCCGCATCGCCGGGCCGACGTCGGACCGGTCGCTCACGGACGTCAGGACCACCACCCGCGTGGCCGAGCCGGCCAGCCGCTCCAGCGCGCCTAGCCCGTCGAGCACCGGCATCTTCAGGTCGAGCAGCAGCACGTCGGGCGTCAGCTCGCCGACCAGCTCCACGGCCTGCGCGCCGTCGGCCGCCTCGCCGACGACGGTGATGTCGTCCTGGAGGTCGAGGAACGTCCGCAGCCCCTGCCGGACCACCGGATGATCGTCGGCGATCAGCACCCGGATCACCCGCCCACCTCCACGCGTACGGCGGTCCCCTGGCCGGGGGCCGAGGAGACCGTCATGACACCGCCGACCGACTCCGCCCGGTCGCGCATCGACACCAGGCCCAGGCCGTGCGACTCCCCCTGCTCGAAGCCGTCGCCGTCGTCGTGGACGGTCAGCGCCAGCCCTCCGCCGTCGAGCACCAGGCGTACGGACACCCGTGAGGCCCCGGAGTGCCTGAGCGCGTTGTGCAGCGCCTCCTGGGCCACCCGCAGCACGGCCACCTCCACCGCCGAGTCGAGCGGCGGCAGCTCGTCGCACTCGAAGGTGACCAGCGCGGGATGGAGCCGGTCGAGCATGCGCACGTGCTTGCGCAACGTCTCGGCGAGCCCGTGGCGGTCGAGCTCGGCCGGGCGCAGCTCGACGATCACCGCGCGCAGCTCCGACAGCGCCTCCCCGGCCAGACGCTGGACGCGTTCGAGCTCGGCGTGCGCCTTCTCGGGGGCCTTGTCCAGCATGGTGGCGGCGGCCTGGGCGGTCAGCCGGAGCGAGAACAGCTTCTGGGTGACCGCGTCGTGCAGCTCGCGGGCCACCCGGTTGCGCTCCTCCAGCATGGCCAGCTCGCGCCCGCGCTCGTAGAGCCTGGCGTTGGTGAGCGCGATGGCGGCGTGCGCGGCGAACAGCGTCAGCAGCTCCTGGTCCTCCTGCGTGAACCCGCCGGGGGTGCGCTTGTTGGCCAGGAAGATGATGCCGATCACCTGGTCGGCGTCGCGGATCGGGACGCCGAGGAAGTCCTTCATCACCGGGTGGGCCTTCGGCCACCACTCGAACCGCGGGTCCTCCCGCAGGTCGGGCAGCCGGGCCGGGGTGCCTTCGCGGAGCATCGCGCCGAGCATGCCGTGCTGCCTGGGCAGCGGGCCGATGGCCTCCCACTGCTTGTCGGTGAGGCCCTCGGCGACGAACTCGGCGAACGAGCCGTCGTCGTCGGGCACGCCGAGGGCGGCGTAGCGGGCGTCGAGGAGGCGCTGCGCCGACCGTACGATGACCTGGAGCACCTCGCGGACCGACAGATGGCGGGTGACCGCGAGCACGGCGGAGCTCACCGCCTGCAGGATCTCGTCTCGGTCGGGTGAGCTCACGGACCCACTCTAGGGTCCCGGTCCAGGGGCGGAGTCCTAGGACGATGTGCCCAGGCGGGAGCGGGCCCTGCGGCCGATGCCGGCGCGGCGCGCCGATCCTAGCGTCGATGTCATGACGAACACCGCTCTCATCACCGGCGCCTCCCGCGGCCTCGGCCTCGCCCTGGCGAGGTCCCTGGCGGAGGCGGGCTGGAACCTCGTGCTCACCGCCCGCGGCGCGGACGAGCTGCGCCGGGTCGCCGACGAGCTGGGCGCCACCGCGATCCCCGGCGACGTGACCGACCCCGAGCACGTCGCGCGGCTGGGACAGGCCGTGCCCGAGCTGGACCTCCTGGTCAACAACGCAAGCGACCTCGGGGTGACCCCGTTGCCGCCGCTGGCGGGCTATCCGCTGGAGGCGTTCCGGGTCCTGCTGGAGACGAACGTGACCGCGCCGCTCGCGCTCATCCAGGCCACGCTGCCCGCCCTGCGCGCGGCCGGCGGGGCCGTCGTCAACATCACCTCCGACGCCGCCACCGGCGCCTACGAGGGCTGGGGCGGCTACGGCGCGACCAAGGCCGCCCTGGAGCAGCTGTCGAACGTGCTGGCCGCCGAGGAGCCCGGCCTGCGGGTCTGGTGGGCCGATCCCGGGGAGATGAACACCCGCATGCTCGCCGACGCCGTCGGGGTGGCGGAGGCGTCGTCGGCCACCGACCCCGCCAAGGTGGCCGCGGCGCTGCGCGACCTGGTCACGTCCCGGCCGGCCGGCGGGAAGGTGAGCCTGCAATGACCGCGCTGCTGGACTTCGCGCTGCCCGCCGACCTGTCGGCCCACGAGCCGCCCGAGGCGCGCGGGCTGGCCAGGGACGCGGTGCGCCTGATGGTCTCGCGCGGCGAGGCCGAGCCCGCCCACCACCGGTTCGGTGACCTGCCCGGACTGCTCGACCCCGGCGACCTGATCGTGGTCAACAACTCCGCGACGCTGCCCGCCGCGGTCCGGCTCGACCGGCTCGCGGTGCACTTCTCGACCGTCCGCGAGGACGGCACCTGGCTGGTCGAGCTGCGCCGCAGGACGGCCAAGGCGTCCGAGCCGTACGGGGGCGGCGAGCCGGGCGAGTGGCTGCCGCTGCCCGGCCGGGCCACGCTGCGGCTGATCGAACGGGAGACGCCGCGGCTGTGGCGGGCGCTGCTGGACCGGGACGTGCTGCCGTACCTGCGCGAGCACGGCTCTCCGATCCGCTATTCGTACGTGCCGGCCGACTGGCCCATCGACGCCTACCAGACGGTGTTCGCCACCGTGCCGGGCAGCGCGGAGATGCCGAGCGCGGCCCGGCCGTTCACTCCCGAGCTGGTCACCGCGCTGGTCTCGCGGGGCGTGGCGATCGCGCCCGTCACGCTGCACACCGGCGTGGCCTCGCCCGAGAAGGACGAGCGGCCCTACGCCGAGCGGTACGAGGTGCCCGCCGCCACCGCCCGGCTGGTCAACCTGACCCGGCGGAACGGCGGCCGGGTGGTCGCCGCGGGCACGACCGTCGTACGCGCCCTGGAGACCGCCGTGGGCCCGGACGGCCAGGTCGGCGCCGCCTCCGGCTGGACCGGCCACGTCGTCACCCCGGCCACCGGCGTACGGGCGGTCACCGGGCTGATCACCGGCCTGCACGAACCGCGCTCCAGCCACCTGCTCATGCTGACGGCGATCGCCGACGAGAAGGCGCTGGCACGCGCGTACGAAGAGGCGCTGCGGAAGGGATATCTGTGGCACGAGTTTGGCGACACGCACTTGATTCTGGATAAATAAGCTTTACATGGATTTTGCCCTCGTGATAGGAACAGCCGACATTTACGGGGGCTTGTTCGTGCGCGTCCCCGTGCCACTTCCTCTCCGGAGACGTTAATGCGCAACTCCCTCACTAAGGTCGCCTCGCTGGCTTTGCTGGCCGGTGCGCTGATTGTCCCGGCGGTGCCCGCGTCCGCCTCGACGACCACCGCCACCCACGCCGCCAAGACCGCCGACGCCCCGTTCGCGGTCTTCGACATCAAGCTGCAGGCGTCGAAGACCGCGAAGGCGGGCGGCCAGATCAGGTACAGCCTCAAGGCCACCAACACCGGCCCGTTCTCGGCCGACGCCTGGTTCGTGGGCGGCCAGTTCCCGAAGGGCGTGGACCTGCGCAGGGTCCGCTACGACGCTCCGAAGGGCACCGTCTGCAGCCTCGACGGCCGCGCCCTGTACTGCAGCGTCCCCTACGTCCTGGAGAAGAAGGACTGGGTCCGCCTCGACTTCTACGCGAAGCTGAAGAAGAACGCCACGGGCACGCAGAAGGCGACCCTCGGCGTGGTCTCCTACGACGTCCAGCAGGGCATGTGGGACCAGGAGAAGGGCACGTGGGCGCTGGCCGAGGAGGAGCTGGAGCGCGTCGGCGTCCCCGTGCACGGCTACGCCAAGACCGCCAAGACCAGGATCGTCCGCTAGTCACGCTGCGCCCGTGTCCGAATGGCGAGCCTGCTGCGCGGGCACCGGACCGGGCGCAGTACCGTGGCTGGATGTGGACCAGCGCACCCTCCTGATCACCCTGACCGGCCCCGACCGGCCCGGTGTCACCTCCAGGCTCTTCTCCGTGCTGTCCGGGTTCCCGGTGACGGTCGCGGACATCGAACAGGTCGTCATCCGCGGCAGGCTCACGCTCGGCGTGCTCGTCGCGTACGCCGGCGGCCCGTCCACCGGCACGGGCACCACCCTCGGCGCGATGTGGACCGCCGTCGAACGGGTGGCCGAAGACCTCGGCATGGAGGTCGAGCTCTCCACCGGCTCCCAGGCCAAGGAACAGCGCCGCCGCGGCCGCCTGTCGGTCAGCGTGCTGGGCGCCACCCTCCAGCCCGCCGCCATCGCGGGCATCGCCGGCCGCATCGCCGCCGCCGGCGCCAACATCGACCGCATCGAACGCCTCGCCCAGTGGCCCGTCACCTGCATCGAGCTGTCGGTCTCCGGCGCCAACCCGACCGCCCTGCGCGTCGAGCTGGCCGCCGAGGCCGCCGCCCAGGAGGTCGACGTCGCCGTCCAGCGCACCGGCCTGTCCCGCCGGGCCAAGCGGCTCATCGTCATGGACGTCGACTCCACCCTCATCCAGGGCGAGGTCATCGAGCTGCTGGCCGCGCACGCCGGCTGCCTCGACGAGGTCGCCCGGGTCACCGAACAGGCCATGCGCGGCGAGCTCGACTTCGCCGAGTCGCTGCGCCGCCGGGTCGCGCTGCTCGAAGGGCTGCCGGCCGAGGTGTTCGAGCAGGTGCGCCAGGAGGTCGTGCTCACCCCGGGCGCCCGCACCCTCGTCCGTACGCTCAAGCGCCTCGACTACCGCTTCGCCATCGTCAGCGGCGGCTTCACCCAGATCACCGACGCCCTGGTCGAGGAGCTGGGCATCGACTACTCGGCGGCGAACGTCCTGGAGGTCATCGACGGGAAGCTCACCGGGCGGGTCGTCGGCGAGATCGTCGACCGGCCGGGCAAGGCGCGCGCGCTGGAGCGGTTCGCCAAAGAGGCCAGGCTGCCCATCTCCCAGACGGTGGCCATCGGCGACGGCGCCAACGACCTCGACATGATCGCCGCGGCCGGGCTGGGCATCGCCTTCAACGCCAAGCCCGTCGTCCGGCAGGCGGCCGACACCGCGGTCAACACGCCCTACCTCGACTCGATCCTCTACCTCCTCGGCATCTCCAGGGACGAGGTCGAGGCCGCCGACGCCGAGGACGGCGTACTCACGTCCTGAACCGGGCGGTGACCTCGGCGGCCAGGTCGAGCGCGTCCTTGCAGAGCGACCTGAGCGCCGGATGGGCGGTCACCGCGTGCCGCAGCCGCCTGCGCACGGCCGTGCCCTCCCCCGCCGCCGCCTCCTCCATCAGCGAGCTGACCTCCCGCGCCACCTCGTCGAGCTGCGACTCGAACGCGTCGGCGGCGGGCGGCGGCTCGCGCTCCCGTACGGCCTGCCCCACGGCGTCCAGCCGGTCGGCCACCGCGTCGAGCACGCCGGCGGTGGCGTCCGAACCGGGCTCGGCCCCGCGCAGCACGGCGCCGAGCAGGATCGCGTCGTCCCTCAGCTTCCTGGCCAGCGTCAGCGCGGCCCGCAGCTCGGCCGGCGCCCGGCCGCCCGGCTCCTTGTCCAGCTTGTCCAGCGACTCGCGCAGCCGGTCGGCCGCGGTCCCTGCCGACTCCGTACGGTCGGGCAGCCGGTCCAGGTCGCCCTCGGCCAGCGCGCGGACGAGGTGGGCGTGCTCGCGCAGCAGCTCGGCGGCCAGGCCGCGCAGCCGTCCCGCCTGGCCGCGCGGCCACAGCAGCCGGGCCGCCGCCAGCGCCAGCACGCCGCCGCCCGCGGTGAGCGCCAGCCTGATCCCCGCCGCCTCCCAGTCGAGCCGGGTCGAGAAGTCGGTGAGCATCATGGCCAGCGGCGTCGCGAAGACCGACCAGTAGCCGTAGCTCACCTCACGCAGGGCGAACCCGAGCGTGCCGAACACCAGCACCGTCCCCACGATCGTGTACGGCCCCGGCACCGCCGCCAGGATCAGCGCCGCCCCGGCGGCCCCCGCCACGGTGCCGGCCACCCGCAGCACCACCCGCTCGACGGTGTCCCCGTAGGTGGGCCGCACCGCCAGCAGCACGGTGAACACGAACCACTTGCCGTACTGCTCGTGCACCCCCAGCATCAGCGCCATCGCCACGGCGGCGGTGAGCCCCAGCCGCCCGGCGTGCTCGGGCCCCGAGCCTCCCGGCGGCGGCTTCCACGGCAGCCGGGGGAACAGCCGGCGGCCCGCCGGAGGCGTTCCAGGCAGCCCGGACAGCCCGGGCAGCAGCCCGCGGCCCGCGGGCGGCACGTGCCGGGCGGCCAGGAGGCCGACCGTGCGCACCCCCACCGCGATCCGGTCCAGGCAGCGCCTGGCCTGCCCGAGCACCGCGCCGCTGCGCAGCGCCGCCGGGTCGCCGCCGGGCTCGCGCGCGTCCAGGCGTTCGGCGTAGTCGGCGGTGACGGCCAGCGCCTTCACCACCCCGGCCCGCCGCCCGTCCGCGGCCTCCCGCAGGTCCGCGGCCAGCGTCGTGGCCACGTCGTCGATGCCGTCCTGCTCATCCGGGGCCGCCGCGCGCAGGGCGCGCAGCGCCACCGTCTCGTGGAAGATCCGGACCAGCGCCTCGACGTACGCGTCGGCGGACCGGCCGGCCGCGTCCATGCTCTCGAACGCCGCCGACGCCGTGGCCGCGGTCTCCAGGGCCTTGGACGCGCGTTCTCTGCGGTCGTCCCAGTCGTCGCCGGCGAGCCCGTCGAGCAGGCCGGCCACGGCGCGGACGGCCTCGCCCAGCGCCGTCGCCAGCGGGTCGAACCGGCGCAACGGCCACAGGGCCAGGGCCAGCACGGCGTACAGGAGGCCGCCGAACACCATCAGCTCGGGCGGCCCGAAACCTGCGGGCACCGCCAGGTAGAAGCCGGTGACCAGGGCGAACGCAGGCGGCGTCCCCACCGTGCGCCACCTGCCGCCCGCCGCGGCGACCGCCCCGAGCGCCAGCACCGCCCACCAGGGCCGGTCCGCCAGGTACAGGCCCAGCCAGCACCCGCCGGCGATCAGCACGATCTTGATGGCCATGGACCGCGCCCGCGCCGCGTACGGCTGCCCGTACGTGTCTCCGAACGCCGTCAGATAGGCCCCGAGTGCCAGGAACGCCCCTGACTGGGGCCTGCCCGCCAGCACCCCGGCCAGCAGCGGCCCGGCCACCGCGAGCCCGCACAGCAACCCGTACCCCCAGGGCGGACGCGCGGGCAGCGAGAAGCCGTCACGCAGCGCTCTGGCGGCCCCCCGCATAGGCGTCGTCCCCGGTCAGTGCTCCTTGGGATCCCAGTGCGTGACCAGGCGTCCCTCCCCCGGCCACAGGTCTACCCACGCCGCCTCCACCTGGATCACCGCGAACGCCCCCGGCCGGAAGCCGTAGTCGCCGCCGCCCAGTTGCAGGGCCAGCTCGTGCACCGCGGGATTGTGCCCGCACAACACGACCGTGCCCAGGTCCGCGTCGGTCCTGCGGAGCAGTTCGAGCAGTTCCTCGGGATATGCCTGGTAGATGTCGCGTTCGTAGCTGATCTCCATGCCCGGGAAGGCCAGCTCGGCGGTGCGCCTGGTCCGCAGCGCCGGTGAGCAGAGCACCGCGTCGGGGCTCAGCCCGGCCGCCCTCATCTCGTGGCCGGCGCGAGCGGCGTCCCGCTCGCCGCGCTCGGTCAGCGGACGTTCGCGGTCGGCCAGACCGGGCACCTGCGCGGCCTTGGCATGGCGGAGCAGTATCAGGGTCCGCATCACGTCATCCCCTCGACGCCCAGAGCCCGAGCCCGATGATCACGCCCAGGATGACCAGCATCGCCAGCAGGATCAGGCCCAGCGTCTTCCCGCCCGAGGGCCGGTTGTCCTCTTCCACCCGCCCAGTTTCCCACCGCACCCCCGCCGTCCCCGCGCCAGCCACCCGCCCGCATGCGAAGACGCCCGCCCCTGGCCGGGACGGGCGTCTCGTCGATCGGTCGTTACGAGGCCACGGGCTCGTGCTCGCGGTCGTTGTTGGCCGGCTGGCTCGTCACCGACCTGCGCTTGGAGACGATGATGGCCGCCACGACCACCGCCACCGCCACCGCCGTGATGCCGACCCGCAGCGCGGCGTTGCCCGCGTACAGGACGACGGCCGGCGCGACCAGCAGCGCCACCAGGTTCATCACCTTGATCAGCGGGTTGATGGCCGGGCCCGCGGTGTCCTTGAACGGGTCGCCGACCGTGTCGCCGATGACCGTGGCGGCGTGGGCCTCGGAACCCTTGCCGCCGTGGTGCCCGTCCTCGACCAGCTTCTTGGCGTTGTCCCAGGCGCCACCGGAGTTGGCCAGGAAGACGGCCATCAGGGTGCCGCAGGCGATCGCGCCGGCCAGGAACGCGCCGAGCGGCGCGTAGCCGAGCGCGAACCCGACCGCGATCGGGGTCATCACCGCCAGCAGGCCGGGCGTGGCCAGCTCGCGGAGCGAGTCGCGGGTGCAGATGTCCACGACGCGGCCGTACTCGGGCTTCTCGGTGCCGTCCATGATGCCCGGCTTGTTGCGGAACTGGTCGCGTACCTCGAAGACCACCCGCATGGCCGCGCGGCCGACCGCCGAGATCGCCAGGCCGGAGAACAGGAACACCACCGCGGCGCCGACGATCAGCCCCACCAGCACGTTGGGCTGGTCGATGCTGAGGCTGAAGGTGGAGAAGGCGCCCAGTGCGGCCTTGATGTCCTGGCCGGCCTTGGAGAGCTGGTCCTCCACCGCCGTGCGGAACGCGCCGAACAGCGCCGTCGCCGCCAGCACGGCCGTGGCGATGGCGATGCCCTTGGTGATGGCCTTGGTGGTGTTGCCGACGGCGTCGAGGCTGGTGAGCACCCGCGCGCCCTCGCCCTCGACGTCGCCCGACATCTCGGCGATGCCCTGGGCGTTGTCGGAGACCGGGCCGAAGGTGTCCATGGAGACGATGACGCCGACCGTGGTCAGCAGGCCGGTGCCGGCCAGGGCCACCGCGAACAGCGCGATCGTGACGTTCCCGAACCCGAGCAGGAACGCCCCGTAGACCGCGCCGCCGATGATCAGCGCCGAGTAGACGGCCGACTCGAGGCCGACGCTGATGCCGGCGAGGATGACGGTGGCCGGCCCGGTGGCCGAGCTCTCGCCGATCTCGCGCACCGGACGGCGGTTGGTCTCGGTGAAGTAGCCGGTCAGCAGCTGGATGGCGCTGGCCAGGACCAGGCCGATCAGCACCGCGCCCACCGCGATCAGGCGCGGGTCGGCGTCGGAGGTGACGGTCGAGCCCGACAGGGCGCCGAAGCTGCTGGGCAGATACCAGAAGGCCGCCGCGGCGACCAGCACCGCGGAGATCCCGGCCGAGATGAAGAAGCTGCGGTTGATCGCCGCCATGCCGCTGCGGTCGCGGTCGCGCAGCCCGGTGACGAAGATGCCGATGATCGCCGTCAGCACGCCGATCATGGGCACGATCAGCGGGAAGATCAGGCCCTGCTCGCCGAAGGCCACCTTGCCCAGGATGAGGCTGGCGACCAGCATGACCGCGTACGACTCGAACAGGTCGGCCGCCATGCCCGCGCAGTCGCCGACGTTGTCACCGACGTTGTCGGCGATCGTCGCGGCGTTGCGCGGGTCGTCCTCGGGGATGCCCTGCTCGACCTTGCCCACCAGGTCGGCGCCGACGTCGGCGGCCTTGGTGAAGATGCCGCCGCCGACTCGCATGAACATCGCCAGCAGCGCCGCCCCGAACCCGAAGCCTTCGAGAACGTGGGGCGCCTCGCCCTGGTAGATGAAGACGACCACGGCCGCACCGAGCAGCCCGAGGCCGACGGTGAACATGCCGGCGACGCCGCCGGTGCGGAAGGCGACGCGCATGGCGCGCTTCTCGCCCGACTCGTTGGCCGCGGCGGCGACACGCACGTTTCCGCGCACCGCCAACCACATGCCCATGAATCCGGTCAATGCGGAGAACACCGCACCGACCACGAAGAAGATCGAGCGACCGACGCGTACGTCCATTTCGCCCGGCAGCAAGAGCAACAGGAAGGGAATGACGATCACGAAGATCGCCAGTGTGCGGAATTGGCGCGTGAGATAGGCAGCCGCGCCTTCCTGCACGGCTCGCGCGATGTTCTGCATGCGTTCGGTGCCCTGGCCGGCGGACAGCACCTCGCGTACGAGGCCGCCGGCGACGGCTAGCGCGATCAGCGCGACCGCGGCTACCACGATCACTATGGTGAGATTGTTACCGCTCAGGGACAGATTGGGCGCTGGCGCCAATGCCAGCATGTGCCTGCTCATCGTTCTCCTCGGCAAGACCGGTCGTCCTGCCCGAACGGTGCTGCGGATTTCTCGGCGGGCGGGTGCGGCACCATCCGGGTTGTGGGTGCCGCTTCCGGTTGAATCCGCGGTTCCGCCGGATCACCTTGGCCGGTGCCGGGAGTCTACGCAGGCACTGAACGGATATGAAGGCTCTCGGGGCGGCTATTTGCGCGGGCGTTCAGTAATCCCCTGACAGCGGGCCGGTTTGAGATCTGACAGGCGAAATTTCCTCAGGTTTACGGGCATGACAACCCCACAAATCGGACCGCCCGAAACCCAGATTTAATCCCCACGACACGCCGACCCATCCCACCCCCGCAGCCCCACCCGCCACCCCACCCTCCGGCACACCCCGTGGCGGCCCATCCAGTCGCCACCTCGGGGCACCCCATCCGCGCCATACGGCCGAACGCCACAACCGCCGAACACGGCTTAATGACACGCCCCCCGGACACGGCCCGGTGACCGGGGGGCAGACGCTACACGGCCAGCAGACACGGCCCCCGGACACGGCCCGGCCGACGGACCCAGTGCACGGCCAGGCAGAGGCGACCCAGTGCACGGCCAGGAAACCGCGGCTCGCCGACCCGCGGCCCGGCGACACGGCCAGCAGATACGGCCCAGTGACACGCCCCCCGGACACGGCCCGGCCGACGCGACCCGGTGACCGGGCCGGACAGACGCGCCCCGGTGACCCGGCCAGGCAGACTCGGCCCGGTGACACGCCCCAGTGACACGGGCCCGCCGGACGCGACCCCATGACACTGCCGGGCGGACGTGGCCCGCCGGACACGACCCGCCCGACACGACCCAGTGCACGGCCGGGCATTCGCGACCCGGTGACACGACCCGGCCGACGCGACCCAGTGACACGACCCAGTGACACGGGCCCGCCGGCCCGCGGCTCGGTGACACGGCCGGCAGATGCGACCCAGTGACACCGCCGCCCGGCGTCTCCCAGTTCCGTGCGCCGCCCCCCGACCTCTCGGTCGGGTGCTGTTCGGGCCCCTGGCCGACACTGCCCCGCCCTCCAGGCCACGTTCATGACAGCCCAGAGCTCCCGCATCCGCCCCAAGGCCCCTACACCGCCTCAAAGCCCCTACGGCGGCCGAGAAGCTGCACCAGCTCAACAACCAAACCCGATGCCTGCCTCTCGGCCTGAGGCTCCCGCGCGGCCCCTTGGATGTCGGTCCTGACAGCCCCATGTGCAGCCGCCATGCCTTCCCTCCAGGCGCCGCCAGCCACTCGCCTCAACCCCATGCCCCCTACCGGCCAGCGCGAGCCCTCTTGACGACCCGGCCGACTATCCCCCGCCCATCCACAGCCTGTGGAAAACTTCCGTCGCCTTCCACAGACATCACTGCGGCGAGCAAGATCACAGGGCGCAGTCGTATCGCTCCGCCAGAACACGCCAGGCAGCCGAGGCCCTGCTTCGCCGCCCTGGCCTTCCGGCCCTCAGTCGCGCCCCTTGCCAGGCGGAGCCTTCGGAGCGAGGTAAGCCTTCAGCCCACGGGCTCAGGCCCTCGCCGCATTGACCTTCGGCATTGGGCGCCGCACGGCACAGCGGTTGAACGCGCGGAAAGCGGGCCCTGGCCTGCTCTGAAGCTCCGTAGGTCTGCGACGTAGAGGCGTGCGACGTAGAGGCGCGCGGCCCTCGCACTGCTTCGACGCCATGCCGGATCCCGCACCGATCGCCCAGAGCCCTGCAGCAGGGCCACGCTGGGCCACACCGGATCCCTCCGGCCGGGCCACACCGGACCTCTGCGGCGCCGAGCCCCTGCACCGGACATCGATGAGCCCTGCATCGGGCCTGGCCAACCTCTTGGCCGGGCCTACGGCGGCCGCGCGCACGCTGCCACTTTCTCGCAGAGCGACGCAGGCCGTCCGGGCATGCCGATAGAACGAGGCACCAGCACCCTCGTCAGGACATGCGGAAACGTGGTGCGACTCGACAGGGAGGAAGGCATGCCACAACCGGACATCCCCTCATCCCCGTCTATCGCCCCTCAACCACACCCGACCAGCTCGAACACGGCCCTTGGGAGACAAGGGACCGATCCAATGCCGTCAGGTCAGGAACCCGCCCCGTTGGAGGCGGGCCAGCTCATCCGGATGTTCGTCCCCTTGGGGCTGGGGAAGACCTCGACGTCATCGGCCAGACCCGAGATGACGGCGATGCCGAAGCCTGACATGAACGAGTCAGAGAGCATGCCCAGATCGAGCGGCTGCTCCTGCTTGATCTCGTCACTGGGGGCCAGATCGCTGACCGTGACCTCGAAACGCCCGGAGTCGTCACGTAGCTCGATGCGGATGGGCTCGCCCGGACAGTGAAGTCGATGCGCCTCGACCGCCCGGGAGCATGCCTCACCCACGGCGAGCCTGACTTCGTCCAGCAGCGATTCCTCCACGCCGGTACGACGGGCGATCGCCGTGGCCACCAGCCGGGCGGTCCGCACATGCGCGGGGAGAGCGCTGAACGTCAGCTCGACGGTAGCCATGCTACTTGTCTTTGCCGTGAGCTTCCTTGGCCTCGTCGACGGAAGCGTAAATCCCGAAGACCTTGGTCAGACCGGTGATGCGGAAGATCTTGAGGATGCGCTCCTGGGTGCACACCAGCTCAAGCGAGCCGTCGTGCGCCCGGACCCTCTTGAGCCCTCCGACGAGCACTCCCAGCCCCGTGGAGTCGAGGAAGTCGACCTTCTCCATGTTCACCAGAAGGTGGAAGTTGCCCTTGTTCACCAGGTCGATGAGGAGCTCACGCAATCTCGGCGCCGTGTAGACATCGATCTCACCCTCGACCTCCACGATGGTGAGTCGGTCTTCGGTGCGGTGATCCAACTTCAGATCCACAGATCCTCCAGCGCCTCGCCTGCGAAAGTACTCTTGCGGGCCTGGCAATCTGGAGCGTGGCCCCAGACTGTCCGACCCTGACGCGCGGCATTCAACCACGCGTCTGGCTTGTGTCTATACGAAATCACGATTCCCGGCGACTTTGCCCATCGATGCAAGACTGGAAACAGTGACTTCCTCGGCATCCTCCCCACAACAGGCAGGTCCACTCCTCGCCCACCTGCTCGGAGTTCCCGCACGTCATGAGCGTGTCACCCATGTGGAGCATGTTCCAGCACGTCAGGCGGGTCAAGCCCGTTGGCCGGAGTGGGCGCCGGAAGTCCTGGTTACGCGCTTGGCGAACCGTGGAGTTACAGGACTCTGGCCTCACCAGCACGAAGCCGCCGACCTGGCTTTCCGTGGCCGAAACGTGATCATCAGTACGGGCACGGCCTCGGGCAAGTCCCTGGCGTACCTCACACCGGCGGTCGCCGCCTGCCTCGACGGCGGCACCGTCCTGTACCTGACGCCGACCAAGGCCCTGGCCGCCGACCAGCTCCGCGGCCTGCGCGAACTGCGCATCACGCAGGTGCGCGCCGCCTGCTTCGACGGCGACACCCCCTTCGAGGAACGTACGTGGGTCCGCCAGCACGCCAACTACGTCCTGACCAATCCGGACATGCTCCACCGCGGCGTCCTGCCCCGCCACGCGCAGTGGTCCTCGTTCTTCCGCCGCCTGCGCATGGTGGTCGTGGACGAGTGCCATGGATACCGCGGCGTCTTCGGCTCGCACGTGGCCCAGATCCTGCGCCGCCTGCGCCGGGTCTGCGCCCGGTACGGCTCACGCCCCACGTTCGTGCTCGCCTCGGCCACGGCGAGCGAGCCCGGCGTGTTCGCCATGAGGCTGACGGGGCTTGAGATGGACGAGGTGACCACGGACGCCTCCCCGAAGGGTTCCACGACCATCGCCCTCTGGGAACCGCCCCTGACGGATCTGCGGGGCGAGGGAGGGGCTCCTGTGCGCCGCACGGCCACCGCGGAGACCGCCGACCTCCTCGCGGACCTGGTCCTGGCGAACGTACGGACGCTCGCGTTCGTACGTTCGCGGCGCGGTGCGGAGACGGTCGCCCTGTCCGCCCGCGCCAAACTCGCCGACGTCGCCTTCTCCGTCACCGCCCCCTGGGCCCCGCAAGCCACGCCGGACTCAGCGCCCTGGCCCCCGCACGACGCCCCCGACGCCACGGGCCCCGAAGCCGACGTGACAGGCGGAGAGATCCAGGACCCGCGCCACTCCACTCCCCCGAGCCCGCTCACCTGGGCAATCCCCGACGACGCCCAAGACCTGGCCGGCCTCCCCGACAAGGTCGCCGCCTACCGCGCCGGCTACCTCGCCGAGGACCGCCGCCTCCTGGAGAAGGCCCTGCGCGCCGGTACCCTCATGGGCCTGGCCACCACGAACGCCCTCGAACTCGGCGTGGACGTCTCGGGCCTGGACGCCGTCCTGATCGCCGGCTGGCCCGGCACCCGCGCCTCCCTCTGGCAGCAGGCCGGCCGGGCGGGACGCGACGGCCAGGACGCGCTCGCCGTGCTCATCGCCAGGGACGACCCCCTGGACACCTACCTCGTCCACCATCCGCAGGCCCTCTTCGGCCGGCCGGTGGAGGCGATCGTCCTGGACCCGGACAACCCGTACGTCCTGGGCCCCCACCTGTGCGCCGCCGCCGCCGAGATCCCGCTGACGGACGACGACCTGCCCGTCTTCGGGACCACCACCCCCGACGTCCTGGAAGACCTGGTCGCCCGGAACCTCCTGAGACGCCGTCCCGCGGGCTGGTTCTGGACCCGCCGCGAACGCGCCACCGACCTCGCCGACATCAGAGGCGGCGGAGGCGCCCCGATCCAGGTGGTCGAGTCGTCGACCGGCCGCCTGCTCGGCAGCGTGGACGAGCCGTCCGCCCACACCACGGTCCACACCGGCGCGGTCTACATCCACCAGGGCGAGACCTTCCTCGTGGAGACCCTCGACCTGGACGCCGGGGTCGCCCTGGTCGAGGCCGCCAATCCCGACTACTCCACGTTCGCCCGCGACATCACCGACATCTCCATCCTCGCCACCCAGCGCTCCCGCCCACTCGGCCCGGGAACGCTGCACTTCGGCGAGGTGGAGGTGACCAGGCAGGTGGTCTCGTACCTGAAAAGACGCCTGCAGTCAGGCGAGATGCTCGGCGACGAACCCCTCGACCTGCCGCCCCGCACCCTCCGCACCCGCGCGGTCTGGTGGACCCTGCCCGCCACGGCGGTCGCGCCGCTCGCGGCGGCGGACATCGACCTCGGCGGCGCCGCACACGCCGCCGAGCACGCCTCGATCGGCCTGCTCCCCCTGTTCGCCACCTGCGACAGATGGGACATCGGCGGCGTCTCCACCGAACTGCACGCCGACACCGGTCTGCTCACCGTCTTCGTGTACGACGGCCACGAAGGCGGCGCGGGCTTCGCCGAACGCGGCTACGCGCGGGCCACCGACTGGCTGACGGCCACGCGTGAGGCGATCGCGTCCTGCGAGTGCGAGCGCGGCTGCCCGTCCTGCATCCAGTCCCCGAAGTGCGGCAACGGCAACGAGCCCCTGCACAAACGCGGCGCGCTCCAGCTCCTGGACATCCTCCTCGCCCCCGGCGCCCCGTCCTAACTGTCGCCCTTCTCCGGCCGGCGCCCCGCATACGCCCGCTCCTCGTCGTCGGAGGCCCAGAAGTCGCCGGCGCCCGGCAGCGGACGCTCCCAGAAGCCGCTGTCCTCCATGCACCTGGGCGACGGAGGCAGGTAGTCGTCCCAACGCTGCTCCAGGGGGGTGGCGGGTGGGACGGTGGGGCCGGTGGCGGGCTCGGGAACGTCCGTGACAGCCGAACTGGGCAATGCGATGCGCGGCGGCTCCTGCCGCGCATCCCGCCCTGCCTTCCCCGCTGCTTCCTGCCGAGCCTCATGATGAACCGACTCCCGTGCTTCCTGGGCCGCACGTAAGTCCTGCACGCTCAGATGGATCGGCAGAGCGACCGGCACCTGCCCCGACGCCCCACCCGGCATCTGAGCCACCCTGGGCTCCGCCTCCCGCCACCCCCGAGCGTTGTACGCCCCCTGAGCCTCCCCCGGCGTCTGCGCCCTCACCGAAGCGTCCGCCGCCCTCACACCCTGCACACGCGCCGTTCCCTGAGCCTCCGCCGCCCTGCTATCCGCGCTTCCGAGAAGCGGATCGGGCGCGGTGGCAGCCCTTCCGAGAGCACGTTGCGGCGTCTCACGCGCCTGCCCCTCCGCCTCGTTCGCCTGTTCGCCGGGCCCCTGCCCGCTCGCAGGGTCGGGCAGCGGGGTCAGGGGGTGCGCCTGGGGAGGTTCCGGCATGCGCGCCCTGGCGACGGCGAGCACCACGGCAGGACGTCGGGACGCTGTCCTGGCTCGCGGAACCTCGTCGGTGTTGTGCTGATCCGCCCCGCTTCCTGCTGATGTGGCGGCACGGCCGGCCGAAGCCGCGACGCTCCCACCACCATTTCCAGCACCGGCGGCCAGCGCGCGTCTCCGAGCCCATGCCCCGGCGTGCGCCGCGAGCAGCAGAAGCAGCAGACCGCCCGTCACATACATCCCGTACTGCCCGATGTTCCCCATCGGCGACTCGTCCGACTGCGCCCTGACGCCGCCCGCCTGGATCGCAGCCGCTTCGGTTTCGTCGTTCGCAGTCTTGTTCGTCCCGGACGGTTCCTGGCGGCCCGTGTCGGCCGTGTCCGGGTTCGGGAGGTTGCCCTTTTCGTCGGTTTCCGGCAGCTCGGGCAGTGCGGAGGTGTGCCTGCGGGTCGTCGTCGGCTTGCGGGTGGGTACGGTCGTGGGCTTGACGTGCTTCTTGGCCGGGAGGGTCGGCAACGGGTCGACCCGCGTCCTGCCATCCGTCTTCGGGGTCTGCTGCTTGTTCGTCTGTTGCCTGGTCGTCTGCTTCTTGGGCTGGGACGCGGCCGGCGCGGGAACCGTGACGTACGCGGCACCCGATTTGCCGGACCCGACCGAGCCACCGTCCCCGTCGCCGCGGAAGGCCTTGACCGTGATGCCCACCCGCCGCCCCGCCGCCTTGGCGGGCACCGCGAGCACGGCCTTGCACGTGGAGCCGGAGCACGCGTTGTCCGCGGACAGCCGGCCCACGACGCCGGACTGACTTGTGGCGACTTCGTAGGACTGAAGATCTGGCTCCGAGCCCTTGCTCCAGGTCACCTCGACCTTGGTGGTGCCCTCCAGGCGCGCGTTCACGTTTCCCGGGGGCTCGGGAGGTCGCCGCAGTTTGAACGTGCTGCCGGCGTATCTGGCTCCCGTGATGTCGCCCTTGAGCGTCACGGTGAAGGTGCCGTTGGGCGCGTTGCCGGCGTCGAACGTACCGGAGATCGTCTGGTTCGCTCCGCCTCCGGCGACCCTCCGGCTCGGCGTGGAGGGGCCTTCGACGTACAGGCCCATCTTGAGCTGCATCAACCCGGTCTGAGCGGAAACCGTCACGGACGACCCCGTGACCACCTGGCCGTCGGTAGGCGATGTGATCTGCCCGGAGGCTCCGGCCTGCCGCGTCACCACAGCCGCCTGCGCCGACCCGCCGAGGACGATCGATCCCGCCACGACCGCCACAGCGGCCACCACTCTGCCAACCACCGTCACGACGATTCCCTCCACGGAGAGCCTCGCGCCGCGTGACCGCCCAGGGGGCGTGCACGCGACGACCGGAAGTGCAGTCCGCCCGGCCGATGCGGTCACCGACCGCTCCCGAATTCGTCCTGTTGGCGACGTTCTGGAAGCGCGCCGTAGATGGCATGAACCGAGGGTAAGCGGAACCTTATGTGACGTAGCGAACTCTTGGACACCGCGTCCAAGAAGTCGTGACTCGATTGCGACATTGCACCGCAACTCACAGAAAGTATCGCGTGTTTGACGGGGATTGCCCAAAACTAACAATAAGCCCCAGCCGAAATGACGGCATTTTCGTCAATCACGCAACTTCAACCTCAGCCTTTTGCGCCACACCTCATGCGAGAACAATCCCGACGACCGTCCCGCGCCCCGCCTCACACTGAAGGCTCCCGCAGGGCTCCCGCTTCACATCGGAACGCCCCTGCGGGCTTCCCCGCAACACTTCACGTCGGGGCGCCCCTGCGGGCCTCCCTCTCACCACTTCGCACTGGAACGCCCCTATGAACGCCCCCGTGACGCTTCACGCTCGATCCACGCCCCCGCAGCGCCTCTCACCTCGGCACGAACCCCGCTATCCGCAGGTCATCCCAGCTTCCCGTCGCTGAACTGTGTGCCATCTCGGCCGCCCACCGGTCTGCGCTGCTCAATCACCGCCGGCGCCCGCACCCGGGCTTCAGCTTGCTCCACCGGGCTCCACGTGAAGCACTGTCGATCAATCCCCGGCGATCCTCACGCCTTGCCGCACAGCCCTTCGAGCGGAAAGCCTCAGCGCGCGAGCCGCCACACCCTGCACCTCACCCCTCCGTTTCGCGCCGCTGACCACGCCACAAGACCCTTACTAATTTTGCTCGCCTGACGGTTTATCAGCTCATCACAGAACAGGGTGACCGGCATTTCGAGGCCACTCGCACAGATTTCCACGCTCGGCCACACCTTTGTCCCGACGCAGCGAACATGCGCCGAAGGCCGAGCTATGCACCGCCGTCGCCATCGCGCAGCGAATGAATCATGCTCTGCAGAATCCGGAACGCGTCCGACTGCTCGGCCTCGGTCATGCCGCCCAGCATCCTGACCTCGACGGACCGGACCGCCGCGCTCGCCTTCTCCAGGCTCCGCCGGCCGCGAGGCGTGAGCCGCGCGGGAAGCGCCTTTCCGACGGGCGCCTCCGCGGGCCTGGTCACGTAGCCGTCTCGTTCCAGGGTCTGGAGCAGCACGTTCATCGACTGCCGGGTCACGAACGCGCCACGCGCCAACTCGGAGTTCGACAGGCCCGGCCGTTGAGCCAGCAACTCCAGGCAGGAGTAGTGCGTCACGGTCATGCCGAGCGGCCGCAGCACCTCCTCCATGGCCGCACGCAGGGCGCTCGAAGCCTCTTTCAGCAGGTAGCCCAGCGATTTGTCCAGGTCGACGCCGGCACCGTTTTGACTCATGTCAGTATTCTGACATACATTGATGCGTGTCAGGAAACTGACATAGAGAGAAGGAGCAGCACCATGCCCGTCACCGGACCCGACTTCATCTCGCTGCAAGCGCGCGACCTCGACGCTTCGCAGGCGTTCTACGAGCAGTACCTCGGCCTCGTCCGTTCGCAGGCCGGGCCTCCGCACGCCGTCGTGTTCGAGACGAAGCCGATCGCGTTCGCACTCCGCGAGGTCGTTCCCGGCACCGATCTCGCATCCGTTGCCCAGCCGGGCATCGGTGCCGCGATCTGGCTTCACGCCACCGACGTGCAGGCCATCCACGACGCCCTCGTCGCCGACGGTCACACCATCGTCTCCGCACCGATCGACGGCCCCTTCGGCCGCACGTTCACCTTCGCCGACCCCGACGGCTACCAGATCACCCTCCATGACCGCGCCTGAGGCGAGCACCCTGGTCTTCGGGGCTACCGGGGCACTCGGTCGCCACGTCCTGGACGCGCTGGTCGCCCGGGGAACGAGCCCCGAAACGATCACCGCGGCCGGTCGTAACCGAGCACGCCTCGGGGAACTCGCCTCCGCCGGGTTCACCACCGCCGCCGTCGACCTGTCGGATTCAGCTCGCGTCGCAGAGCTGGTTGCCAGGCACTCCGACATCGTGTTGATCTCGGGCAGAGACCCCAACCGCCTTGCTCAGCACGAGTCGGTCATCGAGGCAGCGAAGAAGGCGAATGTCCGACACGTCTACTACACCAGCGGAGTTCGCGCCGACGACGACCGGTTCGAGATCAACGCGGACCACAGAGCGACAGAGGACGCTCTTACCGCTTCCGGCGTGACGTACACGATCCTGCGGAACACCTGGTACATCGAGAACTACATCCAGGCGCTCGCAGGGCCCCGCTTCACCGGCGTTCTCGCCGCGGCGACCGGTGACGCCGTCGTCGCCGCGGCCAGCCGGAAGGATCTGGCCGAGGCACTGGCCATCGTCGTCACCACAGATGGGCACGACAAGGTGACCTACAGCCTCTCCGGCGACACGAACTTCACCTATACCGACATCGCCCAAGCGATGTCGGTCGTGCTGGGACGAGAGGTCACTTACCGACCTGTCACTCCCAAAGAGTTGCAGGTAGCGCTCATCCATTCGGGGATGGACGGCGAGCTGGCCGGCTTCCTGGCAAGTCTCGATGAAACCATCGCCGCCGGGGCTTTCGCTCGGGTCGGTGACGATCTTTCTCGACTCCTCGGCAGGCCGACGGCCGGCCTTGTCGAGGGACTGACGGCAGAGTGAACACCGGGGCCGGCGCAGGCGAGTCGGCCACCTCGGCTCGCGCCGCCCCTTCTCCCGATCAGCGCTTCTGAATCGACACCGTCAGCCCGGAGCACGTCGAAGCGGCCGGCCGGTGAGGCTTCACACAACCGGACCACGGTGCCGGCACGCGTCTCAGCCCGAACAGCCGGTGGCCGAACTCGCGCGACACGCCCCGAGGCTGCACGAGTCGCGGCCGGTCACGCGCTCTCAAGGCCCAGAACGATGGCCTCACGACCGACCGCTGCAACCAGCCGCTACCCAGGTGACATCGTGACCGGCCCCGCGCGAGACCTGCCTGTGAGGGTGTGCGCTCCGGCAATCGGCAGGGTGACCGACAAAGAGGTCCGGACATCCGCTATCTCTCCCGTGATCTCACAAGCCACCAGTCGCACGCCGTTCCTGCTGGCCAGCGCGGACGCCCTGCCGCAAGCCCCCTCGGGATCGACGATCGCCGACCTGGCCGCCGCCAGAGCGCTCAGATCGGCCGCGCTGTCAACCCGATGGCGAGCCACCCGAATCGCCCCCACGGAGGCCAACCCGCCGGCAACCGCCATCAGGAGCCCCATGAGGGCCACTCCCCATAAGGTCGCCGACCCTCGTTCCCTGTGCTTGATCATC
Organism: Nonomuraea sp. NPDC005692; assembly: GCF_040631115.1. NCBI lineage: Bacteria > Bacillati > Actinomycetota > Actinomycetes > Streptosporangiales > Streptosporangiaceae > Nonomuraea > Nonomuraea sp. NPDC005692. The sequence continues at coordinate 122,289 of NZ_JBEXYU010000002.1, read as the reverse complement.
CTTCTCCTCGGAGTGATGGATCGGTGAAAGGTCGTCGCTTCGCTCAGCTTTGCGACGCTTCTGCGCCCCCCACACGGACGATCTCCGTGCCATGTCGCGGAGTTGTTGTCTCTTCTTGTGGGTAGAAGACGGCGTAGGGGTTGGAGATTTCGCCCCCCGACTGCCAGGAGGACACGAGGGCTCATGTCCTCCTGGCAGATCTCATTTCGGCAGGCACCTGCGTGACGTCACGGTTCTGTGGCGGCTGTCGCCGAGGCCGACACGCGGACGGCCGGCAGCGAAGCGCCCCAAGCTGGTCGTACATCTACTGCGATCTCTACGTGGGTGAATTCTGCGTCGCGGGCGATCTCTACGTGTGCGTCCGGGCGGGTGGCCGAGCGGGCGAGCTCGCGGACCTGGTCCAGCGGCTCACCTCGGGCTGCGGCGCGCACTGCCGCTCGAGCTGCGTCTACACATTCCAGTTGGACGTTCACCGCTTGTATGGCCCAGAGCGCGGCTGCCAGGACGACCATGAGCGCGGGCAGCATGGCGGCGGTCTCGGCCGTCACCGAGCCGCGTGATGCCGACCGTTGCCCGGTGGTGGCGTTCCGCGTCTGGTGGAGGGTCATCCGGTCATCTTGAGCGCTCGGTCTATGAGGGACTTCAGCATCTCCTGAACCTCCGGGCTGCTGACCACCTTGAACAGGAGCGCGGCGAAGGCGCAGGCCGCGATGGTGCCGACCGCGTATTCGGCGGTGGACATGCCGCGCTCCCGGTTCGCGACAGCGCAGGTGATCCACTTGCCGGGATACCAGCGGGAGGTGCGTGAGCTCTGCCCGGTGGGCCCGCCGGAGGTGGCCGAGGAAGCGTGGCTGGCTTCTGCCTCGACGTTGGAGGGGTCGCCGGCTGCAGGGGGCAGCGCGGTGGTGGTGGTCGGCTCGGTGCAGGCACCGGGCCGGGGTGAAGGAGCTGGAGTGGGGCTGAGGGTGCCTGGCATGGTGGCGGGACCTTGCATCGTGCCTCCAGGTGGTCGGAGCCGGGTCTTGTCCGGCGGGAGTCCAAGATTCGCCGAGAAGGCACAGCCGCCGTCAGGCCGAATGGCGTTCTGGGGATTGTCCGCGGGGCGGCCCTCAGGCTGTGGACGAAGCCGCCGGAGGTCACGGCAGAACGATCGTGGAGGCGAGGCCGGCGATCACCGGGATGATGCCCAGGAGGACGAAGGCCGGCAGGAAGCACAGGCCCAGAGGGGCGACCGCTTTCACGCCCACGGTCCGGGCAGCGGCCAGTGAGGCGGCTCTGGCTGTGTCCCTCGCGTCGTCGGCCAGGCGGGTCAGGACGTCCGCCAGCGGGGCGCCGGTCTGCGCGGCCCGGCTCATGGCTCTCGACAGCTGGCTCAGGGCCGGGTCCTTCGCCAGGGTTGCCCAGGTCGGCTCGGGGTCGGCGCCCAGGCGGAGTTGGCTGCCCACCCACGCCAGACGCTGACCGAGGGGGCCGCCGATCGTGGTCGCGGCCAGGTCGGTGGCGGCGGTCACCGGTTGTCCGGCGAGAAGGCAGGCGGTCATCAGGTCGGCGGCGAAGGGGAGATCGGCGGTGATCTGCTCGCGTTCCTGGCGGGACCGCGGGGGTTCCTTCCTGTGCAGGATCAGGGCGGTCACCGGGGTCAGCAGGAGGGCCACCGCGATTCCTGCGAGACCGCCGATCAGGAGGGCGGTGATCACGCCGGTGATGGCGGCGGTGGTGACGGTTCTGCGGGTCGGGCGGCGGTGGTGGGGGGCCTGCTTGTCGAGCCATTCGGGCCGGGCCGGGGTGTCCGTCGGAGAGGTGGCGGGGCTCGACGGCGGGTCGGGCGAGGGCAGGAGGCGGGTGAGCCGGTCTGCCGGGGTGCGTGGGGCTGACCACAACCAGGTGGCGAGGGCTGCGCAGAGGGCGGACAGCAAAGGGAACATCGGGCGGATCCAGAGTGGTTCGGGCGGGCGGGGATGACGACGACGGGCGGGGATGAGGACGCCCCGGAGAGGAGCACTCGCCGGAGCGCCGGCCTACAGGTCTCACTGGAGTGATGGCCGACAGGTGTCGCATGAGTGCTGAGCTACAGGTCTCGCGGGAGTTTGACCTGCAGGCCTTACGGGAGTCCCGACCCGCAGGTCTCGTGGGGAGTCCCGACCCGCAGGTCTCGTGGGGAGTCCTGGCCTGCAGGTGTCGGGGGCGTGGCGGGTCAGGGTTGGGCCTTGGTGGCCATGCGGTGGGTCCACCACAGGCCGCAGGCGTCGAGGGCGGTGCCGGACAGGAGGCAGAGCAGGCCGGGCAAGGTGCCGAACAGGAAGCTCAGCGGGTGCATGTTGAGCGCTCCCGCCATCAGCAGGCCGAGGACCGGCAGTGCCGCGAGCATCCGGGCTGTGGTGCGGGGGCCGGCCAGTTGGGCGGCGACGTCCTGGCGGTGGGACTGGGCGGCGCGGAGCGTGCCGCCGACTCGTTCGACCAGCGCGGACATGCCGGCGCCCACGGTGAGGCTGACGTCCCAGCAGGCCGCGAGACGGCGGAGGCCCTCGCCGCCCTGAGCCGGAGCCGCTGCCGTGAGGGCCGCGGCGACGTCGCCGCCGTCTCGTGCGGCGGCCAGGGCGGGGCGCAGGGCTTCGGGGTCGGGGAAGTCGACTGCCGTGATGGCTCGGGTCAGGGCTTCGCCGGGGGTGCGGCCCGCGGCGAGCTCGGCCGAGAGCGACTGGCACAGCTCTATGGAGGCGCGGCGCCAGGAGTCGGCGCGGCGGGCGGGGCCGGGGCGGGTGAGCGTGGCCCGGAGCAGGTGTTGCCATGGGAGACGGCGGTGGCGAGCGGTCAGGAGCGCGTGCAGGCGGAGGGCGGGCGTGGCCGGGCCGGTCCACAGCCAGACGGCACAGGCTGTGGACAGGGCCGAGACGATCGCGGCGGTCATCGTCCGGGGGCCTTCATGATGTCCTGTGCAGGAGGGATTCGTAGCCGGGGCCGGTGTGGGAGGAGCCGTTCGGGGCGAAGGTGAGGGCGGGGAGCGATTCGACGAGGCCGGCCGGGGTTCTGGAGAGCAGGCAGATCTCGGCGACGCGCCTTCGGCCGTCGCTGCGGGTGCGGGTCAGGTGGACGACCACGTCGAGGGCCGCGGCCAGCTGGCTGTGCACGGCCTCCCTGGTCAGGCCGGCCGCGCAGCCGAGGGCTTCCAGGCGGGGTGGCACGTCGGCCGCGGCGTTGGCGTGCAGCGTGCCGCAGCCGCCCTCGTGGCCGGTGTTCAGGGCGGCGAGCAGGTCGACGACCTCCGCTCCCCTGACCTCGCCCACCACGAGACGGTCGGGACGCATGCGCAGCGCCTGGCGCACCAGGTCGCGCAGGCCCACCCCGCCCGCTCCTTCGAGGTTGGCCGGTCGGGTCTCCAGGCGGACCACGTGGGGGTGCAGAGGGCGTAGCTCGGCGGAGTCCTCCACCAGCAGGAGGCGTTCGGCCGGGTCGGCCTGGGACAGCAGGGCCGACAGAAGCGTGGTCTTGCCCGTGCCGGTGCCGCCCGTGACGAGGAAGGCGAGCCGGGCGTCGACCATCGCCGTCAGCACCGTGACGGCCGCCGGGGCGATCGTGCCGGCCGACACCAGGTCGGACAGGGTGAAGGTGCGGCGCGGCGGCAGACGCAGCGACACGCAGGTGCCACCGGACGCGATCGGCGGCAGTACGGCGTGCAGCCGGACGCCGCCGGCCAGCCGCGCGTCGACGTAAGGGGATGCGTCGTCGAGCCGGCGACCGGCGGCGGCCGCGAGGCGCTGGGCCAGCCTGCGAACGGCTCCGTCGTCGGTGAAGGTGACGGAGGTGCGGCGCAGGCCGCCGCCGTCGTCGATCCACACCTCGCGCGGGCCGTTGACCAGGACGTCGGTGACGTCGGGACGGGCCAGGAGCGGCTCCAGCGGGCCGGCGCCGATCAGGTCGGCGCACAGGGCGCGGGCCACCGCCAGGATCTCGGCGTCTCCGTAGACCGAGCGTTCGGCCCGGAGCGCCACGGCCACCTGGGCCGCCGTCGGCTCCACGCCGGCGCGCGCCAGGCGGACGCGTACGGCCTCCACGAGCTCCGGGGAGACCTCCTCGGCGGCGCTCATGCCGGCAGCAGGTCGCGGAGGAGGGCGGCGCAGAGGCTGCCGAGAACCGTGCGCGGACCGAGCCTGGGCAGCTCGCCGCGGTTGAGGGTGGCGGTGAGCCTCGGATGGTCGGGCAGGTGGGCGGCGACGGGGATGCCGAGGGACGCCGCGGCCGTCTCCTCGTCGAGGACGCCGGGTCGGAGGACGGCGCGCACGTCGGAGGTGTGTTTGCGGAGCTCGCCCAGGACCTGGACGGTGGACAGGATGCCGCGCAGGTCTGCCGTGGTGACCGTCAGGGTCGTGGTCGCCCTGGTGAGGGCCTCCACGGCGGCCGGGTCGAGATGGCGTGGCAGGTCGACGACGATCAGGTCGAAGCCGCGCCGGCCCGCTTCCAGGACCGAGCGCATGGCCTGGGGCGGGATCGCGGCCACCTCGCCACGATGGAAGGACAGGACCGCGAGGTCGCCGAACGACGGGAGCGCCGCCTGCAGGGCGCTGGAGCTGATCCTTCCCTCCCTCGCCACGAGGTCGCCCCAGCGGGCGCCCGCCGCCTCCTCGTGGCCGAGCAGCGCGTCGATGCCGCCGCCCAGCGGGTCGGCGTCGATCAGCAGCGTACGGAGGCGGTCACCCGAGGCGCGCAGGGCCAGGCAGGCGGCGACCACGCTCGCGCCGGCCCCGCCGTGGCCGCCGATCACGCAGTTCACCGCGCCGGATCGGGGTTCGGGCTCCATGGCGTCGGCGAAGCGTTCCACGAGGTGGCGTTCGTCGCCGGGGAGGCGTACGACGGCCTGGGCGCCCACCGCCACGCATTTTCGCCAGGTGTCGGGGTCGTCGGGGGCGCGGGTCACCAGGAGCACCTGGTCGCGGGCGGGCGGTGAGGTGGCGGAGACGGCGTCGGCCTGGTCGGGGCCGATGGCGACCATGGGGGCGAGGTTCCAGTAAGGGCGGGCGCCGGCGGGGGTGTGGGCCACGTCGAGCTGGGCGCCGGCGGCGGCCGCGATGCGGACCAGGTCGTCGAGGAGGTCGTGGTCCTCGGTGATGACCAGGGGGCGGTGCACGGGGTCCTCCTCTTGCGGGGGCGTGGGAGGTCAACCCTGCTGGGGAGGAGGGACGTCGCGAGAGGGCGAACGGGATTCTGGGGATGACCGGCGCGGGGGCACGTGCCGCCTGTGGACAACCGGTGGGCCCAGGACGACCTGGGGGCAGAAATAGGGCGACCCCCGCCGGGGGGGAGAGCGGGGGTCGCCTGATCGGTCCGGCTCCGGGGGGGTAGAGCCGGTCCCGTTTCAGAAGAAAGCTTTCATCACTTCACCGGAACATGGCAAGAGACTTGCAAACCAAACCCTCACACAGCCGCTCCAGTTTCGGGCGATACCACCGTATGCTGCCCGATCCACTCGAGTTTCGTCGAGCAGTAATCTGGCATTTTCGCCAAGTTTTTTCGCCACCCGATAACGATCACATAAAGGCGATCACTGTCCGTAATCGTCACAGGTGGGTAACGGGTTGGCGTTCGCGGGCGCCGCAACGGAACCCTCCCGGCCGCTCCACGGCTCGGCAAAGGTCTTGCTCCAAGGGGTTCCCATCAGGGCGGATCCGACGTAGAAAGGGGTTACGGACCACTTGTCCGGGTGCATCAGCCGGGCACCCACGCGCGACCAGCCGCGGGAGGCGCGTCGTGACGGGCTTGACCCGCTCCGACGGATTTGAGGTGCACGCTTGGTAACCCGGTGTGATGCACCGGCAGACGGCGTCTCGTACGAGACGCCGTCAGCTATGTGACCAGCCCGTCCGTCAGCCCCGCTGCATCGCTTCGCAGATCGCGGTCGTCTCCCGCACCCCCAGGCTTACCGCCGAGGCACAGTGTTGTACCCACTGGCCGACGCCCTCCGGAGTCCCGGTCAGGTACGCCCGCAGCGCCTCCGCGTACGGCAGCTCCAGATGCCCGATCTCCACGACGACCAGCGACTTCGGGTCGAGCCCGTACTCGACCAGGGTCAGCCGCTCCGCGGAGCGTGCCACGACGCCGTCGCACGTACCGAACGGACGCAGCACCGCCAGCTCGGCGTGCACCACGGCGGCCAGCACGATCGCGGGCGCCTTGCCCGCGCCCTCCAGCAGCCTGAGCAGGGCCTCCATCCGCGTCGCGGTCTCCGCGGCCCCCGGCGCGGGGCCGAGGCCGAGCGGGTCGGGGGCGGAGTCGTCCGTACGGGGGCGTCCCAATGCGGGCTGGTCGGCGAGCCCCGCGGCGGCGACGGTGTGCAGGCGGGCCAGCACCTGCCTCGGTGCCTTCCGCCAGGTGGGACCGAGCCGGCCCATCTCCGCGGACGCCCGCAGCGCCCCCTGGACCAGCGGGTCGTGCACCTCGTCGCGGCGCAGCGCGTCCAGCGGCACGTCGGCGCCCTCGATCGCGGCCGAGGCCCGCGCGCCGCGCAGGGAGGACTCGGTGGACACCGCCGGGCTCGCCCGGCGCAGGACGCGATGCCGGTAGAGCCTGTCGACGGCCTGCCGCGCCTCGTCAACCGCCTCGGACACGCCTGGGAACCGCGCGATGACGGCCAATGGGTCACTCACGAAAACCGACCTTACCGGCGGGTACACCGTGCCCCGCCATGGACCACACCGCCACCGCACAAGGCGTCACACCAAGCCCCGCCACGGACCACACCACCGCCGCACAAGGCGACACACCATGGACCACACCAGCGCCGCACAAGGCGACACGCCATGCCCAGCCATGGGCCCACACCGCCGCCGTAAGGCGTCACACCGTGCCCCCGCCATGGACCGGACCGCCGCCGTATTAGGCGCTACGGCGACCCCCGCATTTTCCCGCCACGCCGAACCGCATATTCTCCTGATTTCAGGATGACAACAGTTCAATTGCGTTTGTCATGCGAGCTGATAATCATGCGGCCACCCACGCGAATCGGTACAGACCTGTCTAGACCTCTTGTGTGGGGAGGCCGTGAGCTGGTGAAGTGGGACCCGACCTATCCCACCTGGCCATAGAAGGAGCACGAAGTGGCCCCGGAGACCCCTGGCAACGAGACCCAGGCGCTGTCCAACCTGCTGCAGGAGAACCGCCGGTTCGCACCACCGGCTGAGCTGGCCGCGGCCGCGAACGTGACCGCCGCCGCCTACGCCGAGGCCGACGCCGACCGTCTCGCCTTCTGGGAGCGCGCGGCCGAGCGGCTGACCTGGGCCAGGCGGTGGGACACGACGCTGGAGTGGAACGCGCCGTTCGCCAAGTGGTTCGTCGGCGGCGAGCTCAACGTCGCCTACAACTGCGTCGACCGGCACGTCGAGGAAGGGCGCGGCGACAAGGTCGCCTACCACTGGGAGGGCGAGCCCGAGGGCGACAGCCGCACGCTCACCTACAACGACCTCAAGACCGAGGTCAGCAAGGCCGCCAACGCCCTGCAGGAGCTCGGCGTGGGCAAGGGCGACCGGGTGGCCATCTACATGCCGATGATCCCCGAGCTGCCGATCGCGATGCTGGCCTGCGCCCGCATCGGCGCGATCCACTCGGTGGTGTTCGGCGGCTTCTCCGCCGGCGCGCTCAAGAGCCGCATCGACGACGCCGACGCCAAGCTCGTGATCACGGCCGACGGCGGCTACCGCCGCGGCAAGCCGAGCGCGCTCAAGCCCACCGTGGACGAGGCCGTCGCCGAGTGCCCGCAGGTGGAGAACGTGCTCGTCGTACGGCGTACCGGCCAGGACGTCGCGGTGGGCGAGAAGGACGTGTGGTGGCACGACCTGGTCGAGCGCCAGAGCGACCAGCACACCGCCGAGCCCCACGGCGCCGAGGACCCGCTGTACATCCTCTACACCAGCGGCACCACCGGCCGGCCCAAGGGCATCCTGCACACGACCGGCGGCTACCTCACCCAGACCGCCTACACGCACGACGCGGTCTTCGACCTCAAGCCCGAGACCGACATCTACTGGTGCACGGCCGACATCGGCTGGGTCACCGGCCACTCCTACATCGTCTACGGCCCCCTCGCCAACGGCGCGACCAGCGTCATCTACGAGGGCACCCCGGACACCCCGCACCGCGGCCGGTTCTGGGAGATCGTGCAGAAGTACAAGGTCACGATCCTCTACACCGCCCCCACGGCGATCCGGACGTTCATGAAGTGGGGCGACGACATCCCCGCCAAGTTCGACATGTCCAGCCTGCGCGTCCTGGGCTCGGTCGGCGAGCCGATCAACCCCGAGGCCTACGTCTGGTACCGGGAGAACATCGGCCACGACCGCTGCCCGGTCGTGGACACCTGGTGGCAGACGGAGACCGGCGCGATCATGATCAGCCCGCTGCCGGGCGTCACCTCGGCCAAGCCGGGCGCGGCCATGCGGCCGCTGCCGGGCATCAACGCCGACGTGGTCGACGACCAGGGCAACAGCGTGCCCAACGGCGGCGGCGGCTTCCTCGTGGTGCGCGAGCCGTGGCCCGCCATGCTGCGCACGATCTGGGGCGACGACCAGCGCTACATCGACACGTACTGGTCGCGTTTCGAGGGCATGTACTTCCCCGGCGACGGCGCGAAGAAGGACGAGGACGGCGACCTGTGGCTGCTCGGCCGCGTCGACGACGTCATGCTCGTCTCCGGCCACAACATCTCCACCACCGAGGTGGAGAGCGCGCTGGTCAGCCACCCCAAGGTCGCCGAGGCGGCCGTGGTCGGCGCCACCGACCCGGTGACCGGCCAGGCGATCGTGTCGTTCGTGATCCTGCGCGGCAGCGCCGAGGAGAGCGACGACATCGCCGCCGAGCTGCGTGACCACGTGGCCAAGACGCTCGGCCCGATCGCCAAGCCGCGGCAGATCCTGGTCGTGCCCGAGCTGCCGAAGACCCGCTCCGGCAAGATCATGCGCCGCCTCCTGCGCGACGTGGCCGAGAACCGCAGCATCGGCGACGTCACCACGCTGGCCGACAGCACGGTGATGAACCTCATCTCCGAGAAGCTGCCCGCGGCCAAGTCCGAGGACTGATCAGGCCACAAGTCAGCTGAGGCGCATGCCCGAACCGGGCATGCGCCTCAGCTGTCTCCATCGGTCGGCGTTATCGTGGGCGATCGGGTAGTTCTGTGAAGAGCAGCGTCCTCGGCGTGTTCGGTGGCGCCCAGCCGTCAGTACGGGATGTTTGACACGGCCACCAGGCCTCGATAGGAGACGTTCATGCCGCAGACTCCCGAGGAAGAATCCCTGGGCTCGCTGGTCGCCCAGGCCAGCAGCCATATCTCCGACCTCGTCCGCTCCGAGATCGAGCTGGCCAAGGCCGAGTTCAAGTTCGACGCCAAGCGGGTGGGCATGGCCGCGGGCCTGTTCGCCGCCGCCGCGTTCATGGCGCACCTGTGTTTGATCCTGGCCTCGTTCACCATCGCGTACGTGCTGGCCCAGTGGCTGCCCAACTGGCTGGCCTTCCTCATCGTGACCGTCTTCTACCTGGTGGCCGCGGGCCTGCTGGTGCTGGTCGGCGTGCGCAGGCTGAAGGGCCTGGCCGGGATGAAGCGCACCGCCAGGTCGATCAAGGGCCTCAAGGAGATCGCGACGCCGGAGGAGCAGACGCTTCCCGTGCCCAGCCCCGAGGGCCAGCCGGTGAGTCGTGATGGCACCTGACGAGACGGTCGTCCAGATCGACGGCCCGTGGACACACCGGGCCGTGCACGCCGGCGGCACCCGCTTCCACGTCGTGGAGGCCGGTGAGGGGCCGCTGGTCCTGCTGCTGCACGGGTTCCCGCAGTTCTGGTGGACCTGGCGCAACCAGCTCGCCTCCCTGGCCCAGGCCGGTTTCCGGGCGGTCGCCGCCGACCTGCGCGGCTACGGCGGCAGCGACAAGCCGCCACGCGGCTACGACCTGCCCACCCTGGCCGCCGACGCCACCGGGCTGATCCGCGCGCTCGGCGAGACCGGCGCGGTCGTCGTCGGGCACGGCTGGGGCGGCCTGCTGGCCTGGACGATGGCCGTGCTCGACCCCAAGTGCGTGCGCCGGCTGGTCGTGGTCTCGGCGCCGCACCCGCTGCGGCTGCGCAACGCGCTGGTGACCGACCCCGGCCAGTTCAGGGCGGGCCGGCACGCGCTCGGCTACCAGCTCCCGCTGCTGCCCGAACGCAGGCTCACCCGGCACGACGCGGCCCTGGTCGGCCGGATCCTGGCGGGCTGGTCGGCCCCCGGCTGGCCCGACGCCGAGACCGCGCGCACCTACCGGGAGGCGTTCCGGATCCCCGCCGTGGCCCACTCGGCGCTGGAGTACCACCGCTGGTTCGGCCGTTCCCAGCTCCGGCCCGACGGCCGCCGCTACGCCAGGGTCATGCGTACCGAGATCGAGGCGCCGACGCTGCACCTGCACGGCGCGCTCGACCCGTGCGTGCTGCCCCGCACCGCCCAGGGCTCCAGCCGGTACGTCGCCGCCCCCTACCGCTGGCGGCTGTTCGAGGGCGCGGGCCATTTCCCCCACGAAGAGATCCCCGACGTGTTCGACACTGAGCTGCTCGGCTGGCTGGCCGACCCCGAGCCCGACCGATGAGGAAGCCCCGCGAGCGATGAGAGACCGCGACCCCCAGGGCAAGCCGCGCAACGCCAGGCCACGCGACGCGTACGGCAGGCCGCTCCCCTACGGCTCGCCCGGCGTCGACCGGGTCCCCGACGACTACGCCCCCACCGCCGGCCAGGCGCTCGCCGACGCGCGGCACTTCCTGGCCGCGGGGCTGCCGTTCAACGCGCACGAGGTCTTCGAGGGCCGCTGGAAGTGCGCGCCCGAGGAGGAGCGCGAGCTGTGGCAGGGGCTCGCGCAGATCTGCGTCGGCCTGACGCACCTGCAGCGCGGCAACGGCCGCGGCGCGGTCACCCTGTTCAGCCGCGGCGCGGCCAGGGCGCAGGCGTACGGCGGCGACTACGACGCCGTCGGCAGGGCGGCCACCGGCCTGACCCAGGACAGCGACCCCGGCGAGGCGATCGCCCTGATCCTGCGCGAGCTGCCCGGCTAGTCGCACTCCTGGGTGCTGGCCGCGGAGGTGTCGTTCCTGCCCTGGCCGGCGTCGGGGGCGACCTCCTCGGCGGTCAGCACGTAACCGGTGTCCTTCTCGCTGACCGCGGCGGCGAAGATCACACCGTAGACGCGGCCGTCGACGGTGAGCAGCGGGCCGCCGGAGTTGCCCGGCAGCACCTTTCCGCGGATCGCGTAGACCTTCCGCCGGACGTTGCTGCCGTGGTAGATGTCGGGGCCCTCGGCGTCGAGGCGGCCGCCGATGCGGGCCGGCTCGGCGGTGAAGCCCTTGCCCCTGGGGAAGCCGGCGATGATCGCGTTGGCGCCGCGCTTGCCGTCGGCCTCGAAGCTGAGCTGCGGCAGGTTGAGGCCGGGCACGTAGAGGATCGCGATGTCGCGCTGGGGGTTGTAGCGCACGACCTTGGCCGGGTGGCGCACGTTCTTGTAGTCGATGACCTCGAGGTCGCGGGTGACGCCGGCGACGACGTGGGCGTTCGTCATGATCCGGCCGTCGGCGTAGACGAAGCCGGTGCCCTCGATGTGCTTGTTGCAGCTCTCGGCGTTGCCCTGGACCTTGACGATGGCCCGCTGGGCCCGGCCCAGCTTGGCGCCCTGGAGGATGCTCTGCGCGGGCGGCGGCACGTCGATCAGCGTGTCGGCGCCGATCGCGTCGAAGACGGGCGGGAACTCCGACCGGTCGACGAACTTCTTGAACGGCTGCTGCCAGTTGCGCGCGGCCTGCGGGATCGCGTCGTCGACGGTGGTCAGCAGCGCGGAGTTCTTGACCTGGTCGACCAGCGGGGTGAACGTCGTCGAGACGATCAGCGACCCGATCAGCCAGGCGATCACCAGCACGGACAGCGCGCTGGCGAACGTGCCGCCCACCGCGTCGGCCATCTTGGCCGGCTCCCACGTCACGTGGCTGCGCACGACCGCGCCGACCGTGGAGGAGGCGAACTGGCCGATCGTGGCGGCCAGGAAGACGATCACGATCGCGAGCAGCGCCTGCGGGGTGTCGCCGTCGACGACGGCCTTGGCGATCGGCGGAGCGATGAAGATGCCGAGCACGGCGCCGCCCACGAACCCCACGAAGCTCATCGCGCCGATGATGAAGCCCTGTCGGTAGCCGGATACGCCGAAGGCGATCACGAGGCCGATCAATATGAGGTCAAGCAGATCACCGCGCACGCTTCAAAGGTAACCAGCGATACGGTCAAGTGTGCACGTCTTCCGCCAGGACGGCGTCACCCGCCTGGCTATCTTGAGCGGTATGCCGCCGGCCGAGGGAACAGTGCGCGATCTCATCCAGGCAGCTCTCAGCGACACCGATCCGGACGGGCCGCTGCGCTGGCACGTGATCTGCCAGCTGCGCCAGCGGGCCGACCTGGAGTCGTTCATCGAGGCACGCCGCCTGTGCGCTGCGGACAACGTGGCCGAACGCCTGCTCGGGGTGGACATCATGGGCATGCTGCGGCCGTTCGTGGACCGTACGCTGCCGGTGCTGCGCTACCTGGCCGCCAGCGAGGTCGACGCCATGGTCCTGTACTCCGTGCTGATCGCCTTCGGCCACCTGGCCGACCCCCGCTCGCTGCCTTCGGTGATCGACCTGGCCTGTCACGACGACGCCAGGGTGCGGTACGGGGCGGCGTACGCGCTGCAGCACGTGCTCGGCGACCCGCCCGACCGGGCCGGCCTGGAGATGCTGCGCACCCTGGCCGCCGACGACGACGCCGACGTGGCCAACTGGGCCTCGCTCGGCGTCTCGCTCAGGGCCCCGGAGTGACCCCGGCCCGGCGTCCTCGCGTCAGGGCGCCGGAGTGGTCCGCTCGCGCAGGCCCAGCCGCACGACCTCGGCCGGCAGGTCCTCCAGCCGCGCCTGGTCCCACGGACGTTCGAGGCCGCCCGCGCGCAGCACGGAGTCGAGCACCATCGCGGTGAACCCCCACACCAGCATGCCGCGCACGTGGAAGGCCGGCCCGGCGAGCCCGCTGGGATGCCGCAACATGACCCGGTTGCCCGGATCGACCAGCTCGGCGATCGGCACCCGCTCCACGGACTCCACCTCGTCGGGCGAGGCCGCGTGCACGGCGGACGGCGTGTGCCACCAGCCGAACACCGGGGTGACCCGGTTGTCGCTGTGGTCGAGGTAGAGCTCGGGCATCGTGCCGAGGACGCGGACGCCACGGGGATCGACGCCGGTCTCCTCCTCCGCCTCGCGCAGGGCCGCGCCGACCGGGCCGCCGTCGTCGGGATCGACGCCGCCGCCGGGGAAGGCGGGCTGACCCGCGTGCCTGCGCCCGCGCGAGCTGCGCTGGATGAGCAGCACGTCGGGGCCGAGCGGGCCCTCGCCGAACAACATCAGCACCGCGGCCAGGCGCCCGCCGTCGGCCGGGGGCCGCAGGTAACGGGGGACCGTGATGCGCGCGGCCTGCGCCGCCAGCCGTTCGAGCCAGTCGGGCACTTCTGTCACGCCAACCTCCAACACGGCACGGCCTCGATCACTTCCCGCTGCTCGCAGATCAGGAGAAGGGACCGGGCCTGACCAGCTTCTCGGCCTCCGCCTCGCCGGTGGGCCCGGTGCCGAAGGAGGGGCACAGGTTGGCCAGCGGGCACACGCCGCAGGCCGGGCGGCGGGCGTGGCAGATGCGGCGGCCGTGCCAGATCACCCGGTGGGAGAAGATCGTCCACTCGCGCCGGGGCAGCAGCTCGGCCACGATGTGCTCGATCTTGACGGGGTCGGTCTCCTCGGTCCAGCCGAAGCGGCGCACGAGCCGCTGGAAGTGCGTGTCGACGGTCAGCCCCGGCACGCCGAACGCGTTGCCGAGCACCACGTTCGCGGTCTTGCGGCCCACGCCGGGCAGGGTGACCAGGTCTTTGAGCCGGCCGGGCACCTCGCCGCGGTAACGCTCGCACACGGCCTGGGCCATGCCGATGATGCTGTTGGTCTTCGCGCGGAAGAAGCCGGTCGAGCGGATGATGTCTTCCATCTCGGCGCGGTCGGCGGCGGCGTAGTCCTCGACGGTGGGGTACTTGGCGAACAGGGTGGGGGTCACCATGTTCACCCGCTTGTCGGTGCACTGGGCCGACAGGATGGTGGCGACCAGGAGCTCCAGCGGGTTGCGGAAGTCGAGCTCACAGTGGGCGTCGGGGTAGGTCTCGGCGAGGACGCGGTTCATCCTGCGCGCCCGGCGTACCAGGGCGAGCTGGGTCTCCGGCTTGCGCCCCGCCGCGTTCGTGGCCATGCCGCAAGACTATGGGAACGGTTGAACCTTCTACGCCGCGTTCGCGTACAACCTGGCGGCTTGGAGGGCGGCGACCATGGGCGATCGACACAAGGGCGAGTCACTGACCGAGTTCGTCCGCGCGGGCGGACCGTTGCGCGGTGCGGCGCTGCACCGGCTGGCGCTGGGCAGCGCGGCGGCCATGGCCAGGATGCACGCCCACGGCGTGACCGGCCTGCGGCTCACCCCGGACAACGTCGCGCTCGGCACGCGCGGCCAGGTGCTGGTGGGCGTGCAGGGCTCGCCCGGCCGCGGCGGCCCGGCCGCCGACGTGCGGGACTGGGCCGAGCTGGTGACGTTCGCGAGCGGGTCCGGCGCGCTGCCGCAGCCGCTGCGCGGCGTCGTCGAGCGCTGCCGCCGTCCGGAGCCGGCCGGCCGCCCTTCGGCGGCCCATGTCGTACGCGTCCTGCTGGGCCACACGATGGCGACGGCGGTCGCCTCCGTGGACGACCTCCTGCGGAAGTAAGCAGGTCACCCGATTTGTTCATACACTTCAGTGCGCGACACATCAGGGCAATCCCGGGCTAAACCGGGCATTCCCATAGCCTGTGTGTGCCGCCCGGAGTGGGGTGAGTCACAATGGCAGCAGAGGAGGCAGAGTGAACACCGAAGATGTGCTGGGCAAGGCCCCCCTGTTCGCCGCGCTCGACCGCGAGAGCGCCGCGGCGCTGCGGACGAGCATCACCGAGGTCCAGCTGTCCAAGGGACAGACCCTCTTCCACGAGAACGAGACCGGCGACCGGCTCTACGTCGTGCTCGAAGGCAAGATCAAGCTTTCCCGCACCTCGCCCGACGGCCGCGAGAACCTGCTGAGCGTGCTCGGCCCGAGCGAGATGTTCGGCGAGCTGTCGCTGTTCGACCCGCGTCCGCGCACCGCCACGGCGACGGCGCTGACCGACGTGCGCCTGGCCGGTCTGGGCCACGACGACCTGCGCCCGTGGCTGACCGGCCGCCCCGAGGTGGCGCTGCACCTGCTGCGCGCGCTGGCCCAGCGGCTGCGCCGTACCAACGACGTGCTGGCCGACCTGGTCTTCACCGACGTGCCCGGCCGGGTCGCCAAGCAGCTACTCGACCTGGCCGAGCGGTTCGGCACCAAGACCGACGACGGCATGCGCGTGCACCACGACCTCACCCAGGAGGAGCTGGCCCAGCTCGTCGGGGCCTCGCGCGAGACGGTGAACAAGGCCCTGGCCGACTTCGCCCAGCGCGGCTGGCTGCGCATCGAGGCCAAGGCCGTGGTCATCCTCGACATGGACCGGCTCTACAACCGCTCCAGGTAGTCGAGCTGGGCCCGCACGGAGACCTCCGCCGCGGGCCAGAGCGACCTGTCGACGTCGGCGTACACGATCTCGACGACCTCCTGCGGCGTGCGCGCGCCGCGCGCCTGCGCCGCCCTGATCTGGTCGAGCCGCTGCCGCCGGTGGGCGATGTAGCCGTCGAGGGCCGCGATCGGATCGGGCAGCACCGGGCCGTGGCCGGGCAGCAGCGCCCGCGCCCCCAGGCCCTCGGCCGCCGCCCGCAGCCGGTCGAGGCTGCGCAGGTAGTCGCCCAGGCCGCCGTCCTGGGCGATGATCGTGGTGCCCCGGCCTAGGACGGTGTCGCCGGTCAGCATGGCCCTGTCCTGGGGCAGCCAGAAGCACAGCGAGTCGAACGAGTGGCCGGGCGTGGCGTAGACGTGCAGCTCCAGGCCGTCGACCGTGATCACGTCGCCGTCGCCGAGCCCTTCGTCGCCGAGCCGGTGGCGCGGGTCGAGTGCGCGTACGGGGGCGTCGACCAGCTCGGCGAACCGTTTGGCGCCGCCGCTGTGGTCGGCGTGGCCGTGCGTGAGCAGGATCTGGGTGACCCGCCGCTCGCCCAGATGGTCGCGTACGCGCAGCAGGTGCGCCTCGTCGTCGGGCCCGGGATCGACCACGACCGCGTCACGGGTGCCGATGACCCAGGTGTTGGTGCCGTCGAGCGTCATGGCGGACGGGTTGGGCGCCAGCAGGTTCTCGGCGTGCTCGGTACGGGAACCGTCGGGCGTGCCGAGCGGGATGTGCAGTCCGCTCACGGCGTCATCAACCTCATCTCCCCCTCGACCTCCATGGCCGTCGGCAGGATCGCGGTGATCCGCCGCTCCTCGGCCAGCACGGACGCCACGCTGTCGTGCCCGGCCAGCTCGGCGAGCGTGTGGGAGGTGGGCGGCATCAGGAAGATCTCACCCGCGCGCCACAGCTCGATCGCCTCGGCCGGCCGCCGCCACACCACGTGGTCGGCCTCGCCCCCGACGTCGCGCGTGCGCTGGCCCTCGGGCAGCACCGCCACGAAGAACCGGGTGTCGAACCTGCGCTGCTCGATCTCCGGCGTGATCCAGTGGGCCCACGGCTTGAGCAGGTCGGACCTGAGCACCAGGCCACGCTTGGCCAGGAAGTCGGCGAAGGCCAGACTCCGGTCGATCAGCGCCAGCCGGTCGGCCTCCCAGTCGTCGCCCGTGGTGTCCTCGACCACGCTGTCCGGCCCCGGCCCCGCCAGCAGCACGCCGGACTCCTCGAACGTCTCCCGCACGGCCGCGCACACCAGCCCACGCGCGACGTTCTCACTGGCGTGGAAGACCTCGCCCCACTCCTTGGGGGACGGCCCGGCCCAGGCCACCGCCTGGTCGGTGTCGCGTGGATCGACGGAGCCGCCGGGGAAGACGTAGGCGCCCGCCGCGAAGGCCATCGTGGACTTCCGCCGGAGCAGGTAGACCTCGGGCCCGCCGCGCGGGCCCGAACCGCGCAGGATCACCACCGTGGCGGCGTCGCGCGCCGGGACGGGGGCGAGCCGCCCGGCGATGATCTCTCTGGCTCGCGCGGCGAGCTCGTCGGGAAGGGGAAGACCGGCCACCTGACCTCCTACTAGAACATCACTCGGTCATGGTGACACATCCTGGTGGTCAGGAGACCTCCGCGATCAGCTCCACTTCCACGGGGGCGTCCAGCGGCAGCGCGGCCACGCCCACGGCGCTGCGGGCGTGCTTGCCCGCCTCGCCGAACACCTCGGCCAGGAAGTCGCTGGCGCCGTTGGCCACCTGGGGCTGCTCGGTGAAGCTCGGCGCGCTGGCCACGAAGACCACGACCTTGACGATCCGGCGCACCCGGGACAGCTCGCCCAGCTCGGCCTTCAGCGCGGCCAGCGCGTTGAGCACGCAGATGCGCGCCTGCGCCTTGCCCTCGTCGACGCCGAGGTCGACGCCGAGCTTGCCGGTCTGGTGCAGCTTGCCCTCCAGCATGGGCACCTGGCCGGAGGTGTAGACGAGGTCGCCGGTACGGGCGGTCGGCACGTACGCGGCCAGCGGCGTCACGGGCTGGGGCAGCTCGTGCCCGAGCTCGGCGATCCGCTCCTCGGGGGTCACGCCTTCTCCCGCTTGAAGTAGGCGACGAGCTGCTCGGGCGAGGCGCCCTGGACGATCTGGACGAGCTCCCAGCCGTCGGACCCGAAGTTGTCGAGGATCATCTTCGTGTTGTGGATCAGCACCGGAGCGGTGAGGTACTCCCATTTCTTCATGGCATGACGATCTCATGGAAAGCCGCTTCCCGGCCTGTCACCCCACCCATACGTGGGGCGGTGACCACAATGTGAGCAATCAAACGGTGGCCGTCGGGTTTCGACAAGTAACCGTTCGGTAGCCTCGAAACGTGGACTCTCCGGACACGGACTGGGGCGACGTGCGGCTGCACGTCGTCACCGGCAAGGGCGGCACCGGCAAGACGACCGTCGCCGCCGCCCTCGCCCTCGCACTGGCCGCGGGCGGGCGCAAGGTGCTGCTCGTCGAGGTGGAGGGCAGGCAGGGCATCGCCCAGATCTTCGACCTGCCGCCGCTGCCCTACGAGGAGCGCAAGATCGCCGTCGCGCCCTCCGGCGGCGACGTGTACGCGCTGGCCATCGATCCCGAAGAGGCCATGCTCGAATACATGGAGATGTTCTACGGCATGCGCAGGGCCGGGCGCGCGCTGACCAAGATGGGCATCGTCGACTTCGCCACCACCGTGGCCCCCGGGTTCCGCGACGTCCTGGTCACCGGCAAGACGACCGAGGCCGTGCGCAGGCGGGGCAAGAACGGCCGCAGGGTCTACGACGCCGTCGTCCTCGACGCGCCGCCCACCGGCCGCATCACGCGCTTCCTGAACGTCACCCAGGAGGTCGCCGGCCTGGCCAAGGTCGGCCCGATCAAGAACCACTCGGAACTCGTGAACGGCGTCGTGAAGTCCAGGGAGACGATGGTGCACTTCGTCACCCTCCTGGAGGAGATGCCGGTGCAGGAGACCCTCGACGGGGTCGCCGAATTGCGCTCGGCCGGGCTTCCCGCAGGTTGCGTTTTCATCAACATGGTCCGTGAATCACTGCTTCCACAGGCCGCTCTTGACATGGCTGTCAAGGGCCGATTCGACGTGGGCGAGCTGGCGCTGGGGCTCAAGGCGGCCGGTCTCGCCGACACCTCCGACGCCGCCGCGATGGCCGAGGCGCTCTCCGAGGAGGTCGTCGAGCACGCCCGCCGCACCGAGCTGGAGCACGCCGAGCGCGAATCGCTGGCCGAGGCCGGCCTGCCGCGCGTCGAGCTGCCGCTGCTGGCCGACGGCGTCGACCTGGCCGGCCTGTACGAGCTGGCCGAAGTCCTCCGCACCCACCGGGGAGCCGTGTGAAGAAGCCCATCCCCCTGGACGTCGACGCGATCCTCGACGACAAGGGCACCCGGATCATCGTCTGCTGCGGCTCCGGCGGCGTCGGCAAGACCACCACCGCCGCGGCCCTCGGCCTGCGCGCCGCCGAACGCGGCCGGTGCGCGGTCGTGCTGACCGTCGACCCGGCGCGCCGCCTGGCCCAGTCGATGGGCCTGACCGAGCTGGACAACACCCCGCGCCTGGTCAGCTCGCCCGAGGGCGGCGGCCAGCTCTTCGCCATGATGCTCGACATGAAGCGCACGTTCGACGAGATCATCGAGGCGCACGCCGACCCCGAGCGGGCCCGCCAGATCCTGTCGAACCCCTTCTACCAGTCGCTGTCCTCCAGCTTCTCGGGCACGCAGGAGTACATGGCGATGGAGAAGCTCGGCCAGCTCCGTCGCTCCGACGAGTGGGACCTGATCATCGTGGACACGCCGCCCTCGCGGTCGGCGCTGGACTTCCTCGACGCGCCCGAGCGGCTCGGCCGCTTCCTCGACGGACGGTTCATCCGGCTGCTCACCGCCCCCGCCAAGGCGGGCGGGCGCAGCGCGTTCCGGCTGCTCAACGCCGGGTTCGGGTTGATGGCCGGAGCGATGACCAAGCTGCTCGGCGCGCAGGTGATCAAGGACCTGCAGACGTTCGTGTCCGCGCTGGACGCCGTGTTCGGCGGGTTCAGGCAGCGGGCCGAGATGACGTACAAGCTGTTGCAGGCGCCGGGCACGGCCTTCCTCGTGGTGGCCGCGCCGGAGCGCGACGCGATGAGGGAGGCGTCGTACTTCGTGGAACGGCTCGCCGAGGAGCGCATGCCCCTCGCCGGGCTCGTGGTGAACCGGGTGCACGTGTCGCCCGGCTCGGCACTCTCGGCGGCACGCAGCGCCGCCGCGGCCGAGGACCTGGAGTCCAGGGGCGAACACGAGTTGACGGCCGCTGTGCTGCGGCTGCACACCGGCCGGATGCAACTCGCCACTCGCGAGAGCCGCGAGCAGGAGCATTTCGTCTCGGCACATCCCACGGTGCCCGTGGCACAGGTACGTGCGATGTCCGGAGATGTCCACGACCTAGCCGGCTTGCGGCAGATCGGGAACCTGTTGGCGAGCGCGTAGAGAAAGCACGGCCGACGGGCGGCGCCGGCCGTGCTTTCCCGCCGCGGGCCCGATCAGCCCGCGATCAGCTCATTGGTCCGTTCGTACTCTTCCTTCGCGGACTCGAGCAGGTCGCGCCACGAGTCCACGTCGGGCCGGCGCCTGAGCAGCGCACGGCGTTCGCGTTCGGTCATACCGCCCCACACCCCGAACTCGATGCGGTTGTCCAGCGCATCGGCGAGGCATTCGGTACGGACCGGGCATCCTCGACAGATCAGCTTCGCCCTGTTCTGTGCGGCGCCCTGGACGAACAGCGCGTCCGGGTCCGCACCCTTACAGGCGGCACGGGAGGTCCAATCCGTGATCCACATTTTTCGACCCCACTCCCCTTAGGTGGTCAGTCGTCATTTGGGGCCGACGGGCGCGGGCGCCGAGCCTCCGTATTCAGTTGCCGCAGAGGATGAACGTACGCAACTTCACGTTCGGGCCGACAGACCCCAGAGGACCAATTTCTCGCCGGACTGTTGACCGGGAATGACTAGTCACCCCTCCCAGTCAAGGCGAAATGGTGTCGTGTTACCGATAAGGACAGTGTTTCGACGTACCCTTGGGAGCGTGCAAGCGAAGGGCAAAGACCGCTCCCACCCGCTCCTCAGCGTCCTGCGTCTGATCATCGCCGGGACGGCGGCGGGTGTGCTGGCGGCGGCGGTGGCGCTGCCGGCGGTCGGCGGGGCGGGCGTGTCGGCCAAGACCGCCATGGACGGACTCGAACTCAAGCCCAGGGAACTCGACGAACCCCCGCTGCCGGAACGCACGAAGCTGGTCGACGCCAACGGCAAGCAGATCGCCCAGTTCTACTACGAGAACCGGCAGTCCGTGACCCTCGACAAGGTCTCGCCCATCATGCAGACCGCGCTGATCGCGATCGAGGACTTCCGCTTCTTCGAGCACGGCCCGATCGACGTCGAGGGCACCGCCCGCGCCCTGGTGAAGAACCTCACCGGCGGCGGCGTCATGCAGGGCGGCTCCTCGATCACCCAGCAGTACGTCAAGCAGGTGCTGGTCAACAAGGCCGAGACGCCGGAGGAGCAGCAGGCGGCCATCGCCCCGACGATGTCCCGCAAGCTCCAGGAGCTGCGGTACGCCATGGCGATCGAGCGCAAGTACAGCAAGCAGCAGATCCTGGAGAAGTACCTCAACATCGCCTACTTCGGCGCGGGCGCGCACGGCATCCAGGCCGCGGCCAGGCGTTTCTTCGACAAGCCCGCCTCCGAGCTGGACCTGTCGGAGGCCGCCACGCTGGCCGGCGCCGTCCAGAACCCGGCCCGCACCGACCCCAACGTCGGCCCCGAGTCGCGCGAACGGCTGCTGCTGCGCCGCAACACCGTGCTCGACCGGATGGCCGAGATCCACAAGATCACCCGGGCGGAGGCCGACGCGGCCAAGGCCGAGAAGCTCGGCTACAAGGACGTCAAGTTCCCCGGCGGCTGCGAGGCCAGCAAGTTCCCGTACTTCTGCCTCTACGTCCAGTACGAGATCCTCAACAACGACGACTTCGGCAAGAACCAGGACGAGCGCAGGAAGCTGCTCCAGCGCGGCGGCATGACGATCAAGACCACGCTCGACCCCAAGATGCAGAAGGCCGCCGAGAAGGCCATCAAGAAGTACGTCAGCCCCAAGGACAAGCCCGTGGCCGCGCAGGCCATGGTCGTGCCCGGCACCGGCGAGATCAAGGCGATGGCGGCCTCGCGCAAGTTCGGCGGCAGCAAGAAGAAGAACGAGATGAGCTACAACGTCGTCGCCGACGCCGCGCACGGCGGCGGGCGCGGCTTGCAGCAGGGCTCGACGGCCAAGGCGTACACGCTGGCCACCGCCCTGGAGGAGGGCCTGAAGTACGGCGACGGCTTCCCCTCGCCGGCCGGGTTCACCGCGAGCGGGTACAACTCGTTCAAGGACTGCAAGGGCGACAACGTCGGCGACCCCTCGCACACCGCGCACAACTCCAGCGAGGGCGGCGGCGGTTTCAAGACCCTGCAGACCGGCACGTGGGGCTCGGTGAACACGTTCTTCCTCAGGCTGGAGCAGGAGGTCGGGCTCTGCAAGGTCGTCAAGCTCGCCAAGCGCCTCGGCGTCAAGCGGGCCGACGGCGGCAAGCTGCGCGAGGTCGAGACGTTCACGCTGGGCGTCAACGAGGTCGACCCCGTGACGATCGCCAACTCCTACGCCGTGTTCGCCTCGCGCGGCCAGTACTGCCAGCCGCTGGCCATCACCGAGATCAAGGACAGGAACGGCGCCGCCAAGCAGTACAAGCCGAAGTGCTCGCAGGTCATGGAGGAGGAGGTCGCCGACGCGGTCAGCGGCATCCTCTCGGGCGTGTTCACCAAGGGCACGATGAGCGGCGTGGGCGGCATCGGTCGTGACGCGGCCGGCAAGACCGGAACGACCGACGACTACATGTCCGCCTGGTTCGCCGGTTACACCCCGAACCTGTCCTCGGCCGTGAGCCTCGGCGACCCGCGCGGCGCCTCCACCCACAAGTTGATCGGGGTCACGATCGGGGGGCAGTACTTCCCGTACGTGTACGGCGCCTCGATCTCCGGGCCCATCTGGAAGCAGGCGATGATGCAGGCGCTCAAGGGGGTGGAGCCGGCGGAGTTCACGCCGGTGGACCACTCGCGGTTCGGCGGCTGCTCCGACAAGTGCGCGCCGAAGCCCAAGAAGAAGAAGCGCGGGGGCGACGAGGGGCCGGGGGACGGCGATCCGTTCGAGAACTTCTTCGGCGACCACAACGACCGTGGCGACGGCGGCGGAGACGGGCGTGGGCCGGGCGACTGGCAGCGGCCGGGCAACGGGTTCGGCGGCGGGCTGGGCGACGGGCTGGGCGACGGGCTCGGCGGCCAGGCCAACACCGGGCTCACCGCCCCGGCGGCCCGAACCCGCCGCTGAGAGGCATGGGGCGGCCTTTGGGGCGACATCGCCCCTCTAGGGCTCTATGGCCGCCCAGTCCCGCGTACAACGCCCCAGAGGCTTCCCAGGGACGGCCCTCTCACCCGGCCGCCCCTGCCCACCTCCCACAACACCCCTCAGACGGACACCGTTGTCCCGCGACCACCGCCGCCCCGGTGAACCGGCACCACCGCTCGGGCGGACCGCCGCCGCCATGAAGGGCCGCTGCCGTCACGTCGGACCGTCGCCGCCGCCCCCTCGGAACGCCACCGCCTGCAGGGCTGCTCCTGCCGCCACCACGGAGCTCCGTGGGACCGCCGCTGCCTCGTGAGCCGCCACCGCCGTGTCGGACCGTCGCCGTCACTGCGGACCGCTTCCGCCGCCCTGTCAGGCCGCTACCGCCCCGAGGGCGGCGTCCCGAGGACGGTGTCCCGAGGGCGGCGTCCCGAGGCTCGGGTCGCGGGAGCGGCGTCACGAGGGCGGCGTCCCGAGGGCGGCGTCCCGAGTGAGGGCCCCCACGCGAAGGCGGCGCGAGTGTGGCGATCGGCGGGTGGGCGGTGTCGGGTGGTCAGGCGGTGAGGCGGGCGCGGACGGCGGCGGCGACGCGGCCGCCTTCGGCCTTGCCCGCGACCTTGGGGTTGACCACCTTCATGACCTGCCCCATGGCCTGCGGCCCGGACGCGCCGGTCTCGGCCACGGCCGCGTCGACGATCTGAGCCAGCTCCTCGTCGGAGAGCTGCGCCGGCAGGTACTCCTCCAGCACCGCCTGTTCGTCCAGCTCGGCCTGGGCCTGCTCGGTGCGTCCGGCGTTCTGGAACGCCTCGGCGGCCTCGCGCCGCTTCTTGGCCTCCTTGGTCAGCACCTTGATGACCTCGTCATCGCTGAGCTCCCTGGCCGTCTTGCCCGCCACCTCCTCGACGTTCACGGCCGCCAGAGCCATGCGAATCGTCCGGAGACGGACTTCGTCCCGGCTCTTCATCGAGGCCGTGAGATCGGCCTTCAGCTTGTCCTTCATTGCGCTCATGCGGTCCATCTTGCCGTCTGCCGGGACGCCTCGTGCCCGTTGTCAGGCATCATGAGTACGTGAGGAAAGCCGTCGCAGTGCCCCTGTCCATGATCGGTCTCGGCCTGGCCGGGCTGGGCTACGCCTCCGTCGTGGAGCGCAACTGGTTCCGCCTGCGCCGCTTCGACGTGCCGGTGCTGGAGCGCGGGCGGCGTCCCGTACGCGTGCTGCACCTGTCCGACCTGCACCTGACCCCCAGGCGCACGATGCTCATCAACTGGGTGCGCTCCCTGGGCGCCCTGGAGCCCGACCTGGTGGTCAACACGGGCGACTCGATCGCCCACCCCGAAGCGGTCCCCGCGCTCCTGCACGCCCTGGAGCCCCTGCTGTCCCGTCCCGGCCTGTACGTCTACGGGTCCAACGACCTCTACGCCCCCCAGCCGAAGAACCCGGCCCGCTACCTCTGGCGTACCTCGAAGAACGACCGCCGCCAGCACATCCCCAACCTCCCGTGGGAGGAACTGGGCGCCGGCATGGCCGCCGAGGGCTGGCTGGACATGAACAACACCACCGCCCGCGTCAAGATCGGCGACCTCGACGTCGCGGTGGCGGGCATCCACGACTCCCACATCTCCCGCGACCGCTACGACCTGGTCGCCGGCCCGGCCCCCGCCGACGCCGACCTCCGCCTCGGCGTCATGCACTCCCCCGAGCCCCGCAACATGACCCGCTTCGCCGAAGACGGCTACCAGCTCCTGCTCGCCGGCCACACCCACGGCGGCCAGCTCTGCATCCCGTTCTACGGCGCCCTGGTCACCAACTGCGGCATCGACCGTGCCCGCGTGAAGGGCCTGAGCCGGCACGAGAGCTCCTGGCTGCACGTGTCCGCCGGCCTCGGCACCTCGCCGTACGCACCGGCCCGTTTCGCGTGTTTCCCGGAGGCGACGTTGCTCACGCTGGTTCCGCGACGCTGAGGCGGTCACGAGTACCCGCGAAGTCCGCTAGACTTTCTCAAGCACGCGCAAGACGGGCGTGCACCGGGGTGTAGCGCAGCTTGGCAGCGCGCTTCGTTCGGGACGAAGAGGTCGTGGGTTCAAATCCCGCCACCCCGACACAGTTTGACCAGGTAGAGGGTCTGATCCGCTCAGCGGGTCGGGCCCTTTTCCGTTTCCGGAAGTCGATGGGAGCCATCTCGCTCGGACTCAACCCGTCGGCTTGTCGCCGAAGACGGTGTTCATGGTGAGCGTCCTTGGTGATCACCGGCTTGAACCGGCGCCGGTAGACGGTTTCGGTGACGCCGGCGCCCGCGACCCGACGAGAGCGGCGATGGTCTCGATCGGTTCCGCGGGGCTTGCGGGTCCTGGTGTCGCCTTGTGCCCGGTCGGCTCGACACGGAGCAGCGCTGTGGTCCCATGGCTTGACCGCGCCGCACGGGATGGCCGCGCCCGAACACCACAGTTGAGGTTCTTCGGTGTGTGCTTACGAGGTTCAGCGTCGCCGTGCCACTGAGACGCTACGGCAGAACTGCCCGCCATCGGGCGACTTGGTAGCCCTCGCTACGATACGCGGCGTGAGCGATGACTCTTCCGTGATGAGCACCGGGCGCCTGGAGGCGTTCAGCGACGGCGTTTTCGCCATCGCGATCACGCTGCTGGTGCTCGAGATCCGGCTGCCCGAAGGCTGGGAAAAGGACCTCGGGGGTGCGCTGATCGGCCTGTGGCCGTCCTACCTCGCCTACATGGTGACGTTCCTGCTGGTCGGGATGATCTGGATGAACCACCATCGGATGTTCCACTTCATCCGCAGGACCGACGGCCTGCTGCTGGCCCTCAACGTGCTCCTCCTGATGGATGTCGCCTTCTTGCCGTTTCCCACGCATGTGCTGGCCGAGGCGCTGCACGCCGACCATGGCACCCAGATGGCCGCCGTCTTCTATGGAATCGTGCTGGTGATCGGCGGCATCTTCTACAACGCCGTGTGGTGGTACGCCTCGTCAGGGCACCGCCACCTCGGCGGGCACATCACTCCGGCCGAGGCACGCTCGTTGCGATTTCGTTGGGGCATGGGGCCGGTGCTCTATCTCGTCGCGACCGTCATCGGCGCGTTCAGTGCGATCGGCGCGCTCGTGTTCTACGTGTTGTTGCTCATCTTCTACATGTTCGACATGCGCCCTAGGCGACAGGCTGCGTAGCACCCCACGGACAGTATCGCCGCAGGTAGGAGGCGCGAGTTCGGGGTTGCCGCTGGGAGCGGGAGCCCGTGTTCCGTTCGTCCTACTGGTTGGCGGGTTGGTAGCCGTCCGGCGGGCTGTTCTTGGTGTACCAGGTCTTGCCGGTGGCCAGGTCGAGGAAGAAGTTTCTGCGCTCCTCCGTCCCCGCGTTCCCTCGGAGGACCTCGAACGGGCCCTTGGTCGACCAGCCCTTGCCCGATTCGATCGAATCGCCGTCGGGGAGGCGGGGGCGCACGCGGTGGATGCGCTCGCGGGTGGTGAGGTCGTAGGTCTCGACGAGGTCGCCGTACTCGCTGATGACCACGAGCCGGCTGCGGTCCGGCTTGAGGAAGGCGGTGTCGGATTTCAGGAGCACGTCGGGGATGGCGATGTTCAGCAGTTCCTTGCCGCCATGGTCGTGGGCCACCAGGCGGGAGTCCGTCGTGACCACCACGCCCGCGGAGTTGACCTGGAGCACCTTCAGCGCGCCGGGAAGCGTGATCTCGCTCCACGACCTGGTGTCGATGACGCGGGTGCCGTTCCTGGCCAGGGCGACGTACCTGCCGCGGTCGCTGACGCTCACCTCGGGCACGTCCGCGTCGGCGAGCCGGCCGCTGAGATCATGCCGGGTCCCCGCGTGTTCGTAGACCATGCGGCGCGAGGTCCGGTCCAGGTAGACGGCGGTTCGCCGATCGGGGCTCACCACGAACGGCGCCGCCTTCGGCGCCCCGCCCTTCATGACGACGTACGGCGCGGCCTGCGGGAACGGCATGTCGTCCACCAGCCAGTAGCGGCACGGGTCGTCCATCTCGTCGATCCAAGGACAGGTGGGGCGTTTCACCTCGCCGATCTCCTGGAAGGAAGCTCGCTGCTCCGGGAACTGCCGGGGCATCGTGTACTGCTGCACTTCGCTCGGCAGCGCCTGCCGGGGCACGATGAGAACACCGGCGAGCACTGTCGCGGCTCCCGCCAGATATCCGGCGCGAACAGACCATCGGCGAATGGCCGAGTCCGTCTCGTCCGGAATTTCCGGCCCGGCATTTCGCTCGGCATACGATATCGCTGTCACCACCGCGACCACGACGACAGCATGGGCGAGCCGGGTCGGGGTGATTCCCCGCGATAGCAGGAGATAGCAACCTGTCACGGCGGAACCGCACACGGCGAGCAGCCAGACCCGGCGATAAAGGGCGTTAGCGTCCGGCGACCGTACGACACGGAATACCGGAACCACGCACCAGCCCAGGACAAGATAGAACGGATCCGCGGTCAGGCCCGCAACGGGGGCGGCGAGGACCACGGCCACCAGCCGCCACCGGCGCAGACCGGTGAAATAGGTGATGATCCGGCGAGCATTGGTGCCGGCGACGGTGAGGCCCGTCAGGGCGGCGAACCTGTCGAGGCGTCCTTGGCTGAGGGGCACGGCTGCGGCGAGCACGGTGACCAGCACCGCCACCCAGGAAATCACCGGGGGTATCGACACAAGGCGCCACGATATATGGTTCCATCTCGTGAGTTCAGCGGATATATGGCAGCAATTCGGCATCGCCCCGCGTACGCGTATGCCGGCCGTAGTGTCCATCTGTCTCGTGCTGATGTGTGTGGCGGCGAGCTTGTGGTGGTCAGGGGCGACAACGCCGCGGATCCAATGGACAATCGACAGCTTCTTTCCCTCGGCCGACGTGGACGACAATGGTGTGCTGTCCACCAGGGCCCTGTTCGAGCTCGAGAACGAGGCGATTTCCCCAATCACCATCACGGATATCTCAATGTCCATACCGGGCCTGCGTCTGCTCCCTCCCGAGAGCTCGCAGGACGAATCGGCCAAGACCACTGTTGAGGGCCGCGGAATGGACTCGGTGAGCCGGCGGATCGTCATCACCGACTGCGGGGCGGTGCCGCACGAGCCGCGGCCGATCCGATTCACCTACCGGACCTGGCTGGGGACGGGTTCGTCGGAGGTGACGCCGACGTCGTGGCAGCTGACCGGGAAGGCGGGCCAGGTACCCGTGGCCTGGCAACGCGGCCTGGCCGGCCTGGTGTGCAACAAGGCGGTGAGCGGCGAGTTCTGACCGCCGTCCGACAGGAGAGCCGCCCACAGGAGAAGGGCACTGCGCGTGCGTCCCGTAACGAAGATCGCCACCGGGCTGGTCGTCGCCTTCGGCGCCCTCCGGCTCAACGGCCTCGACCTGCTGTTCGACCCCGTCGGCTGGGGGCTGTGCGCCGCCGGGCTGCTGTCGTTGGAGCAGCCCGGCGACGCCTTCGCCAGGGCCCGGACATCGGCGGGCTGCATGGTCCCCGTCTCGCTGGTGGCCGTTTTCATGGGCGGCGAACCCACGGACGGGCCGATCAAGGACGTGATCGGCATCGCCGCCACGGCCGGCGCCCTGATCGCCGTCTGGCTGATCGTGGACGCGTTCATGATCCACCTGCGCTTGAGCGGCGACACCTCACAGGTCGCCCTGCTGGACGTGCTGCGCTGGGCGGTGGCGGGTCTGGGCGCGGCCGGCCTGCTGGCCGGGCACGGCTACGCCGAACTGTCACCCGTCCTGCTCGCCGGGTGGTTCGCCGCGCTCGTCGTCCTGGTCGTCATGCTCTTTCGCCTGGCCGACAGGCCGGAGTTCTCCGACGGCAAGGTCGGTTCCATGTAGCGCGATGACGAGAGTCCGTGCCGGATCACCGGCATCCGGCTTTCTGCTGCAGTGTCCGGACGAGGTCGGCGGGCAGGTCCGAGTCGCTGACCTGGAGCGTCGCCTTGCCGGCCATCGTCAGGTAGCCGCCGACGACGTGCATGGACTCCGGGACCGACGCCTTGGTCACCGGTTCGGTCTCCTCCCCCTCCTTCGTCCAGAAGGCGGGGCCGAGGACGTCGAACGCCTGGACGTCCACACCGCGGGCCTTGAGCAGGGCGCGCACCTCACTGACGGGCCTGTTGTGGTACGGCGCGCAGTGCATGGGCTCGCCCAGCGAGTCGAAGCCGGTGGTGATCTCGTACTTCTCGCCGGGACGCGCCTCCCGGCCGAGGATGACCTCGGCCGAACCCTTGAAGTCCCGGCTGACCTTGATGCTGATCGGGCAGCCGCCCGCCGTCTCGCAGCCTTCCTGCCGGTCGACCACCTCGATCCCGTTCGGTTCCACCGTGCTCGGGGCGACCGAGCCGACGTTGCTGGGCGTGGACGGCAGCAGCCGCAGCTTGATGTCGAGCCCGGCGTCGCGCAGCTGCTGCTGGTACACCTCCGGCTTGGCGAACATGTCCTTGACCTCGATGACGAAGTAGCCGCCCTCGTCCTTGACGGTGAGGGCCGAGGCCGAGGCGGGCCCGAGGGTGACGACGACGGCCAGCGACGCCGCGAGGGCGCCCACCGCGGCAGGCAGCGCGAGCAGGGTGCGCCGCCTCCTGCGCGCGGGCAGGGCGGGGGCCGGCTCCGCCTCCATGATCTTGTACATGGTCTCCCGGGCGCCGTCGGTCAGGCCCGGCCCCGCGGGCGAGGCGAGATGCCTGACGATGTCGTCGAGTTCGTCGTTCATGAGGTCTCCTTGGCGAGACGGACGGCCCGCGAGCCGTACCGGGCAAGATCGGGGTCTTCGGCGGCGAGCTCGGCCGCCAGGCGCTTCCTGGCGCGGTGCAGGCGCTGCCGGACGGCGAGGCGCGAGCATCCGAGCACCTGCGCCAGCTCGGCGTTGCCGAGCCCCTCCCAGGCGACGAGCGAGAGCACCTCCCTGTCGTCGGCGGACAGCCGCATGAAGGCCGCGCGGGCGGTCTCGGGCGCGGTGCCGGCCGCGGGGTCGGTCCATTCCGCGAGTTCGGCGCGCAGGCGCGTGGTGAGGGCCGCCCTGCGGGACTCGCCGCGGCGGTGGTTGGCCAGCGTTCGCCGGGCCACCGCGTACAGCCAGAGCCGGGTGCGGTCGCCGGTGGGCACCTCGCCGAGCCGCCGCCACGCGGTCGTGAACGTCTCGGCGATGACGTCGGCGACGTCGTGAGGGTCGTCGCTGCGCCGCCGCACATAACCGGAGACGGTCGCGTAGTGCTCGGTGTAGAGCTCCTCGAAGCGTTGCCGGGGGTCCGGTGGGCCCACGTGGTCGTCCCTTCCGTAGGGGTATGTCACATCAAGCAGGTGTCCGGATGGGTGCGGGCGTGACAGGCGAATACGGAGAAGGCCGCCTCCGGAGTACGGAAGCGGCCTTGTCGCTGCGGTTTTCCTACGGTCGGTGGTCGAGGTGGTGGCGGTAGGCGTCCAGGACCAGGCCGTGGAAATGGTGGACGGCGTGCTCCGACAGTCCTGAGCCGTCGGGGTCGTACACGATCTTGCCCTGGGTGAACGCGGGCGTGCGCATGCCACGCTGGACGCTCTCCACCAGGGCGATGTCCTCCACCTGGAGCACCTCGTCGATGTAGCGGATGCTGTCCAGCTCGGCCTGGTCGGGCTCGGCGGTCTCCAGGTAGAAGTCCCAGGTCTCGCGGGTGCGCCCGGGGCCGTCGGGGACGATCTGCAGGACCATGAAGTTCCCCCGGCCGGGGTAGCGGAGCAGGCACGTGTTGGGCCAGAGCCACCAGACGGCGTGCTCGGTGACCGTCGCGCCCGACACGTCGTAGGCGGAGTTCTCCGACCTGCCCGCCTGCGCCATGTGGCTGGAGTAGATGCCGTACGTGGTGACCTTGTACGTGCTCATGTCCACCAGGGACACGAAGTCCTTGTGCGCCACGTGGCAGTGGTAACACTCCAGGAAGTTGTCGACGACGTTCTTCCAGTCGGAGGCGATGTCGTAGGTGAGCCGGCGGGCCAGGGTCAGCCCGGCCACGTCGGGGGCCCGTGCCGCGATCTCCGTCTCCAGGCTCCCGGCCTGCTCCGTCAGAGGTGGCGCGTCGGGGGCCAGGTTGACGTAGACCATGCCGGCGAACTCGGTGACCTGGATCCGGTCGAGGCACACCGTGGCGGGATCGAAGCCGGGCATGCCGTCGGTGTTGCGGGCTCGTCGCAGGCGGCCGGTCAGGTCGAAGTTCCAGGCGTGGTACGGGCACACGATGCTGCGCCGGACGCCGGAACCGGTCAGGAGTTCGTGCGCTCGGTGCTTGCACACGTTGTAGAAGGCGCGCAGGATGCCGGACTCGTCCCGTACGGCGACGATCGGCAGGCCGGCCACCGTTCCCGTCACGTAGCTGCCCGGCGCCCGCAGGCGTTCCACGTGACACAGCCATTGCCAGGTACGGGCGAAGATGGCCTGCTGGTCGATGTCGTGCCATTTCGGGTCGGTATAGGCGTCGGCGTGCAGGGACATCGACAGTGCGGGATCGGGGTGGTATCCGGCGGAGATGTGATCGAATGCGGGGTTCGAGGCGGGGGTCACCGTACCTCCGGGGCATGAGCCGCATTGAGGGCTGATGATCCATTGTGTACGGATCGCCGGCTCGCTTCCATGGGTGACGCCGCCTTCGCCCTTTCGGGCGTCGTTCGCGCGGGCCCCGGAGGCCGTCCGGCCGAAGAAGAAGCCGCGAATGAGCAGGAAAGCGCCGGCCACGAAAGCCGATCGAGACCGCCGCCTCCGCACCGGTCTTGGCGATTATCGCGCCGCACTGCTACGGGTGCGCAATGGGCGGTATCCGGGGCTCGTAATGGGCCCTGACGGGAAACTCCGATCGGACCGGCAGCTGAACGGCGGCGGAAATCTGGGACTGGCGTTATCGAGGATATTGATGGGATGATCCGACGATCAATTGTTGATTTCAGCAGAAGGGGTTGTCGAATGAGTCCGTCTTCCCGGGCGCTGCCGATGGCGGGGTTCATGTTCTCCGCCGTCGGAGTGGGCGGTGTGGTTCTGCAGATGTTGAGCGTGGCCTATCCCGACGGCGATCCGGCAAAGGCGCGGGCGGCCGCGGAGTTGTTGCGGCAACTGGCGGGACGCGTGGACGCCAGCCTTGACGACGTGGAGGAGGTGGCGGCCCGGGTCTGGCGTCCGCCGAGTTCCGGTGCGGGCATTGACGCGTTCCGGACGTATTTCAACCAGGAGATCGCGCCTTATCCGCCGCGCGTCTCCGCCTACGTCCGGGGGCTGGCGGACGCGGTCGAGGATTATGCCGAACTGCTGGAGCGCACCCAGCACACGTTGCGGACGATGGCCATGATCCAGTGGCTGGAACTGCTGATGTTCTTCTGCTGGCCGGCGATCGACAAGAAGGTCCAGGTGATGATCAACTGGGCGATACGCAGGTCGCAGGCGCGGCTGCTGCTGAAGATGTTCGAGCACGCCGTGGGCAAGCGGTTCATCTACGCCGTCGGGGGCAGCCTGGCCTACACCGTTCTCGACCAGGCGGTCGTCGACGGGCTCAAGCTGGCGAGGGGCGAGGACACCGGCTCCTGGGGGGACCGCGGCGACTACATGCTGAAGAACTTCGCGGCGGCCATGGTCTTCTACCACGTGGACCCCGCCAACTTCGGCAAGGCCGCAAACGTGCTGCCGAAGAACCCGGCGGCGCGGAACGCGGTCGTGTTCCTGACCGGGTCCACCATCTTCAGCACCACCGCCAACGCACTCAACCGGCCGGGCGACGTCGTGGACGACCCGGTCAGCCTGTTGCCGACCTGGCAGCAGATGCTCGCCAAGCTGGGCGTCGCCGCGGGCCAGGACCAGTTCAGGCGGTGGCGCCGGTACTGAGTGCCGGTCACGTCGTCAGTCCCGGGTGAAGCGACGGACCTCGTCGGCGAAGGGGGCCAGACCGGTCGTCATCAGGCCGGACATCTGGGCGGCGAGGTCCTCGGCGGCGGCGTTCGCGGCGGCCAGGACGGCCTCGGCCAGGGCGTCCGCACCCAGTCGCATGGCGCGCGGATCGATGCGCAGGCCGCCGAGCGCGCCGGTCGGCAGCACCTCGGCCGTCACCTGGCCGTCGGCGGCCTCGCCACGGCCGCGGACGGCGTCGAGGGTCTGCTGCAACTCCTCCAGCGGGCGGACGTCGGCCTGGAACTGGCCGAGGAGGTGACGCATCTCGTCGTCGAGGTAGGGGGTGGGGTCTTCGGGGGTGGTCATCGGGGGCTCCAGGGGTGTCAGATGAGCTGTCCGTCCTTGGGGGAGAGCCTTGGCGGGTCGGACACTTTGGGCAGAGATTCGATGGTGGCCCAGTTGGCGACGTCGAAGCTGGTCCGCATGTCGGCCAGGCGGTCGGCCACCGCCGGATAGACGTCGCGCAGGGCGTCGACGTAGGTCTCGGCCTTCTTCAGGGCCGTCGAATAGTTCTTCTTGAAGGTGTTCGCGGTCTCGTCCGTGCCGGCGAAGTCGCCCAGTGCGGCGAGGGCGTCGAGGATGCGGCGGGTGTCGGTCGCGAATTCGGTGCGCTCGGCGAGGAAGGCGCCGGCGGCCTTGGTGAAGGTGGTGCCGTGCACCTCGGTGGTCGGCATCCCGGAGCCCTGGGGGGCGGCCGCGGTCGGGGCGGGGGCCGAGGGGGTGGCGCTCGGGGCGGGAGCCACCGCCGAAGGGCTCGGTGTCCCACTGGGGGTGGTGGTCGAGGTCGGGGCTGGCGTCCCGGTCGGGGTCGGGGTCCCGGTTGGCGTCCCGGTCGAGGTCGGGGTCCCGGTCGGGGTCGGCGTCCCGGTTGGCGTCCCGGTCGGGGTCGGCGTTCCGGTTGGTGTCCCGGTTGGTGTCCCGGTGGGGGTCGGGGTTCCGGTGGAGGTCGGGGTGGGGGTGGGGTACGGGGTCGTGGGGCTGGGGGTCGGGGGCTCGCTGGGGGTCGGGGACGTGGGGCTCGGGGCGGGGGTACCGGTCGGGGTGGGGGTGGGCGGCTCGTAGGTGGGCATGACGGTTCTCCTGTCGGTACGTGGCCGCCGGCGGGCGCACAGAGTTGTCCACAATACCGACAGGAATACGGGGCAGGGGCTACGACTCGTAGATGGGGGCGAGATCGGCGAAGATGCGGTAGTTCGAGATCAGGCCGTCGTCGCGGGTGTGCCAGATCGACACGGCCACCACCGCGGCGTCCTTGCCGTCGAGCCGCCGGTACGTCACCTCGGTCTCGGCGATCGTGTCGGCCCCCACCTGCCAGTCCCGGACGATCCGGTGCCGCAGGCCACCGATGGTCGAGTAGAACGTCCGCAGGCCGGCGGCGACGGCGTCGCGTCCCACCATGGGCTCGGCGTTGCCGAACACCAGGATGGCGTCCTCGGCCAGCAGCTCGGCGAACTTGTCGGGGTCGAACGAGTCGACCGTCCGGAAAACGCGTCGTACCACATCGTGGGACATGTTGATCATTCCTCACGGGGACGGGGTCGCTGGTGGGGACGATACGGGACGACGCGTTCCCGTGCGACAGGCCGGCGCGTCCGAAGCGCGTCCGGCGTTCCGGCGGGTGCTCAGGCGGGCGAGGCCCCGGTGGGACCGGCCGGCGACTCGAAGGTGATCGACACGATGGCGCTGATGGCGAGGTTGTGCTCCCGGGCGCCGCCGGAGGCCCGGTCCGAGGACTCGACGGTGACGACGGAGTCGCCCCGGCGGGTGACGTGGCCGGTGAAGGAGTCGCCGCTCAGCAGGCGTACCGAGATGACCCGGTTCTCGTGGCGGGCGTTGTCGAGGAGCGCGATCCAGGAGGTGATGAGCCCGGTTCCGGGGGGTTCGAAGGGGTCTTGGGTCATGAGCACCCCTCTGCCCTGAACGAAGAGAAGGGAACGGCCCGGACCGGGGTCCTCACCGGCAGGCAAGGGACCGGAGGCGGCTCAGCCCGTGCAGCCCTCGCCCGACAGGGAGCCGTTCCAGGAGAAGGCCGTGCGGCACAGGTACGTGCCGGGGTCGGGGCCGGCCGTGATCGTGACGTTGACGTTCACGTAGCCGACGCCCTCGCAGTCCTGGCCGGAGATCGTGCCGTGGTCGATCCAGCCGAGGAAGCAGGTGTAGGAGCCGTCGGCGCGGGCGGCCTGCGCGGGCAGCAGCGAGCAGATGAGCGCGGCCGCCGCGGCGACGGCCGTACGCCGGATGAGGGTCACGACTCCACGCTAGGAAGCCCCCCGAAGGCCGCCTAGTACGACATGTCACCGATCGTCGTGAAATTTCGTGTGATGTCGTGGGACGAATTCACGCGCCCTTCAACGGCAGGACATCCAGCGCGGATACCTTTCGACCCTTATCTGTAGGTTTGCTGCCAAGGGAAGCGTCATGTCTCGTTCGTTCATCGCCATGCTGGCCGTCGGCGCGGCTCTGGCCACCACTGTCGCCGCGCCCGCCGACGCCGCCTCGGGACGGCAGCCGCGCGTCCTGTCCGACGTGACGCTGCCCGCCCCCGACCTGACCGCCTTCGAGCCGGACATCGTCAAGGACTCCCGCGGCGTCAAGCTGGGCGGCCTCGGCAGCGGCCTGTTCCCGGCCAGGCGCGCGGGCGAGTACTGGATGGTCACCGACCGCGGCCCGAACGGCGAGCCCAAGGTCAACGGGGAGAAGCGGCGCACGTTCCCGGTGCCGGAGTTCGCGCCGGCGATCGTCCGCGTGGCCGTACGGCACGGCGCGGCGCGCATCGTGGAGAGCATCCCGCTGAAGACCTCCGACGGCACCCCGATCACCGGCCTGTCCAACCAGTCCGGCCACGACGAGATCCCCTACACCTGGGACGGCCTGACGCAGCTCCCCTACGACCCGAACGGCCTGGACACCGAGGACATCGTCACCGACGGCCGCGGCGGCTTCTGGCTGGCGGACGAGTACTCCCCCTCGCTGCTGCACGTGGCGGGCGACGGCCGCGTCCTGGCCAGGTACGTCCCCAAGGGCCTGAAGCTCACCGGCGCCGGCTACCCGGTCCACGAGACGCTGCCCGCGATCCTCGCGACCCGGCAGCAGAACCGCGGCATCGAGGCGCTGGGCGTCTCGCAGGCCGAGCGCGCCCTGTACCTGGCCGTGCAGAGCCCGCTCGCCAACCCCGACAAGAAGACCGGCAAGGCGTCGAGCACGGCCCGCATCCTGCGGGTGGACCTGCGTACCGGCCGCCCGACCGGCGAGTGGGCCTACACCATGGAGAACGTGGCCACCTTCGACCCGGCGGCCGAGCAGGGCGACATGAAGATCTCGGCCCTGAACGTGCTGAGCCCCGGCCGCCTGCTGCTCCAGGAGCGCACCGACGCCGTGGCCCGCCTCTACACCGTGGACCTGCGCCGGGCGACGAACCTGCTCGGCGGCCGGCACGACGACCCGGCCACCACGCCCTCGCTGGAGGCGTCGCTGCCGTCGAACGTCACCGTCGCCACCAAGGCGCAGGCCGTGGACCTGGCGGCGATCCCCGGCCTGCCCGGCAAGATCGAGGGCGTCGCCCTGCTCGACCCGGTGACGCTCGCCGTGGCCAACGACAACGACTTCGGCCTCGGCACCTTCGACGCCGACGGCCGCCTGGTGGACTCGGGCGTGACCAGCCGGATCCTGACGATCCGCCTGGCCAAGCCGCTCTTCTGAGCCGTCCCGTCAGGACGACGTGCTCGCGTACGGGTCCCAATCGCCGGGAAGGAGCTCGGGAGCCGTCACGGCCGAGGTGATCGGGCGGAACTCGGCGCGTTCGCCCGACTCGGTGATGGCCGTCATGAGCTCCAGCACGTGCAGCGTCAGCTCGCCCGAGGCCCGGTGCGGCGTGCCCGCGCGCAGCGACCGGGCCAGGTCGAGCACGCCGATGCCGCGTCCGGCCCGGCCGGCGGCGACGGGCAGCTCGCGCCAGTCGGGGTCGTGCCGGCCGCGGGCCAGCAGCGGGCCGCCGAAGGTGTTGGGGTCGGGCAGCAGCAGGGCGCCTTCCGTGCCGATCACCTCGATCAGCTTGCGGCTGACGGGCGAGTCGAAGCTGAAGGTCGCGGTGGCGGTGGCCGTGCCGGGGAAGTCCAGCAGGGCGTTGACGTGGGTAGGCACGTCCACGGGGAAGAGGGTGCCGGCCTTGGGGCCCGAGCCGACGACCCGCTCGGCGCGGGCCCTGCGCGTGCCGCCCGCGACCCGGGCGACCGGGCCGAGCAGGGAGACCAGCGCGGTCAGGTAGTAGGGGCCCATGTCGAACAGGGGGCCGCCGCCGGGCCGGTAGTAGAACTCGGGATCGGGGTGCCAGGACTCCGGGCCCAGGTTCTGGAAGGCGACGGTGATCCCGACCGGCTCGCCGATCAGGCCGGAGCGCAGGGCGTGCGCCGCGGCCTGGAGCCCGGGGCCGAGGAAGGTGTCGGGGGCGCCGCCGACGCGCAGGCCCAGGTTGGCGGCCTCGGCCATGACCTTGGCCGCCTGGTCCATGTCCAGGGCGAGCGGCTTCTCGCCGTACACGTGCTTGCCGGCGCGCAGGGACTCCAGCGCGACGGCCGCGTGCGCGGCCGGGACCGTCAGGTTGACCACGATCTCGACCTCGGGCAGGGCGAGGATCTCGGCCAGGCTGCCCGAGGTGGGCACGCCGTGCTCGCGGGCCGCCGCGGCGGCCCGGCCGGTGTCCAGGTCGGCCACGCCGAGCACCCGCACGTCGGGGAAGGCGGTGAGGTTGCGCAGGTACTGGGCGCTGATCACCCCGGCGCCGACGACCGCGACGCCCACGGGCCCGCTGCTCATGCAGCCTCCAGACTGGTTCCGCTGCTCATGAGCCCTCCAGGCCGGTGAGGTGGGCGTGGCTGTCGGCGAGTGCGGTGAACAGGTCGGTCGCGCACGTGTCGAGCTCGACGATCCGCCAGGCGTCCGGCACGGCGGCCAGGATCTCGGGCACCGGCATCGCGCCCGCCCCCACCGCCGTGTGCGGCTCGCCCTTCATCACCGGCCCGTCCTTGACGTGCAGCGCGAGCGTGCGCCCGGCCAGGCGGCCGAGCAGGGCGGGCACGTCGGCGCCGCCCACGGCCGCCCAGTACGTGTCGATCTCCAGGAACACCTCGGGGGCGAGCAGGTCGGCCAGCGCCTCGATGGCGTGGCGGCCGTCGATGCTGGGCTCGATCTCCCACCAGTGGTTGTGGTAGCCGATGCGCATGCCGTGCCCGGCCGCCTGCTCGGCCAGGCCGTTCAGCAGGTCGGCGGTGCGCGCGAGGCCGTCGCGGGTGGTGAACTCGGCCTCGGGGACGCCGCCGGGGATGATCACCAGGTCGGCGCCGACCGTGGCGACGGCGTCGAAGACCTCGGCGGGCTCCTGGCTGAGCAGCGCGTACGCGTGCGTGCTGCTCACCGCGAGCCCCAGGTCGTCGATCACCTGGCGGAAGCCCTTGGGGTCGGCGGTCGGGTCGAAGGGCTCGACGGCGCCGTAACCGATGCCGGCGATGCGCTCAAGGGTGCCGTCGCGGTCGGCGGCGAGCTGCTCCCTGACGGTGTAGAGCTGGACGCTGAGCGGCCTGGTCATCCACGGACCCCCATGAGGTGCTCGAGGGCGAGCTGGTTGAGCCGGGTGAAGTGGAAGCCGCGCCGGGCCGCCGCCTCGGGGTCGAAGTCGTCGGCGGCCAGGTCCTGCCAGGTCTCGCCCGCGGCGAGGGTGGGCCGGGCCAGCTCGTCCACGCGGGAGGCGCGCAGCGCCTCCTGAACCTCGGCGTCGGCGCGGAAGGCGCGCGACTTCTCCTTCAGGATCAGGTACGTGCGCATGTTCGCGGCGGCCGAGTCCCACACGTCGTCGGGGTCCTCGGTGCGCAGCGGCTTGTAGTCGAAGTGCCGGGGGCCGTCGTAGCCGCCGTTCTCCAGCAGGTCGACCAGGAAGAAGGCGCTCTTGAGGTCGCCGTGGCCGAAGATCAGGTCCTGGTCGTACTTGGGGCCGTGCTGGCCGTTGAGGTCGATGTGGAACAGCTTGCCGTGCCACAGCGCCTGGGCGATGCCGTGGACGAAGTTGAGCCCCGCCATCTGCTCGTGGCCGACCTCGGGGTTGAGGCCCACCATCTCGGGGTGCTCCAGGTCGTTGATGAGCGCCAGGGCATGGCCGATGGTCGGCAGCAGGATGTCGCCGCGCGGCTCGTTGGGCTTGGGCTCCAGGGCGAAGCGCAGGTCGTAGCCGCGGTCGAGGACGTACTGGCAGAGCAGGTCCAGGCCCTCCTTGTAGCGGTCGAGGGCCGCCTTGACGTCCTTGGCCGCGTCGGACTCGGCGCCCTCGCGTCCGCCCCAGCACACGTACGTGGTCGCGCCGAGCGAGGCGGCCAGGTCGATGTTGCGCATGACCTTGCGCAGGGCGTACCGGCGCACGTCGCGGTCGTTGCTGGTGAACGCGCCGTCCTTGAACACCGGGTGGGTGAACAGGTTCGTGGTGGCCATCGGGACCTTCATCCCGGTCTCGTCCAGGGCCTTGCGGAAGGCGGCGATCGCCTTGTCCCGGTCGGGCTCGACGGCCAGCAGGTCGTCGTCGTGGAAGGTGACGCCGTACGCGCCGAGCTCGGCCAGCCGGTGCACGCTCTCGACCGGGTCGAGCGCGGGACGGCTCGCGTCGCCGAACGGGTCACGGGCCTGCCAGCCCACGGTCCAGAGTCCGAAGGTGAAGCGATCGGCGGGTGTCGGAGTGAAGGATGACATTTGCTGACGTCCCCTACCTTTAGTCCATAATCTGTACATAATCCTGAGGAGGCATGCATGGTGGCGTCAAGGGGGGTCCGGCATGATTCCATGCGTGCCCGCAATCTGGCCGTGGTACTCCAGGCCGTCCACGGGCAAGGCCCGCTCACCAGGGCGGCGCTGGCCGAGCTCACCGGGCTGACCAAGACCACCGTGTCCAGCCTGGTCGCGGCCCTGCTGGAGGCCGGCGCGGTGAGCGAGTCGGGCGCGGTGCGCGACGGCGAGCGCGGGCGGCCCGGCGTGGCCGTGGGGCTGAGCGGGCACCGGGTGGCCGCGCTCGGGCTGGAGGTCAACATCGACTACCTGGCCGCCTGCGTGGTCGACCTCACCCGGTCCGTACGCCTGCGCCGCACCCGCCCGGCCGACAACCGCGGCTCCGACCCGGCCGGCGTGCTGCAACTGCTGCGCGACCTGGTCAAGGAGGTCACCGCGGAGGCCGAGGCGGCCGGGCTGCGGATCATCGGCGCCGCGCTGGCCGTGCCCGGCACGGTCGAGGGCGGCCTGCTGCGCAACGCCCCTCATCTGGGCTGGCGCGACGTACGGGTGGCCGACCTGCTCGACCTGCCGTGCGCGGTCGACAACGAGGCGAACCTGGCGGCGCTGGGCGAGTTGTGGTTCGGCTCGCGGGCGACGGACTTCCTCTACGTCTCAGGCGAGATCGGCGTCGGCGCCGGGCTGGTCGTGGACGGGACCGTGTTCCGGGGGACGTACGGGCTGGCCGGCGAGCTCGGGCACGTCGTCGTGACCCCCGACGGCCCCGCCTGCCGGTGCGGCGGCCGCGGCTGCCTGGAGGTGTACGCGGGCCAGGACGCCCTGCTCGGCGCGCTGGACTCGGTCGCCGCCCTGGTGAACGCGCTGACCGAGGGCGACCGGCACGCGCTGGCCGCCTGCGCGCGGGCCGGGGAGGCGCTCGGGGTGGCGCTCACCTCGGCCGTGCACCTGCTGGACCCCGGCCGGATCGTGCTCGGCGGCATCTTCGCCCCGCTGTTCCCGTGGCTGGCGGCGCCGGCCCGGGACGTGCTCGCGGCCCGGCTGGGGCAGATGCGCGGCACGCCGCCCGCCCTGGTCGTCTCGGCCAACGGCGCCGACGCGGCGGTGCTGGGGGCGGCCGGGCTGGTCATCCAGCGGATCGTCGCCGACCCCGCGGACGTGCTGGGCCTGTGAGGGTCAGTAGTAGCCCTTGTTCCCGTCGACCAGCTCCCTGACGATGTCGAGGTGGCCGGCGTGCCTGGCGGTCTCCTCGACCATGTGGATCAGCACCCAGCGCAGCGAGGACGCCGCCGACCGGAAGTCGGGGTGCTTGCCGACGTCGTCGAGCGAGTGGGCGGCGACGATCTCGTTGGAGCGCTCGCACTGCTTGGCGTAGTCGTCGAGGAGCTGGGCCAGCGTGACGCCCTCGACCAGCATGTCGGCGTCTTCGGGCGCCTCCAGGAACTGCGGGTTGCCCTCGGCGCTGCCGCCCAGGAAGAGCACCTCGAACCAGCAGTGCTCGGTCCAGCGCATGTGGGCGACCAGACCGGCCACCGTCATCAGGGGCGAGGTCGGCAGGACCGGCCGGTGGGCGTCGGCCTCTGACAACCCCTCGCACTTCCACTGGACGATCGAGCGCTGCATGTCCAGCCAGCCGACGAGCTGGGTACGTTCGTCGGCCACGAAGGGCGGACGTACACGGGGTGGCGTCATGCGCCGGAGGCTACTGCAGGGCTCACCGGCAACGCACCGCATTTTCGGCCGGTTCGCGTATGACCCTGGCGAGCCGCGACAATGGCTCGATGGCGGAAAGTGCAGAGGCCGACTGGGTCTCCAGGTTCGCGGACGAGGTGATCTCCGAGGCGGAGCGTCGTGCCCCGGGCAAACCGATCGTCTGCGCCTCCGGGCTCAGCCCCTCGGGCCCCATTCACCTGGGCAACCTGCGCGAGGTCATGACCCCCCACCTCGTCGCCGACGAGATCAGGCGGCGCGGCCTCGACTGCGTGCACCTGCTGTCCTGGGACGACTACGACCGTTTCCGGCGGGTGCCCGCGGGCGTCGACCCGTCCTGGGCCGAGCACATCGGCAAACCGCTGACCTCGGTGCCCGCCCCGCCGGGCAGCCCGCACGCCAACTGGGCCGAGCACTTCAAGGCGCCGATGACCGCCGCGCTGGCCGAGCTTGGCGTCGACTACCGGGGCATCAGCCAGACCGAGCAGTACACCTCGGGCGCCTACCGGGAGCAGATCCTGCTGGCCATGCGCGAGCGGTCGCGGATCGAC
This sequence comes from Nonomuraea sp. NPDC005692, assembly GCF_040631115.1. Lineage (NCBI taxonomy): Bacteria > Bacillati > Actinomycetota > Actinomycetes > Streptosporangiales > Streptosporangiaceae > Nonomuraea > Nonomuraea sp. NPDC005692. The sequence continues at coordinate 80,297 of NZ_JBEXYU010000002.1, read as the reverse complement.
GCGATCCTGGCGGCGTACCGGACCAAGGACGGCGGCCGGGAGGTGGCCGACTACTTCCCGTACAGGCCGTACTGCGAGCTGTGCGAGCGCGACCTCACCAAGGTCACCGCGTACGACGACGAGACGACCGAGCTGGCCTACACCTGCGAGTGCGGGTTCGGCGAGACCGTGCGCCTGGCCGAGCACGACCGCGGCAAGCTGGTGTGGAAGGTCGACTGGCCGATGCGGTGGGCGTACGAGGGCGTGGTCTTCGAGCCTTCGGGCGTCGACCACCACTCCCCCGGCTCGGCCTGGATCGTCGGCGGCCAGATCGTCGGCGAGGTGTTCGGCGGCGAGCAGCCGATCGGCCCGATGTACGCCTTCGTCGGCATCACCGGCATGGCCAAGATGAGCAGCTCCAAGGGCGACGTGCCGACCCCGGCCGACGCGCTGGAGATCATGGAGGCGCCCGTGCTGCGCTGGCTGTACGCCCGCCGCAAGCCCGCCCAGTCCTTCAAGGTCGCCTTCGACCAGGAGATCCAGCGCCTCTACGACGAGTGGGACGCCCTGGCCCGCAAGGTCGCCGCCGGCCAGGCCCAGCCCGCCGAGCTGGCCGCCCACGCCCGCGCCGTGGGCACCGCCGCCGGGCCGCTGCCGGCCACGCCGAGCCCGGTGCCCTACCGCACGCTGGCCTCGATCCTCGACATCACCACCGGCCACGACGAGCAGGCGCTGCGCATCCTGCGCGACCTCGACGCCGTCGACGAGCTCGACCAGGCCCGCCCCCGGCTCGACCGGGCGCAGCGCTGGGTGGCCGACCACCTGCCCGCCGACCAGCGCACCCACGTGCGTGAGACGCCCGACCAGGAGCTGCTCGACTCCCTCGGGCAGACCGAGCGCGAGTCGTTGCGGCTGCTGGCCGAGGGCCTCGACGACTGGACGCTCGACGGCCTCACCGGCCTGGTCTACGGCGTGCCGAAGCTCCAGGCCGGTCTTGACGCCGACGCCAAGCCCACGCCGGAGCTGAAGGCGGCCCAGCGCGCGTTCTTCGTGCTGCTCTACCGGCTGCTGGTCGGCCGGGACACCGGGCCGCGACTGCCCACGCTGCTCATGGCGGTGGGCGCCGACCGGGTGCGGAAGCTCGTCGGCGGGTGAACGGCGTCGTCCTGGTCACCGGGATCTCGGCCGCGGGCAAGTCCACGGTCGCCCAGGCGCTGGCCGAGCGCCTGCCGCGGTCGGCCCACGTCCGGGGCGACACCTTCCGCCGCATGGTCGTGGGCGGCCGGGCCGAGATGACGCCCGGGTCGGAGGAGGAGGCGGTGCGCCAGTTGCAGCTCCGCTACCGGCTCGCGGCCCGAGCGGCGGACTTGTATTTCGAAGCAGGATTTACAGCAATTGTGCAAGATGTGGTCCTTGGAGAGGACTTGGAGCGGTTCACCCGGTGGATCCGCACCCGTCCGCTCCGGGTGGTCGTGCTCGCGCCCGACGCCGCCGCCGTCGAGCGCCGCGAGCGCGAACGCGCCAAGACCGGCTACGGCGCCTGGACGATCGCCCAGCTCGACGCCGCTCTGCGGGCCGGTACGCCGCGGATCGGCCTGTGGCTGGACACCTCCGCGCAGTCCCCCGCCGAGACCGTCGACGAGATCCTCGCGCGGGCGGACGAGGCATTGGTCGGTGGAGATCGCATATAAGTAGGATCACTGCAAGGCAGTGTCAAGTGGGCTGCATGTGTGCAGGTGCACCTTGTACCCATGAACAAGCAGCCCTTCGCCGCCAGTGTCAGTGTCATCGTCCCCGCGATGAACGAAGCCGAGAACCTTCCCCACGTCTTCGCCACGCTGCCCGACTGGATCGACGAGGTGATCCTGGTCGACGGCAACTCGACCGACGACACCGTCGCCGTCGCGCGCAGGCTGCGCCCCGACCTCCGGGTCGTCGTGCAGAGCCGGCGGGGCAAGGGCAACGCCCTCATCGAGGGTTTCCAGGCCGCCCGGGGCGACATCATCGTCATGATCGACGCCGACGGCTCCACCGACGGCAAGGAGATCCGCTCCTTCGTCGAGACCCTCATCGACGGCGCCGACTTCGCCAAGGGCTCCCGGTACGCCCCCGGCGGCGGCTCCGACGACCTCAGCCCCATCCGGTCGCTGGGCAACAAGGTCCTCACCGGCCTGACCAACATGCTTTACGGCACCCGGTTCACCGACCTGTGCTACGGCTACAACGCCTTCTGGCGCGACCACCTGGACGTCATGGAGCTCGACTGCGACGGCTTCGAGATCGAGACCCTCATGAACGTCCGGGCCGCCCAGGCCGGCCTGGTCATCCACGAGGTGCCCAGCCACGAGCGCTCCCGGATCCACGGCGCGAGCAACCTGCACGCGGTGCGCGACGGCTGGCGCGTCCTGAAGACGATCATGCGCGAGCGTACGCGCGGCACCGCCCTGATGCCGCAGACCGAGGTGGCGCTCGCGAAGTAAGAAGTGACATTCTCGGACAATGCGCTACATAGTGATCGGAGCAGGAGCAGTCGGCGGCACCATCGGCGCCCGCCTCCACCAGGGCGGGCACGAGGTCGTGCTCGTCGCGAGAGGCGCGCACCACGAGGCGCTCGAGCGTGACGGACTCCGCCTGATCACCCCCGACTCCGACGAGACCCTGCGCATCCCCGCGGCCTCCGGCCCGATCCCCACCCGCGACGACGACGTGCTGATCCTGGCCACCAAGTCCCAGGACACCCTGGCCGCCCTCGACCCCTGGCCGGCGGACCTGCCGGTGGTGTGCGCCCAGAACGGCGTGGCCAACGAGCGCACCGTCCTGCGCAGGTCCGAGCGGGTTTACGGCATGTGCGTGTGGCTGCCCTCCCAGCACCTCGAACCCGGCGTCGTGGCCGCCTACGGCCGGCCGTACTCGGGCCTGCTGCACGTCGGGCGCTATCCCCAGGGTGTGGACGACCTCGCCGGGCAGATCGCCGACGACCTCGGCAAACACGGGCTGCTCGCCCGCGCCACCCCCGACGTCATGCGCTGGAAGCACGGCAAGCTGCTCAGCAACCTCGGCAACGCCGTCGAAGCCCTCGTCGGGCACGCCGACGGCATGGTCGAGCTGTTCGACAGGGCCCGCGCCGAGGCCGTCAGCGTGTTCGAGCACGCGGGCATCCCCTACTCCACCCCCGAGGACGAGCGCCGGGTGCGCGGCGACCAGGTGGAGGTCGTCCCCATCGAAGGCGTCCAGCGTGGCGGCGGGTCGTCCTGGCAGAGCCTGGCCAGGGGCAGCGGCTCGATCGAGGCCGACTACCTCAACGGCGAGATCGTCCTGCTCGGCCGCGAGCACGGCGTGCCCACGCCGGTCAACGAAGTGCTGCGCCGCGAGGCCAACCGGGTCGCCCGCGAGAAGCTGCCGCCCGCCTCGATGCCGGTGGCGGAGCTGACCGCGCTCATCGACGCGCGTTCCGCAGCCTGATCCCGCTGAACCGCATGCTGCTGCCCGTCACCTCGTGCCAGAACGGCCACAGGTTGTCCAGCACGCGCAGCTGGATCCCGGCCTGCTCGTGCAGCTCGAACAGGTCGCCCACCGGCTCGGGCGGGCCGAGCGGGACGACCGGCTCCCTCGACACCACGGCGTGCGGCGGGTCGCCGATCGGCGCGAACCCGGCCGCGGGCAGGCGGTAGGCGTACAGGCGGACGTCCATGATGGCCTGGAGCCAGGCGTACTCGACGGCGTGCACGCGGTCGCCGCAGCCCGCGCCGGCGATCCTGGCCACGTCCTCGTCGGTCGTGTCCGGCCCGCGCCAGGCCATCGCCCGCGGGCAGGCGCGCGGGAACCAGTGGTCGGGGCAGCGGTCGTGGCCGACCGCCCACACGTACGGCTCGCCGAGCGAGGACGTCTGCGCGACATGGGGCACGAACCGCTCGATGGTCGGGTCCTCGGAGAAGTGCAGCACCTGGCCTGGCTCGGGTCTCATACCCGCCATCATGCGCATACCCCGTCTCCGTCAGGGCAGAAGAAACGCGCTCTGACGACAAGGGGTGAGTTCGGATGGTCTTATTGGGTCTGATCCTGGTCCTGCTCGCCGGCGGCGCCGTCGCCTTGGTGGCGACGGAGGAGAGCTCCAGGTACATCCTGTTCGGCAACACCTACCAGCTCGACCACGTCCAGATGTTCCTCGCGGGAGCGGTCGCCGCGGCCGCCCTGCTGGCGGGGATCTGGCTGATCGGCGTCGGGTCGCGCAGGACGGCCAGGAAGCGCCGCAGGCTGCGGGCCGCCCGCGCCGAGGCGTCCGACCGGGTCTCCCGGCTGGAGGGCGAGAAGCGCGACCTCGAACGGCGGCTCGAACGCGACCGCAACCGCGCCGCGAACGACGGCGTGACGGACGGCCGCGTCGCACACGAACGGGTCGCGAGCGAGCGAGCCGCACACGAACGGGCGGACGGCGACCGGCTGGTGGCCGGCGGCCGTCCCGACGACACCAGGCCGTGAGCTCATGGGCGCGAGGGCAGCAGCTTGCCCTCGCGCCAGAGCGCGAACCCCGTGACCAGCGCTCCCACGCCTTCCCAGAGCCCCACGCCGAAGAACTCGCCCGGCGCCGCCCCCGTCAGCACCAGCGTCGTGAACACCGCGAACGTCACCAGCCTGAACGGCACGGTCCACCGGAAGAACGGCGTGTAGTCGGCGGATGCCGCGAAAACGTAATAGACCCCCATGTTCACCGCCGCCATCGACGAAGCCGCCATGTAGACCAGCGTGTAGTCGCCGGACGGGCGTACGTCGAGCACCTCGAAACCCAGCAGGACCAGCAGGGAGTCCGGCGACAGCAGCCCGACGAGCCCGAGCGCAAAGGCGAGCACGCCGAAGACGCCGATGGTCCAACCGGCGGTGGAACGCGGAAGACGCACAGAAATCCTTCCAAAGGGGGGTGTAATCTGCGAGGCGATCTCATCATGCACCCGGAGGTCGCATGCCCCCCACGCGTGGCCGTCCCATTGCCCTGAAGCTCCTGATCCTCCTGCTCGTGCCGCTGCTGTCCCTGGTCGGGCTGTGGGCGTTCGCGGCGGGCCTGACCGGCGGCGACGGCCTGCGCCTGCTGGAGATCAACAAGCTGGCCTCCAATCTGGCCACGCCGTCGGAGCGGATCAACGCCGAACTCCAGGACGAGCGGCTGGCCTCGGTCGAGTTCCTGGCCACCCAGCGCCGGGCGGACAAGCTGGCCAGGCAGCGCGGGCAGACCGACCGGGCCGTGGCGGCCTTCCGCAAGCTGGCCAAGGACCAGCGCGGGATGTCGCCCGAGATGCGCACGCAGCTCGACGCCCTCAACGCCAAGCTCGACCTGCTGGCCGGCATCCGCGCCGAGGTGGACGGCAACACGGTCGCGCCGCTGGCCGTGATCGACGGCTACAGCCAGATCGTGGACGCCTCCTTCCGCATGTACGACGCGATGGTGCTGGTGCCCGACATGTCGCTGTACCGGCAGGCACGGGCCGTCACCATGCTCGGCGAGGCCAAGGACCTGGTCTCGCGGGAACGCGCGATGATCGTCGTGGTGCTGGCCAGAGGGCGGGTCGAGGCCGTCGAGCGGGAGGCGTTCACCGGGATGGTGGCGACCCGGCGGCTGCTGTACTCGCAGGCGCTCTCGCACCTGGACGGCGGCCTGCGCGGCCCGTACGAGCAACTGGCCGCCTCGCCCGTCTACAAGGAGTTCCTCGACGCCGAGGACGCCATCCGGGGCCAGGCCGCGATGAACGGCCTGCCCGCCACCGCCGCCACCTGGGAGATCGACGGCCAGAACCTGTGGGCCGTGCTCGAACGCGACCAGGGCCAGGCCGTGGAGGGCATCGTGGCCCGGGTGACGCCGGCCGCCGGGAGCATCCTGATCAAGATCGGCGTGGCCGGCGGCGTGGGCCTGCTCGCCGTGCTCGCCTCGATCCTGCTGTCGCTGCGCTTCCGCAGGCGGCTGGTCCGCGAGCTGGCCGGGCTGCGCGACGCGGCCACCGAACTGGCCGAGGTGCGGCTGTCCGGGCTGATCGAGCGGCTGCGCACGAACACCCGTCCGCCCACGGCCGCCGAGGTCGCGCCGCTGGAGGTCAGGACGGAGACCGCCGAGGTCGCCGACATCGTGCGGGCCTTCAACCACGTGCAGTCCACGGCCGTCGAGGCCGCCGTCGACCAGGCCAGGCTGCGGCACGGCGTCAGCCAGGTCTTCGTGAACCTGGCCCGGCGCAACCAGTCGCTGCTGCACCGCCAGTTGCTCCAGCTCGACGGCATGCAGCGGGCCACCGAGGAGCCCGACCTGCTGGCCGACCTGTTCAAGCTGGACCACCTCACCACCCGCATGCGCAGGCACGCGGAGAGCCTGATCATCCTGTCCGACCAGGCCCCCGGGCGCGGCTGGCGCAACCCGGTGGCCATCCTCGACGTGCTGCGCGCGGCCGTCGCGGAGGTCGAGGAGTACGAACGCGTCGAGATCTTCCCGCCGCCGCAGACCGCGCTGCTCGGCGCGACCGTCACGGACGTGGCCCACCTGCTGGCCGAGCTGGTCGAGAACGCCACGCTCTTCTCACCCCCCAAGACCAGGGTGGACGTGCGCAGTTCGAGCACCCCGCACGGCCTGATGATCGAGATCGAGGACCGCGGCCTCGGCCTGCCCCGCGTCGAGCTGGACGAGCTCAACGACCGGCTGGCCAAGATGCCCGAGTTCGACCTGGCGCAGAGCGACCGGCTGGGCCTGTTCGTGGTCGGCCGGCTGGCCGCCCGGCACGACATCAAGGTCACCCTCGCGCCCTCGCCCTACGGCGGCCTGACCGCGATGGTCTTCCTGCCCTCAGCCCTCCTGGCCGACCAGCCGGTCCTCACCGGGAGCTAGGTAGGCCGTCCCGCCCGAGGCCCGCGCCCGCGCGACCGCCAGCAGCCGCCGGTGACCGTGGGCGGGCAGCAGGCGGGCGGCCTCCTCGTGGGTGTAGAAGCCGTGGTCGTCCAGCTCCTCGGCCTGCAAGGTGATCACCGTGCCCGGCGGGAGCTCGCCGCAGTCGAACATGAAGTTGACCATCGCGTACGGCACGTAGGCCAGGCCGTCGACCCAGCTCACGGCGAGCAGCCTGCCGACCTCCAGCACCAGGCCGAGCTCCTCGGCGACCTCCCTGGCGCACGCCTGCGCCGGGTGCTCGCCCGCGTCGATGATGCCGCCGGGGAAGGACCAGTGGTCGCGGTAGTTGGGCTTGACGAGCAGGGCCCGGCCCCGCTCGTCCGTGATGTAGGCCGCGGCTCCGGTGACGACCCGGTTGACGGTGGACCAGAAATCGTTCACCGGACCCACGTTACGGCAGCACCTGCAGCAGGGCCTGGGTCCTGGCCCTGGCCGGTTCCTCGACCCGCTGGCTCTCCTTGCCTCCGGCGTCCAGCACGACCAGCGTGTTGTGCGCGCCGCCCGCCACGCGGACGACCAGCCGCCCGTCGGCCAGGTAGAACGCGCCGATCAGCCGGCCCTTGACGGCCGGGGTGAGCTTCCGGCCCGTCACCAGGTCGACCACGGCCGGCTTGAAGGCCGCCGGCCAGCTGCCGTCGCCGAGCGCGGCGGAATCGGCGGGGACCGCGACGACCGCGTTGCGGCCGTTCGGCGACAGGCTCTGCACGTGGGTGACGAGCTTGACGCCCTTGGCCCTGGCGGCCTTCCCGGTCCTGACGTCGAGCCGGTAGACGGCGTCGGCCTCGCCGGTGTAGCCAGCGAGGTAACGGCCGCCCGCCGCCCACGCCAGATGGCACACGCCCTTGGACGTGCCGAGCCGGCGCCTGCCGGTGCCGTCGGCCTTGACCGCCATGATGGTCTCGCCCTTGCCGACGTAGGCGACCTGCGTCGAGTCGGGCGACCAGACGGGGGTCAGGCACGGCGTGCCGCCCTGGAGCTTCGTGGCCGCGGTGACGGTCTTGGCGCCGTCCTTGACCTGGAGGTTGCCGCCGTCGGTCACCCAGGCGGCCTTCCTGCCGTCCGGCGAGACGGCGAACTGCGGCAGTGCGCCGATCTTGGCGAGGGTGCTCCACTCCCCGCCTTCGTAGCGGGCGAGCCGGTGGCCGTTGTCGGCGTAGACGGCGGCGCCCGAGAGCTCGGGCGCGCCGGCCGCCGACGCGGGGGCGGGGGCCAGCAGTGCGGCGCCGAGGGCTACCCCGGCCACAACACGAATCTTCATGACAGCCTATGGTGCCGTAACGGATCAAAGACGCATGAACGGCTCGCTGAAGTGCGCGGTGGCGATCGTCGCCCGCTCGGCCCGCAGCGCCGCCAGGACCTCGGTGCGCGTGCGCGCGGCCGTCTCCTGGTCGTCGTCGTAGACGTAGTGGATGCCCGGATCGGCCAGTTGCACCGGGTGGAGCACGAGGTCGCCGGTGATGGCCAGGTCGCCGACCCTGGCGATCTGGTGGCCGGGGGTGTGGCCGGGCGTGTGCTGGACGTGGATGCCCGGCGCGATCTCGGCCTGCCCCTCGACGACGTGGAGCTGGTCCTTGAGCGGGGTCAGCAGCAGGTCGGAGACGGCTCCGGAGGCCGAGTCCACCTCGGCCCGCTGGAGCACGTGGCGGGCGTTCTCGAACACCGGCCGGCCGCCTGTGACCGCGCCGCTCGCGTGGTCGCTGTGCAGGTGGGTGAGGACGACGGTGCCGATGTCGGCGGGCGTGACGCCCACCGCCGCCAGCTCGTCCGTCAGGACGCCGGGCACGGGCGCCCAGCCGGCCGCCGGGGAGTCCTCCCCGCCGATGCCGGTGTCGACGAGGGTGAGGCGGCCTGCGCCGTCACGCAGCAGGTAGCAGTGGAAGTGCAGGACCCACTGATCGTCCGCCGGGTCGGAGCCGGGGAACATCTCGGCGAGCGGGAGGCGGATCGCGGGGCCCATCGGGCCCACCGCGTCGCAGAGCGGCGTCACCTCGACGCCGGAGACGGTGATGGGGCTGTGCTTCATCCCGCCTAGGTTAGGCGGCGACGGGCTGCCGCGGAACGTACTCGTTCTCCAGGTCGGCGGCGTAGACGGCGCGGCAGCAGTGGGCGCACCGGTACATGATCGGGCCCTCGTCGAGCGTGTGCTGACACTGCGGGCAGTGGACGGTGTTCATGGTGGTCCCCCAAGGAGCTCGGATGTGTCCATGGAACCCCCGCCGAGTTGCAGGGGTCCTGCATGTCACTTGACACGGTGCCGCTGCGCTGATGGGGGTTTGTGTGCTTTCGCCGCACCGCCGGCCGGGGGGTCTTCCACACGGCGTGGTGCGATGAAGAACATTGTCACGCGTACGGGCCGGGACACGCGGCAGAACACACCAGAACCGTCCGGGAATAGTCCAAGAGGGCTAGGCGTTTGATGGGGCGGAACGTGTGGTATCTTCCCCACAAGCGTTGAGCTTCTGCTCCGCTGGTTTTCCTCGTCAAGCCCCGCCCAGGTTCTCCGGGCCCGGCTTCTTCATCGAACTCGCCGATCTCTGGTCGGCGCATCTCCCCCAAAGGGGCTCATCATGTCTGTTCACACCATTCCGCAACAGCGCGCGGAAACGCCCGCAGGGCAGGTGAGCGGCCTCCTCGACGTGCAGGAGAAGTCCGCCCACATCCGCGCGGAACACCTTCCCGGGCCGGGCGACGTACGCGTGCCCCCCGAGCGGGTCAGGCAGCTCGGGCTGCGGCGCGGCGACCACGTCGTGGCCTCCGTGGCCGGGAACAAGCTGGCCGGCGTCCAGTCCGTCAACGGCCTGACCGAGTGGCGGGACCGGCCGCGGTTCGACGAGCTGACGCCCGTCCATCCCGACGAGCGGCTGGTCATCGAGACCGGGGCGCTCAGCACCCGGGTCATCGACCTCGTCGCGCCCATCGGCAAGGGGCAGCGCGGTCTCATCGTGGCGCCGCCCAAGGCCGGCAAGACGATGGTGCTGCAGGCGCTGGCCGCCGCGGTCACCCGCAACCATCCCGAGGTGCACCTCATGGTCGTGCTCGTGGGCGAGCGGCCCGAGGAGGTGACCGAGATGCGCGCCTCCGTCCAGGGCGAGATCTTCGCCTCCACCTTCGACCACCCCGACCGCGACCACGCCGCCGTCGCCGAGCTGGCCCTCGAACGCGCCAAGCGCCTGGTGGAGGCCGGCCGCGACGTCGTGCTGCTGCTCGACTCGCTGACCCGGCTCGGCCGGGCCTACAACAACCTCGCGCCCGGCGGCGGCCGGGTGCTCACCGGCGGCATCGACGCCCGCGCCCTCTACCCGCCCAAGCGCTTCTTCGGCGCGGCGCGCAACGTCGAGGGCGGCGGCTCGCTGACCATCCTCGCCAGCGCGCTCGTGGACACCGGCTCCCGCATGGACAACAGCCTGTACGAGGAGTTCAAGGGCACCGGCAACATGGAGCTGCACCTCGCCCGCGACCTGGCCGAGCGACGCCTGTTCCCCGCGGTCGACCTGGAGGCCTCCGGCACCAGGCGCGAGGAGATGCTCCTGCACCCGCAGGAGCGGCAGGTGATCTGGCGGCTGCGCCGCACGCTCGCCGGGCTGGACCGGCAGCAGGCCCTGGAGACGCTCGTCGGCAAGCTGCGCGCGACGCCGTCCAACGCCGCGTTCCTGCTGGAGGCGCTGCGCGCGGCGGCGTGAGGCCGCTGGAGAATGGGCGCATGCTGGCCGACATCGTCGAACACCTGATCTGCCCCGTCTGCCACGCGGACGTGGAGCTCGCCGACGGCGCACTCCGGTGTGCGCGGGGGCACTCCTTCGACGTGGCCAAGCAGGGGTACGTCAGCCTGCTCACCGGGTCACGCCCGCCCGGCACCGCCGACAGCCCCGCGATGGTGGCCGCGCGGGCCGAGTTCCTGGCGGCCGGGCACTACGCCCCGCTGGCGCAGGCGCTGGCGGAAACCGTACGCGTACGGGTGGCGGGCGGAGAAAAACGTGAATCTTCTACTGAATCGAATGACGAAACCGGGCCGAGAGCGTACGGTGGGGCGGGAGTGGAGGCCGGTCCGCAAGGTGGGCCGGTGACCGTCGAGGGTCTCGGCGCGGCGGGCAGGGTCGCACCGCTGATCGTCGACGCCGGCACGGGCACCGGGCACTACCTGGCGGCCGTGCTCAATGCGGTGGACGATGGCATCGGGATGGCGTTCGACGTGTCCAAGCACGCCGTACGGCGGGCGGCGCGGGCGCATCCGAGGCTGGGGGCGTTCGTGGCGGACGTGTGGCGACCGCTCCCGATCCGGCATGGGGTGGCCGATGTGGTGATCGATGTGTTCGCGCCCAGGAACGGGCCCGAGTTCCGGCGGATCCTGCGCCCTGGAGGGGCGGCGGTCGTCGCGACCCCCGCGGCGGCGCACCTGAGCCCGCTGGTCGAGGAGCTGGGGCTGCTCTCGGTGGACGAGGAGAAGGACCGCCGGGTCGCCCGCAGCATGCAGGGGTTCACCCAGACCGGGCGGCGCACGATCGAGTTCGACATGGAGCTCCGGCCGGACGAGCTGACCCAGGTCGTGGGAATGGGCCCGAGCGCGTGGCACACTGATTCCGCCGAGCTGGCCGCCCGCATATCCGGCTATTTCCGCCGACATGCCAAGAATGGCCAGAAGAAAGTTACGGTCAGAGCCGCGTTTCATCTGTCTATCTTCGAGCCTGAGCCCCGTTCAAGACCTGTTCCTTGACGGGCATCTGCGACTGGTGTTACTGATGGGGTATTTAGTCCGAAATTCCCCCACATTCCCCGAGTATTTCCGCGACTCAGGCGCAATACTGGACGGCATCCCGCACCCAGAGGGCGTGGGCCATCGATGGGAGGGGGCGCACCGGATGAAGGCGGAGGAACGCTGGCAGGCCAGGTTCCGTGCGTCGCGCATGACGTTGCCGGCCTGGGCCCGCCAGGCCCCGAACCGCTCCATCTACCGCTCCAACGCCACTGGGACGTGGGAGGTCTACGCCTGGGACCGGGCGACGGGCGCCGTGCGCCAGGTCACCGACCGGCCCAAGGGCACCGCGTACGCGGCGATCGACCCGGCGGGACAGTGGATCTACTGGTTCGCCGACACCGACGGCGACGAGTTCGGCACCTGGTGGCGCCAGCCGTTCGCGGGCGGTCCCAGCGAGCCGGCCGCACCCGGCCTGCCGCCGGGCCAGCCGGGCGGCATCGCGCTCTCGGCGACCGGCATGGCCGCCATCAGCCTGGCCAGCGAGGGCACGTTCCGGATCCACCTGGTACGTCCCGGCGCGCCGGCCGAGCTGCTGTACGAGCACGCCGAGGCCGCCTGGGTGACCGACATGTCCCTCGACGGCTCCCTCATCGCCATCAACCACGGCGAGTACGGCGACTTCCGGCGTCCGGCGCTGCGCGTCGTCGACCAGCACGGCGAGACCGTCGGCGAGCTCTACGACGGCCCCGACAAGGGCGTGCACGGCCTCAGCTTCGCCCCGGTGCTCGGCGACCGCCGCCTGCTCACGCTGCACGAGCGCCGCCAGCGCCACGAGCCCCTGGTCTGGGACCCGGTCACCGGCGAGCAGCGCGAGATCTGGCTGAAGGACCCCGGCGACCTGGCCGCCGAATGGTTCGACGACGGCCGCGGCCTGCTGATCCTGCGCGACCACCGCGCCCGCAGCTACCTGCACCGCTACGACCTGGCGGGCGGCGTCCTGACGCTCATCGACACCCCGCACGGCGTGATCGACGAGGCCGCGCCGCGGCCCGGCGGCCACATCGAGTACTCCTGGTCCAGCGGCTCCCGCCCGCCGATCATCCGGTCGAGCAACGGACAGGTCGTGCTCAACGCGGGCGGCCCGCCGGCGCCGCCGAGCGTCCCCGTCGAGGACCTCGACGTCGAGGGGCCCGGCGGGCGCATCCACGCGCTGGTGTCCAAGCCCGAGACCGGCGCGGCGCCCCACCCGGCGGTCTTCCTCATGCACGGCGGCCCGACCGACCACGACCGCGACACCTTCTCCCCCGAGGTCGCGGCCTGGGTCGACGCGGGCTTCGCCGTCGTCCGCGTCAACTACCGCGGCTCGACCGGCTACGGCTCGGCCTGGCGGGACGCGCTGCACGGCGACGTCGGGCACATCGAGCTGGCCGACATCGCCGCCGTGCGCCGGACGCTGGTGGACCGGGGCACGATCGACCCCGCCCGGCTGATCCTGGCCGGCACCGCCTGGGGCGGCTACCTCTCGCTGCTCGGCCTCGGCGTCCAGCCCGGCCTGTGGGCGGCGGGCATCGCCGCGGTGCCCATCGCCTGCCACCAGACCTGCTACGAGGACGAGGCCGAGAGCCTGCGCGCCTACCAGCGCGCCCTGCTCGGCGGCTCCCCCGACGAGCAGCCCGAACGGTACGCCTTCTGCTCGCCGATCACGTACGTGGACCAGATCAAGAGCCCTCTGCTGATCCTGGCCGGCGAGAACGACACCCGCTGCCCGCTGCGCCAGATCGAGAAGTACGTGGCCAAGCTGGCCGAGCACGGCCGCGAGCACGAGCTCTACACCTACGGCGCCATCCGCGGCTCGCTCGTGGTCGCGGAACGCATCGCGCAGACGGCCCTGCAACTGGAGTTCGCCCGCAAGCACGTGCACGTCGGCTGACCTCTCGCGCACGTCGTGGGAGCGCTCCTGCGGGGGCGCTCCCGCGCGGGTCAGCGCGCGCGCAGGACCACGATGGCCAGGTCGTCGGCGCTCGGCTCGGCGGCGAACTCCGCCGCGCCCCTGCGGATGCGCTCGGCCACCGCCCTGGCCGACAGCCCGGCGCACTCGGCCAGCAGCTTGGCCAGGCCGCCGTCGTCGTCGAGCAGCCGCCCGCCCGAGCGCCGCTCGGTCACGCCGTCGGTCACCGCCAGCAGCACGTCACCGTGGTCGAGATGGATGGTGTCGGCCTCGAACACGACCTCGTGGAAGACGCCGAGCAGCGACTGGGGCGTGGTCACCGCCTCCACCTTGCCGCTCGGCTTGAGCCGCAGCGCCTCGGGATGGCCGGCTGACACCAGCCGCACCTCCAGGCCGGACTCCACGGGCGTGATGTCGCCGTGGAGCAGCGTGAGGAACCTGGCCCGCTCGCCCTCCTCCAGGATCGCCTGGTTGAGCCGGCCGAGCACCGCGGCGACGCCGTAGCCCTCGCGGGCCAGCAGGCGCAGCGTGTGACGGGCCAGGCCGGTCACCGCGGCGGCCTCGGGGCCGGTGCCGCAGACGTCGCCGATCGCGAAGCGCCAGGAGTCGTCGCCCGCCTTGAACAGGTCGTAGAAGTCGCCGCCGACCTCGTTGGCCTCGCCGGCGGGCTCGTAGATGACGCCGTAGTCGAGGCCGGGCACCTCGGGCTCGTTGGGCGGCAGGAGGCTGCGCTGCAGCGCCCGGTTGGCCGCGGCCTGCTGGGCGTAGAGCCGGGCGTTGTCCATGGCCAGCGCGGCGCGCCTGCCGATGTCGTCGGCGAACTGGATGACCTCGTCGGGGAAGCGGTCGGACCGGCCGAGGCACATCATGCCGAGCCCGCGGCCGCGCGCGGTGAGCGGCACGGCCAGCACCTGGGAGTCGTTCAGGTGGATGACGGACGTGGCCCTGGTGTCGGCCGCGCCGACGTCCATGTCCGTGAGCTGCTCGCGCAGGCCGTCGATGCGGGCCTCGTCGGCGTGCCAGAGGTAGACCAGCCGCAGCGGGCCGCCCGAGTTGCCGGCGGTGTAGACGGCGCACCAGCTCGACAGACGGGGCACGACGATCTGGGCGATGATCGCCGGGACCATGTCGGGGTCGAGGGTGCCGGCCAGCAGGTCGCTCGCGTCGGCCAGGAACCCGAGCCAGTGGGGGCCCCGCGCGCTCTCCTCCACCCACTCCGCGGCCACCTGGTCCACGGAGCCGGGTAGCGTGAGCCTTGCCCAATGGACACGGGAATCGCCCGCGAAGGTGACTCCCCACTCTTCCACGTTCACGGAAGGAGCCTTCGGGTCACCGTGCGCGGTGATCCGCTGCCGCAGTTCGACCTGGACTGCGTCCCCGTAATGCTTCCAAATCACCTCAAACGGCTCGTCAGAGACCTGCTCCGCGAGATCGCCGGCCACCTGCTCGGCGGTATGGAGCACGCTGACGGTGGCCCACGCGGTCATCACCTCGCGCGTGAACCTCATCGCAGCCGTCACAGCGGTATCGCCAGGCGCGAAGGTCGCGGCCAGCACCGCGTGGGGAGAAGCAGTCATCCCATCGTGCCTACCACACTTCTCACTGACTTGGGGTAAATCCAAGGGCAGGACTACGAGCTACTCATCGTGACAGACTTGAATCACTCGCCGGGACCCGTCGCGAGTGAAGG
This sequence comes from Nonomuraea sp. NPDC005692, assembly GCF_040631115.1. Classification (NCBI taxonomy): domain Bacteria; kingdom Bacillati; phylum Actinomycetota; class Actinomycetes; order Streptosporangiales; family Streptosporangiaceae; genus Nonomuraea; species Nonomuraea sp. NPDC005692. Next base: position 65,068 of record NZ_JBEXYU010000002.1, on the reverse strand, counting down.
AGGCCCCATGACCACGGCCAAGGCCGCATCAAGCCCGGAGGAGAGGACCTATACAGAATCGGATCTCGTTCCCGTGCTGGAGACTCTGTTCTCCTGGCGTGACGGCGATTTCCGGCGTCGGGTCCCGCACGCTCCTCCCGGCATCCTCAGCGAAGTGCGCCTGCTGCTGAACGAAGTGGCCGACCGCCGCGAACATCTCGCGAACGAGCTGGCGAGAGTTCGCAAAGAAGTCGTCAAGGAAGGGCGCTTCGGGGAGCGGCTGACGCCCGGCCCGGGCGTCGGGGCGTGGTCCGAGAGCGTCGAGTCGGTCAACATGCTGATCGACGCCCTGGTGAGCCCGGTCAGCGGCGCGGCCGACGTGATCGACGCGGTGGCCAAGGGCGACCTGTCACGACGCATCGACCTCGACCGGTCGGCCCGCGGCGAGGTGCGCCGCCTGGGCAAGGCCATCAACGGCATGGTCGACCAGCTCGCCCTGTTCAACTCCGAGGTCACCAGGGTCGCCCGCGAGGCGGGCACCGAGGGCCGGCTGGGCGGCAGCGCCAACCTGCGGGGCATGTCGGGAAGCTGGCGCGACCTCACCGAGGCCGTCAACACGATGTCCTCACGCGTGGCCGCGCAGGTCCGCGACATCGCCGTGGTCACCACGGCGGTCGCCAAGGGCGACCTGAGCCGCAAGGTCACGGTCGACGCCGTGGGTGAGATGTTCGAGCTGAAGAACACCGTCAACACGATGGTCGACCAGCTCTCGGGCTTCGCCGAGGAGGTCACCCGCGTGGCCCGCGAGGTCGGCACCGAGGGCCAGCTCGGCGGCCAGGCGCAGGTCACCGGCGTGTCGGGCGTCTGGAAGGACCTCACCGACAACGTCAACTTCATGGCCAACAACCTGACCTCGCAGGTGCGCTCGATCGCGACCGTCGCGACGGCGGTCGCCCAGGGCAACCTGTCGAAGAAGATCACCGTTGACGCCGAGGGCGAGATCCTGCAGCTCAAGGACACCCTCAACACGATGGTCGACCAGCTGTCGTCCTTCGCCGACGAGGTCACCCGCGTGGCCCGCGAGGTCGGCACCGAAGGCAAGCTCGGCGGGCGCGCCGAGGTGAAGGGCGTGTCCGGGGTCTGGAAGGACCTCACCGACAACGTCAACTCGATGGCCAACAACCTGACCTACCAGGTGCGCAACATCGCCCAGGTGACCACGGCCGTGGCCAACGGCGACCTGACGCGCAAGATCGACGTCGACGCCCAGGGCGAGATCCTCGAACTCAAGTCGACCATGAACACGATGGTCGAGCAGCTGTCCTCGTTCGCCTCCGAGGTCACCCGCGTGGCCCGCGAGGTCGGCACCGAGGGCCAGCTCGGCGGCCAGGCGCAGGTGCGCGGCGTGTCCGGGGTCTGGAAAGACCTCACCGACAACGTCAACTCGATGGCCAACAACCTCACCTCGCAGGTGCGCCAGATCGCGGCCGTCTCGTCCGCGGTGGCGCAGGGCAACCTGTCGAAGAAGATCACCGTTGACGCGCAGGGCGAGATCCTGCAGCTCAAGGACACCCTCAACACGATGGTCGACCAGCTGTCGTCCTTCGCCGACGAGGTCACCCGCGTGGCCCGCGAGGTGGGCACGCAGGGGCAGCTCGGCGGCCAGGCGAGGGTGCAGGGCGTGTCGGGCGTGTGGAAGGACCTCACCGACAACGTCAACTTCATGGCGAACAACCTGACCTATCAGGTGCGCAACATCGCCGAGGTCACCACGGCCGTGGCCAACGGCGACCTGACCCGCAAGATCGACGTCGACGCCCAGGGCGAGATCCTGGCGCTGAAGACCACCATCAACCGGATGGTCGACCAGCTGTCCTCCTTCGCCTCCGAGGTCACCCGCGTGGCCCGCGAGGTGGGCTCGGAGGGCCAGCTCGGCGGCCAGGCCCGGGTCGAGGGCGTCGAGGGCACCTGGAAGCGGCTCACCGAGAGCGTCAACGAACTGGCCGGCAACCTGACCACGCAGGTGCGCGCCATCGCGACCGTGACCAGCGCCGTGGCCCGGGGCGACCTGACCCGTTCGATCGCCGTCGAGGCGCAGGGCGAGCTGGCGGAGCTGAAGGACAACATCAACTCGATGGTGGCCAACCTCCGCGAGACCACCCAGGCCAACCAGGAACAGGACTGGCTCAAGTCCAACCTGGCCCGCATCTCCCGGCTCATGCAGGGCCACCGCGACCTGTTCGAGGTGGCCAAGCTGACGATGAGCGAGCTCACTCCGCTGGTCTCGGCCCGCTACGGCGCCTTCTACGGCATCGACCCCGAGGGCGACCACGAGCTGACGCTGATCGGCGGCTACGGCGTGCGCCCCGACCGGGGGCCGCGCCGGCGCTTCGCGATCGGCGAGGGCATCGTCGGCCAGGCGGCGGCCGAGGGCAGGCACATCATCCTCGACGACGTGCCGCCGCAGTTCATCACCATCGACAGCGGGCTCAGCCAGTCCACGCCCGCGCAGATCGTCGTGCTGCCGATCCTGTTCGAGAACCGCGTGCTCGGCGTGCTGGAGCTGGCCTCCTTCACCCCGTTCGGCGAGGTGCACCTCGACTTCCTGACGCAGCTCGTCGAGACCATCGGCGTCACGATGAACACGATCATCGCCAACTCCCGCACCGAAGACCTGCTGACCGAGTCCCAGCGGCTCACCCGTGAGCTGCAGGAACGCTCTGACGAGCTCCAGCGGCAGCAGGAGGAGCTGCGCAGGTCCAACGCCGAGCTGGAGGACAAGGCGGCGCTGCTGGCCAAGCAGAACCGCGCGATCGAGATCCAGAACTTCCAGATCGAGCAGGCCCGCCGCACCCTGGAGGAGCGCGCCGAGCAGCTCGCCGTCTCCTCGCGGTACAAGTCCGAGTTCCTCGCGAACATGTCCCACGAGCTGCGCACACCGCTCAACAGCCTGCTGGTGCTGGCCAAGTTGCTGACCGAGAACGCCGAGGGCAACCTGACGTCCCAGCAGGTCGAGTTCGCCCGCACGATCCACAGCGCGGGCTCGGCGCTGCTGCAGCTCATCAACGACATGCTCGACCTGTCGAAGGTCGAGGCGGGCCGGATGGACATCCATCCGATCCAGGTGTCGCTGCCCAAGATGGTCGACCTGCTGGAGGCGGCCTTCGCGCCGCTGGCCCAGGACAAGGGGTTGTCGTTCGGCGTCGAGGTGGCCTCCGACGTGCCGAGCGAGCTGCGGGCCGACGAGCAGCGTCTGCAGCAGGTGCTGCGCAACCTGCTGTCCAACGCGGTGAAGTTCACCCCGAAGGGCGAGGTCAAGCTGCGGGTGGCGGCGGCGCCCCGGGGCGTCGACTTCGACGACGACACCCTCCACGACGCCACCGACCTGCTGGCCTTCCAGGTGATCGACACCGGCATCGGCATCGCGCCCGACAAGCGCGAGGTCATCTTCGAGGCGTTCAGGCAGGCCGACGGCACCACCAGCCGCAAATACGGCGGCACCGGCCTCGGCCTGGCCATCTGCCGCGACATCGCCCGGCTGCTCGGCGGCGAGATCCACGTCGACAGCGAGCTGGGCAGGGGCAGCACGTTCACCCTCTACCTGCCGGCCTCCTACACCGGCCCGCTGGCCGCCACCGACGGCAGCACGGCCCCGCGCCGGCAGCTCATGACCTCGCCCGCCGAGGAGCAGGCCGCCGCCGCGACCTTGCCCGAGCCGCCGCCGCTCGACATGCCGATGCCCGAGCTGGTCGAGGCGCCCGTGGAGACGCCCGCCCAGTGGCAGGGCGACGACCCGCTCAACGGCGCCAAGATCCTCATCGTCGACGACGACATCCGCAACGTGTTCGCCCTCACCAGCGTGCTGGAGCGACACGGATCGACGGTCGTCTACGCCGAGAACGGCCGCGAGGGGATCGAGCAGCTCGAACGGAACGAAGACGTCGCGCTCGTCCTGATGGACATCATGATGCCGGAGATGGACGGCTGGGCCACGACCTCGGCCATCCGGCGCATGCCCCAGTTCGCTGACCTGCCGATCATCGCGCTGACCGCTAAGGTCATGCGTGGTGATCGCGAGAAGAGCATCGCCTCGGGCGCGTCCGACTACGTGCCCAAGCCGGTCGACGTCGATCGCCTGCTCGAACGGCTGCGCGGCTGGCTCAGCCGTGGGCGAGGAGCCACGACCGACTCGTCGCCCTCAACCGCTGAAGGGTCGTGATCGATGCCGGACCGTGCAAAGATCCTCCTGGTCGACGACCGCGAGGAGAACCTGATCGCCCTGGAGGCGATCCTCAGCTCGCTCGACCTGGTGCCCGTACGCGCCAGGTCCGGCGAGGAGGCGCTCAAGGCGCTGCTCAACACCGAGTTCGCGCTGATCCTGCTCGACGTCCGGATGCCGGGCATGGACGGCTTCGAGACGGCCGCCCACATCAAGCGGCGGGAGCGGACCAGGAACATCCCGATCATCTTCCTGACCGTGGTCGACAGCGCTCCCGACTACGCCTTCCGCGGATACGCGGCGGGCGCGGTCGACTATCTCACCAAGCCGTTCGACCCTTGGGTGCTGCGGGCGAAGGTGTCGGTGTTCACCGAGCTCTACAACATGAACAAGCGCCTGGCCGAGCAGGCGTCGTTGCTCCGCGAGCGGCTGACCGGCGAGCTGCCGCCCGGAGCGGGTGACCACGCCTCGGTGCTGCCGGAGTTGTCCCGGCGGCTCACGGCGGTGGAGGACGAGCTGGCCCGGGTGCGGGAACTGGGCCGCAAGTCGCAGGATCCGGCGCTCGCCGTACCGCTGGCCGACCTGGGCGATCGGGTCGCCCACCTGCGCGCCGGCTTCGACGCGCTCTCCTGACCTCGTCCCGTCCGACGCCCGGGCCGCCGCTCATGGCGCCCGGGCGTCTGGCTTGCCACGCCTCCCGGGAGGGTCAGTGGCGGGCGCGTTCGAGGGCGTCCCAGAAGCCGCGGCGCAGAGCGTGGCGGACCTCGTCGTGCAGGAGGAAGTCGATCGGCAGCGAGGACCCCTGCAGGAGGCGGGCCTCCAGGTCGGAGGGCATGCGGGGCTTGCGGGCGAGCACCGCCTCCAGCCACAGCGCGGGCGCGTCGCGGGCCACGGACTCGCCGAAGTCGTGCCCTTCGCGATGGGCGGCCTTCACGGCGTCGGCCAGCGTGGTGGCCCCGGCGGTGGCGGCGGGTGGCGGGGAGACGGGCGCGGCCTGCGGCCCGGTGTACGGCCCGAGCTGCGCCTGCTGGTACGTGCCCCCCGAGGACGGCGTGGCGAACTGCCCGGTGCTCGGCGAGGCGGACTGCGGCTGCTGCAGCGGCCCCGTCGCCGGCGCGGACGGCGGCACGGACGGCGGGATCGACGGCGGCTGCTCCTGGTACCCCGAGTACGAGGGCAACACCGGCGGCGTGGCCGACCGCCCGCCCGAGGACGCCTGCCCGTTGGCGGACGGCTGGCCGGAGGAGGGCGCCGCGTGGCTCCCGGAGGACTGCCCGGCCGCGTGGCTGCCCGAGGACGGCGCCGGCGGCAGCGAGGCCGTCGGGGTCACCGGGGGCGCGGCCGGCGGTGCGGGCGGCAGCGAGTGGGCGGCGTGCCCGTTGCTGAGCGGCTGGTGGTGACCGTTGGCGGACTCGGTGACGCCGCTCACCATCGTGACGTAGGGCCGCAGGTGGGCGCTGCCCAGCTCGACCAGGTCGTCGCACTCCTGCCGCAGCGACCGGGACACGGCCCACCCGCCGTCGGCGGCGATGTGGATGACGGTGACCCTGATGCCGAGATCCTGGGCGTCGCACACCACCTGGGCGAGGTCTTCGTCGCCGCTGACGACGACGGCGTCGCAGATGGCGTTGTTGCGGGCGAGGGTCATGAGGTCGCGATGGACCTGGGCGTCGACGCCCTCGCGGCGGCCCGGCCGGATGCGCGAGAGCCTGAGCTTGAGGCCCGGGATGTCGGCCAGCGCGTCGTGCTCCGGGGTGCGGCGGCCCTCGACGGTCGCCTCGTACCAGTAGCACCGCAGCAGCGGCAGGCCCGTGCGTTCGCGCGACAGGTTGGTCATCAGCTGGAGGAGCCCGGGATAGTCCCAGGCGACGGCCTCTCGATGGCGAGTGCCGTGCACGGCCATCGCTCCGTCTGCCAGCAGATAGCCGGCGTCCACGAACAGCGCACAGCGATCCACTGACACCGCCCCTTTCCTGGTGGTCCGACCTTGCTGGCTCTGCACCGTCAGAGACCGGACTCGGCGGCCCTCTCTCAGGGTAATGAAAGCAGGTGATCGCGCGAGGGTGAATCCCGACGATTCGACCGCGGGCCGCCGTCCAGCCAGACCATTTAGGCAGACCGTACCAGTTCGTCCTGTTTGCGGTCATGAACGTCCCCTGACGGTCAGCGCGGCCGCGCCGAAGAGCACGACGTCCTTGTCGGTCACGATCGTCAGCGCCGGATCGCGGCCCAGCTCGGCGTCGACCGTGTCGACGTCGACGCCGAAGGTCATCCCCCTGGCGCCGTTGGCGGAGCCGTCGAAGACGTTGGCGCGCTCACGGTCGCCGCCCTCGGGGACGATCGCGCCGGTGCCGAGCGAGACCTTGTCGCCCTGGAGATCGGCGTCGCCCTCCCAGGTCACCAGCTCGGCCCGAGCCGGCGCGGCGGCCGGGCTCAGGCCGCCGAGCGGCATGCGCACCTTCCTGGCCGCGCCACCGATCACGGTCGCCGTGTCGAGCACCACGGCCTGGCTGTACGGCTCCCGCGGCCCGGCCACGACCACCACCAGGCTCCACCCGGCGTGGCTGGAGGCCCCCTCCGCCATCGGCGCGTCGGCCGCCCACCACAGGCCGCCCGGCCGCGCCTGCCCGGCCAGCGCGGTGACGTCGGCGAACGCCTGGTAGGCCGGGCCGAGCGGCATGTCGAGGGCCGTGACGTGGTCGGGAAGGACCGACACGTACGTGCGCCGGCCCGGCGCCCTGACCTTGACGGGCCCCGCCGCCGCGCCGCTCGCCGACCAGTAGAGCCCGGCCCACACGACCCTGCTGTCCCTGGGCAGGGTGAGCCGGGCCGCGCTGGACGCGGTGGTGGCCGGGCTGGAGTCCTGGTCGAGCGGGGTCATCGGCCACAGGTCGTTGTCGCGCTGGTCGCCCTGGCGGCGCCTGGCCTCGGCGCAACCGTCGTGCTCCTCGGGGCAGCTCAGCAGCGTGTTGCCGATCGCCCGGACGGCCACCCTGCCCTCGGTGGCGAACCTGGCCGACGCCCCCACCGTGCGCACGCCCTGCGTGGCCCGCGCGTTGACGTGGAGGTTGTCGGCGTCGACGCGCACGGCCGGCCCGGCGCCCTCCGGGGCCAGCTCCGACACCAGCACGCGCAGGAACACCGCCGTGCCGTGCCCCGCGGCCAGCGGCTGCCTGGCGCACCGGGCGCCCTGGCCGGCCTGCCGGCAGGACCAGCCGTCGACCGTGCCCACGGGATCGAGGAGCGCCACGCCGTGCCCGCGCCTGGCCGGCGGCAGGAGCGTCACGCCGGGCGGCAGCTCGACGGTCGCGGCCAGCTCGCCGCTCGGGCCGTCGCCGTCGTTGCGCAGGCGCATGCCGACGATGCCGGGCTGGGCGCGTACGAGGGCGCCGAGCGCGCCGATCGTGGCGCGCAGCCGCGGCCTGCCCCGCGGCTCCTTCCGCGGCGGTGGGACGCGCGCCGGCGGCTCGCTCGCCACGGGCAGCGGCACCGGCCGCACCGACACCGGGGGCTGGGCCAGCGGCGTGGGCGTGGCCACCGGCCGCTCGGCCACCGGCGACTCCCCGGACACCAGCACGAACGCCGCCACCGCCGCGGACGCGACCGCGACGCCGCCCGCCGCCACGACCTGCTGCCGCGAGGGCGCCCGCCGCAACCAGCCGAACAGCCGCAGCAGCCAGCCCGCTCCGCCGCCGGCCGCGCCCGCTTTGGCCAGCGCCGCGGCGTAGCCGCTGAACACCGGGCCGGCGATCAGCGGGCCGACGATGACGCGCAGGCCGCGGTTGACGTCGGTCAGTTCGAGCAGGACGCCGTGGCATTCCTCGCAGTCGTTCACGTGGTCGTCGACCGCGCGCGAGTCGCGCCTGGCCAGGCCGCCCCTGACATAGGCGCCCATCTTGCCGAGCACGGGACGGCACTCGTGCTGCGGCGCCGCGCGCAGGTGCATCTGCAGGTACGCCTGCCGCAGCCCCTCGCGCGCCCGGTAGGCCAGCGCCGCCACCCCGTTGGCCGACAGGCCGAGCAGCGGCGCGACCTCGGCGGGCTTGCACTTCTCCACCTCGGTGTGCCAGAGCACCGCCCGCCACCGCTCGGGCAGCGACAGGAACGCGCGCGAGATCATCGACCGCTCAAGGCCGACGAGCGCGGGATCGACGAAGGGCACGCCCGCGTCGTAGCGCTCGATCTCGCCGGTGGTCACCTGGCGGCTCTCGACCCGGCTGCGGTCGTAGACGGTGCGGCGCACGACGGTCAGCAGGTACGTGCGGAACCCCGACTCCGGGCCGCCACCCCTGCCCACCAGGTCGAGGATCTTCGTGAACGACTCGGCCACGACGTCCTCGACCTCGGACTCGCCCCTGACGAGCTGTCTGGCCAGCGCGCGCGCCGCGGCCACGTGACGCTCGTAGAGCCGTCCGTACGCGGTCGCGACGCCGGCTCGGACCTCCTTCAGCAGGTCCGCATCGCTTAGCGGCGATTCCACACTCATTGTGACCTCACGATTACAGCGGGTTGCCCCGCGCAATCATTCCGCATTCTCCGTCATGACTAAACCGAAGCGCCGTCTTTACCTCTGAGGACCACGGGAGGACGCATGGACGAGGACGTGCTGTCGCGCTGGCGCGGCCGGAGCATGGCGGAGGGCTGGTCGCTGGCCGACGACTGGTGGACCCCGGCGGTGGCGTACGCGATCAGGGCCGCGACGGACGGCGGCGACCTGCCGCGCGCCTGCGAGGAGCTGGGCGCGGCGCGCGCGGGGGCGGGGGTGGGGATCAACGAGGGGCTGGGCGACCTGGCGGCGCTGTTCGCCGTCACCGATCGGGGGGAGCCGACGTTCCCCCTGGTACGGGCGTACGCGGCCGGGTGGGCCGAACAGAGCTTCGCGCCCATGAGCGACCTGCAGTGCGAGGACCCGCTGACCGGCCTGGCCACGGTGGCCTACCTGCGTACCAGGCTGGGCGAGCTCTACCGGGGGGCGGTCGCGGGCGGGCACCTGCTGGTGGTGGCCGAGCCGTACGGGCAGATCGCGGAGCTGGCCGAGCGGCTGGCGGCGGCGCTCAACCTGGCCACGGCGCTGCGCAGGGCGTTCACCGGCGAGGAGACACTGGCACTGCTCGCGCCCACCCGCGTCGCCGCGGTGACCAGGGAGGACGATCGGCTGCCCGGCAAGGTCGCCGACCTGCGCGCCGCGGAGATCCTGCACGGCCGCCACGCCCGCGTCCGGGTGCGCCGGCTCCCCCGCGCGCACGCGCAGGCCCTGGCTCTCATCAGGACGCTGAGCCTGGGACCCTAAGCTTGGGCGCATGACAGACCGCGACAACCTGCTGGCCGAGATCAAGCGCAAGGCCGTCGTCCACGGCAAGGTCACGCTCTCCTCGGGCAAGGAGGCCGACTTCTACCTCGACCTGCGGCGGATCACGCTCGACGGGGTGGCCGCGCCGCTCGTCGGCAAGGTGATGCTCGACCTGACCGACGATCTCGACTTCGACGCCGTCGGCGGGCTCACGATGGGGGCCGACCCGGTGGCCTGCGCGATGCTGCACGCCGCGGCGGCGCGCGGGCGCACGCTCGACGCGTTCGTGGTGCGCAAGACGCAGAAGTCGCACGGCATGCAGCGCCGGATCGAGGGGCCCGAGGTGAAGGGCCGCCGGGTGCTGGCCGTGGAGGACACCTCGACGACCGGCGGCTCGCCGCTGACCGCCGTCGAGGCGCTGCGGGAGGCGGGCGCCGAGGTGGTGGCCGTGGCCACGATCGTCGACCGGGGCGCGGGCGCGCGGATGGCGGAGGAGGGGCTCGACTACCGCACCGCCTTCAGCCTCCAGGACCTCGGACTGTGAAGGCCGCCCTCGCGCCCTGCCCGCCGGGGGCGCGGGGGCTGCCGTTCTCGGTGACGCGGACGGTGCCCGCGTCGCCGAGCACGACGTCGAGCTCCGGCTCGAAGTAGCTGACCTCTTCACCCCTGCTCATCTCGCGATGTTGCAGCACGTCCCCGCCGGGGACGCGGACGGTCACGGTGGGGCAGACCTCGGCCACGCACTCGATGCGCACGGTCGGCACCCTGCCCTCGCTCGCCCGCACGGCCCCGGTGCCCGTGGGCATGGCCCTGAGCGCTGTCGTGAGCGCTGTCGTGGACGCTGCCGTGGACGCCGGCCGCTCCGGCTGCGAGCCGAACGAGCCGATCAGGGCGCGCACGCCGACGACCACCAGCGTCACCACGGCCCCCACCGCGAGGACGACGAGGGCTGATCGGGCGATTCCCATCGGATCTGACCTGTGGCGTCCCACAGGGGGCACTGTACCCGGTGGTAACTCAGGGCCCCCGGGGTCAGTGCCGGATGTCAGCGCCGGAGGTCAGTGCTGGGGGTCGCTGCTGGAGGGCACGCGGTGGTGCTTGCCGTTGGGCAGCGGCAGCCGCTTGCGCTCGCGGCGCTTCTTGACGACCTCGACGATGATCGGGATCAGCGAGATGAAGACGATGATGAACACGCCCGGCAGGATGTACTTGTCGATCTGCTTGGGATCGACCTTGCTGCCGAGGAAGTAGCCGAGCAGCACCAGGCCCTCGACCCAGACCACGCCGCCGATGACGTTCCACAGGAAGAAGCGCCTGGCGGGCATCTCCAGGACGCCGGCCACCGGGTTCATGAACGTGCGGACGATCGGCACGAACCGCGCCAGCACGACCGCCCTGGCCGGGCCGAACTTCTGGAAGAACTCCTCGGCGCGTATGACGTGTTCGCGCTTGAACAGCCGCGAGTCGGGCCGGTCGAACATCTTCCTGCCGAACCGGGCACCCAGGAAGTGGCCGAGCTGGGCGCCCGCGATGGCACACAACGGTGTGCCGATCACCAGGACGGGGAAGGAGATCGGCGGCGCCTCGCCCACGACCAGCGACGCGGAACTGAAGATCCCCGCCGCCACCAGCAGCGAGTCGCCCGGCAGGAAGAAGCCGATCAGCAGACCCGTCTCGGCGAAGATGATCGCCAGGACGCCGATGGTGGCGAAGGCGCCGAGGATGGTGAGCCACCACGTCGGGTCGAGGAGATTCCAGAGCCAGTCCACCCCGTGAGCCTACCTGGAGCCGAGCGAATCGGATGTGGCCATCCGGCTCGCGTTGTCACTACCAGTTGTGGTTGGGAGCCGGGATACTGGGCAGGCGCGAAGCCGTACTTCTCAGGGAGATGACTCATGCCCATCGCGACTCCAGAGGTCTACGCCGAGATGCTCGACCGTGCCAAAGCGGGCGGGTTCGCCTATCCGGCGATCAACGTGACCTCTTCTCAGACCTTGAACGCCGCGCTGCGCGGGTTCGCCGAGGCCGAGAGCGACGGCATCGTGCAGGTGTCCACCGGCGGCGCCGAGTTCCTCTCCGGCACGACGGTCAAGGACATGGTGACGGGCGCGACCGCGCTGGCCGAGTACGCGCGGGTGGTGGCCGCCAAGTACCCGGTCACGGTGGCGCTGCACACCGACCACTGCCCGAAGGACAAGCTCGACGGCTACATGCGGCCGCTGATCGACATCTCGCTGGAGCGGGTGTCCAAGGGCCTCGACCCGCTCTTCCAGTCGCACATGTGGGACGGCTCGGCCGTGCCGCTGGAGGAGAACCTGGAGATCGCCAAGGAGCTCCTGGACAAGTGCGCCCGCGCCCGGATCATCATGGAGATGGAGATCGGCGTCGTCGGCGGCGAGGAGGACGGCGTCGTCGGCGAGATCAACGAGAAGCTCTACACCACCGCCGAGGACGCGCTGGCCACGGCCGAGGCCGTCGGCGTCGGCGACCGGGGCCGCTACATGCTGGCCGCCACGTTCGGCAACGTGCACGGCGTCTACAAGCCGGGCCACGTGAAGCTGCGGCCGAGCGTGCTGAAGGAGATCCAGGACGCGGTCGGGGCCAAGTACGGCAAGGACAAGCCGTTCGACCTGGTCTTCCACGGCGGCTCCGGCTCGCTGCTGGAGGAGATCCACGAGGCCATCTCCTACGGCGTGGTGAAGATGAACGTCGACACCGACACCCAGTACGCCTTCACCAGGCCGATCGCCGACCACATGTTCCGCAACTACGACGGCGTGCTGAAGGTCGACGGCGAGGTCGGCAACAAGAAGGCCTACGACCCGCGCGCCTATGGCAAGAGCGCCGAGACCGGCATGGCGGCCCGTGTGGCGGAGGCCTGCCACAACCTCAAGAGCAGTGGGACGAAGATCTCCTAGCCACTTGGGCGGCACGGCGGGTATGACTTGTCCTATGGATAACCTTCTCGCCGGGCCGCCCCCGACTCACCTGCCGGACCTGCCCGAGGCCAGGGAGGCGCTGGAATCCGGGGCCAAGGCCGCCGACGTGGCCGCCCGCTTCCCCGCCCACCCGGCGGCCTGGGCCGCGCTCGCGGAGGAGTACTTCGCGCAGGGCCATGCCGTCACCTCCTACGCCTTCGCCCGCACGGGCTACCATCGCGGCCTCGACCAGCTGCGCAGGAGCGGCTGGAAGGGCCACGGTCCCATCCCGTGGGAGCACGAGCCCAACCGCGGCTTCCTGCGCTGCCTGCACGCCCTGTCCAGGGCGGCGCAGTCCATCGGCGAGAAGGACGAGGCCGAGCGTTGCCTGCAGTTCCTCAAGGACAGCACCGAGACCGGATATGAGGCGCTGACCAAGGGTTAGCAGCGCGTTGGGCCCGCATTGGACCCACGCGCCTTGGGACGAATGGGCAGACTCGGGTAGTCTCTCTACGCAAGAGCCCCTGTCGCACTTGCGCCAGGGGTTTCGTTTTGTGCTCGGGAGACTGAACAATGCCGGCTGCCGTTCTCGTTGGGGCCCAGTGGGGCGATGAGGGCAAGGGCAAGGCCACCGACCTGCTCGGTGGCGACGTCGACTACGTCGTCCGTTATCAGGGTGGCAACAACGCGGGACACACCGTCGTCATCGGTGACCAGAAATACGCTCTGCATCTTCTGCCGACGGGGATCCTGTCGCCGGACGTCGTACCGGTGATCGGCAACGGTGTGGTGATCGACCCGGGGGTGCTGCTGAGCGAGATCGACGGGCTGGCCGCGCGGGGCATCTCCGCCGAACGCCTGCTGATCTCCTCCAACGCGCACCTGATCATGCCGCACCACAAGGCGCTGGACAAGGTCACCGAGCGCTATCTGGGCAAGGCCAAGATCGGCACCACCGGGCGCGGCATCGGCCCCGCGTACGGCGACAAGATCGCCCGGATGGGCGTGCGGGTCCAGGACCTGCTCGACCCGGGCATCCTGGCCAAGAAGATCGAGGTCGCCCTGACCGAGAAGAACCAGGTGCTGACCAAGGTCTACAACCGGCGCGGCATCGACCCGGTCGCCGTGCTGGAGGAGTACCTGGCCTACGCCGAACGGCTCAAGCCGCACATCGCCGACACCTCGCTGGTGCTCTCCAAGGCGCTGGACGAGGGCAAGTTCGTGCTGCTGGAGGGCGGCCAGGGCACGCTGCTGGACATCGACCACGGCACGTACCCGTTCGTCACCTCCTCCTCGCCGACGTCCGGGGGCGCGTGCGCCGGGGCGGGCATCCCGCCGAACCGGCTCACGAAGATCATCGGGATCCTGAAGGCGTACACGACCCGCGTGGGCTCGGGGCCGTTCCCGACCGAGCTGACCGACGAGACGGGCGAGTGGCTGCGCAGGACCGGCGGCGAGTACGGCGTCACCACCGGCCGCGACCGTCGCTGCGGCTGGTTCGACGCGGTGATCGCCCGCTACGCGACCCGGATCAACGGGGTCACCGACTACTTCCTCACCAAGCTCGACATCCTGTCCGGGCTCGAGCGCATCCCGGTGTGCGTGGCGTACGAGGTCGACGGCGTGCGGTTCGACGAGATCCCGATGACCCAGACCGACTTCCACCACGCGGTCCCGGTCTACGAGGAGCTGCCGGGCTGGCAGGAGGACATCTCGCACGCCAAGTCGTTCGAGGACCTGCCGCCGAACGCGCAGTCGTACGTGCGGGCGCTGGAGGAGATGAGCGGGGCGCCCATCTCGGCGATCGGCGTCGGCCCCGGCCGCGACCAGACCGTGGTGGTGCGGTCGCTGGTCTGACCGGCACGTGACGAGGGGCCCGGCGCGGGAACGCGCCGGGCCCCTCGTGTGTCGCGGTGCGTCGCGGGGCCTACGGCCGGCCGGCGGGTTCCCCGTCCGCCGGGCCCTCGGCGGTGAGGACGGCGGCGGTCATCGGGGTGTGCAGGGTCCAGCCCAGGGTCTCGTACAGGGCCTGGCCGGCGGCGGTGGCGACCAGGATGCCCGTGCGGGCGCCCCGGGAGACGGCGGCGGCGGCGAGCGCGGCCATGACCACCGTGCCGAGGCCGCGCCGCCGGTGTTCGGCGGCCGTCTCCACCTGGTCGATCACGGCGGCGCGGTCCGCGACGGCGAACTGGCCGCGCGCCGCGACCTCGCCCGCGGCCGTGAGCAGCCGGGCCACGGTCACCCCCGCCCGGGTGGTGATCGCCAGGGTGTAGCCCGGAGGGGCCTTCGGGGTGGTGCGGGCCAGGGACGCGGTGGTCATCATGTACTCCTGCTCCTGCACGGACCACCGCGGGGGCAGGGAGGGGGCGACCGCCTCGGCGGGGGCGCAGAGCTTGAGCCAGGTGCCGGGGACGGTGAGGGTGCCGGTCAGGTGGTCCAGGATCTCCGCGGTAGGGGTGGGGACGACGTGCCGCGCCACGTGGCCGGGAAGGCCGACGTCCACTCTGAGGCCCCACGGTTCGGGTACGGGCCGCGGGGCGTTGCGGGAGATCACCCAGCCGTCCACCCATGCCCGGACTGTTGCTGAATGGGCATGTTTGAGAACCTCCGTCATGAGCTCCAGCTTATTGCAAGGTAGTTGCATTTATCGTGCAATAAGCGGGCGGAGGGCCCTCTTGGCCGCCTTCGCGTCCGACCGGGCGTAGCAGGATAAAAAGGACACGGCGTGGCACTGCCTCAGCGGGCCTCGCGCCGGGTAGTGTCCCCGGTGTGCGCGTTGAGATTCATGGTCACCGAGGAGCGCGGGGCCTGTGGCCGGAGAACACCCTGCCAGGGCTGAGCCGCACGATGGAGCTGGGCGTCCACGCGCTTGAGCTCGACGTCGCCCTCACCGCCGATCGCCGCCTCGTGCTCACGCACGACCTCACGGTCTCGGCCGTCACCAGCGCCGACCGCCGGCCGCTGCGGCAGGGCGATCCGCTCTTCCCGTACGTGGGCAAGCCGATCAACGCGCTCAGCCTCGCCCAGCTGCGCACGCTCGACGTGGGCGTACGCCTGCCGCGCCACCTCGACGACCCGTTCGCGCTCACCCAGGTCGCCATGCCGGAGACCAGGATGCCCACGCTCGGCGCGGTGCTCGGGCTGGTCAACGCCTACGAGGCCGAGCACGTACGGCTGCACGTCGAGCTGAAGTCCGACCCGACCAGGCCCGAGCTGACGGCCGACCCGGAGATGTTCACCGAGCTGGTGGTCGAGGAGCTCGACCGGCACGGCAGGCTGGGCAACGCCGCCGTCCTCAGCTTCGACTGGCGCGTCATCAGGCACGCGGCCCGGCTCGCACCGGCGGCCAGGCGGTTCGCGCTGATCGAGCTCGACACGCTCCACTGGCACGAGGGCGGGCTGGGCGACGACATCCCGGCCGCCGCGCGCGAGGCCGGGGCCACCACGCTCTCGCCCGAGCACGTGATGGTCGACGAGAAGCTGATGGCCCAGGCGGCCGCGGCGGGCCTCGACGTGGCGGTCTGGACGGTCAACGACCAGGCCCTGGCCGGCCGCATGATCGACCTCGGCGTGGCCGGGATCGTGACCGACTACCCCGACCGCATGCGGGAGTTGTGGCGCGAGCGCGGCCTCGATCTGCCGGAGGGCGTTCGGCCGCTCAAGCCCGTGAGCGTCTGAGCGCCGCTCAGAGCCAGCCGTTGCGGCGGAAGCCGCGGTGCAGCAGCACACAGGCGGTGATCATCACGGCCAGCACCGCCGGATAGCCCCAGACCTGCTTGGTCTCGGGCATGAAGTCGAAGTTCATGCCGTAGATGCCGGCGATCATCGTCGGCACGGCCAGGATGGCGACCCACGACGAGATCTTGCGCATGTCCTCGTTGGCCAGGGCGTTCGAGCGGGCCAGGGCGGCCTGCAGGATCGAGCTGCACAGTTCGTTGGAGGACTCGACCTGCTCGCACACGCGGGACAGGTGGTCGCCGACGTCGCGGAAGTACTCGCGCATCTCCGAGGGGATGACGCGGCGCTGCGGCAGCGCCGACAGCGGCGACTGCAGCGGGGTCACGGCCCGCTTCATCTCCAGCATCTCCCGCTTGAGCTGGTAGATCCGGTTGATGTCGCGGGAGCTGACGTCGGCGAAGACGGTCGCCTCGACCTCTTCGAGCTCCAGCTGCATCAGGTCGGCCACCTGGAGGTACTGGTCGACGACGTGGTCGGCGATGGCGTGCAGCACGCCGGCCGGGCCGCGGTTCATCAGCTTGGGCTTGTCCTCAAGGCGCTCGCGGACCAGGGTGAGCGGGCAGTGCTCGCCGTGGCGCACGGTGACCACGAAGTCGACCCCGAGGAACACCATGATCTCGCCGGTGGCGATGATCTCGCTGTTGGCCGTCAGCTCGTCGTGGTCGAGGTAGGCGACCGTCTTCAGCACCATGAACAGCGACTCGCCGTAGCGCTCCACCTTGGGACGCTGGTGGGCCTTGACCGCGTCCTCGACGGCCAGCGGGTGCAGCCCGAAGACCTCGGACAACCACTCCACCTCGGGCGCCTCGGGCTCGTGCAGGCCGACCCAGACGAACGCGTTCGCGCCGTCGGCGTTCTTGTTGTGCTCACGGACGAGTTCGAGGGACTCGACGATGCCCGGGGCGCAGACCTTCTTGCCCTGGATGTAGGCGCCGAATTCGACGATGGAGTCGACAGGAGGCACGCAGATCTCACGCACCGGCTTGGTGAGCGGGCGTGCGGCGTGCGGCTGAACAGGGTGACGGTTGATGCGACGGAAAAGCGTGGACGAGCGCATGGCAGTCCCTTTCCGCCCGACCTGGCACGCTCCACGCGCGATGAAAAGTCACCTCAATCGACACAAATGCGTGGAGGCACGATCAGGCTGCCGGATTGGAGTGGTCGGGGGTAACTGGGGCGTACGTGGGAGAGCACGTACTGCTGGGATCACCAGGTTTCATCCCGGACCACCTCCAATCACAAGAGACGCCGCAAAGCCGCCTTAACCTACCACAGGCGGGTGAACCCAAACGACGATACTCGCCGGAGGGTGCTCGGTTCAGGTAGAACCGCACAAAGATGCGGGCTTGTTCCGGCATCCGACGTGCCTGCAACCCGCCCGGGACCCGCGCCGGGCGAGGGGGCTGGGCCTGCGACAATGGGGCACGTGCGCGTTCTAGTCATTGGTTCCGGAGGGCGTGAGCACGCCCTGTGCCGTTCGCTCAAACTCGATCCCCAGGTCAGCGAGCTCCACTGTGCTCCCGGTAACGCGGGCATCGAAGGCGTCGCGACCGTTCATCCCGTCGATCCCGTCGATCCCGCGCAGGTGGCCGAGCTGGCCGGGCGGCTGGCGGCCGACCTCGTCGTGATCGGGCCCGAGGCGCCGCTCGTCGCGGGCGTGGCCGACGCCGTGCGCGAGGCCGGCATCGCCTGCTTCGGGCCGACCCGCGAGGCGGCCATGCTCGAAGGCTCCAAGGCGTTCGCCAAGGAGATCATGAAGGCCGCCGACGTGCCGACCGCCCGCGCCCGTACGTGCGAGACCGAGGAGGAGGCCGCCGCCGCGCTCGACGAGTTCGGCGCCCCCTACGTCGTCAAGGACGACGGCCTCGCGGCGGGCAAGGGCGTGGTCGTCACGCGCGACCGCGACCAGGCGCTGGAGCACGCGCGGGCCTGCGAACGGGTGGTCATCGAGGAGTTCCTCGACGGGCCCGAGGTGTCGCTGTTCGCGCTGTGCGACGGCAGCACGGCGGTGCCGCTCCAGCTCGCCCAGGACTTCAAGCGCGCCTACGACGGCGACGAGGGGCCCAACACCGGCGGCATGGGCGCGTACACGCCGCTCCCCTGGGCGCCGGAAGGGCTGACCGAGCAGGTCATGCGCGAGGTCGTGCACCCGACGATCGCCGAGCTGGGGCGGCGCGGGCTGCCGTACCAGGGGGTGCTCTACGTGGGGCTGGCCCTGACCCGGAAGGGGCCGAAGGTGGTGGAGTTCAACGCCCGGTTCGGCGACCCCGAGACCCAGGTGCTGCTCGACCGGCTGGAGACGCCGCTCGGCGGGCTGCTGATGGCCTGCGCGACCGGCGAGCTCGGCCTCGACCCGGTGTTCAAGGACGGCTCGGCGGTGACCGTGGTGATCGCGGCGGAGAACTATCCCGACTCGCCGGTCAAGGGCGACGTGATCACCGGCCTGGCCGAGACCGAGCACGCGTACGTCATCCACGCCGGCACCACGCGCGGCCCCGGCGGCGAGGTCGTCTCCAACGGCGGCCGGGTGCTGACCGTCGTCGGCCACGGCCCCGACCAGGCGAGCGCCCGCCGCAACGCCTACGACCTCGTCGACCGCGTCGAGCTGCGCGGCTCGCACCACAGGACGGACATCGCCCGATGAAGCATCTGCACTCCGGCAAGGTACGCGACCTCTACGAGACCGACGAGGGCCTGCTGCTGATGGTCGCCTCCGACCGGATCTCGGCCTTCGACTACGTGCTGGAGCCCGGCATCCCCGACAAGGGCGCCATCCTCACGCAGATGTCGCTGTGGTGGTTCGACCAGCTCAAGGACGTCGTGCCCAACCACATCCTGGCCAGGGGCGACGACGCGCGCAGCGTGGTGTGCAAGCCGCTGCGCATGGTCCAGGTGGAGTGCGTGGCCCGCGGCTACCTGACCGGCGGCGGCCTGTCGGAGTACCGCGCGACCGGCACGGTCTCCGGGGTGCCGCTGCCCCCGGGGCTGGAGGACGGCTCCCGGCTGCCGGAGCCGATCTTCACCCCCTCGACGAAGGCCCCGCAGGGAGAGCACGACGAGCCGATCTCCTTCGAGCAGGTCGTCGCCGAGGTCGGCGCGGAGACGGCCGACGAGCTGCGGCGCATCACGCTCGACGTCTACACGCGCGGCTCGGAGATCGCCCGTGAGCGCGGCATCATCCTGGCCGACACCAAGATCGAGCTGGGCTTCGACGCCGACGGCGTGCTGACGCTGGGCGACGAGGTGCTGACGCCGGACTCGTCGCGGTTCTGGCCGGCCGACGAATGGCAGCCGGGCCGGGCGCAACCTTCTTTCGATAAGCAATATGTACGCGATTGGCTGCTCTCGCCCGAATCCGGATGGGACAAATCCTCAGGAAACCCCCCACCTCGACTTCCCGAGCACGTTGTCGAGCGCACAAGGCAGCGATACCTAGAAGCGTATGAGCGCGTCACGGGGGCTCCCTTTAGCGGATGATTCGGCTGGGTCACCTGGTGTCAGCCACTACTGTTGGCCCGATCGAGCCTCACCGTTGATTTCAAGGAGCCGCACGAAATGGTCCGTTACCGCGTGCGCGGTGGCAACGCACTGCGTGGAACCGCGTTCATCCAGGGCGCGAAGAACGCCGTGCTTCCCATGATCGGTGCGGCTCTGCTCGCCGCCAAGGGCCGTACCGTGCTGCGGAACGTGCCGATCATCGAAGACGTCCGGCGCGCGGTCGAGCTGGCCGAGACGATCGGCGCGTACGTGGAGCTGCACGAGTCCGAGCGCACGCTGGTCATCGACGCCTCCCGACTGAGCAGCCCCGTGCTGCCGGCCGAGATCGCGCGCCGGTTCCGCGGCTCGGTGCTGTTCACCCCCGCGCTGCTCCACCGGCTGGGCGAGGCGATCGTGGAGGGCGTGGGCGGCTGCAACCTCGGCAGCCGCAACCTCGACTTCCACTACCTGGGCTACAAGCGGCTGGGCGCGGTCGTCGACGAGGGCGAGACCGTCATCCACGTCAAGGCCAGCGGCCTGACCGGCGCGACGCTCTACCTCGACACGCCCTCCCACACCGGCACCGAGAACCTGATCATGGCCGCCGCCCTGGCCAAGGGCACGACGGTGATCGAGAACGCGGCCCTTGAGCCGGAAGTGCTCGACGTCATCGACATGCTCACCAAGATGGGCGCGCGCATCAGCGGCGGCGGCACCGGGTTCATCACCGTCGAGGGCGTGGAGGAGCTGCACGCCGTCGAGCACACCGTGATGCCCGACCGGCTCGACGCGGGCGTGTTCGCGATGGCCGCGGCGATCACCGGCGGCGAGCTCAGCCTCGTGGGCACCGGCCTCGACCTGGGCGTCGTCCGCTACAAGCTGGAGCAGATGGGCGTCGACTTCGCCCGGCAGGGCGCGGTGCTGCACGTGCGGTGCGACCGTCCGCTGCGGCCCATCAACATCATCACCGACACCTATCCCGGGTTCGCGACCGACCTGCAGTCGCCGATGATGACGGTGGCCGCCCTGGCCGACGGCACGAGCTACATCCACGAGCGCATCTTCGACGGCCGCTTCGCCCTGGCCGGCGAGCTCAACAAGATGGGCGCCGACGTCGAGGTCGACGGCAGCAGGGCCGTCGTACGCGGGCGCACTCCGCTCAAGGGCGCACAAGTCACGGCCCACGATCTGCGCTCCGGTATCGCGCTCGTGCTCGCCGGTCTGGCGGCCGAAGGAGAGACCGTCATCGAGTCCGGATACCTCATCGATCGCGGCCACGCACATCTCGCGGCGCGAATGCGCGCGCTCGGCGCGGACATTACACGAGAGATTTCTGAGCGCTAAAAAACATGAGAAAAACCGCGTTGAGCTGCTGAGACATCTTGTCGGGCGGTCAACCAGAACGACTTTCCGGAAAAGTCGGGCGTGACATTACGGCCCCCGCGAGCGATCGTTCCAAAAGAGAGCACTGCAACGGACGGCAGGATGGGACGAACATTGGTCGAGAGGGCCGAAGAAACTCCCCGAGTGTCACGCCCGGGCGCCATGACACCGGACCTCACCATCGGCGTGGTCGGACCCCACGACCTGGTCGAGCGAGTCATGCTGATGGGTCACGCCGCGGCACCGCTGCCGTGTCGCCTGGTCGCGGCCGCGTACCGCGATGAGCAGGAGGCGCCCGACAAGGTGACGCGGCTCGGTCCCGGTGTCGACGCGTGTCTGTTCGCCAGCCCGGTCCCTTATGACCTGGCCAGGCGATCAGGCGTGCTGACGATGCCCGCGACCTACGTGCAACTCGGCGGAGCGGCATTGGTGGCGGCGCTGGCGAAGGCCGCACTTGACACTCGGATGGACCCGCAACGGGTCAGCGTCGACGTGGTCAGCAGGGCGGATGTCGAGGAGGCGTACACCGACCTCGGCATACCCGCCACGGACGTGCACAGCCGCGACGAGCCCGGAGCCACGGGCACGATCGCGGCCTACCACGAACGGCTGGCCCGTCAGGGAGCCACCTCGGGGGCACTGACGTGCCTGCCCGCGGTGGCCGAACGCCTGCACGCCGCGGGCGTGCCGGTCATCAGGATCAGGCCGACCTCGGCCGCGGTCCGGACGGCGCTGCACACCGCGGCGCTGCTCGGGGCGCATCACCGGCTGGAGGAGTCGCAGCTCACCGTGGTGCTGGTGGAGGTGCCGACGCTGCGCGAGCCCGTGCGGCGCGCGGCGCCCCGCTACTGGCGCGACGAGCTGCGGCTGTCGCTGCACCGGCTGCTGGTCCAGGAGGCGAACCGGATCAACGCGACGGTCTGGCCGATCGACGATCACAGTTACCTGGTCACCGCGACCAGGGGCTCGATCGCCGCGGCCACCGACGGGTTCAGGGTGCTGCCCTTCGCGGCCCGGATCCGGGACGAGCTGGGGCTGGCGGTCGAGGTGGGCGTCGGGATGGGGCGGACGACACACGACGCGGAGTCGCACGCGCGGGCCGCGCTGGCCCGTACCCAGGCGGGCAAGCAGGCCCAGGGGTTCGCGGTGGACCGCGAGGGCCGGGCCCTCATCCCGGCCCCCCGGATGCCGCCCACCGGGTCGACCGCGCTCAAGCCGAAGGGCGTGGAGGTACTGGCCAGGCTGGCGGCCAAGCTCGAAGGCGGCGACACGGTGGTCGACGCCGAGGGCGCGGGCAAGATGCTCGGGGTGACGCCGCGCACGGCTCGGCGGTTGCTGCGCACGCTGGTTGACGAGGGACTCGCGTGGCCGCTTCCGCCGAACCGCACCCCGCAGCCGGGGCGTCCGCGCCAGCTCTATCGGCTCATCGTGGAGAAGCTCGGCCCGCGGTGACCGTACGGGGCCCGTCGCCCCATTTCAGGGGCGACGGGTGCCGATTTCTTGACCTGAGGAGTCAAAGGTACAGACAATCCCCTTGACTCTTGGGGACTTATTGGTTGACCCGAGTAGATGCGGGTATGTTCTCCCACGCCCCCGATCGACGGGATTCGGACGGGGGCGCCAAACTTTCCCGCACAGCCCCTTCGGCGCCACCCTTTTTACGGAAGGCGTCCGTAAGGGGCTGTGAGGCGGTTTGGCGGCACTGTCGGACCGGCGGGCATGTCCGGATATAGCCGGTCACCACAACCCGCCTGGGACGCTTTCAGCAGGCGCACGCGATCCCCCGCACCGACTTCAGCAGGCGCACGCGATCCCCGACACCGGCGCCGTCAGGGCGTCGATCGGCCGCCGGCTCACCCCCGAGGCGGTCTCGACCGGAAAGCCCTCCCTGGCCCAGTACTCGAAGCCGCCGAGCATCTCCTTGACCGCGTAACCGAGCCTGGCGAACTCCAGTGCGGCCCGCGTGGCGCCGTTGCAGCCGGGGCCCCAGCAGTAGGTGACGACGGTGGCGTCCCGGGGGGCCAGCGCGGCGGCCCCCGCGGCGATCTCGGCCGTCGGCAGGTGCACCGCCCCCTGGACGTGCCCCTGGTCCCAGCTCTCCCGGCTGCGCGAGTCCACGACCACGACGCCCGGCGCGCCGGCGGCCAGGTCGGCGGCCACGTCGGAGACGTCGGTCTCGAAGGCCAGGCGGGCGGCGAAGTGGGCGAGGGCGGCGGCGTTGGCGGCGGCCGGAGTGGAGGTGACGGCTGACATCTACGACATTTCCCTTCATTGCTGGTCAGTCGCGATCGTCTCAGCCGGCCCGCCCGCTCAACAGTGGCACGAAAGCCGCCTGTCGCTAATATCGCGCCAAAGTCCTAAGTCCGATACCCGCAGGTGCTTTGTCGGAGTCGCCCGATAAAGTCATGACCCATGAGTGCGAACACCACTGACAGCCGGGCTCCCGTCCTTGTCTGGAGCGCCCTGGCGATCGTGTACGTGGTGTGGGGTTCGACCTACCTCGGCATCAGGATCGCCATCGAGACCATGCCTCCCATGCTGAGCGGCGCGCTGCGTTTCGTGACGGCCGCGCTGCTGCTCGGCGGCTTCCTGCTGATCAGGAAGGGCCTGGAGCCGTTCCGGGTGTCGTGGCGGCAGGTCTGCGGCGCCGGGCTGGTCGGCCTGCTCCTGCTGACCAGCGGAAACGGCATGGTCGCCGTGGCCGAGCAGCACATCTCCAGCGGCCTGGCCGCGCTGCTCGTGGCCTCGGTGCCGCTCTGGCTCGTCGTGTTCCGGATCCTGGTCAGGGACCGGCCGGCCGTGCTGACGCTGGCCGGCGTGCTCGTCGGGTTCGGCGGCGTCGCGGCGTTGTCGCTGACCGGCGGCCAGTCGGTCGACGTCACCGGGATCGTGGTGATCCTGGTCGCCTCGTTCTCGTGGTCGGTCGGCTCGTTCCTGTCGGCGCGCATCCCCATGCCCGCCAACCCGTTCGCGGCCAGCTCGATCGAGATGCTGGTCGGCGGCGCGGGCCTGGCCGTGACCGGCACGGCGCTCGGCGAACGGCTCGACCTGGCGGCGATCTCCGGGCGTTCCTGGGCGGCGCTGGCCTACCTGGTGCTGGTCGGATCGCTGGTCGGCTTCACCGCCTACACCTGGCTGCTGGGGAACGCGCCCATCTCGCTGGTCTCCACGTACGCCTACGTCAACCCGGTCGTCGCCGTCATCCTCGGCGTGCTGGTCGTGAACGAGAGCGTGACCCCGCAGATCATCGCCGGCGGGGCGGTGATCCTGGTGGGCGTCGCCCTGGTGGTCTCCACCGAACGACGCGCCAGGACCAGGACCGCGGCCCTCGCCGAAGAGGTCAGCGCCTAACCGCGGAACTCCTTTGCCGCGGCGAGGAAGGCGTCGTTGGCCTCGGGGTCGCCGATGGACACCCGGGCCCCCTCGCCCGCGAACGGCCGTACGGCCACACCCTCCACCGCGCAGGCGGCGGCGAAGTCAAGGGTGCGCTCGCCGAGCCGCAGCCAGACGAAGTTCGCCTCGGTCGGCGGAACCGTCCAGCCCTGCTCGATCAGCGACTCGCGGACGCGGCTGCGCTCCTTGACCACCCGCTCGACCCGCTCCAGCAGCTCGTCCTCGGCCTTCAGCGAGGCGACGGCGGCGATCTGCGCGAGGTGGTTGACGGCGAACGGGATGATCGTCTTGCGGACGGCCGCGGCCACGGGCTCGTGCCCGATCAGGTAGCCGACCCGCAGGCCCGCCAGGCCGTACGCCTTGGAGAAGGTGCGCAGCACGCAGACGTTCGGCCGGTCGCGGTAGAGCGTCAGGCCGTCGGGGACGTCCTCGTCGCGGACGTACTCGCGGTAGGCCTCGTCCAGCACCACGAGCACGTGCTCCGGCACGCGGTCGAGGAAGGACACCAGGGCGTCGCGGCGGATCGCGGTGCCGGTGGGGTTGTTGGGGTTGCACACGAAGACCATGCGGGTGCGGTCGGTGATCGCCTCGGCCATGGCGTCCAGGTCGTGGTCCTCACCGGCCAGCGGCACCTGGACGGACGTGACCCCCGACAGGTCGGCCAGCAACGGGTACGCCTCGAACGACCGCCACGCGTAGACGACCTCGACGCCGGGCTCGCCGACCGACTCGAACAGCTGCTGGGCCACCGTGACCGAGCCGGCGCCCAGCGCGATGTGCTCGAACGGCACGTCGTACCGCTCGGCGAGGGCCTCGGTCAGCCCGACGGCGCCGGGGTCGGGGTAGCGGTTGATCTGCCGGGCGCCCTCGGCGACGGCCTCGACCACGGAGGGCAGCGGGTCGTAGGGGGATTCGTTCGAGGAGAGCTTGTACGACCGGCCGTCGGCGGAGACCACGGCCTTGCCCGGCTTGTAGGGGGGCATGGTGTCCAGGATGTGGCGGAAACGAGGCATAGAACTACCTTAAAAGGCCACGCCCGATGAAGCATCCGCCAGCCCCCGCACGTCGAGACGGCTCACGGCCGGACGCGTTCCCAGCGCGTCTCCCCGTCGTGCACGAGGTCGGTGGGGTGGAGGCCGGCGTGGGCGGCGACCGCGGCGGAGGCCGTGTGGCCGGGATGGATGTGGGCGACAACCGTGCCGATGTCGTGTGTGTCGCACCAGGAGACCAGGGCGCGGGCGGCCTCGGCGGCCAGGCCGCGGCCCTGCCAGGGCACCGCGACCACCCAGGCGATCTCGGCCGTGCCCGCCTCGACGGTCGCCTGCACGTAGCCGGTCAGCCGGCCGTCGGCGCGCAGGCGGAGTACCCAGTTGCGCCAGCCGGGCGGGCCCGCGACCAGACGTTCGTAACGGGCGCGCAGCTCCGGCTCGGTGGCGGGGGCGCCGCCGATGAACTCGTGCAGGCGCGGGTCGTCGAGCACGGCCGCCATCTCCGCGGCGTGCTCGATCCGCAGGGGCTCCAGCGACAGGCGAGGGGTCTCGATGACGTCCATGGGACCGTTCGGGATGTTCACGGGCGGGCGGTCACTCCTGGAGCATGGGCGGGTGGAGGAGCTCGGCGGGGCCGCGGCGGTAGAGCTTGGCGGGGCGGCCGCCGTCTCTGGTGGTGGTGGCGCCGGTCTCCACCAGGAAACCCTCGGCCTTGGTGACCTTCCGGTGGAAGTTCCGGGGATCGAGGGGGCGCCCCCAGACGATCTCGTACACCCGGCGCAGGTCCGCGACAGTGAACTCCGGCGGGCAGAAGGCCGCCCCCAGGGACGTGTACTCCAGCTTGGCGCGGGCGCGGTCGACCCCGTCGAGCATGATGCGGCGGTGGTCGAAGGCCATGACGGCCAGCGCCTCGACCGGCTGCCAGCTCATGTGCGCCTTCTCCGAGGCCGGCAGGTCGGGGGCCAGGCCCAGGTAGGCGACGCTCAGCACGCGCTGGCGCGGGTCGCGGTCGGGGTATCCGTACGTCTGGAGCTGCTCCAGGTGCACCGGGGCGCCCGGCAGCCCGGCCCGCTCGGCCAGCACGCGGTGGGCGGCGGCCGGCAGGTCCTCGTCGAGCTGGATGAAGCCGCCCGGCAGCGACCAGCGGCGCAGGAACGGCGGGTTGTCGCGCCGCCACACCAGGGCGCTGAGTGCGTGGTTGCGTACGGTGAGCACGACCAGGTCGACGCTGACCGGGATGCTCGGGACCATGGACGGCACGTTACACGGAGTCCCGTCTGTCCTATGCGGATATGCGTACGTGGAGCGGCGTCGTGGCCTCCTTGCCGGACGCCCCCTTGATCCCTATCTTGACCCATTCCCCGGGCGGCACCTGGGTCCAGTCGAACGGCACCCAGGCCGTCGCCATCCGGGCCGGATGCTCCTCCAGCGGGTCCTTGTCCAGCCAGCCGACGGCCGAGACCACCAGCTCCTTGGTGCCGCCGGACCATTCGACGAGCACGGTGCTGCCGTCGAGGTTGTAGCCGCGCACCTCGACGCCGTCCTGGGGGTCGCGGGCCCGCCTGATGGCGTCCACGGCGATCGGGCGTTGCCAGTCGCCGGCGATCTCGTCCTGGAGGGAGGGGTCGCCGCAGGTCATGAAGTCGCTCCACATGTAGGAAACGATCTTCTGGACGTACCGGCCGGCCATCGTGACGGCCTGGTCGAGGCGCTTCTTGTCCGTCTGGCCGCGGGTGCCCTGCGGGGCGCACGGCTGCTTGCCGGACGGCTCGAACGCCTCCACGTTCGCCCACAGCTCCACCTCGTGACCGGCCTGGAGCATCTCGTCGCGGGCCTTGGCCATCTCCCGGTAGTAGTCGCGGGTCGAGCCGTGGTACGCGGTGCCGTACGTGGCCTCGCCCACCACCGGACGCAGCCGGTCGTCCACCTCGGTGTCGCGCTCGTCCGGCCAGAACAGGCCGACCTTGCCGGTGCCCCGGCTGTCCTGCGGGGCGATGATGCCGACGCCGGTCCGCGCCAGCGCCTTGAACGCCTCGGCCACCTGGGCCGGCGTCTGGCCGAAGCCGACCCGCTTGCGCGCGTCCAGGTACGGGCTGATCAGGATCGGCTTGCCCAGCTCCTGCTCCACGATCCGGTGCTGGTCGGCGTACACCTCAAGGGTGGGGTTGGTGGCCAGCGTGGCCGCCATCTGGACCTCGAACGGCTGGTAGACGCCGCCCAGGGCCTGCCGGTCGGCGAAACGCACGCCGTAGTCCTGCAGGATGCGCCGGGTCAGCGTGGTGAGGGTGCCGATGTGCCGCTTGTTCGCCCTGGTCGGCGTCTCGGAGTCGCGCGGGGCGAGCGGCAGCGCCGGGAACACCCGCATGCTGAACTGGTCGGCCAGGTCGAGCAGCTCGTTCAGGCTGTCCTTGGCCGAGCCGGCCACCAGGATCAGGTCGTACGACGTGGCCTTCTTGGTGAAGTCGCAGGTGGCGTCGTCGGAGCCGTCCGGAGGGGCGACCATGCGGTAGTAGATGCGGTCGCCGGCCTTGACGCTGTGTTCCATCTTGGGGCAGCGGAACAGGCCGCCGCCGAACGCCTCGTCGGTGCGGTAGACGTACGTGCGCCCGATCCGGTTGCCGGGGTTGGCCTTGCGCAGGTCCCGTTCGGCCGCGTCGTGGCAGCTCAGGCCGTCTTCCTCGCACGCCTTGTAGAGCGGGTCGAGCGTCCCGTCCTTCGACAGCACCTCACCGGTGTCGGAGACGCCGCGGAACTGCAGGCCGTACCCGATCCTGATGATCGTGTCGCCGCCGGCGCGGTGGATCTCCTGGAGCTGGTGACGCCAGGTGCACGGGTTCGACTTCGGCGTGATCCAGTAGCCGGTGACGGCGTAGAAGTTCTTGGTCGCGGTGTCGAAGGTTCCACAGGGGTCGGTGAACTCCTTGACCTTCGGCGGCGGCGGCGTCGAGACGGTCCTGGACGGCTTCGGCGTGCTCGACGAGGACGCGACCGGCCGCTCGGACGACGACGACGGGAAGAGGATGATCGCCACCGCGACCACCGCCAGGACGGCTGCGCCCACGAGCAGGAAGAGCCATCGCACGTTCAGGAACCTACCGCTCTCGTGATCTGCCGGAGATAAACCGCTATCGCGTGATCCCGGCCCATGCCTCGAGCTGGGTCACGAACCGCTTGGCCGAGTTCGGCCAGTGGTGGTTCGCGCGGGCCGCGGCGTACCCGCGAGCGCCCTGCGCCCGCCGCTCGCGCACGTCGTCCCGCAGCGTCAGCGCCGCCTGCGCGACGGCCTTCGGGTCCTCCCAGGGCACGACGACGCCGCTGTCGTACCGCTCCACGAGCTCGACCGCGCGCGGCGACGGCGTCGTGATGACCGGGATGCCGTGCGCCATGTACTCCACGATCTTGGTGGGCATCGAGTGCCGGTAGTTGGGCTCGTCGTGCAGCAGCGACAGCCCGGCCAGCGCCCCGTCGAGCCGCTTGAGCGCCTCGTCGTTGGGCATGAAGTCACGCCACTCCAGCAGGCCGTCGGCGACGGCCTGGTTGAGCATGGGACGGCTCTGCGGATCGGCGTACCCGATCAGCTCCACCGTCACCCGGTACGGCTGCAGCAGCTTGGCCACCTCGACGGCCTCGAACACCCCGCGCGCCCGCGACAACCACCCGAGGTAGACCACCCGGTCGTCGCCCGGAGGCGTCACCGAGTCCGGCACCCAGGTCTCGTTCGGCACGATCAGATGGGCGTGCTTGAACCGGCCCGCGTAGGCGGTCTCGGCCAGCAGCAGGTGCATGTGCCGCTCGGCCGTGCCCTCCAGCATGCGGGCGAAGAAGCGCACCGGCGGGCGCAGGAACGAGGGCAGCCACGGCTTGAGCGACAACGTCGCCGGGGTGTCCTCGTGCACGTCCCAGACCACCGGCGGCCGGTTGCGCACGCCCCAGACCGCGAACAGCAGCTCCGGGTCGTGGATCATGACCAGGTCGACCTTGTTCCGCATGCGCTTGAACAGCCGCCGGGCGGCCCAGACGGCCGCCATGCGTTTGCGCTGGGCGGCCCTGGGCAGATCGACGCCGTTGACCCATGGACGCGGTACGACCCCGTGCGCCGAGAAGGAGGCGGCATACGTGACCTCATGACCGGCATCCACGAGGGCACGGATCTGCCGATGCAGAATTCTCGCGTCCTCGGGGTTATGCACCACCGTCATGACGAGCACGTGCACTGCGCGCAGCCCTCCGTCGCTACAGCCGCTCGACGCGTTCACCCTCGGTGAGCACACCGCGGGTGTCCAGCACGAGCTTGGCCTTCGCCTCGACCATGGCCAGATCGAACGCGGCGTGCTGCTGCAGCAGCAGCGTCACGTCGGCGTTGACCACGGCCTCGGTCAGATCCTCTTCCCGTGGCACCGGAGTGCCGTCGACCGACCACTCCTTGACGTACGGATCGGCGAACGAGAGGTCGGCCCCCAGCTCCAGCAGCGCACGCGCCACAGGCAGAGCCGGAGTTTCCCGTTCGTCGGCGATATCCGGTTTGTACGTGACGCCGAGCATAACCACTCGGGCGCCGTTCACGGGCTTCTTATGTCTGTTCAGCAGTCGCTGGACGCGGGCCACCACGTAGGACGGCATGCGCTCGTTGATCTCCTGGGCCAGCTCCACGAACCTGAACGGGTACCCGAGCTTGCGCACGGTGTAGGACAGGTACGAGGGGTCCACGGGGATGCAGTGACCGCCGACGCCCGGCCCCGGCAGGAACTTCTGGAAGCCGAACGGCTTGGTGGCCGCGGCCTCGATCGATTCCCACAGGTTGATGCCGAGCTCGTCACAGAAGATCGCCATCTCGTTGACGAGGGCGATGTTGACGTGCCGGTAGGTGTTCTCCAGCAGCTTGGCCATCTCGGCCTCGCGGGTGCCGCTGACCGGCACCACCTGCTCGATGAACTGCTTGTAGAACGCCGTCGCCCGGTCGCGGCAGACCGGCGTGTAGCCGCCCACGACCTTCGGGGTGTTCTTGAGCCCGAACTTCGGGTTGCCCGGGTCGATGCGCTCGGGCGAGAAGGCCAGGTGGAAGTCCACGCCGGCGGCCAGGCCCGACTGCTCCAGCAGCGGGCGGGCCACCTCGTCGGTGGTGCCGGGCCAGGTGGTGGATTCGAGCACGACGAGCGTGCCCTTGCTGAGGTTGCGGGCGACGGCCTTGGTCGCGCCCTCGACCGCGGACAGGTCGGGACGGTGGTCCTCGTCCAGCGGGGTGGGAACGCAGATGACGATCGTGTTGCTTCTGGCCAGCACGGAGTCGTCCAGCGTCGCGCTGAATCCGTTCGCCAGCATGTGATCGAGGTCAGCGTCGGTCAGGTCATCGATGTAGGACTGCCCGGCGTTGAGCGCGTCGACCTTCCGGGGGTCCACGTCCACGCCGACGACCCGCAGCCCGGCGGCCACCGCTTCCTTCGCGAGCGGCATGCCGACGTAGCCGAGGCCGATGACAGCCAAGTCGATTTCTGTCACAGCAGTGCCTTCGAGAGCCGGAAACAACACTTCATGGTCGCAAAGGTTATCTCAAGTCCACCTAGCTCACGCCTAATGCGACCGAACCCGTCACAACGTACAGCCAACGTGGAGGTCATCTTTCGGCAAGCGATCGGTATAGAGCTTGATAAGTCTCGGCAACGCGGCTCCAGGTCCGCTTCGCGGCGACTTCGGCGCGTCCGGCCTCGCCCATCTCCGCCCGCCTGGCCGGGTCCTCGCGCAGGCCGGCGATCGCCTTGGCCAGCTCGGCCGGGTCGCCGGCGGGCACCAGCAGGCCGGCCCCGTCGGAGCCGACGAGCTCGGACAACGCGGGCAGATCGCTGAGCACCACCGGCTTGCCGAGCGCCATCGCCTCGACCGGCTTCAGGGGCGTGACGAGCCGGCAGACCCGCAGGTCCTCGCGCGGGCAGGCGAAGATGTCGATGGCGTCCTGGGCCTGCAGCGCCTCGTCGGGGCCGACCCGGCCGGGCAGGACGGCGTCGCGCAGCCCCAGCTCCTCGACCAGGGCGAGCAGGTTCTCCCGCTCGGCGCCGTCGCCCACGATGAGCACCCGCACCGGCGTGCGGTCGTCGCGCAGCAGCGCGGCGGCGCGCAGCAGGGTCGCGAAGCCCTCGTAGGCCACGATGCTGGACACCGAGCCGACCACGATCTCGCCGGGGGCGATGCCGTACGCGTCGCGGAACGAGGCGCCGTCGTAGTGGGCCGACAGCAGGGTGTCGTCGACGGCGTTGGGCGCCAGGTGGATGCGTTCCCTGGGCACGCCGCGCTCGACGATCTCCGTGGCCATCGTCTCGGCCAGCGTGACGACCGCGTCGGCCTCCCGCATGAGGAACGCCTCGCGCTCGCGCTGGAGCACGTGCCGCTGGCTGCCGACCCGGATCGGGTCGCGGGAGGCCCACGTCTCCTCCAGGAAGCCGCGCACCTCGTAGACGAACGGGGTGCCCGTCCGGTCGCGGACGGCGTGGGCGACCGAGCCGTTGCGGTGGTCGGTGGCGGCGTGCAGGACCTGCGGGCGCAGCTGCTCGACCAGGCGGGTGACGCCCTCGGCGCCCTTGACCATGCGGCCGCGCATCTCGAACGGCACCTCGCCGTGCCCGTCGGGCAGCAGGCGGTAGTAGGGGATGCCGTCGATCTCCTCCTGCGCGGGCGCGTCGGCGTGCCCCTGGAGCATGGGCCAGCCCCAGCTCGTCACGACGTGCGGGTCGAGCCCGGCCGCCTTCTGGGAGGTGACGATCCTGTGGGTGCGCACGGTGTAACCGGCCTGCGTGTACGGCAGCGCGTTGGTGACCAGGTGCAGCACGCGGCCCTCGACGCGCCCGCCGATGGCCACCTTCGGCGCCGGCGGGATCGGGTCGGGGCTGATGGCGGCCAGCTCACCGCGGTAGTAGGCGGCCCTGCGCTTGACGAAGGGATATTTGGTGTGCGCGTCGAGCACCTCGGCGGCCTGGGCGACCCGGCCGGCGTCCCAGTGGGCCTTCGCCTCGTTCCACGGCGCCTTGATCATGCGCATGCCGAGCTTGCGGACCATGCGCCGGGCGCCGCGGGCGGCGGGCCAGGCCACGCTGCCGACGAACGGGCGCAGCTTGGGCGGGAGCGCGTCGGCGGCGGCCTGCGCCACGCGGACGGGGTCGGACTTGACCTTGGTCACGACGACGCGGGAAACGATGACGGGGTGCTGGACGAAGCCTTTGAGAAGTCCCCCGACGCCGGCCCGGGCGGACTTCGCGGAAACCTTGGAGGAGTCTTGACGACTGGCGTCGGATGCCACGCGGTGACCGTACCATAGGCAGCGTTTTTTCCCTTCCGCTATGAAAGGCGAGGTCAATGAGGGAGAACCCCCTGGTCCTGCACGTTTTGGGTGCTCGTCCCAATTTCGTGAAAGCGGCCCCGGTGGTGCGTGCACTCGGTGAACTCGGCGTGCGGCAGGGCATCATCCACACCGGTCAGCACTACGACGCGCTGATGTCGGACGTCTTCTTCGCCGACCTCGGCCTGCCCGAGCCGGTGGCCAACCTGGCGGTGGGCTCCGGCACGCACGCCAGGCAGACCGCGGCCCTGCTCGTGGGCCTGGAGGACGTCTTCGTCGCCCAGGAGCCCGACCTCGTCGTGGTCTACGGCGACGTGAACTCGACGCTGGCCGCGATCCTGGTCGCCGCCAAGCTCGGCATCAGGACGGCGCACGTCGAGGCCGGGCTGCGCTCGTTCGACCGGGGCATGCCCGAGGAGGTCAACCGGGTCGTCACCGACGCGCTGGCCGACCTGCTGTTCGTCACCTCGCCCGAGGCCCTCGCCTATCTGGCCTCGGAGGGCGTGCCGCCTGCGAAAGTGCACCTGGTGGGCAACCCGATGATCGACAGCCTGTTCGCCGCGCTGCCCTCGCTGGACCCGGCGCCGGTGGTGACGCGGCTCGGCCTGCCGGCCCGGTACGCCGTGGCGACCCTGCACCGCCCGGCCAACGTGGACACCGCCGAGGCCGCCAGGGAGCTGGTCGAGGCGGTGCTGGAGGTGTCGCGGCGGACGCCGGTCGTGGTGCCGGTGCACCCGCGCGGCAAGGCGCGGCTGGCCGAGGCCGGTCTGGTGGACGGCGACACGATCAAGGTCATCGAGCCGCTGGGTTATGTGGACTTCCTCTCACTCGTCCGGGGCGCGGCGCTGGTCGTCACCGACTCCGGCGGCGTGCAGGAGGAGACGACCATGCTGGGCGTCCCCTGCCTGACGCTGCGGCCCAACACCGAGCGGCCGATCACGATCACGCACGGCACGAACCGCCTGGTCACCCCCGCGCTGCTGCCCGCCGCGGCGGAGAAGGCGCTCGCCGACGGTGCCGCCACGCCGGCCGGCGAGCTGCCGGTGCTGTGGGACGGCAAGGCCGGTCCGCGCATCGCGACGGTGATCGCGGCGTGGCTGAAGGGCGACAACCTGGCTCCCGCTTCCCAGGCCAAACGCCCCGAATAGCGGCTGAATCCGCCGTACTATGACATACCTCCGCTGAGCGATAGGCGTATCACCATGGCCGAAAACCCTGAGCCCCCCGCGTTCCAGCGACTGGGACCCGTCAACTGGCTGCCCGAGGAGCGCAAGCTCATCGAGCGGTACGAGGCCGAGGTCAGGGAGCTGCGGCGGCGGCTGGAGATCGCCGAGGCCAAGGCCGCGTACGCGGGCTGGAAGCTGGAGGCCACCCAGGCCAAGCGCACGTTCAAGCTGGGCGAGGCCCTGGGCTCGAAGAGCCCGGGGAAGATCGTGGACGCGGTCCGGTCGAAGGACAGGGCGCCCAAGCCGCCCATGCCGGTCACCGAGGCGGTCGAGCTCGCCAACCACCGCCCGCCGCTGGTCGAGGTGCCGGCGGCGAAGTGGCCGCTCGGCCCGGTCAACCGGCCCGACCTCAAGGTGGCGGTCATCCTGGACGACTTCTCCAGGATGGCCTTCAGGTACGAGTGGGACCAGATCGAGTTCGGCCTCAAGGACTGGCCGGAGATCTTCGCCGAAAAGCGCCCCGACCTGCTGTTCTGCGAGTCGGCCTGGCACGGCAACCAGGGCCGCTGGCGCTACCAGATGACCGGCACGAACGCCCCCAAGGAGCCGCTGCGCGACCTGGTCGCCTGGTGCCGTTCCGAGGGCATCCCCACGGTCTTCTGGAACAAGGAGGACCCGCCGAACTTCGACTTCTTCATCGACACGGCCAAGCTGTTCGACTACGTGTTCACCTGCGACGGCGACATGGTGCCGAAGTACCGCGAGGTGCTCGGCCACGACCGGGTCGACGTGCTGCAGTTCGCCGCCCAGCCGCGGGTGCACAACCCGATCCAGCAGAAGCAGGGCCGCCTGCACGACGTCGTGTTCGCCGGCATGTACTTCCGCGACAAGCACCCCGAGCGCCGTGAGCAGATGGAGGTCGTCCTCGACCCGGTGCGCGAGCTCGGCCTGCACATCTTCGCCCGCAACGGCGAGGTGGACGAGAAGTACGCCTGGCCGGAGAAGTACCGGCCGCACATCGTGGGCGAGCTGCCCTACGACCAGATGCTGGCCGCGTACCGGATGTACAAGGTCTTCCTCAACGTCAACTCGGTGCTCGACTCGCCGACCATGTGCGCCCGCCGCGTCTTCGAGCTGTCGGCGTGCGCGACCCCGGTGGTGTCGGGGTGGTCGCGGGCGATCGAGGAGACGTTCGGCGAGCTGGTGCCGATCGCGCGCGAGCCGATCGAGTCGTACAACCAGGTGCTGCACCTGATCAACAGCCCCGAGCTGCGGGCCAGGATGGGCCACCTGGCCATGCGGGAGGTCTTCGACAAGCACCTGTTCTCGCACCGGGTGGACCAGATCCTGCAGAACCTCGGCCAGGCCACCGCGCCCCGGTCACGTTCGATCTCGGTCGTGCTGCCGACCAACCGGGCCGCGCAGATCGAGCACGCGATCTCGTCGGTGGCCCGGCAGCTCCACCGGCCGCTGCAGCTCGTCATGGTCCTGCACGGGCTGGACATCGACCCGGTGGTGGTCGCCGACAAGGCCCGGATGGCCGGCATCACGGACGTCGTCGTCCTGCCCGCCGCCCCTGAGCTGACGCTCGGCGCCTGCATGAACCTGGGCATCGCCGCCGCAGAGGGCGACCTGATCGCCAAGATGGACGACGACAACCTCTACGGCGAGCACTACCTGTCGGACCTGGTGCGCGCGTTCGACTACTCCGACGCCGAGCTGGTCGGCAAGGGGGCGCACTACGCGTACTTCGAGGGCAGCAACACCACCATGCTCCGGCTGCCCGGCCTGGAGCACCGGTACTCCTTCCTCGTCCAGGGCGGCACGTTCCTCGGCAAGGCGGACATGTTCCGCTCGTACGGCTTCGCGGACATCACGCGGGGGGAGGACACCCAGCTGGTACGCCGGCTGAAGGAGGACTCCGTCAAGATCTACTCGGCCGACCGGTTCAACTTCGTTTACTGGCGCAGCGCCGACGCCTCGATGCACACCTGGCAGGCCGACCACATCAAGCTCACCCGCAACGCGCAGTTCTCCTTCGTCGGCCGCCCGGACGACCACGTGCTCATCTGAGCCTCAGCGGGTGACGCGGGCCAGGTTCTGGTCGGCCAGGCGGGCGAGCTCGTACAGGCCGGCCGCTTTCACCTTCTCGCCGACGACGAGCATGCTCATGATCAGGTGGGCCCGCCTGATCACCACCGACCCGATCTGGGCGTGCTTGTCGCCGCCGGTGGCCGTCGTCAGGTACGCCCGCGACTCGTCGCCCCTGGCCGGCATGGCCAGCTTGGCGGTGCGGTAGGTCACGTCCGCGCCCTCGACGGTGGCCTTGTACAGGGCGCACTGCGGCGGCAGCGGCGCGGGCATGGACGCCGACGGCATCGACACGACGGCCTGCGTGATCGAGCCGCGCGCGGCGGAGAAGGCGATCACGGCGGCGGGCGCGCGGGCGACCTCCGGCTTGGCCGCGTCGAGCTGGGCGGCCCCGGCGCACTCCGGACGTTCCAGCTTGGCCTGCTGGATGGCGGCCAGCCCCTCCTGAGTGGACTTGAGCGAGCCGAACGCCCCCATCTCCGGCCCGTACGCGATGCGCATGCCCTTGGGCACGGGCAGCAGGGCGGCGCGCAGCCGGGCCGCCTCCACCGCCGAGGAGGACGCGGCGGGCTGCGCCGACCCGGCGGCCTGGTTCCCGGCCTCGCCGGCGGAACATCCGGCGACGACCATCATGCTCAGACATACCCCCGAAATAGCCTTAAGCACGAATTTCCCCCTCGCTCTAGCGGCTTTTTCGAAAACGCTAGAGGAAGGGACGAGTAAGGAGCCGAGTAACGTCGCTATTCGCGGAATTCGGTGGGTTCACGAGGAATTTCGGGCTGGCGAGGGATTTCGGGCTCGCGAGGGGCTTCGGGTTCGGCGCCGTTCCGGCTTCCGCCGTTGAGCAGCGCCCTGGCCAGGCCGATCCCGGTGCCGCCGAGCGTGAGCGCCTTGGCCAGAAGCTCCTCCACGCCCTGGGCGCCGTTCAGCACCACCATGTGGTCCACGTTCCCGAACGCCTTCGCGCCCGCCTCGACGACCTCCGGCCAGCGCTCGGCGAGCTGCTGGGCGATGACCGCCTCCTGGTTCTCCTTCAGCGCCTCGGCCCGCGCCCTGATCGCCTCGGCCTCGGCCAGGCCCAGCGCCCTGGCCGCCTGCGCCTCGGCCAGCCCGCGCGCCTGGGCGGCCTGGGCCTCCGCCTCGCCCGCGATCTTGGTGGCCGCGCCGGCCGCCTCGCCGCGCAGCCGTACGGACTCGGCCTCGGCCGCGGCGGCCAGCTTGACCTGGCTCGCCTGGGCCCCGGCGCGCAGTTCGGTCTCCTGGGCCTCGGCCTGGGCCTGGGCGATCCGGGCGTCCCGGTCGGCCTGCGCGAGCGTGACGGTCTCGTACGCCTTGGCGTCGGCGGGCTTGCGCACCTGCGACTGGAGCCGCTGCTCGGCGAGCTGGGCCTCCAGCTCGGCCGCCCTGGTCTCCTGGACGACGACCTCCTGCCGGGCGCTGGCCTCCGACAGCGGCCCCGCCTGCCGGGTCGTGGCCTGCGCCCGGTCGATCTCGGCCTGGTAGGCGGCCCGCTTGAGCTGCGCGTCGCGCTGGGCGGCGGCCTTGTTGGCGGCGGCGATCTGCTCGGCCTCCGTGGCCTCCTGGTCGCGCTGGGCCTGGGCGATGCGGGCGATGGCGGCGACCCTGGCGGCGTGCGGCTTGCCGAGGTTGGCGATGTAGCCGGTCTCGTCGTCGATCTCCTGGATCTGCAGCGAGTCGACGATCAGCCCGAGCTTGCTCATCTCGTCGGCGGCCGAGGCCCTGGTCTCGCTGGTCAGGCGCTCGCGGTTGAGTATCAGGTCCTCGATGGTGAGGTTGCCGATGATCGAGCGCAGGTGCCCGGTGAACAGCTCGTGGATCGCGCTGGTCATGAAGTCCTGCTGGTCGAGGAAGCGGCGGGCGGCGTTGGCGATCGAGGACAGGTCGTCGCCGACCTTGTAGATGACCACGCCGCGGATGTGCACGGGGATGCCCTGCTGGGTGACGCAGGAGACCTGGAGATTGGCCGCCCTGGTGTCCAGGCGCAGCCGCCGGGCGGCCTGGAAGCCGGGGAGCACGGCCGCGCCCTTGCCGGTGATGATCTTGAAGCCCAGGCTGTCGACGCCCTCGCCCCGGCGGCGCGCCCCCAGACCGGAGATGATCAGCGCCTCGTTGGGCTCGGCGACCCGCCAGACGGCCTTGAACAGCAGAATCACGATGACGACCGCGACGACCGCGGCTCCGGCGACGATGAAGAACTCGGGGGACATCGGGCCCTCCCTAGACGAGTGCTCTGGCCACGTAAACCGTCCGCGGGGGGAAGTACTCCACCACGACGACGATGGTGCCGAGGCCGAACTCCTCGTCCGGCAGGCTGGGGTGGGCGTAGAAGGCCTCCACCCCGCCCCTGACCGGGATCATGACCTCGCCGACGAGCCCTGGGCCGATCTTTCCGGTGACCCTGCCCTGCTTGCCGACCACCGCGCTCCCCCCGCTCGCTTCCATTCCGGACGCTACTCCAAACGGGCATTCGCGGTAATAGGCCACGCAAAATGTTTCTCGAACCGCTGCGCGCCCCTGTGGGGCTTTTGGCCGAAGTGCCGATGATCGCCCTCATGAGCAGGAATCCACGCGACCTCGGGATGGATGTGCCCATTTCCCGCCGTGACTTGTTCGACGGGATTGCGGTGAGCGCTCTGGGATGTACGGCGGCGAAGGCCGTTGTCAATGCCGCGGAACCGGCCGGCGGCCTGCGCGGGGACACCGCACAGGCGGTCGCGGTGCCGCACGCGCTGCGCGACGGCCGCTTCTGGCGGCACGCTGGGCCGCCCGAGCCCACCGGCGAGAGCTACGACCTCGTGGTGGTGGGCGGCGGGCGCAGCGGTCTCAGCGCGGCGGAGGAGTGGCTGCGCCGGGAGCCGAGGGCCCGCGTGCTCGTCCTGGACAACCGCGACCCCGGCGAGCACGGCGGCCCGGCGGGGTTCGGCGCGCGCCCGGCCGTACGCGTGATGTGCGACAAGGAGAGCTTCGGCACCGACACGCTGGTCCCGGCCGGTCGGCTGGAGGAGCTGCCGCTCGCCGCGCGGGCCGTCGGCGACCTGCGCATGTTGCACGACGACCCGCCCGACTGGTTCCCCGGGCTGTCGCAGGAGGACAAGCAGGAGCGCCTGGCCGGGCTGACCTACTCACGGTTCCTGCTGGAGGTCTGCGGCGTGCATCCCGACGCGGAACGGTTCTGCCGGACGCTGCCGTGCGCCGAACGGGCCTACGACGGCCGGGCGCTCGGGGCGGTGGACGCCTGGGCCGCCGGCTACCCGGGGTTCGGCGGCCTGGGGCTCGACAAGCCCTCGCGGTACGCCTCGGCGGCCGGGCCCGCGACCGGGAGCCCGCTCGGGGCCGCGCGGGCGGTGTTGCGGCCGTCCAGCCCGGTGGTCTCGGTACGGCACGGGGACGCGTCCGTGGTGGTCGCGTACTTCGACGGGCATCGGGTCAGGACCGTCGGCGCCGAGTCGGTGATCATGGCCTGCTGGAGCGCGGTCGTGCCGCACCTGGTGCCCGACCTGCCCGAGCAGCAGCGGCGGGCGTTGGGCCAGGCGGCCCGGCTGCCGGTCCTGGAGGCGAGCGTGCGGCTGAGCGGCGGCCGGGCGCGGATCGGGCGCACCCGCTGGACGGGCGCGTTCTGGTGCCTGAGCGAGCCCGCGCCCGAGGGGTTGCGCCTGCTGGCCACGCCGTGCCGGTCGGAGCTGGGGCCCGTGGCGGGGGCGGCGGCGGGCCGGCGGGAGATGATGGCGACGCCGTACGACCGGCTGGCGGAGGGCGTGCGCGACCAGGTGGCCCGGCTGCTGGGCCCCCGGGCCGGCGTCGAGGCGGTCACCGTCCACCGCTGGGGGCACGGGCGGCCGGTGGCGTACTGCAGGCCCTGGCACCCCTTCTACCCCGACGGCCCCTTCCCCGCCGACGTCGCCCGCAGGCGGTTCGGGCGCATCGCCATCGCCGGGTCGGACACCGAACCGGCGGCCGGTGGCGACGCGGCCGTGGTGGCCGCGCACCGGGCCGTGCGCGAGCTCACCGCATGAGGCCCTGGCTGCGGGTCTTCCTCGGCGGGCTGGTCCTGTGGCTGGCCACGGTCGGCGTCACGGCCTGGACGGCCAACTCCAACCTGGTGCCGACCGTCGTGCTGTTCGGCAGCTTCCTGATCCCGGTGACGTTCGTGGTGTGGGCGCACGGGCGCGACCGCTCGCCGGTGGTCACGGTGGAGCTGCAGTTCAGGGCGTTCGTGGTGGGCGGCGTGCTCGGGGTGCTCGGCGCGTCGCTGCTGGAGAGCTGGCTGATCCGGCCCTCGTTCCTCATGTACGCGCTGGTCGGCCTGATCGAGGAGGGCGTGAAGCTGGCGGCGCTGATGTACGTCACCCGGCACGCGGTGCGGCGCTCGTCCCGGGACGGCGTGGTGCTCGGCGCGACGGTCGGCTTCGGCTTCGCCGCCTTCGAGAGCTCCGGCT
Organism: Nonomuraea sp. NPDC005692; assembly: GCF_040631115.1. Classification (NCBI taxonomy): domain Bacteria; kingdom Bacillati; phylum Actinomycetota; class Actinomycetes; order Streptosporangiales; family Streptosporangiaceae; genus Nonomuraea; species Nonomuraea sp. NPDC005692. Next base: position 24,644 of record NZ_JBEXYU010000002.1, on the reverse strand, counting down.
ACGCCTTCAACGCCCTGTTCACCGCCGACGGCCTGTCGCTGGCGCAGCTCGTCGAGACCGAGATCCTGAGAGGCATCCTGGCGCCGGTGGGCCACGGCCTGTGGACCGCGATACTCGGCGGCGTGCTGTTCGCCGCCCACGGACGCCTCACCGGGCACGTCGTGTGGAGCTATCTCGGCGTCTCGCTGCTGCACGCGCTGTGGGACTCGATGAGCGCCATCGCCATCGCGATCACGCTGGTGCTGACCGGGCGGCCGTGGCAGTTCGAGCTGCTGCGGATCGGCCGGGTGCCGAACGTGACCGAAGGGCAGGTGCACGTGTACACGCTGGTGAACTGGGCCGGACTCATCGTGATCTCGCTGGTCGCGCTGGGGTGGCTCTGGCGGGTGCTGCGCACGGCCCGCCGGGAGACCGAGATCATGCCCCAATAATCACGGTAATCATCCTGTTCCTCCCACTGCGCCGGAAGCATAAACGATGCTAGTCTCCTGTGCGATCTTCCGGAGGTGTATTTACACAAGGTGTGGAAATGCCCCCGACTCGAGGTTGGGACATGGGCTCGCGAAACCGGTCAATTCGGTTCAAGATCTTTTTATTGCTGCTGCTACCCCTCCTGTCTCTCAGCGCGCTGTGGGGTTTCGTCCTCAACCTGACCATGGGCGACGCACAGTCACTCCTCCGGGCCGACACGCTCTACGAAACACTCGGCGTCACCTCCACCGACCTGGGCGTACAGCTCCAGTCCGAGCGGGTGCGCTCCGCCGAGGCGCTCACTACCCGTGAACTCACCGAGGTCCTGGGCGCGCAGCGGGCCCGTACGGACAAGGCGGCGGCCGACTTCGAGCACGCCGTCACCGAGGCGGGCGACGCGATCGGCGACGACCTGCGGACGCCGCTCGAAGCCCTGACCGCCCACCTCGACCGGCTCGGCACCATCCGCGCCGACATCGACGGCGGCATCAGCTCCCGCCTGGCCGGCCTGGACGCCTACAACCAGGTGCTCGACAGCGTCTTCGCCCTCTACGACCACCTGATCTCCGTCTCCGACCTGACCGTCTTCCAGCAGGCCACCTCCCTGCACGCCATGGGCAGCGCCCGGGAGTACATCGCCAGGGAGCACGCCCTCATCGTCGGCGCGCTGGTGGACAAGCGGCTGACCGAGCCCGAGCGGGCGGCCTTCACCGAGTACGCGGCCTCCAGGAAGTTCCTGCACGCCCGCGGGCTGGCCGGGCTCGACGTGCCGCTGCGCAGGCCGTTCGAGCAGGCGTTCGCGTCCCAGCCGTTCCTGACCTTCTCCTCGCTGGAGTCCAGGATCGTCAAGACCGGGACGCCGCCCGCCGACGCCGAGGCGTGGAAGAGCGCGGTGGACCGGCTCACCACCGAACTGGACCGCGACAGCGCCGCCGCCGCCGAGGCGCTGGCCGGCCGGACCGCGCGGGCCGCGACCGGCACGGTCGTCGAGATCGCCGTCGCGGGCGGCCTCGGGTTGATAGCCGTGCTCGCGTCGATCATCATCTCTGTACGCTTCGGTCGCCGCCTGGCGGGCGAGCTGTACGGGCTGCGTACCGCCGCGATCGAGCTGGCGGAGGTGCGCCTGCCCGACGTCGTGGACAGGCTGCGCAACGGCGAGGACGTTGACGTGCGGAAGGAGGCCAGGGCCATCAGGGTGAGCGGATCGGCGGAGATCACCGACGTGGGCCGGGCCTTCGCGTCCGTGCAGCGCACGGCGGTGACGGCGGCCGTCGGGCAGGCCGCGCTGCGCCGCGGGGTCGGGCAGGTCTTCCTCAACCTCGCCAGGCGCAAGCAGGGCCTGCTGCACCGGCAGCTCGGGCTGCTCGACAGCATGCAGCGCCGCACGCACGACCCAGACCGGCTGGAGGAGCTCTTCCGCCTCGACCACCTGACCACCCGCATGCGGCGGCACGCCGAGAGCCTGATGATCCTGTCGGGGGCGCCCCCCGCGCGGGCCTGGCGCAGGCCGGTGCCCGTGATCGACATCGTCCGGGCCGCGGTCGCCGAGGTCGAGGACTACACGAGGGTCAACGTCGAGGCCATGCCGGTCAGCGCGTTCGACGGCGGGTCCGCGGCCGACCTCACGCACCTCGTGGCCGAGCTGATCGAGAACGCCACCATCTATTCACCGCCGGACACCGTGGTCCAGATCCGCGGCGACGTGGTCAGCAACGGCTACGCCGTCGAGATCGAGGACAAGGGGCTCGGGCTGTCGGCCGTCGAGTACGCCGCGATCAACAAGCTGCTGACCGAGCCGCCCGAGTTCGACCTGGCCGACAGCGACCGGCTGGGCCTGTTCGTGGTGGCCAGGCTGGCCGAACGCCACGGCATCAAGGTCCAGCTCCGCCGCTCGCCCTACGGCGGCACCGCGGCCATCGTGCTCGTGCCGCGCTCGCTGGTCACCGAGCAGGCCGCGCTGACCGCCGGCGACGACGACGGCCGGCCGGCGGAGCTGCCGAGCCGTACGAAGAAGGCCCTCGCGGTGGTCAGCTCGGGCACCCACGCCGGACTGCCCAGGCGCGTGCGCCAGGCGAACCTGGCGCCGCAGCTCAAGGAAGAACCGCCGGAGCCGGAGCCGCAGGCCGAACGCTCTCCCGACGAGGTACGCGATCTGTTCTCCGCGTTCCAGCGGGGAACCCAACGTGCCCGAGAAGAAGCCTCCGAGGAGGAGCCCATGAGCAAGGGGGACGCATGACTGCGCAAACCACCAACACCGGTGAGCTGAACTGGCTGCTCGACGACCTGGCAGGCCGGGTCGCGGCCGTCCGCCAGGCGGTCATCCTTTCCACCGACGGCCTGGCCGTCGGGTACTCCAAGGGATTGACCCGCGAGGACGCCGAGCACCTGTCGGCCGTGGCCGCGGGCTTCCAGAGCCTGGCCCGCGGCACCGGGCGCCATTTCGGCGGCGGCGACGTGCGCCAGACCATCGTGGAGATGGAGAGCGCGTTCCTGTTCGTCACCGCGGCCGGCCAGGGCACCTGCCTGGCCGTGATCGCCGAGGCGAACGTCGACGTCGGGCACATCGCGTACGAGATGGCGATGCTGGTCAAGCGGGTGGGCCAGCACATCACCACCAACCCGCGCGCGGGAACGGCATGACCGACGCCCCCCGCTGGTACGACGAGGAGGCCGGGCCCGTCGTCCGGCCCTTCGCCCTCATCCGAGGCCGGACGCGCTCGTCGGGAGACGCCTTCGACCTCGTCGCGTCCGTGCGTGCGCTCGCCGACCAGGCGGACGACCTCGGTCCGGAACAGCAGCTCATCCTGCGGGCGGCGCGGAGCCCGATCTCGGTGGCCGACCTGGCCGTCGAGCTCGACCTGCCCGTAGGCGTCGTCCGGGTGCTGCTCGGCGACATGCGTGACCACGGCCTCATCTCGGTGACGTCGCCCTCGGCAACGGGGTCGCGTTCGAATGAGCGCATTCTCAAGGAAGTGATCAATGGACTCCGTGCTCTCTGAGGACCCCGTCGCGCTGAAGATCCTCATCGCGGGCGGGTTCGGCGTCGGCAAGACCACCCTGGTCGGGTCGATCAGCGAGATCAAGCCGCTGCGCACGGAAGAGGTGCTCTCCGACCGCGGGATCGGGGTCGACGACCTCGACGGCGTGGAGGCCAAGACGACCACCACCGTGGCGATGGACTTCGGCCGCATCACGATCCGCGACGGACTGGTCGTCTACCTGTTCGGCACCCCCGGCCAGGAACGGTTCTGGTTCATGTGGGACGAGCTGTCCTACGGCGCGCTGGGCGCGGTCGTGATCGCCGACACCCGGCGGCTGACCGACTGCTTCCCGTCGGTGGACTACTTCGAGCAGCGCGGCACGCCGTTCGTGGTGGCCGTCAACTGCTTCGATGGCGCGTCCCAGCACAGCGTGGACGACGTGCGCATCGCGCTCGACCTCGACGACGACGTGCCCGTGATGCTGTGCGACGTGCGGCGCAGGGCCTCGGCCAAGGAAGTGATGATCACCCTGGTCGAGCACTCCCTGCGGACGCTCACCGCCGCCAACTAGGACGCGCGGCCCGCCGCCGTCGCGAACCGGGGCGCGCGCGGCCCGTCGCCGGGCTAGAGCGCGCGCAGCCCGTTGATCACCTCGCGGAGCAGGCTCTCCGTCGGGGTGGCGGTCTTGTCGCGCGGCGGGCGCACGTCGATCAGGTCGTACTCCAGCAGGTCGCCGAGCAGCACCCGGATCACGCCCACGGGCAGCCCGAGCTCCGAGGCGACCTCGGCGACGGGCCTGGAGTGACCGGACAGGCAGCCCATCAGCCGCCGGTGCTGGCCGCTCAGCTCGGCCTTGGCCGGCGCGGGCCGTCCCGTCGAGACGACGGTCGCCAGCAGATCGAGGGCCGGGGACGAGGGCCTGGTGCGCCCCCGCGCCACGGCGTACGGCCGGACGACGGGCCCGGCCTCCTCGTCAACCCACTCGTGCTCGCCGCTCACGCTCGGGAACCCCCATCCTGGTCGCTTTCCTGCCGCCCCCGCTGCCATCCGGACTGGAGTGAGGAGAGCAGCGCCCTGGTCTCCTCAGGCGAACGCTCGTCGGCCACGGGCGCCGGGGGCGTCGGCGCGGCCATGGGCGCCTGCCTGAGCCGCTGCCGCTGCGGCAGGCCCGTCTGCCGTTCGCGGCGCGGCAGGTCCTGCTCCGGGCCCGGCGCGGGTCCCGCGCGCTTGCTCGTGCGCACCCGGCGCGGCAGTTCGCCCGGCCCGGTCGCCTCCCCCGCGTCGACCGGCCGCTCGGACCGGACGACGGAGACGGACACGGGCTCGAACTCCATCGGCCGCACCGGCGTCGCCATGGGCTCGACCAGCGATCCCGGCACGAGCACGATGGCGGTCGTGCCGCCGTACGGGGACAGCTTCAGCGTCACCTTGATGCCGTGCCGGGCGGCCAGCATGCCGACCACCGCGAACCCCAGCCGCTCGGTCTGCGCGGGGTCGAACTCGGGCGGGCTGGCCAGCCGGTCGTTGATGGCCTTGCGGGTCTCCTCGTCCATGCCGAGGCCGCGGTCCTCGATCTCGACCGCGAAGCCCCTGCCGACCATCTCGCCGCGCACCGAGACCTCGTTGGCGGGCGAGGAGAACGAGGTCGCGTTCTCGATCAGCTCGGCGAACAGGTGCATGAGGTCGGCCACGGCCGAGCCGGACACGCCGCACTCGGGCATCGGGTAGACGCGGACCCGGGTGTACTCCTCGACCTGGGCGGCGGCGCCGCTCAGCACGTCCTCGACCGGGATGACGCCGCGCCACCTGCGGCCCGCCGTGCCGCCCGAGAGCAGCACCAGGCCCTCGGCGTGGCGGCGCATGCGGGTGGTCAGGTGGTCGAGCCGGAACAGGCGCTCCAGGGCCTCGGGCTCCTCGGTCTGGCGCTGCATCTCGTCCAGCATCCTGAGCTGGCGCTGGAGCAGCGACTGGCTGCGCCTGGCCAGGTTCCGCAGCGCCTCGGCCACGCCCTCGCGCAGCCTGGCCTGCTCGACGGCGGCGTCCACGGCGGTGCTCTGCACGCTGTCGAAGGCCGCGGCGAGGTCGACGACCTCGCTGGTGGCATTGTCGCCGACCTTGATGGGCGGCGCCTCGGCCTCGATGTCCACCCGCTCGCCGGTACGCAGCTTCGTCACCACGTCGGGCAGCCTGACCTCGGCCAGGTCGAGCGCCGTACGGCGGAGGGTGGCCAGCTCCCTGGTGATCCTGCGGCCCACCCGGACGGAGATGAAGATCGAGAAGGCCACCGCGATGAGCCCCAGCGCGCCCGCGATCGCGGCCCTGACCACGATGACCACGCCGGCCGGCTCCATCCGGCCAAGCAGCTTGTCCCCGGTGTCCCAGACGGCCTCGCTGTAGTCCTTGAGCACCTGGTCGGCGATGCCGCGCCAGAGGTCCATGTCGGCCGGCTGGCCGGCGACGAAGCTCCTCAGGAGGCTCTCCATGGTGATGTACCTGGAGGAGTAGAACAGCTTCTCGAACGGCGCCCGCAGCTCGCTGTCGAGGTTGGCCAGCGCCTTCGGGAACAGGAACGTGCGGGTGCCGTCGATGCCGGCCAGCAGGTGCACGTCGTGCATCGAGGGGCGGCCGTTGGAGGCGACGACCAGGGCGTTCTCGCGGCTGAGCAGCTCGCGCACCTCGTCGGCCGCGATCAGGCCGTGGGCCTGGAGGGACAGTTCGAGGTCGGTGCTGACGGTCAGCCTGGAGTAGAGCAGGTGGACCTCGTCGGAGACCTTGGCGTACTCGGTGACCAGGTTGCCGGGGGTGAGCCTGCGCTCGTCGACCTTGCGCCTGACCTCCGGCAGCCGGTCGACGGTGTCCAGCACGACCTGGAACTGCTTCCTCATGTCGTCGGTCATCGCCGCCTGGGCGTCCTCCGACAGGGCCTGCTCGCGCAGGGTCTTCCTGGCGGCGTCCACCTTGGCGCGGGCCTTGGTCAGGGCCCCCTGCTCGGTCGCCGTGCCGGCGAGGCGTTCGGCGGAGGCCAGGCGTTCGACCTGGAGGTTGGAGACCAGGCCGTCGGCGTTGTTGATCACTCCCGACCAGATGGCGTCGACCTTGAAGAGGTTCAGCGCCTCGCCCGTGGTCGTGCTCGCGGCGAAGCCCCAGAGCGCGATCAGGGAGATCAAGGGGATGACGAGCAGCGTCGAGATCTTGAATCGGATGGATCTGCCCGATGCCATGACACCTGCTCCCGCGTAGAAGATCGCGGGAGAGAATAGCATCGAAACAGACGAGATTAAGATCGACTAGCGATAAATCTGTGATATGTCGGGAAATTTGCGTCTACTGGGTGCTTCGGGGCGCGGGCCGGCGACCACGTCAGCCACAGCGCCCACGCCGCCAGCAGGCCGAGCAACGACACCTCGGCGCCCAGCAGCAGCCGCTCGACCAGGCCGATCATGACCCGCTCCCCCGGCAGGGCCACGTACGTGATCGCCAGCAGCCCGAACCCGCCCGCCAGCGCCACCCACTCCACGGCCCGCGCGACGGGCTTCCAGTGGGCGTCCGCGGTCAGCCTGGGCACCAGCAGGGCCCCGGCGGCCGGCAGGCTCACGAAGGCCGCGATCGACACGTACCGGTGAACCTGGGCCGCGAGGTCGAGATCGAGGCCGAGGGGGACGGTCGGGATGACCGCCACCACGACCAGCGCCGCCGCCCACACCATGAGCAACTTCTCCGGCAGCCCCCGGATCGGCGCCCCCATCCTCCTCAGTGCGGCCAGCAGGGCGAGCGACCCGATCCCGAGCACCGCCATCGCGACCTCCGTGACGCCCCCGCGGTCGGTCACGGCGTACTCGCTGATGGTCACGTTCATGGGGTCGAGGTAGGGGTCGGGCCCGAAGTGACCGACCAGGATCGCGACCACCGAGAACACGATCGATGCACAGGCGATCAGGGGGTAGAGCCTCGCCGGGGTCATGAGGGCCCTCAGGCTCGCGCTCCAGGGCGCTCTCGCGACTCTCACTCTGCTGTTCGGCACTGCGGTCATGTGCCCAACTCTCGCGCCCCCAGGCGTGTCGCCACATCCGGTGGCACCCCCGAGCCGTCCCTGAGTCCGCCCCTGAGTCCCCCTCCCCCGTCCCCGGGGTGGACGGTGCTCCTCAGTCGGAGGCGACGAACAGGCGGAGCACGCGATCGGGACGGCCGATGGGCGTCCAGGAATCATCGAATCCATCGTATTGAAATACGCTCATATCCCGAGCCACTCGAAAAACGGTATCGTCCGTGACCGCGCAGGACGCACTGTGGTCCCCTATGCGCTGCCAATTTCCGCCTGCGTCCTGAAATCGATATACGCCACTGAAGTCGGCGGCGGTGGCGAAGAGCCCGAAACCTCCGGCGAAGATTTGGAGGACACCGCGGGGAGGGGCGCCGAGGTTGTCCCAGGCGGTGCCGGATCCGGTGTATCTGAACACCGTGTTACCGAGCGGGTCCGTCCGGAAGACCGTGTCCGCGATCGCGTATGCGCCGCCCTTCGGGCCGATGCGTTCCCAGTCGTTCGGATTGCCGCTGTAGAGGAAGGTGTCACCCTGGAAGTCGGGCATCTGGGCCACGACGCTGAACCCGCCGACCGCCAGGAACCCGGAGTCGCCGACCTTGCTCCACAGCGGCGTGTCGCCGTCGAAGCCGTCGAACTGGAGGATCCGGCTGCCGTCCCGAGGCGTCTTGTAGACGGTGTCGTCGGAGACGGCGTAGGTCGCTCCGATCTCGCCGACGGAGAACCAGTCGAAAGGGGTGCCGCTGTAGCCGAACGCGGTGCCCGTCTCGTCGCCGGTGCCCTCGACGAGGGTTCCCCACCCGCCGCCGAAAGGCCCAATGACGGTTACCGGCCCTCTGATCTGGGTCCAGGAAGTGCCGAATCCGTCGTACCGGAACACGCCGTTGATATTGTCCGCAGCGTCGATGGTCACGGCATTAAGAGTGAGGGCCACGGATCTCTCCGTTTCTCGCAGGAAGGACACCCGTGGTTCCAGGTATCACGCTGATCGCAGCATCGCTTCACACGTCCGCGACCAGCAACTCCGACACGCATCGGATTTCTAATGACTTGTCCACCGCGAGGCTTTTTTCACCCAATAACAAGAGCCCTCAGTCGAGCACGTGGGACGTGGCACTGGCATAGCGGGCGCGGATCTCCGGGACGGCCGGGGCGTCGTAGGTCTCGGTGTCCTCGGTCCGCCAGTCGGGGGTCGTGAGAAGGGCGGCGGCCTGGCGGGCGGCGCCGTCGGCGACGTACTCGCCGGGCGGCGGCACCGCGATCGGCACGCCGAAGACGGTCGGCGCGACGCGGCGTACGGCCTCCGAGCGGGCCGCGCCGCCGATCAGCAGCACCCGCTCCGGCCGGGTGCCGAGTGCGTCGAGGGCGTCGGCGAGGCCGCACAGCATGCCCTCGACGGCCGCGCGGGCCAGGTGGGCCGGGGTCGAGGTGGCCAGCGTGAGCCCGAGGACCGAGCCGGTCGCGGTGGGCCGGTTGGGGGTGCGCTCCCCCTCCAGGTACGGCACCAGCGTCAGCCCGCCGGCCCCCGCCGGGGCCCGGAGCGCGAGGTCGCTCAGCTCGTCGAGGCCGACCCCGGCCAGCCCGGCGGCGGCGTCGAGGACCCTGGCCGCGTTCAGCGTGCACACCAGCGGCAGGAAACGCCCGGTGGCGTCGGCGAACCCGGCGACGGCGCCGGTGGGGTCGGCGCTCGGCGTCTCCGCGACCGCGAACACCGTCCCGGACGTGCCGAGCGAGACCACCACGTCACCCGGCCCGGCCCCGACGCCGAGGGCGGCCGCCATGTTGTCGCCGGTGCCGGGCGCGAGCAGCGGCCCGGCCGACGCCGGGTCGCCCGCGCGGTCGGTGGGCCCCAGCACCCTGGGCAGCAGCGGGACGGCGCCGAAGGCGGCCTTGAGCAGGTCGGTGCGGTAGGCGCCGGTGGCCGGGGACCAGTAGCCGGTGCCCGAGGCGTCGCCCCGGTCGGTGGTGAGCAGGTCGAGCGGCGGCGGGGGCGCGTCCTGCCAGGCCGCGAGATCGGCGCCCGGACCGGAGCCCTTGCCGAGACCGGAGCCACCGCCCGGACCGGAGCCGCCGCCGAGGGCGAGCGCGCCCGCCAGCCGCCAGGTCAGCCAGTCGTGCGGCAGGCAGACCGCCGCCGTGCGGCGGGCGTTGTCCGGCTCGTGCTCGGCCAGCCACCGCAGCTTGGCCACGGTGAACGCGGCGACGGGCACCGAGCCGACCGCGTCGGCCCAGGCCCCCGGCCCGCCCAGCTCCGCCACCAGGTCGGCGGCGGACCGGGCGGAGCGGGTGTCGTTCCAGAGCAGGGCGTCGCGCACGACCTCGCCCGCCTCGTCGAGGCAGACCATGCCGTGCTGCTGCCCGGCCACGCTGACGGCGGCGACGTCGGCGAGCCCGCCGGCCTCCTCGACGGCCCGCAGCAGGGCGGTCCACCAGTGGGAGGGGTGGATCTCGGTGCCGGCCGGATGGGCGGCGCGGCCCTGCCTGACCAGTGCGCCCGTCTCGGCCTCGCGAATGACGACCTTGCAGCTCTGCGTGGAGGAATCAACCCCAGCGACCAGCGTCACCCGAACTCCTTATGCGTGCTCCAGCGCGAGATGGTTGAGATGGTATCCCCGCTCGGGAGCCACAATCAGGGGCAATTCTGGGTGATTCACAGCCCCGAGGGGTCGCGGCCGACGCTGATCTCCTCCGCGATCTTGCGGATCTCCGCCACCTCGAGACCTGGAGCCTTGGGCAGGTGGCGCAGCAACGCCTCCATGACGACGGGCACGGGCTGGCCCGCCATCAACCCGGCGATGCCGTGGACCGTCCGGAACAGTGCCTCTTCGGTGTGGTGCATCGGCAATCCCCTCGTTCGGCTACCGGGAGAGGCTACGGCCTGGCCGTGACAGTTCGCTCGCTACCGCTCCAGCGTGTCCCGCACGGCCGGGCGTTCTACCGTTCCAGCGCGCCCCGCACGGCCGAGCAGATCGCGCCGAGCTCGCGGACCTGCTCGCGGGTGAGGGCGTCGAACAGGCTCCGGCGCACCTCCTCGACGTGGCCGGGGGCGGCGGAGGCCAGCGTGGCGAACCCCTCGTCCGTCAGGACGGCGACGTTGCCCCTGCCGTCGGCCGGGCAGCGCTCGCGGCGCACCCAGCCGCGCTCCTCCAGGCGGGCCACGGCGTGCGACAAGCGGCTCTGGGAGCTCTGGGCCCTGGCGGCCAGCTCGCTCATGCGCATCGACCGGCCCGGCGCCTCCGACAGGGTCACCAGGATCACGTAATAGGTGTGCGGCATGCCCGCCTCGCGCTGGAGCTGCCGGTCCAGCGCCTCGTTGATGAGCTGGCCGGCGGCCAGGAAGTCACGCCAGGTCTGCTGCTCGTCCGGATCCAGCCATCGGGTCACCCTCTCATTTTAGTTGAACTCTCATATACTCTGGCCGGGAGAACCAGGTGAAAGGGGACGACCATGCCGGTCCACAGGCTCAATCACGCGGTCCTCTACGTCCGTGACGTGGAGCGCAGCGTGGCCTTCTACCGGGAGGCGCTCGGATTCGAGGTGGTCATGGGCATGCGCGGCGCCGCGTTCCTCCAGGCCCCCGGCTCCAGCAACGACCACGACCTCGGGCTGTTCGAGATCGGCGCGGCCGCCGGCCCCTCGCCCGCCGGACGCACCGCCGTCGGGCTCTACCACCTGGCGTGGGAGGTCGACACGCTCGACGAGCTGGAGCGCATCGCGGTCACCCTGAGCGAGCTCGGCTCCCTCGTCGGCGCCTCCGACCACGGGACGACCAAGGCGCTGTACGCCAAGGACCCCGACGGGCTGGAGTTCGAGGTCTCCTGGCTCGTGCCCGCCTCACTGATCACGGACGAGACGCTGGCCGCCCGGTCCGCCATCCGCCCGCTCGACCTGGCCGCCGACAAGGAGCGGTACGGCGCGCAGACCCGGGGCGGGATTGGGGTGTCGATCCCGGCCTGAAGGTACCGTGGCAGGTATCCGACCGATTTGTTCCGGAGAGGGTCATGCCAAACGATCCGGATCACGTCCTCGACGCCATCGACGGCGTCGTGGACGAATGGGAGACGCTGAGCGCGGACGCCATGCGCTGGGCGCCTCCCGAGCACAAGTCGCCCGACCTGCTGGACGAGGCGACGGAGATCCTCAGGCCGCTGGCCGAGGCGCTCTCCGAGGTTCTGCGGCCGCTCGGCGACTCCATCAACCGCGCGCTGGAACGACTCACCGACGACGACTGACCGGCCTGTTCCGCGCGTAGCGTTTCGTGGCCTTCAGTCCGTTCTGCGGCGGCGGGTGCGGCGCGGGTACGCCTTGGCCGTCTCGGCCAGCCGGGCCGAGTGCTCGGCCTGCCGGCGCCAATGGCCGTACGCGTCGCCGCGCTGGGCCAGCCGGTCGAGCTCCCGCACGGTCGTGAGCGGGATGAACGCGGGCTCGGCGTCCCGCCAGGGCGTGCCGGGCAGCGGCATGAACGTGTGCGTGTGGATGCGGGCGCCCAGCTCGGCCAGGTCACCGGCCAGCACGAGCGACCGGCGCTGGTCCTCCTCCGACTCCCCCGGCATGCCGAAGATGAAGTCGACGTTCGGCCTGAAGCCGTGCTCGACGGCGATCCTGACGGCGTCGCGCACGGGCGAGGTGCCGTGCCCGCGACCCGAGGCGGCCAGCACCCGGTCGGATCCCGACTGGGCGCCGATGATCAGGTTGTCGTTGGCGACGTACCGCTTGAGCAGCCGCATGGCCTCGGGCGTGACGTGCTCGGGCCGCACCTCGGAGGGGAAACTGCCGAAGAACACCCGGCCGTGCGGCGGCAGCTCCTCCTTGACCCCCGCCAGCAGCTCCTCCACCGCGCCGAGATCGGGATCGGGGCCCGGCGAGCCGTAGGAGAGCGAGGTCGGCGTGATGAACCGCACGTCACGCAGCCCCTGCTCGACCATGCCCTTGACGTGCCGGCGCACGCTCGCCACCGACCGGTGGCGGAACTGGCCGCCGAACATGAACGGCGTCTGGCAGAACCGGCAGGTGTACCGGCATCCCCGGGTGATCTCGATCGGCCCCTTACGCCCCAGGAACGACGGGAACGCGTCGAGCGGGAGCTGCGGGGCCGGGCGCGTCCTGAGCGCGACGCCGTCGCCGTCCTTGACCGCGAGGCCCGGCACGGTCGTCAGCGGCTCGTCCCGCCGCAGCGCCTCCACCAGGGCGATGATCGTGGACTCGCCCTCGCCGATCGCGGCCAGGTCCCAGCCGGCGTCGATGACCTGCTGCGGCTCGGCGGTGGCGTGCACCCCGCCGGCGACGTGCAGCCCCCGGCCGCCGCTGAGCGACCTGACGGCGGCCAGCTCGGCGGCCATGGCCTCGGCGTCGGGCGAGTAGAACGACCAGAGCACGAGCACCCGGTCGGCCCCGCTCGCCGCGATGTGGGCCGCCGTCTCCTCCGGGGTGACGCCCAGCAGCTGCCGGTGCTCCACGCCCGAGGTCTCCAGGGCGGCGAGCACCGCGTGCACGCCGTACGTCACGGCCTTGCGGTAACGGACCACCACATCCACTGCCAGCGCCACGACCGGCAGCGTAGCTCAGGCGGAGGCCAGCCGCATGGGACGCAGCGCGCCGGTGAGCTTGGCCAGCTCGGCGAGCATGGCGTCGGCGGCGGCGATCATGACGTCGTTGGGCGCCACGGTGCCGTCCTCGGCGATGAACTGCTGGTAGAAGGGGATGTTGACGGCTTCGACCACGGGGATCATCTTCAGCGTGCTGACGACCTGGCGCAGGCCGTTCACCGCCCGGGTGCCGCCGGAGATCCCGCCGTAGCTGACGAACCCCGCCGCCTTGTGCTGCCACTCGTGGTGCAGGTAGTCCAGAGCGTTCTTCAGCACGGCCGTGAAGCTGTGGTTGTACTCGGGGGTCACGAACACGAAGGCGTCACCCCGGTCGACGGTGGCGCTCCACTCCTTGGTGTGGGCGTTCACGTACTGCTTGAGCTTGGGGTGGTTCGGCTCGTCGAGGAACGGCAGGCCCACCTCGGCGAGGTCGACCAGCTCGACGTCGAAGTGGCCGGCGGCGACGGCCCGGCTCCTGAACCACTCGGCGACCTCGCGCCCGGCACGGCCGGGGCGGGTGCTGGCGACGATGATCTGCAGGACCGGCTTGTCCATGGGGCTCCTCCTCAGGTGGTTGATACCTCAACATTATTGAGTAACTAAACATTTCTTAGCAAATGCTAGGATCACTCCCGTGAGCCCCCATTCCGTCTGCGTCCGGTTCCACGTCGCCCTCGAACTGATCGGCGCCCGGTGGTCGGGGGCCGTGATCCACATGATCTTCAAGGGCGCCCATCGTTACGCCGCTCTCAAGGCGGCCATCCCCGGCATCAACGACACGATGCTGGCCCGCCGGCTGCGCGAGCTGGAGACGGCCGGGCTCGTCGAGCGGCGCGTGCTGGCCACGTCGCCGGTGCGGGTCGAGTACCACCTGACGGAGATGGGCCAGGAGCTGCGTCCGGTCCTCGACGAGCTGGTCACCTGGGCGCACAAGTGGATCCCGCTGCCCGAGGAGCCGGCCAGGTCCGCCTAGCGCGTACGGGCGAGCGCGGGGAGGCGGGCCGGGGTTAGACTCCGGGCATGCACTGGCGACATTGATGAACCACCAGCGGCCGACGCGGCAGGAGCGCGCGCGGGCCTCCGAGGTGCCGAGCACCAGACGGAGTCCCTGTCCGCCCCTTCCGAGAGGGCCGCATGTTCGTCCCCAAGCTTTACGTCTACACGTTCCTCGGCGAGTTCGTCCTGCTCTACCCGGTGTACACGCTGCTGTTCACCGATTCCGGGCTCTCGGTGGCCGAGACGTCCTCGCTGTTCGTCATCTGGTCCGTGACCGGCATGGTGCTGGAGATCCCCTCCGGCGCCTGGGCCGACGCGGTGTCCCGCCGACTGCTGTTGTTCCTCGGCCCGCTGCTGGCCGGCGCCGGCTTCGCACTGTGGGTGCTGTTCCCGTCCTACTGGGCCTTCGCGCTGGGCTTCGTGTTGTGGGGGGCCGAGGGCGCGCTCGTCTCGGGCGCCTTCGAGGCGCTCGCGTACGAGGAGCTCGAACGCCGGGGCCTCCAGAGCCGGTACGCCGCGATCATGGGCCGGGCCCACTCGATCGGCATCGCCGCCGCCGCGTCGGCGATCGCCCTCGCCACGCCCGTCTTCGCGATCGGCGGTTATCCGGCGGTGGGGGTGGCCAGCGTGGTGGCCTGCCTGTTGTGCGCGGCGACCGCGCTGACCCTGCCCGAGCGGCGTCCTGCCCGAGCGGCGTCCGCTGATTCGGATGGGCGGTATCTCGCGGTTCTGCGGGCCGGTGTGGCCGAGGCCCGTACCGATCGGAACGTGCTCGAAGCGATCGTCCTGATCTCCGTCGTGACGGCGATCTGGGGTGCGCTGGAGGAGTACGTGCCCTTCCTGGCCGCCGAGACCGGCGCGCCCAGGACTGCCGTTCCGCTGCTCGTCCTGGCCGTCTGGGTCGGGGCCGCGGCGGGCGGCCTGCTGGCGGGGCCCGCCCGCCGCCTGAGCGAGCGGTCGTTCGCGCTGGTCCTGGCGCTGGCGGCGCTGGCCATGGCGGCGGGCGCGCTGGTTCCGCATCCGGCCGGGTTTCTGCTGGTCGCCGGCGCCTTCGGGGCGTTCCAGATGGCCGGCGTGGTGGCCGACACGCGGCTGCAGGAACGTGTCTCGGGCGGCCAGCGGGCCACCGTGACGTCGGTGGCCGGGCTCGGGACGAACGTGGTCACCCTGGCCGTCTACACGGCCTACGGCGCAGGATCGCCGTTCCTGTCCCACGGCACGACGTTCGCCCTCCTGATCCTGCCGTACGTGGTCATCGCCCTGTGGCTGGCCCGGGAGCGGGTCGCGCCGATGTGATCCTCTTCGACGCGAACGGGACGCGCTTGGGCAGCGGCGGCGGCTCCTCCCCCTCCTCCGGAGCCGCCGCCCCGCCCCGGCGCGCCCGCCACCGGGACGGGAACACCGAAGCGGTCAGCAGAATGCCGCCGATCACCAACGACCAGGTATTCAGCAATGCCGCGTACGCGTCCAGATAATCGGCGGGCACCAGGTCGAATCCCATTCTCCGGTCGCCTCCCGTGGCGGCCCGCACGACCGTCGCCCCGGCCAGGGCCGTGAAAGCCAGGCCGGGCAGCAGCGAGGCGACCGGGGAAATCCGGGAACCGGCCAGGACTCCGATGAGGACCGCGGTCCCCGCCAGCGCCGCCGTCGCCGTCCAGTCGAGGACGGACGTGGTCGCGCGGGGTCCGTACAGGAGACCGGCCGCGATCAACGGGATCGCGGCGACCCCCACCGCGGCCCCGGCGAAATGACGAACACCATTACCCATAGGGAACACCTCCAGGCCCAATACGATACCGACATACCACCAGTTACAACTTTAGGTTGAAAAATCTCCATTTGTGGCCGGTGGCCGGAAAGACGGGCATATCGCCTTAATAGGAAATATTTGGTATCTCCTCATTTGGCTGTCAGCCGTTACCGTGACAGAACCCCCCATCGAGGAGCGGCGGCATGTTTCGCTGTGCAGTGGCAGGCATCACCCTCGTGGCTGCTTGCCTGGCCACCCCCGCCCACGCGGCGTCCGACCCCGTGATCGAGGCGCTCTCGCGCGACCTCGGCCTCTCGGAGCCCGCAGTGGTCACCCGGCTGGCGAACGAGCGGCATGCCGCCGCCCTGGAGGCCGAACTGGCCACCTCACTGGGCGACTCCTACGGCGGGTCGTGGCTGACCGAGGACGCCTCCGCCCTCGTCGTCGCCACCACCGACCCCGCCCGGACCGCCGTGATCTCGGCCCGGGGGGCGCGCCCTGTCGTCGTGCGGCACTCGCTGTCGGAGCTGGACGCCGTCGTCCGCCGCCTGGACCAGGCCGCCCGCCGCATCCGGACGGGCCCCGCCCTCTGGTACGCCGACGTCCGCGCGAACCGGGTCGTCCTCCAGGTCGCCTCCCCGTCCGGGTCCGCACCGGCCGCCGCCCTGGTGGCGGCCGCGCGCAGTGCGGCCGTCGTGGTGGCGCCGGCCGCCGAACTCCCCCGCACGTACGCCGACATCATCGGCGGCGACCCCTTCTACGTCGGCTCGATGCGCTGCACGATCGGCTTCTCGGTCACCAAGGGCAGCGTCCAGGGCTTCGTCACCGCGGGACACTGCGGGCACACCGGCGACCTGGTCAAGTCACCAGCCGGCACCTTCCAGGGCTCGTCCTTCCCGGGCAACGACTACGCGTGGGTCGCCACCCCCGGGCACACCGCGCAGCCGTACGTCCGCGGCCCCGGCGGGACGCTGGTGACCGTACGCGGCTCGGTCCAGTCGACGGTGGGCGCGTCCGTCTGCCGTGCCGGGCCGACCACCGGCTGGCACTGCGGCACCGTCCAGCAGCACAACGCCACCATCACCTACGCCCAGGGCACCGTGTACGGCCTGACCCGCACCAACGTGTGCGCCGAACCCGGCGACTCCGGCGGACCGTTCATCTCGGGCGGCCAGGCCCAGGGTGTGACCTCGGGCGGCTCCGGCAACTGCAGCACGGGCGGCACGACGTACTACCAGCCCGTCAACGAGATCCTCAGCGCGTACGGCCTGACCCTCCGCACCGCCTGACCCTCTCGTCCAGGGCCCCCACTCCTCCAGGGACGCCCACTCCTCCAGGGACGCCCGGCACCTTCAGGAAATCCGTTCGCGCGCCACCGATGAGTTCCCACGCCCGGTCGAGTCTGCCCTCCCGAAGGCGGATCCCCTCCGCCGCACCGACCATCGGGAGGCAACGATGACGCGCCCCATCCTGAACAGCCTGCTCCTGGCCAGCACCGACCCGGCACGACTACGCGCCTGGTACGCCACCGTGCTCGACCCCGAGTCCGACACCGACGTCACCCACTACGGCGTGCTGACGTTCGGCGACTTTCACCTGATCATCGACACCCGGGCCGACGTGGCGGACAAGAATCCCGAGCCCGGACGGGTGATACTCAACTTCGACGTCCCGGACGCGCGCGCGATCGCCGCCCGGATGGAGGAGGCGGGCGTGTCCTGGCTGGCCGAGCTCGAGGACCGCGAGGGCAGCCTGTTCGCCACGGCGATCGATCCCGACGGCAACTACGTCCAGATCATCCAGCTCAGCGAGGAACACCGGAAGGCGATGTGACGATGTTCGGCAAGACGAAGGCGTTCAGCGGATTCTCCGTCGACGATCTGGCCGCCGCGAAGGCGTTCTACGGCGACACCCTGGGGCTGGAGGTGTCGGAGTCGAACGGCCTGCTGACCCTGCACATCACCGGCGGCACCGACATCCTGGTCTACCCCAAACCCGACCACGTCCCCGCAACCTTCACCATCCTCAACTTCCCGGTCGAGGACATCGAGCAGACCGTCGACGCCCTGGCGGTCCGCGGCGTGCAGTTCCAGCGCTACGAGCACCTGAAGACCGACGAAAGGGGCATCTTCCGCGGTGGCGGCCCCCTGATCGCCTGGTTCACCGACCCGGCGGGCAACGTCCTCTCGGTCCTCCAGGACTGACGCCCGGGAGCCGGGCCGCGGTTCGGCGCCGCAGGAACACCTTCCCCACCCTGCGGCGCCCGCCCGACCGCCGAGCGGTGCACGCGCGGGCCTCGCGTGTGGACCGTCCCATCCCACGGTTGCGGCATAACTCACGTTTCCGCAGGCGGACCGCCTCTCTCGTGTCCCACCCTGTCCCACGGACGATGCGCACGACCTCGCTTCCGTGCTCGGATAGGCCCCGTCAGCACGCACCGATCAGCACGTACTGACGAAGGCCCGAAGCACCGGCGAGTTCCCCCGCGAATCCGATCAGAAAAGGCAGTGACAGGACATGAGCCACCACGTCAGCGAGAACCTCCTCAGCATCACGGACGTCGAGCAGCAGCCCAAGGCACGCAGACTGAGGTTCACCCTCAACGGCGCACTCTGGTCACTCCAAGCGTTGTGGGGCTTCTTCTTCGCCGGCAGCGGCTTCGGCAAGGTGCTGCTGTACGACGACGTCCTGTACGCGGCGGCGCCCCGGGCTGTGGCCTGGTACGCGGCGGTGCCGCAGTCCCTGATCGTCTTCATCGGGATCGTCGAGGTACTCGGCGGCATCGGCCTGATCCTGCCGGCGATGACGAAGGTCAAGCCGATGCTGACGCCGCTCGCCGCCGCCGGCCTGACGCTGACGATGGTCCTCGCGGCCGGCTTCCACATCGTGCGCGGCGAGTACGAACTGGTTCCCGCCAACCTCCTCCTGGGAGGCGTCGCGGCCTTCGTCACGGCCGGACGCTGGAAGATGCGCCCCATCTCCCCCGCGCCCGTCACCACTCCGCGCGTACTCGGCGCGCTCGCCGTCCTGGTCGCGCTGGCCCTGCTGACGTTCGCGCCGACGTGGTACACGATGACCAACGCCCAGTTCTGATCACTGCCCTGGTACGTCGAGGCCCCCGGGCACGACTCGCCGCACCACACCACCGGCGCCGGAGCCGTGACCGTCCTCAGCCCGGAGGGGGACGGCGTGAACAGGCTCGTCCTCATTGATCAGAGATCAGGCGGCTTCTCGAGGTATCCATCGGCCGGTGGCACGTCGGCGAACTCCTCGATCCGCTCCCAGTGCTCAACGAGTTCGTCCAACCTGCTGTCCGGGATGCCGGCGAGCGTGTCGCGCACGTCTGCGGGGAGCTCTTCAATTCCCGGCCCCTCCTTGTAAGGAGAGTCGTCGGAGCGCCCTCGGGCGGCGGACAGGTGGTGATCGTCTGCACCAGGTCCAAGCTGAACGGAACGTCTCCAGCAAGGGCTACGAGCCGGCCGAGTACACGCCGGGGTCGATCCACTTGGCGTCCACGGCGTCGAACGTAGCTACGCCCGGGATGGGCTTCTCAACTGCACGTGGGTTATCGGGCTTCTCCGCAGCGGCCTGCCTGTTTGCCGCCCGGTAATAGTCGTAGAAGACCCCCATCGGCCCCTCCCGCTCGATCGCCCGAGATCAGGGGATCGTACGTGTGCGAAAGACGCCCGGACCGCCAGCAGCTGTCCCGGCGCCGAAGTCCCCCGCCGGGGTGTAGTTCGCTTCGGCCGATCGGGACCTGGAGATCACGCTGCAGGCATGCGATCATCACGCTCATGACGACGTGTAGAAAGGGCCATGCCGCGTAGGCGCCCTTCAGCGGTTCGCACCCGAGGATTCATGTGCGTGACCCACAGAGCTTCGATTCATCAGGTTCCCGGTCTCGGACCGCGCCCCATGGCTGCAGTGATCGCGCTGGAGCACACCCGGCTGGGCCCAGGTCATGTGGCTGCGGTGCTGCTGGCTTGGACGCGGGAAGTCATTTCCGGCACCTCCACCCGGCTCCTGCCCATCTGCACATGCCTTGGCTGTTACGAGGACGATCCGCGTGGGGAGCTGGAACAGGTGCTCATGGCATTGCCCCCTTGGGCGCGACCGCACCTCTACAGCCTCGTACTTCCCGTTGACAGAAGCTTTCTCGCTCGAACGTCGCCGGATCCGCTCGCATCCCCTGATTGGCCATGGTGGCGACAGCGGCGGCGCCCGACCTTTTAGAAGAACACCGACCACCTGAGGGTTCCACGCGTCGTTGAGCGCCACAGCGTTTATGGCCTACCAGCCCGGCGGCGGTCCTTGAGGCGAGTTGTGGAAGGACCCCAGCGACTGGACTCCGCCCTCTGGGCTGACGGGCCAACTGCAACTCACGGTCCCGCCGAGATCGAAAAGGCCCTCCCCCGAAGATGGAGAAGAGCCATTGACCTGACGGAGGATCAGGGATTTAAACCCCGGATGGTGTTGCCACCAAACCGTATCAGCAGCTCGAGTCTTGGGTGTCCCTATTGGGTCCACCTGGACCACCTGGCCGCGTTGGTCTCCCTGGACGGGCTATATACGAGACGGGATTACAGCTAGACCAGCCCCGCTGCCGCCTGATCGCCAAGCGCGGAGTGACGGACATCAAGGTAGCCATCGCTCAGCACCGACCTACCGAGTCGACACGCGCGTGCTCGCTGCTCGACTCATGGAGACGGCTTCCCAAACATTCTCCGGGCGCGACGACGGCATGGCTGCCAGGGACGTCGGCGCTCCTGACATCCATGACCACGCCGTCGCCTTTCGGGCTGAGGACGGTGGGCATGCCGCGCAAGTCGCACAGCCACTGAAGATCCCGGCAAGCCAAAGCGGCTCCCCAACGAGCACGAGCTTGTGCGTCGACGGGAGACGAAGCCGAGCACGGGAAGACCGTCCCCCCAGGCCGACGCCGAGTCCAGCGCGGAAACCTCAGCGCCATGAAATCTCGGCAGCGAGATCGCTACAGGTTGTTTGCGCTGCTCAAAGGGTTCATTGACGACCGCTCAAGGTCGCCCGAATATGGCGCGGTTGCTGCCCCCGGCCCACCGCCGCACGATGGGCCGGATTCTCTAAATCGTGGCATATATGCGCGAATCGGGACTTTCGGGAGCCACACGTCAGGATAATATCCATTTTGATGGCGAATACTAGGACATCAAGGACGCGCCATCGTTTCGCTCATTGCTGATTGTTTGCCCGCTTATAAAAAGTGCGTACGTCTTTCATGCTTGACGCTGGGGTATCTCCCTTGTCGCACTGTCGCAGCGGTGTCGGCGGATACAAAAAGAACAGCTCCGACATCCGCGCTACCGCGACACCATTCAAGAGCTCGATCTTACGCAGGTCAACGAGCCTCAGGAAATTACCCAACGTTCTCGCCGGGAATGCTCACCACGGAAAGGAATGCCCGATGCCATTCATCATGCGCAACCCCCTCCCCAAGCTGGCCGCAAGTACACTCGCCGCCACCGTCCTCACCGCAGCAGTCATGACGCCCGCGGTCGCGGCATCCTCTGCCCCCAACCCGGCCGAGGCATACATATCGAGCGTCAGTGCGAACGGAACCGGGTGCCCGCCCGGGACATGGGAGGCGGCGATCAGCCCCGACGGGAAGTCGTTCACGGTTACATTCAGCGCATACGAGACGCTCATCGAACCTGGTAGTAATGCTTCGGATAAGGAATGCACGCTCTCGCTGAACGTGCATACGCCGTCGGGGAGCTCGCTTTCCACCGCCAAGTTCACCTACCAGGGCTACGCGCTCATGGACCAAGCAGGGATGAGCGCGACGCAGAGCGCAAGCTACAACTTCAACGGTGCTCCCGTCCCGGCTCAGTCGGTGCGCTCGCAGATCTTGGGGCCACAAGACGACTCGTACCTCTTCTCCGACCGGATCTTGCTTCACGACGACGTGGCGGCGGCGCAGGGCGCAACCCGCGCGCTGAACGTGGAAACGGGCCTGCTCCTCACCAACAACCCCGCAGAGACCGGCAGCGGCTACTTCAACACCAACAGTGTCGACGGGACGCTCCAAAACGGACCGGGCTGCACCATCGACCGGCGCACCGCCACCTCGGGGCAGACCATCGTCGGCACCTCGGGCGCCGATGTCATCTGCGGCTCACCGTTCGCCGACCGTATCGCCTCGCTGGGCGGCGACGACGTCATCCTCTCCTTCGCGGGCAACGACCGGATCTCCGCCGGTGCCGGCAACGACACCGTCTTCGGCGGCAACGGCGACGACGACATCAGCGGCGACGACGGCAACGACACCCTCGACGGCGAAGCCGGCAACGACCGGATCCTGGGTGGGGCGGGCACCGACACCGCCAACGGCGGGCCGGGCACCGATTCCTGCGTAGCCGAGACGACCACCTCCTGCTGAGTCAGGTCGACGCTCCACTGCGCCGGCCATGCGGATAAGTGCCCCAAGCGCCCCGTCGGCGGCCTGGTCGTCCACCAGGGGAAGGGCGAGAGCTAGCTCACCCCCCTTGCCCGCTCGAACTCCTCGCCCAGTTCAAGGCACATCGCGAGGTGCAGGATGCCGAGCGGGAGAGGGCGGGAGATCGATGGGAAGACCATGGCCTGGTGTTCGCGACCAAGCACGGCTCTCCCATCGAGCGCACCGAGGACTGGAAGATCTGGAAGTCCATCCTTCAGCAGGCCGGCGTCCAAGAGGTCGGATTCACGACGCTCGCCACACCGCCACGACAGTCCTCATCGAGCAAGGTGCGAACATCCGGATCGTTCAGCAAGTGCTCGGCCACACCCGAGTGACCACCACCGAGCGCTACACCCACGTATCCACACCCCTGGTGCGCGACGCGGGCGAGCTCGCCTCCACTCTCTGGGGAAATCTCTGGTCGTTGCGACTATGACACCTTCGAAAATCAAAAAGGCCCTCTCCCCGATCAAGGGAGAGGGCCTTCCGCCTGGCGGAGGATCGAGGATTTGAACCCCGGATGGTGTTGCCACCAACCGCATGAGCAGCTCGGGTTTTGGCCGTCCCAGGCCGTCTCATTTGGACCGAGCGGTCTTGGCGGAACGGGATGGTACGGCGCAGAACTACAACCCATAGCGATCAGAGGAACAAGCAATCCGGCTTGCTCAAATCGAACTCGGTACGCCTGCGAGCTTGGCGCTGCATGACGGATTCCGCCGATGCACTGCTTGCAAAGACGCACGCCGATCTCGCTCCAACAAGGAAGACGCAGCTCAGGATGCGGGTGGCAATCCCCGCGACTCCTCACCATCCCCCGCTTCCCCGCCTCAGCGGGCACGCCAACCGCACCGTTCGGCAGGCCGGGACTGAGGAACGTGTAAGCGGCCATACAAAACTCCAGGTCGACGGACAGGTGCATCCAGGCGGATAGCCAGAAGGGTCCCGAAAGGCGGACCTCGGAAATGACTGACCGCGATCAAGAGAAACGCGACGCGATGCGCCGGCTTTTCCTGAGATGCGGCGGTCCTGCTTTGCGACGGCCGGCCACCGCGCAGGACGAACCCGATGACCTCGCCGCTGTGGAGGCATCCGTACCGTCAGCGTGCCGGTGGGGTGATGTCAGAGAGTCAGCCGGCCTGATCACCGGATCGGACCAATCGGCGTTCCCAGACCAGGGCCACGACGACACCGATGGCATAGGCGACCAGGTCCCATGGGTCGGGGAACGCGCCGACCAGGACACCGCCGACCCCCGGCAGGGCCATACCGACTATTTGGTAGAACTCGACGGCGGCGGCGATCGCGGCCGTGGCCAGAGTGCGGCGTGCGGCGGTGGTGCGCCACAACAGCCCCAAGAACGCGTAGACCAGCATGGTGGCGACGACGTCGCTCACGTAACCACGGATGAACGGTTGTCCCGGCCCCCGGTAGAAGAGGACGAACGCGCCGATGGCGAGGGCAACGCCACCCAGAAGGACCATGGCGCGGCGCATGAGATTGACATCTTCTCCGAATCACAACGATCAGGACGAACCTGATCATAGAGCTCATCACCTATGGCGGCATGCTCATTGGCGTCAGGTCGGCGACAGCGGCGGAGTGCCAGCACGCCGGCACGTAGTGACGATTCATCCGGAACGCAGCCATCGTTCCTCCCCGCCCCACCGACGCGCCCACGCCGGCGGGCTCCATCGACGGATCTGTTGCACCACAGCGTCCACCTCCGTCCCAACAGCCGGATACTCGCCAAGCCACGCCCGTCCTGCACCGGAGGGACTGTCGATCGCCGCGCCATCGATCGATGCACCGATGCCCTCGTGCCCCAGGATCTCCACCATGACGCCCCACGGGTGCTGCTGGGCCACTCGGACCCGGACCCGTTGACCAGGGACCAGGTCTGCTCCTGCGACATCGGATCGCTGCCCGAGATCCTTGTGTCGCAGGGGCGTGTTGAACCGTTCGCCTACCTCGTTGAGCAGGGAGAACGATGGCTTGAGCTCCTCTGGACAGAGCCGACGGTTTTACAGCTCGCGGCTGCTCCGGTCCCGACTTGGCCTTCCATCTGCAACAGGTCTAGAGCTCGCCGTAAGGACCGTGATCATCGCACGGCCCCAACGCTAAGGGAGATCTCCGGACGCGAACGCAGAACCTGCGGATCAGCACCGCAACTTCGAGACAGGTCCTCGTGGCATCGCTGGATCCCAAACGAGGGGTGGGGTGCCCAGCAGATTCCGGACAGTCGGCTACATAAGCTTACAAAAGTCTGGAAGAGGTAGGTACGTGACGAGGCGTCGCAGGCAGTTCTCACGCGAGTTCAAGGAAGAAGCCGTCCGCATGGTGCTGGAGGGCG